>NZ_JBNPUO010000005.1:285000-588177 GCF_051168215.1 Bradyrhizobium sp. HKCCYLRH2015 | reverse complement strand
CCACCCCAACTTGCCAAAAACCCACAACAGTTGAGCCTCGCAATATGCGGAAGCTGAACCGGACAGCCGTGGGCTTGACCCGGGCATCCACGCCCGTCCACGCCGCAGTGCCAAAGACGTGGATGGCCGGGTCAAGCCCGGCCATGACGGTGAGTGTGGAGCGGGCTTCGTGCCCTACAGCTTGATCCCCAGCCGTGCCGCGGCCTGCGACACGTACTTCTGGGTCTGCTCGAACGCACCCTGCAGCGCTCGCGCCTTCGACATGTCGCTGATCTCTTGGAAATGCGCGGCGACCGCGTCCGGCGTCCACTCCTCCGGCGGCAAATTGATGCCCTCGCTCTCCAGGATCCTGATCACCGCGAACGAGCCCGCACCCGCCCCCATGATGGTGCGCGTGGGCGCGTCCTCGCTGAGCAGATACTCCACCGCAGGCGTGATCGATTCCGGCTTCATCAGCTCCAGCGCCTGCGGCGGCAGCAGCTCCTCGGTCATGCGCGTGGCCGCGGTCGGCGAGATGATGTTGACGCGGATGTTGGTCTTGCGGCCCTCTTCCGCCAGCACGTTCATCAGGCCGACCATGCCGGTCTTCGCCGCGCCGTAATTGGCCTGGCCGAAATTGCCGAACAGGCCGGAGGACGAGGTCGTCATGACGATGCGGCCGTAGTTGCGCTCGCGCATGCCGTTCCACACCGCCTTGCAGCAGTAGAAGGTGCCGACCAGATGCACGTCCAGCACCTTGGCGAAATCCGCCACCTCCATCTTGGCGAACGACTTGTCTCTGAGGATGCCGGCATTGGCGCACATGATGTCGACGCTGCCCCACTCCTTGGTGGCGCGCTCGACCATCGCCGTGACCTGCTCGAAATTCGAGACGTCGGCGCCGTCGGCCATCGCGGTGCCGCCGGCCTTGCGGATCTCCTCGACCACCGTCTCGGCAGCGGTCATCGAGCCGCCGGTGCCATCGCGCGCGCCGCCGAAATCATTGACCACGACCTTGGCGCCGCGGCTCGCCAGTCCCAGCGCATGCGCGCGTCCGAGACCATTGCCTGCGCCGGTAACGATGGCGACGCGTCCGTCAAATCTGATTGCCATGATCTTTTCCTTCAGTGAGGTCGTCATGCCCGGGCCTGACCCGCCTGCGGGGCCGAAGCCCCTTCGGCGCGGCGAAGGCCCGGGCATCCATCCACTTCGAAAGACTCTCAGTCTTGATGGATCGCCGGGTCACGCCCGGCGATGACGATGGGTGGGTTGTGACGAAGATTGTTAGCTCAGATAGATCAGCCCGATCCAGTCGGCGACCAGCGCGGGCTTGTCTTCGCCCTCGATCTCGACCGTGACATGGGTGCGCGACTGCAACTCCTTCGGCTTGCGCAGCGTGGCTTCCGCCAGCACGAAGCGGCCGCGCACGCGTTTTCCCGATTTCACCGGCGAGATGAAGCGCAGCTTGTCGAAGCCGTAGTTGACGCCCATCGCCGTGCCCTCGATCGCCGGCATGACCTCGTAGGACATCACCGACAGCAGCGACATGGTGAGGAAGCCGTGCGCGATGGTCGTGCCGAACGGCGTCCCCTTGGCCTTCTCCGGATCGACGTGGATGAACTGATGATCCTCAATGACATCGGCATAGGTGTCGATGCGCTTCTGATCGAGCACGTGCCATGACGACACGCCGATCTCCCGGCCGACCATGGCCTGGTAGGCTTCAAGCGAAATCGGCGGCTTCTTCCAGATCTGGTTCATGCGTTTCCTACACCTCGTGCCCGGACGGCCTGGTCTTCAGCTCCGGGAAATCCTCTTCCTTGAACTCCGTGCCGCGCAGATGATCCGTGCGGTTGTTCTCGTGCTCCAGCCGGCGCAACTGCACGCGGCGGATTTTTCCGGAGATCGTCTTCGGCAGCTCGCTGACCAGCTCGAGCCGGCGGATCCGCTTGAACGGCGCGAGCCGCGCCTGCAGATGCGCGAAGATCGACAGCGCCGTCGCGCGCGAGCGCTCCGCGCCGGAGGTCAACAGCACGTAGGCTTTCGGGATCGCAAGCCTGATCGGATCAGGGCTTGGCACCACGGCGGCCTCGGCGACCGCCTCGTGCTCCAACAACACGCTCTCCAACTCGAACGGCGAGATGCGGTAGTCGGACGATTTGAACACGTCGTCGGAGCGGCCGACGAAGGTGAGGTAGCCCTCATCGTCCCGGAACACGACGTCGCCAGTGCGATAGCGCGTGCCGTCGGCGCCGGACAGCTTGCCGTCGTCGCCCTGATAGCCCTGCATCAGCCCGGCCGGGCGCTCGCCTGACAGCGCCAGCGTGATCTCGCCCTCGCTTGCCAGATTGCCGTCGATGTCGGCGACCTCGACGCGATAGCCCGGCAGCGGCCGGCCCATCGAGCCGATCTTCAATTTCTGGCCCGGCGAGTTACCGACGATCGCGGCGGTCTCGGTCTGGCCATAGCCGTCGCGGATCGTCAGCCCCCAGGCGGCGCGCACCTGATCGATGACTTCCGGATTGAGCGGCTCGCCGGCGCCGCAGGCCTCGCGCAGGCTGACCTTGAAGTCGGCGAGATGCTCCTGGATGAACAGCCGCCACACCGTCGGCGGCGCGCACAGCGTGGTGACGCCGCAACGTTTGATGATCGCGAGCAGCCCCTTGGCGTCGAAGCGCGGCTGGTTGACGACGAACACTGTCGCGCCGGCATTCCACGGCGAGAAGAAGCAGCTCCAGGCATGCTTGGCCCAGCCCGGGGAGGAGATGTTGAGATGCACGTCGCCCGGCTGCAGGCCGAGCCAGTACATCGTGGAGAGATGGCCGACCGGGTAGCTGCGATGGCTGTGCCGCACCAGCTTCGGCTTGGCCGTGGTGCCCGAGGTGAAATAGAGCAGCATCGGATCATCCGGCTGCGTCGGCCCATCCGGAGTGAACGCCTCGGCCGTATCAGCCGCCTGCTCGAACGGCAGCCAGCCGGCAGGTGCCGCCGGCGCGCCGACGACGATGCGGACGAGATCATCGGCGCCGAGTTCGGCGAACTTCGCCACCTGATCCTGCGCGGCGACGACGGCTTTCGCGCGGCCGCGCTCGAGGCGATCACGCAACTCGTCGGTGGTCAGCAGTGTGGTCGCGGGGATCACGACGACGCCGAGCTTCATCGCCGCCAGCATGGTCTCCCACAGCGGCACGACGTTGCCGAGCAGCAGCAGCAGATGGTCGCCGCGTTTCAGCCCCTGCGCGCGCAGGAAATTCGCAACCTGGTTGGAGCGGCGCGACAGCGCGGCAAAGGACAGCTTGGTCTGGCGGTCCTGCGCGGCATCGAAGATCCATAACGCCGTGCGGTCGCGGCTCTCCGGATCGGATGCAAGCTCGGTATCGAACCAGTCGAGCGCCCAGTTGAAGGGCACCGGATCGGGCCAGCGAAAACCCTTCACCGCGGCATCGTAGTCGGTGCGATGCGCCAGCAGAAACGCGCGTGCGTCCTTGAATGTCGTCATCAGGTGGTCCCGGCGAGCTTGCGGACGTGCTGAATGATCCCGGAGAAATCGACGCCACCATGGCCGGCGGCCTCGAACGCCTTGTAGATCTCCTGCGCGCGCTGCCCGAGCGGCGTCGCCGCGCCGGCGGCCTTGGCGGCGTCCTGCGACAGCGTGAGATCCTTCAGCATCAGCGCGGTCGCGAAGCCGGGCTTGTAGTCGTTGTTGGCGGGCGAGGCCGGCACCGGGCCCGGCACCGGGCAATAGGACGTCAGCGACCAGCACTGGCCCGACGAGGTCGAGGCGACGTCGAACAGCGCTTGATGCGACAGGCCGAGCTTTTCGCCTAGCGCAAAAGCCTCGCTGACCGCGATCATCGAAATGCCCAGGATCATGTTGTTGCAGATCTTGGCCGCCTGACCGGCGCCGGCGCCGCCGCAATGGACGATCTTCTTGCCCATCTTCTCCAGGATCGGCTGGGCTGCGGCGAACGCGCCCTCCTCGCCGCCGCACATGAAGGTGAGCGTCGCGGCCTTGGCGCCGCCGGTACCGCCCGACACCGGTGCATCGACGGCGGCGATGCCGTGCTTGGCGGCCAGCGCATGCGCGGCGCGCGCGCTCTCGACGTCGATGGTCGAGGAGTCGATGATGACAGCGCCCTTGGACATCGCCGGCACGACCTCGTTCCAGACCGCCAGCACATGCTTGCCGGCCGGTAGCATGGTGACGACGGCGTCGGCGCCTTTGGCCGCCGCGACGGCGCTGTGGGCGATCTCGGCGCCATCGGCCTTGGCCTGCGCACGCGAGGCTTCGACCAGATCGAATGCCACCACCTTGTGGCCGGCCTTGACCAGGTTGGCGGCCATCGGGCCGCCCATGTTGCCGAGGCCAATGAATGCGATCGTTGCCATGGTTCGTTCTCTCCCCTCGACCTGATTGTTATCTCGTTTGCGGAAATGCCAGCTCGTCGGCGCCGATCTCAGCGAGATAGCGCGCCAGCATCTCCGGCGTCACCTGATCGACATCCGGCGGCGACCATTTGGGATTGCGGTCCTTGTCGATGATCGCGGCGCGGACGCCTTCGCGAAAGTCGTCGCTGCGGAACACTTCGAGTGCCGCACGATACTCGCGCACCAGGCATTCCTCCAGCGACGCCGCTCCGCGCGCCAGCCGCAGCAGCTTGAGCGTCACGACCATGCCGCGCGGCGACTTCTCCTTGAGCGTCTTCTGCGTCGCCAGCGCCAGCTCCGATCCATCCGCGTCCAGCGCCGCGAAGATGTCGTGCATGCTGTCCTGGGCAAACCAGGCGTCGATCTTGGCCTGCTGCGCAGCCACCGGCCCGGCCGTCTCGTCCGTTGCGAAGCCCGCGATCAGCCGATCGATCTCGATCGACAGCGTGCCCGGCCGGACCTTGGTCAGAACCTCGCGCAGCGCCGGCCAGCTCGAAGTCGGCACGACGGCATCGGCAAAGCGCGCATGGATCGCATCGGGCCCGTTCATGGTCTGCCCGGTCAGGCCGAAATAGGCGCCGAGTTCGCCCGGCGCGCGCGATAACAGCCAGGTGCCGCCGACGTCGGGAAAGAAGCCGAGGCCGACCTCGGGCATCGCAAGCTTCGTTTTCTCGGTCACGATGCGGTGGCGGCCATGCGCCGACAGGCCGACGCCACCACCCATCACGAGCCCATCCATGTAGGCGACATAGGGTTTTGGGAACGCCGCGATGCGCGCGTTCATGATGTATTCCTGACGCCAGAACACCTTGCCAAGGTCGCCATTCACCTTCGAGCTTTCATAGAGCCCGCGAATGTCGCCGCCCGCGCAAAGTCCCCGCTCGCCCGCGCCTTCCAGCACGACAACCGCGACGGCCGGATCGACCTCGAACTGATCCAGCGCGGCGTCGATGCCCATCGACATCTCCAGCGTCATCGCATTGATCGCCTTCGGCCGGTTCAGCCGGATGATGCCGGCCGAGCCCTCGCGGCGGACGATCAGGTCGCCTTCGAGGACCTCGCTCATCGCGCGGCCTCGATCAGCTTGCGCGACACGATCAGCCGCATGATCTCATTGGTGCCTTCGAGGATCTGGTGTACGCGCAGGTCACGCACGATCTTCTCGATGCCGTATTCGCTCAAATAGCCGTAGCCGCCATGCAGCTGCAGCGCCTGGTTGGCGACCTCGAAGCCGACATCGGTGCCGAAGCGCTTGGCCATTGCGCACAGCATGGTCGCGTCAGCATCCTTGCGGTCGAGCGCGGCCGCCGCACGCCAGACGAAGGTGCGCGCCGCCTCCAGCTCGATCGCCATGTCGGCGATGCGAAACTGCAGCGCCTGGAATTCGTCGAGCCGCTTGCCGAACGCCTTGCGCTCTTTCGTATAGGCCAACGTCTTGTCGAGCGCCGCCTGCGCACCACCGAGCGAGCACGCGGCAATGTTGAGGCGGCCGCCGTCGAGCCCGGCCATCGCGATCTTGAAGCCGATGCCCTCCTCGCCCAGCCGGTTGGCGACCGGCACGCGCGCATTCTCGAAGATCACGGCGCGGGTCGGCTGCGCATTCCAGCCCATCTTGCGTTCATTGGCACCGAACGACACGCCGGGGGTATTGGCGTCGATCACCAGCGTCGAGATGCCGCCGGGACCGTCTGCTCCCGTGCGCACCATTGCGACCAGGATGTCGGTCGCGCCCGCGCCGGAGATGAACTGCTTCTGCCCATTGAGCACATAGTCGTCACCGTCCCGCACCGCGCGCGTGCGTAGCGCCGCCGCATCGGAGCCAGCGCCCGGCTCGGTCAGACAATAGCTCGCGATCAGGTCCATGGCGCAGAGCTTCGGCAGGTAAGCCTGGCGCTGCGCCTCGGTGCCGAAGGTGTCGATCATCCACGAGGCCATGTTGTGGATCGAGATGAAGGCCGAGACCGTGGGGCAGCCGGTCGCCAGCGCCTCGAAGATCAGCGCCGCGTCGAGCCGGGTCAGGCCGGAGCCGCCGACATCGTCGCGAATGTAGATGCCGCCCATGCCAAGGCTTGCGGCCTCGCGCATCACGTCCACCGGAAAATGCTTCTCCTCGTCCCAGCGCAGCGCATGCGGGGCGATCTTCTCCGCGGCGAAGGCGCGCGCCATGTCGCGCACCGCGATCTGATCCTCATTGAGAGCGAACTGCATTCGTTCTCCGCGTTTCCTTAGATTTGTTGTTTGGCTTTGGCGCTGCTCCGAACTCCGTCATTGCGAGCGTAGCGACTTGTCCGCCGAAGCCTCTGGGCGGAGACGGAAGCAATCCAGAATCTTCCCGCGGAGGCAGTCTGGATTGCTTCGTCGCTTCGCTCCTCGCAATGACGACGGCGAGAGTCCATCAAGGACCCTCAACTCACTTCATCAGCGGGATCGAGAACTCCGCGCCTTCCTTGACGCCGGACGGCCAGCGCGAGGTCACCGTCTTGGTCTTGGTGTAGAAGCGGATCGAATCCGGGCCATGCTGGTTGAGATCGCCGAAGCCGGACTTCTTCCAGCCGCCGAAGGTGTAATAGGCGATCGGCACCGGGATCGGCACATTGATGCCGACCATGCCGACATTGACCTTGGCCGCGAAGTCGCGGGCCGCGTCGCCGTCCCGAGTGAAGATCGCAACGCCGTTGCCGTAATCATGCTCGGACGGCAGCGCCAGCGCCTCGGCATAGTCCTTGGCGCGCACGACCGACAGCACGGGTCCGAAGATCTCTTCCTTGTAGATCCGCATGTCCTTGGTGACGTTGTCGAACAGGCAGCCGCCCATGTAGAAGCCGTTCTCGTAGCCCTGCATCTTGAAGCCGCGACCGTCGACGGCGAGCGTCGCGCCCTCCTTGACGCCGATCTCGACATAGTTCTTGACGCGCTCGACCGCCTCGCGGGTCACCAGCGGGCCGAAATCGGCCGACGGATCGACGGATGTGCCGATCTTGAGGCTTTCGACGCGCGGGATCAGCTTATCCATCAGCCGGTCCGCCGTGGTCTTGCCGACGGGCACCGCGACCGACACCGCCATGCAGCGCTCGCCGGCCGAGCCGTAGCCGGCTCCGATCAGCGCGTCGACGGCCTGGTCGAGATCGGCGTCGGGCATGATGATGGCGTGATTCTTGGCGCCGCCGAAGCACTGGCAGCGCTTGCCGTGGGCGGCGGCGCGCTCATAGATGTACTGCGCGATCGGCGACGAGCCGACGAAGCCGATCGCCATGATGTCCGGATCCTCGAGGATGGCGTCGACCGCCTCCTTGTCGCCGTTGATGACGTTGAGGATGCCCGGCGGCAGACCGGCCTCGATCATCAGCTCGGCGAGCTTCATCGGCACGCCCGGATCGCGCTCCGAGGGCTTCAGGATGAAGGCATTGCCGCAGGCGATGGCAGGGGCGAACTTCCACATCGGAATCATCGCCGGGAAATTGAACGGCGTGATGCCGGCAACGACACCGAGCGGCTGGCGCATCGAATAGATGTCGATGCCGGGTCCGGCGCCTTCCGTGTACTCGCCCTTCATCAAATGCGGAATGCCGCAGGCGAACTCGACGACTTCGAGGCCGCGCTGGATATCGCCCTTGGCGTCCGGAACGGTCTTGCCGTGCTCACGCGCGAGCAACTCGGCGAGCTGGTCATAATCGCGCTGGGCGAGTTCCAGAAACTTCATCATCACGCGCGCGCGGCGCTGCGGATTGGTGGCGGCCCAGGCCGGCTGCGCCGCCTTGGCGTTCTCGACCGCAGCCCGGAGCTCGGCGCGCGAGGCCAGCGCGACCTTGGCCTGAACATCGCCGGTCATGGGCTCGAAGACATCGGCCGTCCGTCCGGACGTGCCCTTGACCTCTTTGCCGCCAATGAAATGACCGATCGAACGCATGGGGTATCCTCCGCAGGGTAAGCAGTGCCGATTTGGCCGGCATCTTGCAGTCTTTGCGGCGTTTGGGAAGGGTCTAGGCGCTCATCGGCGCTGCGAAAATGCAGCCCCTTCGCTCGGTCGGCACGGTCACGGCAGACCCCGCGACGTGCAGCGTGCCGCGTCCGGCATCCAACCCAATGCGAGGGATCAGCGCTTTGCGGCGGCCGTCTTCTTCGCAGGCCTGTTCGCGGGCGTCCGCGCGGGGGATTTCCCCGCCGGTCCGCCGCCACTGGCGACGGCCAGCGCCACCTCGCGCCCGGAGCTCAGAATATCGTCGGACAATTCGCCGCTGCCGGTCAGTCGCGCCATCACGAGCGTCCCCGTCAGCGTCGCAAGCATCGCCGAAGCGCGCTTTCGCGCCGTCCTGGCCGGAACGTCGACGATGTACTCGGCGAACAGGTCGATCAGCTCTTCCAGCTTCGCGGCAAAAGCCTTGCGGGTCTTGGCGCTCTCACGGGCGATTTCCGCCCCGAGCGCAGGAACCGCGCAGCCGTGACCGACATCGTCACGATGCCCCGCGGACAGATAGCCATCGACGATCGCCGCAAGCCGCTTCTGCGGCGGCAACTGGTCCAGCAGCTTGCGCCAATGCTCCATCGAACGGTCGATCGCATAACCGAACGCCTCCACCACCAGCGCCTCGCGCGAATCGAAATGCGCGTAGAAGCCGCCGTGAGTCAGTCCGGCCTCCTTCATCAGGTCGGCAACCCCGACGCCGTGAGCGCCGCGCTCGCGCAGCCGCACCGACGCCTTGCGCACGATCCGCGCGTGGGTTTCCGCCTTGTGTTCCGGAGAGTAGCGCATTGCCGTCCCATTGAATGTCTGCGGTCATACTATAACAGTTCTGCGTCCTGCTCGCTGCAGCTATTTGATGAATTCGAGTTGATCTAAATCAACTTCGCTGGCCTGATTTATTCCCGACACACCCCTGTTGCCCAGGAACCCGACGAGGACGACGATGGACATGCTCAATTCCCACTGCGGCGTGAGTCGTGACGGCCGCGGCGTGGTCCGGCTGACGATCTGCAATGCCGGCCCGCTCAACATTCTCGGTTCGGCGGCGATTCTCGACGTGGAAGCCGGCCTGCAATCACTCGCCTCCGATGCCGGCATTCGCGTTCTCGTTTTGGCCGGCGAAAGCGGGAAGAGCATGATCGGCGGCGCCGACATCAAGGAGATGGCGACGCTGGACCAGGCGTCGGCGGAAACGTTCATCTCGCGACTTGCCGGGCTCTGCGAAGCGGTGCGACATTTTCCTGTCCCCGTGATCGCGCGGATGCCGGGGTGGTGCCTGGGTGGCGGATTGGAGGTCGCAGCAGCCTGCGATATCCGCGTCGCGGGGCATGATGCCAAGTTCGGCATGCCCGAGGTGCGTGTCGGCATCCCGTCGGTCATTCATGCCGCGCTGTTGCCACGTCTCATCGGCTGGGGCCGCACGCGCTGGCTGCTGATGACCGCCGAGACGATCGACGCGCCGACCGCGCTCGCCTGGGGCCTCGTCGATGCCGTCGCCGCCGAGGGAGAACTCGACATCGCGGTCGAGAAGGCCGTGGCATCCCTGCTCGCCTGCGGCCCCGAAGCGCTGCGGACTCAGAAGGCCCTGCTGCGTCAATGGGAGGAGCTGCCGCTGAAGGAGTCGGTCGAGATATCGATCGGCGCCTTCGGACGGTCGTTCCTGACCGATGAGCCAAAACGGCTGATGCAACATTTCATCGACCGCAAGCGATAGCAATTTCCTCCAAGTCTCGGCTCTCGGAGCCCGGCAGTCTTGCGCCAGCTTCACGATGGTTCAGCAGGGATAGCCGGGGTTTCCTTTTGCGAGACGCTATTATATGATGGTCATCATCTTTTATCAGGGAGCCTGTCATGGCCTCATCCGATTCCGTCGTGATCCTGTCCGCCGCCCGCACTCCGTTGGGCCGTTTCATGGGCGAATTGTCACCGCTGAGTGCGAACAAGCTCGGCGCGCACGTGATCGGATCGGCGCTCGAACGCGCCACCGTCTCGCCCGATGCGGTCCAGGAGGTGTTCATGGGCAACGTACTATCGGCCGGCCAGGGCCAGGCTCCGGCACGGCAGGCCGCGCGCGGTTCCGGCCTGCCGGACGCCACGGGCGCCACCACGATCAACAAGGTCTGCGGCTCCGGCATGAAGGCGACGATGTTGGCGCTCGACATCATTCGGGCGGGCTCCGCCGAGATCGTCGTATCAGGCGGCATGGAGAGCATGAGCAACGCGCCGTATCTGCTGACCAAGGCGCGCGGCGGCTATCGTGCCGGCCACGACCGGATCCTCGATCACATGATGCTGGATGGCCTGGAGGACGCCTATGAGACCGGACGCTCGATGGGCGATTTCGGCGAGGCCACGGCCGAGGCCTATCAGTTCACCCGCGCCGACCAGGATGCCTACGCCATCGAGACGCTGACGCGTGCGCGCAAGGCGGTCGAAGGCGGGGCATTCAAGGCCGAGATCGCCCCGATCACGATCGTCGAGAAATCCGGCCCCCGCCTGGTCGTCAATGACGAGCATCCGCTGAAGGTCGATCCGGCGAAGATCCCGGCACTGAAGCCGGCGTTCCGCAAGGATGGCACGATTACGCCCGCGGCGTCCTCCGCGAATGCGGATGGTGCTGCGGCACTCGTGCTCGCCACGCGATCGCGTGCCGACCGCGACGGGCTGCCTGTCCTCGCGGAGATCAAGGGCCACGCCACGCACAGCCAGGAGCCGCAATGGTTCACGACGGCGCCGATCCCGGCGATCCGGAAGCTGCTCGACAAGGTCGGCTGGCAGGTCGAGGATGTCGACCTGTTCGAGATCAACGAGGCGTTTGCGGTCGTCGCCATGGCCGCGCAGCGCGACCTCAGCATTGCGCGCGACCGGCTGAACGTCAACGGCGGCGCCTGCGCACTGGGCCATCCGATCGGCGCCACCGGCGCGCGGCTGATCGTGACGCTGGTGCATGCGATGCAGGCCCGTGGACTGAAGCGCGGTGTCGCCGCGCTATGCATCGGCGGCGGCGAGGCGACGGCGATCGCGCTCGAGCGACCGTGATGTCCTGAATCGAGGGAACTTAGCCATTTATGTCGTCGACGCGTCCTGGCAAAATGGGCGCAATCCTCATCGGACTGAGAAGCACATGATCTCGAACCGGCTCGCGGCAGCACTCGCACGGCGCAACATCCACTATGGCTGGGTCATGGTGGCCGTAACATTCTTTACGGCCCTGGTGTCGGCCGGCACGGTGGGGGCGCCGGGCGTGTTCATCGTGCCCCTCCAGCAGGAGTTCGGCTGGAGCACCGCCGAGATCTCCTCGGCACTCTCCATCCGCTTCGTGCTGTTCGGGCTGATGGCCCCGTTCGCCGCCGCCTTGCTCAACCGCTATGGCCTGCGCAACATCACGTTGCTGGCCCAACTGATCGTGGTCACTGCGCTGCTTTCGTCGTTGGCGATGAGCCAGGTCTGGCACCTCGTGCTGCTGTGGGGCGTCGTGATCGGCATCGGCACTGGCATGACCGCCTTGGTGCTGGGCGCGACCATCGCCACGCGCTGGTTCGTCGCGCGTCGCGGCCTCGTGGTCGGGGTTCTCACCGCCAGCGTCGCCACCGGACAGCTGGTGTTCCTGCCGCTGCTCGCCAGCCTCACCGAGCGGCTCGGCTGGCGCGTCGCGCTTGCGCTCGTCTGCATCGCGCTCGGCGTGTCCGCGACCGCCGTGCTGCTCTTGATGCGCGACCGGCCGAGCGACCTTGGCCTGCGCCCGTACGGCGACAAGGGCACCGAGCCGATCGCAACGCCCGCGCTCGTCACGACGCCGATCCTGACGGCTGCGCTCGGCACCCTCCGCGACGCGGCGCGCGCGCCCGTGTTCTGGATGCTGTTTGCGACCTTCTTCATCTGCGGCGCCTCGACCAACGGCCTCGTCCAGGTGCATCTGATCCCGATGTGCCTCGACTTCGGCATTCCGCAGGTGCAGGCCGCGAGCCTGCTCGCCGCGATGGGCATGTTCGACTTCGTCGGCACGATCGTCTCGGGCTGGCTGTCCGACCGCTACGACAATCGCTGGCTGCTGTTCTGGTACTATGGCCTGCGCGGCCTCTCGCTGCTCTTCCTGCCGTTCACGGACTTTTCGTTCTATGGCCTGTCGCTGTTCGCGATGTTCTACGGCCTCGACTGGATCGCCACCGTGCCGCCGACGGTGCGGCTGACGGCGCAGCGGTTCGGGCCCGAGCGGGCCAACCTGGTGTTCGGCTGGGTGTTCGCCGGACATCAGCTCGGCGCCGGCACCGCCGCATTCGGCGCGGGCCTGTCGCGCACGCTGTTGCAGAGCTATCTTCCGGCATTCTTCACCGCCGGCGCGCTCTGCATCGTCGCAGCCCTGCTCGCGCTCGCGATCGCGCGGCAGGCCAAGCCTGCCGCGGCGTGAGCTCACGGCCGCGTCGTCATCGCCGTCGGCGGCCCCGGCGTGCGCAGCGGCTCGGCGAGACGCGCGAACTCGCACAGCAGCGCGCGCGTCTTGCGGGGATCGATGATCTCCTCGACCCAGAACTTCTCGGCGGAGCGGAACGGCGAGCGCAGCTTGGTCAGCCGCTCCTCGATCTCCTTCAGCTTCGCCTTCGGATCAGGCGCGGCATCGATCTCGGCGCGATAGGCCGCCTCGATGCCACCCTCGAGCGGCAGCGAGCCCCAATGGGCCGACGGCCAGGCATAGCGGATCGAGAAGCGATCGGCCGGCTGATGCACGACGCCGGCGACGCCGAAATTGTTGCGCACGATCACCGTGCACCACGGCACCGTCGACTGGTTGACCGCGGCCATCGCGCGCACGCCGTGGCGGATGGTCGCCGCCTTCTCCGCCTCCAAACCGACCATGAAGCCCGGGCAATCCATCAGGTAGACGATCGGCAGATGGAAGGTCTCGGCGAAGTCGACCCAGCGGATCACCTTCTGGCAGGCGTCAGCGGTCCATGAGCCGCCGTAGTGATAAGGATCGCTCGCCAGCACCATCACCGCACGGCCTTCGAGCCGGGCGAGGCCGACGATGAGCGGGCGGCCGTAATTCTGTGACACCTCGAAGAACGAGCCGTTGTCGACGACGGACTCGATGATCGGGCGCATCTTGTAGACGCGACGGCGATCCCGCGGCACGGCGCTGATCAACTGATCGTCCGTGCGCTGCGGATCGTCGGTGCAGGGCAAGGTCGGCGGCAGCTCATGGACCGACGACGGCAAATAGGACAGGAAGCGGCGCGCGCAGGCGAACGCTTCCGCCTCAGTGTCGACCGCGTGGTCGACGCCGCCCGCCTTGGTCTGGATGTCGGCGCCGCCGAGCTCCATCTTGCCAAGGTCCTGGCCCAGCCGCTTCACCACCGGCGGACCGGCGACGAACATCGCCGACTGCCTGGTCATGACGGAGTAGTGGCTCGCCGCGAGTCGCGCTGCGCCCAGGCCGGCAACCGAGCCGAGGCCGAGCGCGACCACCGGGACCAGCGACATGTTCTCGGTCGTGTAGCGGTACCAGCGATTGCCGCCGATGCCGCCAGGCAGGTTCGCCGCGCCCTTGGTCTCGATGGTCTTGACCGAGCCGCCGCCGCCGGAGCCTTCGATGATGCGGATGATCGGCAGACGGAAGTCGTGCGCCATCTCCTCCGCCATCAGCGGCTTGGCGGCGATCGACGCATCGGCCGAGCCGCCGCGCACGGTGAAATCGTCACCGACCACGACCACGGTGCGGCCGTCGACGCGCGCGCGCCCGAACACGCAATTCGCAGGCGTGACGTGCTTGAGCTCGCCCTGCTCGTCATACTCGCCGAGGCCGGCGACCGCGCCGATCTCGTGAAAGCTGCCGGGATCGACGACCCCGTCGATGCGCTCGCGAACGGTGAGGCGGCCCTGGTCGTGCTGGCGCTTGACCTTGTCAGGCCCGCCCATCTCCCGCGCGAAGGCTTCGCGCCGGGCCAGTTCCTCGAGCTCCGGCTGCCAACTCATTCGTTCCCCCTGCCCCGGTGATGGTCTTGTTCTTATGGTTGGTCTTCGCGTTCACCTGGAGCGGTTTTCTGTCCATCCGGTTGTTGAAGACGTCGGCTTCGGCGCCCTGCAATAGCGCCGCGATGCTGCGGCCCAGCTCGCGCATCGGCTGGGCGACCTCGTCGTGCAGCCGCTGCTCGTCGTACATCGCCGACAACAGCCCGATCGTGAGCACGACATAGGTCTGGTATTGCGGCGACCACAGCGGCAGCGCAACGCCGTTGATGTGAGCACTCCACAGGCCGCAGGCCACGACGTAGCCGTGCTCCTTGAGAAACTGCCTGTTGTGCTCGAGGCGTGGCCGCAGCAGCTTGGCCGCGTCCGGCATCTCGCGCTCCATCTCGGCCAGCAGGGCGTCGCCGACCTCCGGCTCGAGCGCGGCGACATAGGCATGCCCGGCCGCGGTCGAGGCCATCGAGATGCGGCTGCCGGTGGTCTCATGCAGGCCGAGCGCGTTGGCGGCGCGGCCGAACTCGAGATAGACGAGGTGGAAGCGGTCGGGAATCACGAAGCCGACCGTTCCGGGCAACTGCTCGGCGACGTCCTGCAGCCGCTGCCGGATCAGATTGCGCAACTGCAAGCCGCGGGTCATCGACGTGCTCATCGCCACCGCGCTCGGGCCGATGCGGTATTTCTGATCGCGCGGCAGGTAGACCAGCTGGCCCATGCGCGTCAGCGTGTGCGTGAGCCGCGACACCGTCGACCGCGGCAGACCGCAGCGGTTGGAGATTTCGAGGTTGCCGAGCCGCGCCTCGTGCCCTTCGAAACAGCGAAGCACGTCGAACGCCCGCGACACCACCTGAATGACCTCGCCCTCGCCCGCGAGATCTCCGGGCAGCATGCTGCCCCTGCTCAATCGCTCAGACCGTCGTCCCATCCGTTTCCCACCAATTCCGTCATGCGGAATGATATTCCGCTTATCGAACAAGCTAGCCCAGCCATTTTGCCGTCACAACAGTAGACCGTCTCTAAAAGCCACCGTTCTTCAGCGTGTTGGCACAAGACTCGACGCCCTCGCACAATCGGCAGCGGGATGCGGGAGTAACGATCATCGCCGGTTCCAAATGGCGGTACCGGAGCGCTGGCTTTCGATCGGCATCCCCTCCTGCGCGTGGCAACACCGGGCGGTCATCACGCCCGCGAGCCCGCTCAAACGGTGGGCAGCGGCAACATTTGACCAGCCTTGCGACAAGTGTGGGCTGGCTGCGCCCTCGCGGCTGCGACATAACCGGCGCGAGACCTTGTTCCCGCCGAGCTTCCGATGACCACCCACCCGACGCCGATCAGAAATCCTCAGCATTGGGCGACGGCCGCCATGCCGCCGCTGCAGCGCTTCCTGTCCGCATGCCATGCCGACTTCTGGCCCGATCATGACGGCGCCGTCGCGAACTACATCCCCGAGCTCGGCAAGGCCGACCCGTCGCATTTCGGCATCAGCCTCGCCACGCTCGACGGCCACATCTACGAGGTCGGCGACAGCCGTGTGCCGTTCACGATCCAGTCGATGTCGAAGCCGTTCGTGTTTGCGCTCGCGCTCGATGCGCTCGGCTCCGACGAGGTCGAGCGCGTGATCGGGGTCGAGCCGTCGGGCGATCCCTTCAATTCGATCCGGCTCAATGCGCAGAACCATCCGTTCAATCCGATGGTCAATGCCGGCGCGATCGCCTGCAGCGGCCTGATCCGCAAGGCACGGCACGACGACGCCTTCGATACCATCCGCGACGCGCTCGGCCGCTTCGCAGGCCGCGAGCTCGATGTCGACGACGCGGTGTTCGCATCGGAAGCCGCCACCGGCGATCGCAACCGCGCGATCGCCTATCTGCTGCGGACGTCGGAGGTCATCAGGGAGCCTGTCGACGAGGTGCTCGCGGTCTACTTCCGACAATGCGCCGTGCTCGTCACCGCGCGCGACTGCGCGATCATGGCGGCGACGCTCGCCAATCGCGGCGTCAATCCGGTCACCGGCGAGCAGGTGGTGACGCCCTATGCGGTGTCGCGCACGCTGTCGGTAATGACCTCCTCGGGCATGTATGACTTCGCCGGCGAGTGGATCTACCGCGTCGGCATTCCCGCCAAGAGCGGCGTGGGCGGCGGCATCCTGGCAAGCCTGCCGGCGCGGCTCGGCCTCGGCAGCTATTCGCCGCGGCTTGACGGCCACGGCAACAGCGTGCGCGGCATCAAGGTCTGCGACGCGCTGTCGGCGCATTACGGCCTGCACATGCTCAACCGCTCCGACGATGCGCGCACCACGATCATCGCCGACTACGACATCGGCGCCAGCCCGTCGCGGCGCAGCCGCCGCGCCCAGGAGCGCACCATCCTCGCCGCGCATCCCGACGCGGTGCGCGTGCTCGAGCTGGTCGGCACGCTGTCCCTCTCCAACGTCGACTACGTCTCGCGCCAGCTTGCGGCGGGCACGCGACCGCAATTCGTCATCGTCGACCTCCATCGCGTCACCGCGATGACGCAAGCCGGCCTGCGCCTGCTCTCCGAGCTGTTTCACGAGCTGGCCGACTTTCACGTCACCGTCGTGCTGTCGGGCATCCGCCGCAGCTCGCCGGAATGGCAGGAGATCGCGGCCCGCACCGGCGACATCAAGAACGTGCGCGACTTCTACCTGCTCGACACCGCGATCGAATGGGCCGAGGACCAGATCGTCTATCGCTATGGCGGGGCGATCGACTTCCTCGAAACCACCGAGCTCGCCGAGCAGCCGCTGCTTGCGGGGATCACCGAAGACGAGCGCCACGAGCTCGCGGCGCTCGCAACCATCCGGCACTATCAGCAGGGCGAACGCATCCTGGCGGCCGGCGATGTGGCGGCCTCGCTGTTCTTCCTGCGCTCCGGCGTCGTCCACGTCACCCTGCCCGACGGCATCCGGTTGGCGACGCTGACGGCAGGGCAATGCTTCGGCGAGATGGCGTTGCTTGAGCCCGTGCGCTCCGCCGACGTCGTCGCTGATTTCTCCGCCACCGCCTTCGAGATCTCGCTGGTGGATTTCGAACGTTTCCGCGTGCGACATCCGAAAGCCGGCGAGCGCATCATGCGCAATCTCGCGCAACTGCTGGCCGAGCGTCTGACAATCGCCAATGCGCGGCTCAACCTGCTCGCGGCAGACTGATTTCGCTGCATCGGCCTTCGTCATCGACGTGTCGCACGCGCCGAAGCAGACAAATACTCAAGGTTGCATTTCACAGTAGTTAGTAGTTCCGGTCGATATCTTTCATCACTCGTATTTGTACGGGCTCGCCCAAACGTTACCGGGACTCGGTCGCAGGACAACCATAAGCGAGCCCAATTCGCGCCGCATTACCCGACGATGTTCTGAACCGTCGATGAACGCCGAGTGGGGACTCGCAAAGCGGACATCGAAGTGGGGTGTTCCGAGTAAAATTCCAGCCGACGTAGCGTGTGTAATTGCGCCACGGAGAGTCGTGTCCAGTGTCCAGGGAGGAAACGGCATGAAGGAAGCCACTAAGAGGGCAACGTCGGAGGCACTCGCGCATATGCTGGCGGTGACGTCCATGATCGTCATCGCCAGCGTCCTGTTCTACGGGCGATGAAGGGCTGTCTGGAGGTTCTGCGTCGCAGTTTCTTCATCGCCCGTAGGTAGGGTTGTGAGCTTGATTGCTCACGCGAACGACCGAGTTGAGTTGCGTTTGAGTTAGTGAGCGTAGCGTAACAGTATTGCGTCAATCGCGCGGCGATCCGGGTCGGGACGAATTTGTGATGCGTATCGTCCCGCCTCGGCCGCCCGCGGTCGACCTCTCCCGACGTCGCCCTGTTTTCCATCATCATTTGGCTTTCCCGAAGTAAGGCACGATGCCGCCCGCGAAGGTGACGAAGCGGGCTGTGACGGGATCGCCGATCGCAAGTTCGTGGTCGCCATGGGCCATGATGCGAAAGCCCTCGCGCATATCCACCAGCACGATGTTGTAGGGCACGTGCGCGCGCGTCTCCGGCGTCGCCGCGCGGCACACGAGTGATGCCGCATAGATGGTGCCTTCACCCGTCGCCGCGTGGTCGGTCAGCGCAAGCGAGCCGCAGGCCGCGCAGAAGTCGCGGCGGAAATACTGCAGGTGGGCGCAGCACGCGCAGCGCTGAAAGCGAATCGCTGCAACACCCCTGGTCCAGTCCGCCGATTCGCTCATCGCACACGCTCCCAGAACATGCTGACATGCGACGACAGCACGCCGCCATCGCCGTGCAGCAGCGCCAGCTCTGCTTCGCGGACCTGGCGAGGTCCGGCGCGCCCCGTCATCTGCAGATGCGCTTCGCTCAGATGCGCCATGGCGCCGCCGACGCCGCAATGGCCGTAGCTCAAGAGGCCGCCATGGGTGTTGAGCGGCACGGCGCCGTCGCGGCCGAAATGACCGGCCCTGACCCGCGCCGCCGCCTCGCCGCGGCCGGCCAGGCCAAGATCCTCGAGCAGCATGCAGAGCGTGATGGTGAAGCTGTCATAGACGGCGGCGTAGTCGACGTCCTTGATGTCCACACCCGCTGCTGCCTTCGCCTTCGCGATCGCAATCTCGGCGCCGAGCGCGCTCAGGGCCGGCGCCGCCGTGACGTGCTGATGCGTGTGCGCCTGGGCGCAGCCGCGCACGCGCACCGCCGTCGCTCCGGTCGGCTCGCGGCTGATGATGATGGCGGCGCCGCCGTCGGAGACCGGACAACAGTCGAGCAGCTTCAGCGGCCGCGCGACCGGCTTCGATGCCATGACGTCGGCCACCGTGATGGACTCGTGAAATTGCGCACCGGGATGATCCAGCGCGTGCGTCCGCATCAGGACGGCGAACTCCGCGAGATCCTGTTCGGTGACGCCGTATTCGTGCATGTAGCGCGAGGCGACGAGGCCGTAATAGGCAGGGATCGTCGGCCCGAGCGGCAACTCATAGTCGGGATGGCCGACTTGCGCCAGCGCCTGGATCGAGGCGTCGCGGCTCTGCCCGGTCAGGCGGTTCTCGCCGGCGACGACGAGCATGTGTCTGACGACGCCGGCTTCGACCAGATGATGCGCCAGCATCACCATCGCGAGGCCGGTGGCGCCGCCGACCTGCACGGCGTGGGCATAGGAGGGCGTGATGCCGAAATGCTCGGCGAACACGGTGGCAAGCATGATGTGCGGCGACACCGTGGAATAGCCGCACAGGATGCCGTCGATGTCACGCCGTGTCAGCCCGGCATCGTCGAGCGCAAGCTGCGCGGCCAGGCTCATCAGGTCGAGCGAGGAGCGGCCGTCGTGACGGCCGAACGAGGTGAGGCCGGTGCCGGTGATGTAGGTCATCGTGCCACTCGCTCCCCCGTCATTCCGGGGCATCGCGCAGCGATGAACCCGGAATCTCGAAATGAGAGACGATCGTGCACGACAAGCTCGAGATTCCGGGTTCGCGACTTCGTCGCGCCCCGGAATGACGAGGTCTGACGTACAGAGTCTATTTTTGATCGAGGACGATGCTCCGAGGACAACTGCGCTCCCCTCCCCCTTGCGGGGAGGGGTTGGGGGTGGGGGTAGCCACACAACGAGTCTTTGTGGGGTACCCCCCTCCCTGCCCCTCCCCCACAAGGGGGGAGGGAATGCTGGCATTGTGCGTCCATCACGCCTGCGTTCGCCATCTCAGTGCAATTCATCCTCAATACGATTTCGGCAGGCCGAGGACCTTTTCGGCGATGAAGCTCAGGATCAGTTGCGGGCTGATTGGGGCAATGCGGGGGATCAGGGATTCGCGCAGGTAACGTTCGACGTGGTACTCGCGCGCGTAGCCGAAGCCGCCGTGAGTCATCACCGCCTGCTCGCAGGCGTGGAAGCCGGCCTCTGCAGCGAGATATTTGGCGGCGTTCGCCGCTGGCCCGCACGCCATGCCCTGGTCATATTGCCAGCCGGCCTGCAGCACCATCAGCCAGGCCGCCTCCAGCTCCATCCAGTTCTTGGCCAGGGGATGCTGGATGCCCTGGTTCTGGCCGATCGGGCGGTTGAACACGTTGCGCGTCCGCGCATAGGCTGACGCGCGCGACAGCGCGAGCTGGCCGAGGCCGACGGCTTCGGCCGCGATCAGGATTCGCTCCGGGTTCATGCCGTGCAGGATGTAGTCGAAGCCCCGGCCCTCCTCGCCCAGCCTATCCTCGACTGGAATTTCAAAATCCTCGAAGAACAGCTCGTTGGAGTCGACCGGCTTGCGGCCCATCTTCTCGATCTCGTGCACCTTGATGCGGCCGCGATCGAAATCGGTGTAGAACAGGCTGAGCCCATGGGTCGGGCGCTGCACCTCCTCGAGCGGCGTGGTCCGCGCCAGCAGCAGGATCTTCTCGGCGACCTGCGCGGTCGAGATCCACACCTTCTGGCCGTTGACGATGTAGCGGTCGCCCTTGCGCACGGCGCGCGTCTTGAGCTGTGTGGTGTTGAGGCCGGTGTTCGGCTCGGTCACGGCGAAGCACGCCTTCTCGCTGCCATCGACGATGCGCGGCAGCATCCGCGCGCACTGCTCTTTGGTCCCGAACACGACGACCGGATTGAGCCCGAACACATTCATGTGGATCGCCGAGGCACCGGACATGCCGGCGCCCGATTCCGCGATGGTCCGCATCATGATCGCGGCATCGAGGATGCCGAGACCGGAGCCGCCATACTCCTCGGGAATGCAGATGCCGAGCCAGCCGGCCTCGGCCAGCGCCTTGTGGAAGTCGGCGGGAAAACCGCCCTCCTTGTCCTTCTTCAGCCAGTAGGCGTCGTCGAAGCGCGCGCAGATTTTGGCCACCGCATCACGGATCGATTCCTGGTTGGCGGAGAGCGCGAAATCCATCGTCTCACTCCCTGGCAGGCGCCGGCGTGGTCACGCCGTCGCGGATCATCGCGGCGATCTCCTCGTCCGAGAAACCAAGCTCGTGCAGGATCTGCGCGCCATGCTCGTTCGGCCGCGCCGCCAGACGCTGCGGCTCGGCCTTGGTCTCGGACCAGGTCGCGGAAACGCGGGTGCTGCGGATCGGGCCTTCGGTCGGATGTTCGACCACGGGAAAGAAATCGGTCGCCACGAGGTGCGGATCGTTCAGCAGGCTTTCGAGATCGTGCATCGGCATCACCGGAATGTCCGCCTTGTCCAGCAGCGCGGTCCATTCCGCCGTGGTGCGCGTCTGGAAGATGCGCGCGAGCTCGGCATAGACGATGTCGATGTTGGCGGCGCGACGGGCGAAGCTGTTGAAGCGGTCATCAGCCCGCAGGTCGGTGCGGCCGGATGCCGCGAAGAATGCGTCCCATTGCTTGTCGTTGTAGACGATCACGCAGATGTGGCCGTCGGCGGTCTTGTAGGGCCGGCGGTCCTGCGACAGATGCCGGGCGTAGCCGCCGCGGTCCAGCGGCGGCTCATAGGTGAGACCGCCCATGTGATCGCCCATGATGAAGGCCGACATGGTCTCGAACATCGGCACGTCCAGGCGCTGGCCGCGGCCGGTGCGGTCGCGATGCACAAGGCTGGCGCAGATTGCGCCGACCGCCGTCAGGCCGACGATGCGGTCGACCAGGGCATTCGGCACATAGCGCGGCGTGCCGTCGCCGGCGACGGCCATCAGGTGAGACAGCGCCGCCCCGCCCTGGATCAGGTCGTCATAGGCCGGCTTGGCCGCATAAGGTCCGTTCTGGCCGAAGCCGAACACGCCGGCATAGACCAGCCGTGGATTCAGCGCGGCGACCACCTCGTAGCCGAGGTTCAGCCGTGCCATCGCCTGCGGACGGATGTTGTAGAGCAGGACGTCGGCATCCTTGACCATGCGCAGCACGGCTTCCCGTCCCGCCGGCTTCTTGAGGTCGAGGCAGATCACGCGCTTGCCGCGGTTGGTGTTGAGGGTCACCGGCCCCATGCCGGGATGACGCCAGGGGCCGATCTTGCGGGTGACGTCGCCGTCGGGTGATTCCACCTTGATCACGTCGGCGCCGTAGTCGCCGAGCGTCTGGGCGGCATACGGCCCCATCAGCACGGTGGTCATGTCGATGACCTTGATGCCGGCAAGCGGTCCCATCGCGGCGTCAGCTCCCTCGTTCGTCGTTATGGACAGAGCTAACGGCACACCCGGTTCCGGGGCAAGCGGGCGCGCGCGTATGGGGCCATGCGTGGGATTGCGCCGTCGCAACATTCCGCCGCGCGGATCACTGCCGGACGCCCGCCGTTGCATCGCACCAGATGTTCCGTGCCAACACCTGCATTCTGCGATTCCCTTTCGCCGGGCAGCTGTGTCAGCATGGCAGTCCAACATCCAAAAAGACGATTGAGGGAGAACGCTGTCATGACGCTGTATCAGGGCAAATGCTTCTGCGGCACGGTCGAGCTCGAGGCCGATGGCGAGCCGGAGGCGATGGGTTATTGCCACTGCTCGTCCTGCCGCTCCTGGTCGGCCGGCCCCGTCAACGCCTTCACCTTGTGGAAGCCTTCGAACGTGCGGGTCACCAAGGGCGCGGAGGCGATCGGCACCTATCACAAGACCGACATGAGCCACCGCAAGTACTGCACCAAGTGCGGCGGTCATCTGATGACCGACCATCCGCCGCTCGGCATGATCGACGTCTATGCCGCGACCATTCCGACCTTGAAGTTCACGCCCGGCGTCCACGTGAACTACGCGGAGAGCGTGCTGCCCATCAAGGACGGCCTGCCGAAGCTGAAGGATTTTCCGGCCGAGTTCGGCGGCTCCGGCGAGATGATGCCGGAGTGAGCCAAGGTTCGCTTTCAACAGGCGGGCAAGCATCACCGGCCTCGCGACAGGATTTGTCCGAGCTCTGCTGATCGATGTGGCCCTCTCTTGAAAAAGAGGGCGCAGGGAAGGCCGGGTGCCGACTGGCACCCGTGGCCCCCGTGCGAAAGAAAGCACGGGGAGAGAACCACAGGTTCAGCCGGATCAACCCGGCCCTCCCTGCGCGATGGTCTTCACGCTTATTTCGCGCTCTCCTCGGTGCACCGGCTTTTGGCCACCGTCGCCCTTGGGCTCATCATCACCCGCAGGCTTGGCATCAGCGTCGGGATGCCGGGACCACGCGACTTCACGTCCGCAACCTGCCGTTCGTCCACGCGAGCCAAGCTGCGCTGCGACACGTCGCGGCCACCGCATCCCTGCCTCAACGTTCGTGACGATCGCGAAGCGCCCCTCGTGGCGAAGCAGGATGGCGGGAGTGAACCATACTTTCTGGAAAAGCGAAACAACTATATTTTTCGCTCAGGGACTGGACACGCCAAATCAGCTTGATCGCGCAGGCAAAATTCGCCGCTCGGCGCAACCACAGCCACCGTCATTCCGGGCAAGGCCGCAGGCCTTGAACCCGGAATCTCGATCTTGTCTTGCATCTCGTGCAAACAGCTCGAGATTCCGGGTTCAATCGTCAACACGCAAGCGCCTTGACGATTGCCCCGGAATGACACTGAGAGTGAGGTTGCCGCGGCGGAAAAGGCATTGTTGGCAAAGCCGCGTCCCGAAGACTTGTAGCGACATCGCCCGCCGGCGTGATCAGCTCAAATCGGGATACTCTCCGCCGCTCGCTGCGGCGCCAGCTCCGGCGCTGGATCAGGCGGCCGCGTGTCCAGCTCCTCGATCATGCCGCGCGCGATCTCGCGCTCGCCCATGATGACCATGTCGGCGCCGAGGGATCTGAGATGCTCGACCTCGGCATCGGAATGGGCGCGCGCCACGATGTGCAGCGCCGGATTGGCGGCGCGGGCCTGCTCGACGATCTGTCCGGCCTCGAACGCCTCGGGAATGGCAATGACGAGCGCATGTGCGCCGGCCAGATTCGTCGCCCGCAGCACGTTGCTGCGCGCGGCGTTGCCGGTGATGGTCTCGACACCCGCGCTCTTCAGCTGCTTCAGGATGTCCTCCGACGTTTCCACCGCAAGGAACGGATGCCCGCGCTGCTGCAGCGCCTCGCCGACGAGGCGTCCGACGCGGCCATAGCCGATGATGATCGTGTGCTCCGTCAGTTGCGTCACCGGGATCTCGGCCGGCGGTGTTGCTGAGGGCGTCGAGGCATCGGCGCGGCGGCGCTCCAGCCGGGGCATCAGCCAATCCAGCGCAGCGAACATCAGCGGATTGAGCATGATCGAGATGATGGCACCGGCGAGGATGAGATCGCGGCCCGCTTTCGGCAGCAGGTTCGAGGCGCCGCCGATCTCGGCGAGGATGAAGGAGAACTCGCCGATCTGGGCGAGGCTTGCGGAAATGGTCAACGCGGTCGAAGCCGGACGGCGGAACGCGATCACGATCAGGAAAGCGGCAACCGATTTGCCGAACAGAATGATGAACAAAGTGGCGAGCAGCGGCCAGGGCTCGCGGATCACGCTTCCCGGATCGAACAGCATGCCGGCGGAGACGAAGAACAGCACCGCGAAGGCATCGCGCAGCGGCAGCGATTCCTGCGCGGCGCGCTGGCTCAGCGGGGACTCGCCGAGCATCATGCCGGCGAAGAAGGCGCCGAGCGCGAGCGACACGCCGAACAGCTTTGTCGAGCCGAAGGCGACGCCGAGCGCGATTGCGAGCACCGCCAGGCGAAACAGCTCGCGCGAGCCGGTGTGGGCGATGTAGTGCAGGATCCACGGGATCAGGCGGCGGCCGACCAGCAGCATCACCGCCATGAACACGCCGATCTTGACGAAGGTCAGCAGCAGCACGCCGGTCAGCCCGAGCCCGAAGCGGGCGGCGAGTGGATCGGCGGCGGCGACGTCGCCATTGCCGTTCTGCAGGCTGGCAAAGGCCGGGATCAGCACCAGCGCCAGCACCATCGCGAGATCCTCGACGATGAGCCAGCCGACCGCGATGCGGCCGCGCTCGGTGTCCATCAGCCGGCGCTCCTGCATCGCGCGCAGCAGCACCACGGTGCTGGCGACCGAGAGCGCGAGACCGAACACGAGGCCCCCGCCGATCGACCAGCCCATCGCCCAGCTCAAGGCCATGCCCATCAGGGTCGCCACCGTGATCTGCACGATCGCGCCGGGCACGGCGATGGCGCGCACCGACATCAGGTCCTTGAGCGAGAAATGCAGGCCGACGCCGAACATCAGGAGAATGATGCCGAGCTCGGCGAGCTCGGTCGCCAGCGCCTGGTCGGCGACGAAGCCGGGCGTGAACGGACCGACGGCGACGCCGGCGAGGAGGTAGCCGACCAGCGGCGGGAAACGGAACCGCTGCGCGAGCGCTCCGAAGACGAAGGCCAGTCCAAGGCCGGCGACGATGGTCGCGATGAGGGGTGTGTCGTGCGGCATCTCAACTTGTTGCACGGGAGGCGCAGCGATGCACCGCGACCAATTGTGGCAGAGTTCCGCAAATGCGCATGGGGATGGTGCACGGACGGCTGCGGAAATCGGTGGTGAATGGCGTCATCAGTTCCGTATGATGTGAAGCGAGCCATCACGGGGTGCCCTGTCCCAATGCCCGCCGATCTCGTTCAGACGTTTCGCGCCTTCGCCTATAACAACGCCTGGGCCAATCACCGGCTGCTGACCTCCTGCGGCCAGCTCAGCGCCGAGGCGTTCGCCGCCGAGCGCACCGGCTTCTTCCCGAGCCTGCAGAAGACGCTGAACCACATCTACATCATCGACCTGTTCTACGTCGACGCGCTGGAAGGCGGCTGGCTCGGCCCGATGGCGTGGCAGAACCAGGTGCCGTTCCCGCGTCTCTCCGATCTCGTCAAGGCGCAGGGCGCAATGGACCGCCGGCTGATTGCATTCTGCGAGGCGCTGACGCCGGCCCGGCTCGACGACACCGTCCGCATCAACCGCGAGAGCCGGGTGCAGAACGAGCGCTGCGACCGGCTGCTGCTGCATCTGTTCCAGCACGACATCCATCACCGCGGCCAGGCGCATGCGATGCTGTCGGCGACGTCCGTCAAGCCACCGCAGCTGGATGAGTTCTTCCCAGCGGACGATGCGGCCTTGCGGGCGAAGGACTTCGCCGAGCTCGGCTTCAGCGAGGAGAAGGTGTGGAAGCCGTAGCCCGGATGAGCGCAGCGATATCCGGGGTCACACGAGCTTTCGCGATGGACCCGGATATCGCTCCGCCCATCCGGGCTACGTGGCCCCGCCACCGTCATTGCGAGGAGCCCCTGGGTCTCGCCTCCGGCGAGCCTGAGGGCAGGCTCCGCGACGACACAATCCAGGGCGGCATGCGCGGCCCTGGATTGCGTCGCTGTGCTCGGAATGAGGGAGGACGGACCTCGCCTACTTCGTCGGCTCCAGAATCGACACGTAGTTGGCCACCGCGGCGCCGCCCATGTTGAAGATGCCGCCGAGCTTGGCGTTGGGGAGCTGCATGCCTTCGGGCGCGGTGCCGGTGAGCTGCATCGCCGTCATGACGTGCATGGAGACGCCGGTGGCGCCGATCGGGTGACCCTTGGCCTTGAGGCCGCCGGACGGATTGACCGGCAGCTTGCCGTCCTTGAGCGTCCAGCCCTCCTTGATGGCGCGGGCGCCCTGCCCCTTCGGGGTGAGGCCCATCGCCTCGTACTCGATCAGCTCGGCGACCGTGAAGCAGTCGTGGGTCTCGACGAAGGAGAGATCGGACAACGTGACGCCGGCCTTTTCCAGTGCGCGCTGCCAGGCCACGGTGCAGCCCTCGAAGGCGAGGATGTCGCGCTTGGACATCGGCAGGAAATCCTGCGCGTGCGCGGTGGCGCGCACGTTCACCGCCTTGGCGAACGATTTTGCCGTCTCGCTGTCGGTCAGCACCAGAGCGGCGGCGCCGTCGGAGACCAGCGAGCAGTCGGTGCGCTTCAGGGGGCCGGCGACATAGGGGTTCTTGTCGCTCTCGGAGCGGCAGAACTCGAAGCCGAAATCCTTGCGCATCTGCGCATAGGGATTGGCGACGCCGTTCTTGTGGTTCTTGGCCGCGATCAGCGCCAGCGCGTCGGACTGGTCGCCGTACTTCTGGAAATAGCCCTGCGCGATCTTGCCGAACACGCCAGCGAAGCCGCCGACGGTGTCGCCGTCCTCCGGCAGATAGGACGCCTTCAGCAGGTTCTTGCCGATCTCCGGCCCGGGCGTGCGGGTCATCTGCTCGACGCCGACGACGAGCACGATCTTCGCGGCGCCGGCAGCGATGGCGCGGATGCCCTGGTGCACGGCAGCCGAGCCCGTGGCGCAGGCGTTCTCGACCCGGGTCGCCGGCTTGAAGCGCAGCGCGGGATCAGCCTGCAGCACTAGCGAGGCGGTGAAGTCCTGCGGCGAGAAGCCCGCGTTGAAATGGCCGAGCACGATCTCGTCGACGTCGCCGGCCGCAATGCCGGCGTCGGCGAGCGCCTCATTGGCGACCTTGACGACGAGGCTCTCGACGGTCTCGGCGTCGAACTTTCCGAACGGCGTATGCGCCCATCCGACGATGCTGGCGGTCATGATCTCTCTCCCGAATATGTCCCTGCCCAGATGGTGATCTCAGCCATCCGGGTCCAGGGTTGAGGTGGCGTTCTCAGGCCACGAACTTACCACCGAGCTCGTCCTCGATGTGAATCCGGATGATGTCGTCGAACGTCTTTTCCTCAGTGGTGAAGCCGAGCTCGCGGGCCCGCTTGGCCTCGAAAGTCCGCGGCCAGCCGGCGACGATGCCGATGATGAACGGATCCGGCTCCCGCCTGATGCGGGCCGCGACGTTGTCGCCGGCGACGCGCCGGAGCGCGGCAATCTGCTCGCCGACGGTGGCCGTCAGGCCGGGCATGGTGAGATTGCGGCGCGGGCCGATCTTCGCGGTGTCCATCGTCGCGGCATGCAGCAGGAAGCCGACCGCCGAACGCGGCGTGGCATGCCAATGCTGGACGTCCTCGGACACCGGCAGCACGGCCTCCTTGCCGGCGAGCGGCTCGCGCAGGATGTTGGAGAAGAAGCCCGAGGCGGCCTTGTTCGGCGCGCCGGGGCGGATGCAGATGGTCGGCAGGCGAATGCCGACGCCGTCGAAGAAGCCGCGGCGGCTGTAGTCGGCCAGCAGGAGCTCGCCGATCGCCTTCTGGGTGCCGTAGCTGAGCAGCGGCGCATTGACGAACTCGTCGCCGATGGCGTCGGGGAACGGCGCGCCGAACACCGCGATCGACGAGGTGAAGACCAGGCGCGGCTTGTAACCGTCGCCGATCAGCCTGACCGCGTCGAACAGCATCCGCGTGCCGTCGAGATTGATGCGGTAGCCCTTGTCGAAATCGAGCTCGGCCTCGCCGGAAACGATCGCGGCGAGATGGAAGATCACGTCGGGACGCGCGGCGACCAGCTTCTCGGCGAAGCCCGGCACGGCAAAGTCGCCGGCGATGGTCTCGACCGCGATGGGCGTGTCGGGCTTCGCCGGCGCGACGATGTCCTGCAAGGTCATACGGGTGATGGCCGCCTGGCCGAGGCGGCCGTCGCGGACCAGACGCTCGACCAGCTTGCGTCCGACCATGCCGGCGGCGCCGAGAACGAGAATATGCAAGGGGATACTCCTTGTTTCTTGTTGTTTCACCATGCGCGACGACGATCATCGACGCAAAGCGGTGCTCATGACTGCGCCCTCTCCCCTTGTGGGAGAGGGCTACACTGCCGGTGTCGCACGCTCGCTTGGGTGAGGGGTTTGGTCCCACAAACTCCGCCATCGCGGAGAGAGACCCCTCACCCGGCGGCGCGCTTCGCGCGTCACCACCCTCTCCCACAAGGGGAGAGGGTGCACCGCCCGTGCGGTGAGATTGAAGTGCTGTGCGAGCGCCCTACTCCTTCACCGCGCCGGTCATGGCCGACACATAATGCTCGACGAAGAAGGCGTAAAGGATGACCAGCGGCAGCGAGCCGACCAGGGCGCCGGCCATCAGCGATCCCCATTTGTAGATGTCACCGTCGACGAACTCGTTGACGATGGCGACCGGCACGGTCTTGTTCGGCGTCGACTGCAGGAAGGTCAGCGCGTAGATGAACTCGTTCCAGCACAAGGTGAACGAGAAGATGAAGGCCGAGATCAGGCCGGGCACGGCGAGCGGCACTACGATCTTGACCAGGATCTGCCAGCGGCTGGCGCCGTCGATCAGGGCGCATTCCTCGAGCTCGAAGGGGATCGTCTTGAAGTAGCCCATCAGCAGCCAGGTCGAGAACGGGATCAGCAAGGTCGGATAGACCAGGATCAGCGACAGCGGCGAGTCGAACAGGCCGTAGGCCTGGATCACCGAGGCCAGCGGGATGAACAGGATCGACGGCGGCACGAGATAGGCGAAGAAGATCAGCACGCCCACCGTGTCGGCGCCCTTGAAGCGCAGCCGCACGATCGCATAGGCCGCGAGCACGGATG
This sequence comes from Bradyrhizobium sp. HKCCYLRH2015, assembly GCF_051168215.1. NCBI lineage: Bacteria > Pseudomonadati > Pseudomonadota > Alphaproteobacteria > Hyphomicrobiales > Nitrobacteraceae > Bradyrhizobium > Bradyrhizobium sp. HKCCYLRH2015. Next base: position 558,545 of record NZ_JBNPUO010000005.1, on the reverse strand, counting down.
CGAAGATCGACAGCGTGGTGGCGCCGACCGCGACATACATCGTGTTCCACAGCCAGCGCGGATACTGCGTCTCGAACAGCAGCTTCGAGATGTGCTTGAAGGTCGGATGCACCACCCAGAACGGGTTGTACTTCTCCATGTCGATCAGCTGCTCGTCCGGTTTGATCGACGTCAGCCCCATCCAGTAGAACGGGAACAGCAGCACCAGGAGAATGATGCCGAGCGGCAGATACAGCGTGATCAGCCGTCGCGGCAGCGACTCGAGATAGCTCATGCCCTCGCTGTCGTCGTCGGCCGCGAGCGCGGCCGCCGTCGTCGTGGCGTTGGATTGCGTCTTGGATTGCAGCGCAGCAGTCTCGGTCATTGGTCGGATCCTTGCTGCCATTTGCGCCGTTGCATGCCGAACCAGGAGATCGCGATCGCCGCGAGCAGGAACGGGATCATGGCGGTGGCGATCGCTGCACCCTCGCCGAGGCGGCCGGAGATGATGCCGCGCTGATAGCTCAAGGTCGCCATCAGGTGGGTGGCATTGACGGGACCGCCGCGGGTCAGCGCCCAGATCAGCTGGAAATCGGTGAAGGTGAACAGTACCGAGAACGTCATCACCACCGCGATGATCGGGGTCAGCAACGGATAGGTGATGAAGCGGAAGCGCTGCCAGCTGGTGGCACCGTCGAGCGTGGCGGCCTCATACAGGGAGGGCGAGACGGTCTGCAGGCCGGCCAGCAGCGTGATCGCGACGAACGGTACGCCGCGCCAGATGTTGGCGATGATCACGGAGGCGCGTGCCCAGTTGGTGTCGCCCAGGAAGTTGATGTTCTGGCTGATGAGGCCGAGCTTGATCAGCGACCAGGAGATGATGGAGAACTGGGAATCGTAGATCCACCAGAACGCGATCGCCGACAGCACCGTCGGAACGATGAAAGGCACCAGCACGATCGCACGGACCATGGCCTTGAACGGCATCCGCCGGTTCAACAGCAGCGCCAGATAGAGGCCGATCGCGAATTTGATGGCGCTTGCGACGATCGTGTAGAGCAGCGTGTTGAACACCGCGAGCCAGAAGATCGCGTCATCCCACAGCCACTCGTAGTTCTCCAGCCCGACGAAGACGCCGGCGCGGCCGATCTTCTCGTCGGTGAAGCTCATCCAGACGCCGAGGCCCAGCGGATAGGCCAGGAACAGGATCAGGAATGCTGCCGCCGGCAGCATGAACCAGAGCGCGACGAAGTTGCGGTTGGTCTTGATGCGTTCCCACGCGGAGGGCTCGCCGGTCACGGCCGCGCCACGTGGCAGCGAAGTCTGAATGGTACTCATCGTATCGAGCAGCTCCCTTCGAACCTTGGGATGGGCAAACCGCAGCATGCCCACCGGCGTTCGGGACGGATGGTTCTGGTCCGCCATTGCGAGATGCCCCCCGGGCCTCGCCGTCGGCGAGCCCGTGGGCAGGCTCCGTGACGAAGCAATCCAGAGTCGAGCGCACTGCCCTGGATTGCTTCGCTTCGCTCGCAATGACGGCGAGCACGGCGGGTTGCGCCCTTGCCCAGCCTACGCAGTCATCACCTCAGCGGAAGATGCGCTTGGCGGAGCGCTCGGCGCTCGCCATCGCCGTCTTCACGTCCTCGCGGCCCGTGCAGTAGTTCGCGAACATGTCGACCACGACGAAGTCGGCGATCGCGGCGGCTGCCGCCTCGCCGAGCTTGCCGACGCCGGCCGGCGTGACAGCCGTCGCCGCGACGTCGCGATACGGCGTGTTCTTCGGATCGGCGGTCCAGATCGGGTTGGCGTCGTAGGCCTTGAGGAAATGCGACAGGTAGCCCTGCGCCGCCTCGATCCACGGGTTGAACTGCTCCGGCTCCAGCAGGAAGGCCGTGAACGCCTTGCAGGTCTGCGGGAACTTGGTGAAGTTGTAGATCAGGATCGGGAAGCCGAGATGCAGCTCGCGGGTCTTGCCGTCGAGGCCCGCCGGCAGATGCGCGTGGTTCATGTCCTTCGCGACTTCCGGATTGTCCTTCTTCGCCGCGACGTAGATCGAGATGCCGTTCACCGTCAGATAGAGCTGTCCGGCCACGAACGCCTTGTTGTTGGACGAGTCGTTCCACGACGCGGTGCCCGGCACGAAATTGTCGTACAGGCCCTTGACGTATTCGAGCGCCTTGGCGGTCTCCGGCGAGTTGATGACGACCTTGTTGTCCTTGTCGATCAGGTTGCCGCCATGCGCCCACAGCGCCCAGTGCAGCCAGCCATTGGCGTCGCCCGAGGCGTGGCCGAGCGCCATGCCGCCCGGCGTGCCGTTCTTGTTCATGCCCTTCACAAGGTCGGCGAAGCCCGCGAGATCCTTCGGAAACTCCTTGTGGCCGGCCTTCTCCATCGCCGAGATGCGGTAGTTGACGAGGCCGCCGGTGGCCGCCACCGGGATGCCGATCCACTTGCCGTCGAGCATGCCGTAGGCCTTGCCCGAGTCGGTCCAGCCGCCGCACTTCTTGCCGAGATAGTCGGCCACGTCGCTGACATCGGTGACCTTGTTGGAGAACAGGAACGGCAAGGTGTAGAGGCCCCACACCATGTCGAGGCCCTGACCGGTGTTGGCGGCGACCGAGGCCTTCGGCTGGATGTCGTCGTAGGATTCGTTGGAGACGTTGATGGTGACGTTGTTGGCCTTCTGGAACGCATCGACGATCTTCATGAAGGCCACGTCCTCGGCCTCGACGAAGCGCTTCCAGCGCAGAAGATTGATCTTGGCACCGGCTTCCGGCTTCCACGGCGAGGTCTGCGCCCAGGCTCTGGCATAGCCGAGCAGTTCGTCGGCCGACATCGTCGCCGCGGCCGCCAGCAAGGTCGCGCCACCCTTGAGCAGGGACCGGCGATCGGTGGGGAAATGAGTCATCTGAAGTTTTCTCCCGTTGAGTATTTGCTTGTTTTGTTTGTTGTCAGTTCTGCGCCTCGAGCGCCCGGATCAGAGTCTCCGGCCGCTGTCCTTGTCGAACAGATGCGCCGCCGACGCGCGCGGGCGCAAATGGATCTTCTCCCCGGGATTGACCTCGTGGCGGTCGCGGAAGACCGCGATGATGTCCTGGGTGCCGATGCGGGCGACGATCTGCGTCTCCGAGCCGGTCGGCTCGACGACGACGACCTCGGCCTCGATGCCGTCATCGGCAAGCTCGAGATGCTCGGGCCGCACGCCGTAGACCACGGGGCGGCCGTCGGAGGCGGCCGGCGCGGTCAGCAGCGGCAGCTTGGCGCCGTTGTCGGTCTCGACATAGACCGAGCCGTTCGACTTGAGGTGGCCGTTGAGGAAGTTCATCGCCGGCGAGCCGATGAAGCCGGCGACAAACTGGTTGTCCGGCTTGTCGTAGAGATCGAGCGGCGAGCCCATCTGCTCGACGATGCCGTCATGCATGACGACGATCTTGTCGGCCATCGTCATGGCCTCGATCTGGTCGTGAGTGACGTAAACGGTGGTGGTCTTGAGCCGCTGATGCAGCTCCTTGATCTCGGTGCGCATCGCGACGCGCAGCTTGGCGTCGAGATTCGACAACGGCTCGTCGAACAGGAACACCTGCGGATCGCGCACGATGGCGCGGCCCATCGCGACGCGCTGGCGCTGGCCACCGGAGAGCTGGCGCGGATAGCGGTCGAGCAGCGGCGTCAGCGCCAGGATCTCGGCGGCGCGCGCGACGCCCTTCTTGATGTCCTCGGGCCGTGCGCCGCGCAGCTTGAGCGAGAAGCCCATGTTGTCGGCGACGGTCATGTGCGGATAGAGCGCGTAGTTCTGGAACACCATCGCGATGTCGCGCTCTTTCGGCTGCACGTTGTTGACGACGCGTTCGCCGATCGAGATGGTTCCGGAGGTGATGTTCTCGAGCCCTGCGAGCATGCGCAGCAGCGTCGACTTGCCGCAGCCGGACGGCCCGACCAGCACGACGAACTCGCCATCCTCGATCGGAATCGTCACGCCGTGCAGCACCTCGAATCCGCCGAATGATTTGCGCACGTCGCGAATTTGCACCGACGACATCAATTTCCTCCTCAAAGACCGACAGCATTGGCTGCTTGCCGGCGGCATTCTGACCGTTGTTCTCGGCCGTTTGATCAGGCCGCTTGTCGTTTTGTAGTCCTGGTCGTGCAGTCTTGTTCTTGGTGGTCTTGTTGTTGGCTCCGGTCGCTCCGACTGGCTCCGAAACAGGGCCAGCTCGGCTGGCATTGTCCGCAGTTCAGTTCGCTTCCGCAATGTCTCGCTTAGCAACCGCGTGATAGCGCTGTCAATATCGCTTGTGTACCAGACCGCCTATGCTATGAGCGAGGCATGGGACGGAAACGCATCGAGCCGGGCAAAGTCCGGCTGACCGAAGTTGCGGCACTGGCGGGCGTCAGCCCGATCACGGTGTCACGCTTCTTCCGTAATCCCGCCACGGTCTCGGCCGGCCGCCGCACGCGGATCGAGAGCGCCGCCAAGGAGCTCGGCTACGTGCCGAACCTCGCCGCGCGCGCGCTCGCATCGCAGCGCACCGAAGTGATCGGCGTGCTGATACCGTCCCTCACCAACAACGTGTTCTCCGACGTGCTGCGCGGCATCTATGATGCGTTCGAAGGCAGCCGCTACAGCATCCAGCTCGCCAACACCCGCTACAGCGTGTTGCAGGAGGAGCGCCTGCTGCGGTTGTTCCTGATGCAGAAGCCGGCCGGCTTGATCGTGACCGGTCTCGACCAGACGGCGGAGAGCCGGTTGATCATCCAGGCGGCGGACTGTCCCGTCGTGCAGATCATGGAGCTCGGCGCCGAGCCGATCGACATGATGATCGGATTTTCGCACGTCGATGCCTGTTTTGCAGCCATTTCACACCTTCTCGCGCAGGGCTGCCGCCGCATCGGCTTCATCGGCGCCCGCATGGACCCAAGGGTGCAGCGCAGGCTGCAGGGCTATCAGAACGCGATGAAGGAGGCCGGTTTGTTCGACCCGCGTCTCATCGTCACGGCGCCTGTTCCGACCTCGACCACGATGGGCGGCAGCCTGTTCTCCGATCTGCTGATGAAGGCGCCGGATCTCGATGCGGTGTTCTGCGCCAATGACGATCTCGCGCTCGGCGTGCTGTTCGAATGCCAGCGCCGGCACATCGCGGTGCCCGAGCAGATCGCGATCGTCGGCTTCAATGACATGGAATTCATGGCCGCGGCGGTTCCGACGCTCACCAGCGTGCGCACCAATCGCTACGAGATGGGTCGGCGTGCGGCGACGATGATCATGGACGCCGTGGAAGGCCGTCCCGTGGCGCAGCGTGTCGTCGATCTCGGCTTCGAGGTGATCGAACGGCAGAGCTCGACCTTGCAGCGCGGCACCGCAAATCCGCAGCCTGCGTCGGGGCGCGCTGCCGGAACAAAATGGTAGCGCAACCAAAAACCATGCACTAGAACCACTCGAACCAACAACGACTTGAACGAAAGACGTAGGCGATCCTCGACAGCGGGCCGATGGCGCACAGACGACGGACCGGCCTCGCCACGTTTGCACTGCGGGAGAAAACACATGACGAACTCGAACGGGCATGCCGGCAACGGCGCTGACAAGAGCCGCAAGCTGCGCTCGCAGGCGTGGTTCAACGATCCGCACAATCCGGGCATGACCGCGCTCTATCTCGAGCGCTACCTGAATTACGGCCTGACCCGGGCTGAGCTGCAGTCGGGCAAGCCGATCATCGGCATTGCCCAGACCGGCAACGATCTCTCGCCCTGCAACCGCCACCACATCGAGCTGGCGCACCGCGTCCGCGAGGGCATCCGCGCCGCCGGCGGCATCGCGATGGAATTTCCGACCCATCCGATCCAGGAGACCGGCAAGCGCCCGACGGCCGCGCTCGACCGCAACCTCGCTTATCTCGGCCTGGTCGAAATCCTGTTCGGCTATCCGCTCGACGGCGTGGTGCTGACCACCGGCTGCGACAAGACGACGCCGGCCTGCCTGATGGCCGCGGCGACCGTGAACATCCCCGCCATCGTGCTGTCGGGCGGCCCGATGCTGAACGGCTGGCACGAGGGCCAGCGCACCGGCTCCGGCACCGTGGTGTGGAAGTCGCGCGAACGGCTCGCCGCCGGCGAGATCGGCTATGAGGAGTTCATGGAGATCGTCGCCTCCTCGGCGCCGTCGGTCGGCCATTGCAACACCATGGGCACGGCCTCGACGATGAATGCGCTGGCCGAGGCGCTCGGCATGTCCCTGCCCGGCTGCGCCGCGATTCCAGCTCCGTATCGCGAGCGCGGCCAGATCGCCTACGAGACCGGAACGCGCATCGTCGACATGGTGTGGGAAGACCTGAAGCCGTCGGACATCCTGACGCGCAAGGCATTCGAGAACTGCATCGTCGCCAACTCCGCGATCGGCGGCTCGACCAACGCGCCGATCCACATCAACGCGCTGGCGCGCCATGTCGGCGTCGAGCTCGGCATCGACGACTGGCAGAAGGTCGGCCACGACGTACCGCTGCTCGTCAACATGCAGCCGGCCGGCTTCTATCTCGGCGAGGAGTTCCATCGCGCGGGCGGCGTGCCGGCCGTGATCGGCGAGTTGATGCGGCACAAGCGCATCCACGAGGACGTCATCACCGTCAACGGCCGCAGCATGGGCGACAATTGCCGCGGGGCGCCGAAGCCGGACAACGACGTGATCTGGTCCTACGACAAGCCGCTGGTGAAGGATGCCGGCTTCCTGGTGCTGCGCGGCAACCTGTTCGATTCCGCGATCATGAAGACCAGCGTGATCTCCAAGGAGTTCCGCGACCGCTATCTCGTCAATCCGAAGGACCCGAACGCCTTCGAGGGCCGCGCCATCGTGTTCGAGGGTCCGGAGGACTATCACGACCGCATCGACGATGCATCGCTCGAGATCGACGAGCACTGCGTGCTGTTCATCCGCGGCGCCGGCCCGATCGGCTATCCCGGCGGCGCCGAAGTGGTGAACATGCAGCCGCCGGCAGCGCTGATCAAACGCGGCATCCTGTCCCTGCCCTGCATCGGCGACGGCCGGCAATCCGGCACCTCGGGCTCCCCGTCAATTCTCAACGCGTCGCCAGAGGCCGCCGCCGATGGCGGGCTCGCAATCCTCAAGACCGGCGATCGCGTGCGCATCGACCTCAACAAGGGCTCGGCCAACATCCTGATCTCGGACGAGGAGCTTGCGACGCGGCGCGCCGAGCTGAAGGCCAAGGGCGGCTTCCCACACCCCGCCAACCAGACGCCGTGGCAGGAGCTCTATCGCAACACCGTCGGCCAGCAGGCCACCGGCGCCTGCATGGAGCTTGCCACGCGCTATCACAACATCGCTGGCACTGTCGGCGTGGCAAGGCATAATCACTAGACACGCCGCGCAAAGCCGGCCACCGTCATTGCGAGGAGCGAAGCGACGAAGCAATCCAGAGCCGCGCGCGCAGCCCTGGATTGCTTCGCTGCGCTCGCAATGACGAAAGAATCAACGAGCATCCCAAGGGAGACCCCATGTCCGACCGCCTCAAGGGCAAGCGCGCCTTTGTCACCGCCGCCGCAGCCGGCATCGGCCGCGCCTGCGCGATCGCTTTCGCGCGTCAGGGCGCGACCGTGTTCGCCACCGATATCGATGAGAACGGCCTGAGCACGCTGAAGAGCGAAGGCATTGCCGAGGTCGCGACGCTCGACGTGCGCAACACCGCGGCCGTGAACGCGATGGCCGATCGCGTCGGCAAGGTCGAGATCCTGCTCAACGCTGCCGGCTTCGTGCACAACGGCACCATCCTCGACTGCTCCGACGACGACTGGGATTTCTCGTTCGACCTGAACGTCAAGTCGATGCATCGCACGATCCGCGCCTTCCTGCCTGACATGCTCGATCAGGGCGGCGGCGCCATCGTCAACATCGCCTCCGCCGCCGGCGTGTTCAAGGCGGCACCGAACCGCTACGTCTACGGCGCGACCAAGGCGGCGGTGGCGGCGCTGACGCGCTCGGTCGCAGCCGATTTCGTCGGCAAGAAAATCCGCTGCAACTGCATCTGCCCCGGCACGATCGAAACGCCCTCGATGCTCGGACGGGCGGCCTCGGCCGGCCCGAACGGGCTCGAGATGTTCATCTCGCGCCAACCGATGGGCCGGCTCGGCACGGCGGAGGAGATCGCCCATCTCGCGGTCTATCTCGCCAGCGACGAGAGCGCGTTCACGACCGGCGTCGCGCACACCATCGACGGCGGCTGGACACTGTAGCTTCTCCTCATCCTGAGGAGCCGCGCAGCGGCGTCTCGAAGGATGAGGCCCGGATGTCAGGGGCCTCATGGTTCGAGACGCGCTCCGCGCTCCTCACCATGAGGGTCGAAAGAGGAGTCTTTCTTCATGAACCACATCGATCTCGCCAATCGCTGCGCCGTCGTCACCGGCGGCGCGCAGGGCTTTGGCCGCGCCGTCACCGAGCGCTTCAAGGCCTCCGGGGCCAAGGTCGCGATCTGGGATCACGACATCGCGCTGGCGGAGAAGACCGCGCAGGAGATCGGTCCGGAGGTGCTGGCGCTGCAGGTCGACGTCACCGACACCAAAGCGGTCGAAGGCGCGCGCGACGCGACGCTGGCCGCGTTCGGCAGCATCGACATCCTGGTCAACAATGCCGGCATCGCCGGCATCAACAGGACGGTGTGGGAGACCGATCTCGATGAGTGGCGCAAGGTGCTGCGCATCAATCTCGACGGTCCCTTCATCTGCGCCAAGGCGATCGTGCCGGTGATGCTGAAGCAGGGCTATGGCCGCGTCGTCAACATCGCCTCGATCGCCGGCAAGGAGGGCAACCCGAATGCCGCGCACTACTCGGCGTCCAAAGCCGGCCTGATCGCGCTGACCAAGTCGCTCGGCAAGGAACTGGCGCAGCACAACATCACGGTGAATGCGGTGACGCCGGCGGCGGCGAAGACCGCGATCTTCGACCAGATGACGGACGCGCACATCAACTTCATGCTGTCGAAGATCCCGAAGGGCCGCTTCGTGCTGGTGGAAGAGCTCGCCGCGCTGGTGTCGTGGCTGGCCTCGGAGGAGTGTTCGTTCTCGACCGGCGCCGTCTTCGACATTTCCGGCGGCCGCGCGACCTATTAGTTTGCGGCGGGGCGAGCAAAGGTGCCAACGCAGACGGCGATGGGCCCACCTTCGTCTCGCTGGCGATACGGATGTCCCGATCCATGGAGCTTGCCTGATGACCCACCACGGCGGCTGCTTCTGCGGCGCGGTGCGCTTCCAATGCACGGGCGAGCCGATCAATGTGCGCGTCTGCCATTGCCGCAACTGCCAGCGGGCGACGGGCGCGCCGTTCTTCGCCCGCGCGCTGTTCTCGCACGACGCTTTGACGATCACCGGCGAAACCGCGCGCTTCCCCTCCTCCGACGCGCTCGACCGCATGTTCTGCCCGCGCTGCGGAGTCAGGCTGTTCTCATGGCGCACCACGCGCCCGGTGGTCGGCGTGGCCCTGGCCTGCTTCGACGACCGCAACGCCTTTGCCCCGACCGAGCACATCTGGGTCTCGGAAAAGATCGATTGGGTGCAGCTCAGCGACGGACTGCCGCAATTTCCGGAAAATCCCGCGTAGCATCAAGGAACCATCGTGCCTATGTAGGGCACAACGCGTCCGGAAACCCGATCCTTGAACATCTCGCTCTACGGCATTTCCGTCTGGATCCTGCCGATCATCATCGCCATCACCTTTCATGAGGCTGCTCACGCCTTCGTCGCCTGGCGGTTCGGCGACGAGACCGCGTTGCGACTCGGTCGCGTCAGCTTCAACCCGGTCCGGCACATCGATCCGTTCGGCACGATTCTGCTGCCGGGCATGCTGCTGCTGTCCGGCTCGCCGTTCCTGTTCGGCTACGCCAAGCCGGTGCCGGTCGATTTTCGCAATCTGCAGCCGCTCCGCGCCGGCATGGTGATGGTGGCGCTGGCGGGACCCGCCACCAACATCGCGCTCGCGCTGGCGGCGGGACTGGCGTTCCACGCCCTTCCGCTGGTTCCACCTGAGGCCGCGCGGTGGGTGGCGAGCAATCTATGGAATATTTTCTCGTTCAACATTCTGCTCGCCGTGTTCAACATGCTCCCGATACCGCCGCTCGACGGGGGCCGGGTCGCGGTCGGTGTCCTGCCGGCGGTGCTGGCGCGGCCGCTGGCCCGGCTCGAGCCGTACGGCATGCTGATTCTGATCGGATGCCTGATCCTCCTGCCGCTGGCGGGTTCCCAGTTCGGTCTCAATCTTGATCTTGTGTCGGGGCTGCTCCGCGCCACGACCGATTCTCTGAAGCAGCTGCTTCTGCTATTGACGGGTAATGTCTAGATCTACCCGTCAGGGATGGTAACGAACGAGCCCCGAGGCACTCTTGGTCAAAGCCGCTGACATGATGATCGCACGCCGCGCCGACACCCGCGCCCGTGCCGATTTCGCGACCTGGAAGATGATCGCCAAGCTGAACGGCGCCTCCGGCCTGCCGCCGGCGGCGCAGGAATTCCTGGCCAGCTACAAGGCCCGCCTTGGCGACATGCCGGAGGACGAGGCGACCGAGGCCACCATCCGCGAGATGTACAAGGCCTATTATGCCGAGATGGGCGGCGGCGGCGCCCCGCCCGAGGTCAAGCCGGTCACAGCGGAGCCGGTGACCGACAATGTCACCGCCTTCCGCAAGCTGCCGCCGAAGCCGAAGGCGGCGCAAAGCGGGACGACCGCTCCGCGCAAGCTGCCGGTCGGGCTGATCTTCGCCGCGCTCTGCGTGGTCTATGTCGGGATCAGACTGTATTGGCAGTGACGCTCGCGGCCGGCCGCTCGTCCTGACGTCAGGTCTTGGTCGCCGGGAACTTGACGACGATGTTGAAGGGGATCTCGTCGTCGGAGACCTGCGCCGGCGGCTTGGGGAACGGATCGGAGCGGCGGACCATCGCCACGGCTTCGCGGTCGTAGTCCGGATCTCCGGACGATTGGATCACGTCGACAGAGATCACGTTGCCGCGGCGGTTCAGCTTGAACGACACCCGCACGCTGCCGCCTTGCGTCTTGCCGGCCGGATATTTCTGGTTCTTCTTCACGATCAGGCTGAGCTTGCGCTGCCAGTTCGTGGTCTGCGGATCCCGGTCCTTGCCCATGCCGGTCGGATCGGGCGCCTTGATCCGCTCGGCGTCGGGCACCTTCGCATCGAGCGTCTTCCGCGAACTGTCGATGGCCGAGTCGTGCGCCTCGGAGGCGTTGGTCTCGACGGCGGCGACCTTCTCCTCCTCCGTCGGCTTCTTGACCTCGGTCGGCGAGACCTGCTGGTCGGCCTCTTCCGTGGTGGTTGGAACGCCCTTCTGCAGATCCGCCTGCTCGGTCTCAGCCTTCTGCTCGGGGGTCGCGACCGATGCCGTCTCCGCGACGGAATCGACGCCGTTGGGCAGGTCGTTCTCCTCGACCTTCGGCGCAGCCAGCTCGACATCGATGACGTCAGCGGCAGTGCCGAGTCCGCCGGCGTCGTCGTCGCCACGGGCCGTGGTCAGCGCCACCGCGACGCCGCCGACATGGAGCGCGACGGCCACCATCGCGGCCGCGAACCACGCGACCCGCGAAGTCGAAAGTCCGGTCTCGAGGTCACTCATCTCAGAACGGCCGCTCAGGGTTGTGGCGCCGGCGTAGCAGCGGCGTCACCCGGCGCGCCCGGCACGCGCTCCAGTGCCACCAGCTTGAATTTATAGCCGGCACTGCGCAGCAGCTCCAGGACCTCCATGACCTCGCCATAGGGCGCGGCGCGGTCGCCGCGCAGGAACACGGTTCGGTCGTCCGCGGCGTGATCGGCCATCACCCTGTTCAGCTCGGACAGCAGGTCGACCCGCTTCACGGGGGTCTCCCCGATCGCGAGCGACAGGTCCGGCTTGATCGAGACGTAGGTCGGCTTGTCCGGCTTCTTCTGCGGCGTCGCCGTTGACGACGGCAGGTCGATCGGCAGGTCGACGGTCGAGAGCGGCGCGGCCACCATGAAGATGATCAGCAGCACCAGGATGACGTCGATGAACGGCGTTACGTTGATGTCGTGGGTCTCGTCGAAATCGTCGTCGAGATCGCCTTCGGAGAGCGAGACGGCCATCGTCGGCTACTCCGCCGCCCGGACGTGAAGGCCGCCATGGCTGCGATCGAGATCGCGGGAGCCGCGATCGAGATCGCGCGACAGCAATCGTCCGGTGGTGCCGGAGGCGCGGTTGACGAGCTCGAGATAGCCCTTCGTGACCCGCGAGAAGTGGTTGTAGATGATGACCGCCGGGATCGCGGCAGCGAGACCGATCGCCGTCGCCAGCAGCGCTTCCGCGATGCCCGGCGCGACCACCGCGAGGTTGGTGGTCTGCGATTTGGAAATGCCGATGAAGCTGTTCATGATGCCCCAGACGGTGCCGAACAGCCCGACGAACGGCGAGATCGCGCCGACGGTGGCGAGCAGGCCCATGCCAGTGCGGACGCGGCGCGCTTCGGCGCGGACGATCTCGGTGAAGCTCGAGGCCGCGCGCTCCTTGATGCCCTCGTCACTGCCGAGCCCGGCCGACAGCCGCGCCTCGGCGATCGCAGCCTGCAGCAGCACGGTCGCGACGTTCTTGCTCTGTCCGAGCGCGAGCTGGGCCTCGGCCAGCGACTTCGCCGCGGACAATTTGCGCAGCGCGCCGATCAGCCGTCGGCGCAGGACGGAAAATTCGAGGCTCTTGGCGATCAGGATCGTCCAGCTCGCGACCGAGGCCAGCGCCAGCATGATCATGACCGCTTTGACGACGATGTCGGCCTTGAGAAACATGCCGAGCGGTGACAGCTCGTCGAGCCCGGTGCTCACCGACTTGCCAGCTCGGGTGGTGCTCTCACTGCCCGCCGGCGCAGCGGTCGTTGCGGCCGTCTGGCCCGACGCAGGAGGAGCCATCGTCTGCGCTGTGCCCGGTGCCGGCGCGGAGAGATCGGTCGAGACCGCCGGCGCGGACCTGGCCGGCTCCTGCTGCGCATGTGCAGGTAGCCCCGCAGCAACAGACAGACATGACAGGACGATTGCAAACCTAACGAGGAACGATGTCATCATATCTCGGCCCATTAGACCTCGGCCCACTGCCGGATCAGATTGTGATAGATGCCGGTCAGCTTGACAGCATCGGGATCGTCCCTCCCGAGGCGTTCCGCCAAGCTCTGAATCGCCGTGTCCAGATCGAAGATCATGCTCCGGACGTGGGCATCCCGTATCATGCTCTGCATCCAGAAAAAAGAGGCGACCCGGGCGCCGCGCGTGACCGGCGTGACCATGTGAAGGCTCGATGACGGATACAGCACCGCGTGCCCCGCGGGCAACTTGACTTCGTGTGAGCCGTAGGTGTCCTCGATCACAAGCTCGCCACCGTCATAGCTGTCGGGCTCGGCCAGGAACAAGGTCATCGACAGATCGGTGCGGATGCGCAGGCCTGTCAAGGGATCGCCACGCACGGCATTGTCGACATGGATGCCGAAATGGTCGCCCCGCGAGGCGGTGTAGCGGTTGAACAAGGGCGGAAAGATCTGCAGCGGGATCGCTGCCGACAGGAAGCGCGGATTTTTCGTCAGCGCCGTGATGATGCGCTGGCCCAGCACCCGCGCCGCCTCGCCGTCCGGCGGCAGCTGCTCGTTGCGCTTGACCATGGCCGACTGCGCCCCGGCCGTCGAGCGGCCGTCCTCCCACTCCGCCGCATCCATGATGCGGCGGAAGTCGGCCACCTCGTCTTTCGACAGAACGTCCGGGATGCAGATCAGCATGATCAAAACTTCGCAGTGGTGACGATGTAGAAGGCGCGCCCCGGGGCCACGGCGACGAACGGCACCGCGCTCCGATACAGCGTGTCGTAGTACAGCTTGTTGGTCAGGTTCTGCGCGTAGAGCTTCATCGTCCAGTTCTTGTCGAGCTGCTTCTCGACGAAGGCGTCGAAGCGCCAGTAGCTCGGCAGCTCGTTGCCGGTGTTGGCCGCGAAGGTGCCGCCATACACCTTGGAGCGGTAGACCGCCTGCCCGCCGATCTCCCAGCCATTGTCGAGCTTGTACTTCGACAGCATGCTGAACGACTGGTGGGCGATATTGGCGAGCTGTAAGCCGATGTTGGAGGCGACGCCGCTCTGCGTGACCTTCGACTGCATCAGCACCAGGCCGCCGAAGATGCTCCAGCGATCGGTAAGCTTGCCTTCCGCCTCGATGTCGATGCCCTGGATGCGGTAGGCCGCGCCCGAGGTGAGCAGGCCGCCGACGGTCTCGCGGGCATTGTCCTTGGTTGTCTGGAATAGCGCGGCTGAGACCAGCAGATGGCGATCGACCAGCTCCCATTTGGTGCCGAGCTCGGCCGCCTTGTTGCGCTCCGGCCCGAGCAGGACGGCGGTGTTGGCGGGCACGCCACCGTAGTCGGTACCGGTGGCGTCGAGCTCGGAGCCGAACGGATTGGCCGAGGTCGCATAGGCCGCGTAGATGCTGCCGATCGGCATCGGCTTGTAGACCAGGCCGACATTGTAGTTGACCAGGTCGGCGTTCATCTTGAGGTATTTCGGCGAATTGGTCGACGAGCTCATGTTGTAGCCGTCGTAGCGCACGCCGCCGTTCAGAATGATGATGTCTCGCCAATTGGCGGTATCCATCGCGTAGACGCTGTTGGTGTTGACGCCGTAGCGCGTCGGGTTGCCGGACAGCGACGGTGTGTTGCTGAACGGAATGTAGGTATATTGCGGCGAGTAAACGTTGACGCCGGTGACGGCGCCGTTGCTGGTCGAGCCGCCGCCGAACAGCTCCGATGACAGTCCGGTGTAGCGGTCGATCGAGATGTTCTCGTTCGAGAACTCGGTGCCGAGCACGGCGGTGTGCTTGACGCCGCCGGTATCGAGCTTGAACGTCGCATCGTTCTGGTTGGCCCAGACGTCCACCGTCTGGTAGCGGCTCTGCGCACTGGCCGTGGTGGTCCAGAGCAGCGGATTCGCGTTGGTCGTGTTCGGATTCTGCGGCAGCGTGCCGATATAGTTGAGCAGCGAGTGCTCGCCGCGGAACTTGCTGCTGAGCGTGATGGCCTCGTTGACCTTGTACTCGGCCGCGGCGGTGCCAAAATCCTGGCGCGCGGTCTGGAAATCGCGGTTGAGGAACCCATACCAGGTGCCGCGCGGAATGCCGGCCGACGTCACCGGCACGTTGCCCTGTTTGTAGTAGGGCACGCCGAAATCGGGATAGCCGGACAGGTCGGTGTGGACGTAGTTGGTCGTGATCTTGAGATCGTCGATCGGCGTCCACTTGGTCGAGAGGAAGGCGCCCCAGCGGTCGTCGGTGACGAAGTTGCGCCCGGCGACGTTGGAGTCCTGGAACAGGCCGCCGGTGCGCACCGAGACGGTCGGCGAGATCACCTGGTTGACGTCGAGCGTGACGCGCTTCTGCTGATCGGTGCCGAACTCGGTATCCATCCGCTTGAAATTCGTATCGCCAGCCTGCTTGGTGACGATGTTGATGGCGCCGCCGGCCGTGCCGCGCCCTGCATAGGACGACGCGGGGCCGCGCAGGATCTCGATCTGCTCGGTGAAGAAGTTCTCGCGGATCGATACTGCGGGATCGCGGATGCCGTCGATGAACACGTCGTTGCGGGCATCGAAGCCGCGGATGAAGAAGCGGTCGCCGAATGCATTGCCGCCCTCGCCCGAGCCGAGCGTGACGCCGGCGGTCGAGCGGCCGATCTCCTTGAG
This sequence comes from Bradyrhizobium sp. HKCCYLRH2015, assembly GCF_051168215.1. Classification (NCBI taxonomy): domain Bacteria; kingdom Pseudomonadati; phylum Pseudomonadota; class Alphaproteobacteria; order Hyphomicrobiales; family Nitrobacteraceae; genus Bradyrhizobium; species Bradyrhizobium sp. HKCCYLRH2015. The sequence continues at coordinate 542,846 of NZ_JBNPUO010000005.1, read as the reverse complement.
CGCCGTGACGTGCTTGTCGGCAAGCACCTCCTTGCTCATCACCGTGATCGTCTTCGGCGTGTTGAGCAGCGGCTCGGGAAACTTGCCCGACGCCTGCACGCGGTTGACCTTGTAGGGCTCGGCTGCGTCCGCGTAGGGGTTGGCGTCCGGCGCGGACAGCCCGCCCGCGTTCGGGAACGCCACCGCGGCCTGCTGCGCCGCCTGCTGGCGGGCCGCCGCGCGGCGCAGGGCATTGCGCGCGCGGACCTGCTCGGCGGTCGGCTTGGAGGACGTCGGCTTGGCCCGCGCGATCGGCGCATCGACGTTGACGGGCGGCAGGTCGGACGCCGGCTGCGCCTCGGCCGACGACATCGATGCCACCGCCATCAGCCCGGCCACCGCCGACACCTTGGTGACGGAAGGCCCCTCTCCTCGTCCGTCATTGAACTTCATCGCTGCGACCCCGCGCAGCGAACGCGGTGCTCTCACCTGTCCCATTTATTTTCACGCGCCCCAGATTTTCATTCCACATCGCTTACGCGGATCATTCGCAGTGCGACGATGGGTCGTTGGTATCGGGCGCGTTTCAGGGGGTCAATTTGAGGAGCCCTAATTTGGCCTTGAATAGTTCCAGATCAAAACAATTCTAAAAATGCTCAACTAACAACATACGGAACTTGAAATCGTTCTAAACAGCGCGATTTTGACTCGCGCTGTCGTCGAATCACCACTGCGTCGCGCGCAACTCCGGCGCAGGTCAGTTCGACGAGCCAGCCGGCTCGTCGCTGCTCGGCGGCTTCATTAACGAGAACAGCTCGTCTACGGTCTGCACCGCGATCTGGCGCACGCGGTCGGAATCATCGATCCCCGCGATCCGCACGCCCTTGACGACGGCCCTGATCTCATCGCGAAAATCGCTCAGGAAGCGCAAGGGATCGCGCTGCTCGTTGGCGACGCGCGCGATCAGGCCAGTGACCAGGATCTGGCACGCGAGCATCTTTCCATTCAGTTCTTCCATCGTGAGCTCCCCATTCGTTATCGTCGCACGGCGCATCGTCGGACGACGCGGCCTCGCTCCGGTTGAATCCTGCCGCTGCCCGACGGCGCCATGACGGCGGCCGGACTCATCGGCTTCTAATCGGCTCCCATCGGGCGCGACAAGACGGCGAGAATAGGTCGGAGTGCGGCGTTCGCACGAGAGACCCGCGCGGCCCCGCGAATGGTCCGGAGCGGCGCGCTGCCCGACGATGGCGGCAGAGGATCGCCACAGACCGCCCTGCTCTCGCGCAGGCCACGCTGCGCGGCAAGGCCAAGCTTGTCCGCGGCTTTTCGCACTCAAGATGTTTTACGATACGACACAACTCAAGATGAGACCGGTCTGCGCTGCGCCTCGGCTATTTGAGCGCCACCTCGGCTTTCGGATCGGACAGCGTCTTTATCCGATCCTTCAGGTCCCTGAGCGTCGACAGGCTGGTGGCGACGGCCTCGTCCGGAATGTCGTGCAGAACGTCGCCGGCGATCGCATCGCGCAGCTCGTCGAGATCATCGACGAGCTCTCGTCCCGCGGCGGTGAGATGGAGACGATTCGCGCGGCGATCCCTCGGATCGTGCCTGCGCTCCAGCAACCCCTGCTCCACCAGCCTGTCGAGCAGACGCACCAGTGAAATCGGCTGCAGTTCCAGCACTTCTGCGAGATCGACCTGTGACATCCCCTCATGCGCGCGCAGCCGAAACAGCACCACCCATTGGGCGCGGGTCGTGCCGCGCTGTTTGGCACGATGATCAATATAGTTGCGCAGGATGCGCGAGCTTTCGACAAGCTGCGTAACGAGCTGCCGTCTCATATCCAGCGACATGGCTGTGAACTCCCTTGCGATCCCTCGAAGCTTGCCGATTGTTTAGGTTTGTCCACGCGCTCGTGTGTTTACACATTAATTGCGTGCGTACTATATCTGGCATGCTGGGAATGGTTTTAAAGACCGGTTATCCTGTTCGTCTCAGCATGTGGGCCAGCATGAAGACATCACGAACCCTCGGTTGGATCCTGCTTGTCGCGGCTCTCGGCGGCGCCGGCTATTATGGCTGGCAGCGTCATCAGGGCGCCGAGGCAGCGAAGAAGACCGCTGAGCAGAGATCGGCCCGACCGCAGGCGGTTCGGGTCTCGACCGTGCCGGTCGAGAAGACGGACTTTCCGGTCTTCCTCACCGGCCTGGGGACCGTGCAAGGCTTCAACACCGTCCAGGTCCGCACCCGCGTCGACGGCCAGATCGACAAGATCGCCTTCACCGAAGGCCAACTCGTCAAGGAAGGCGACCTGCTGGTCGAGATCGACCCGAGGCCGTTCCAGGCCGCGCTCGACCAGGCCAAGGCCAAGCGGGCGCAGGACGAGGCCAATCTCAACAACGCCAATCTCGACCTGCAGCGCACCACCAAGCTCGGCGAGTTCGCGACCCGGCAGCAGCAGGACACCCAGCGCGCCACCGTCGCACAGCTCACGGCGCAGATCGCCGCCGACGACGCCGCGATCGCCAATGCCCAGACCCAGCTCAGCTACACCCAGGTCAAGGCGCCGATCTCCGGGGTCGCCGGCCTCCGCCAGGTCGACATCGGCAACATCGTCAACGCCTCGAGCCAGACCGGCATCGTCTCGATCGCGCAGATCGAACCGATCGCGGTGATCTTCACCGCGCCGGAAGAGCAGTTGCCCTACATCAACGAGGCGCAGAAGACCGCCCCGTTGAAGGTGATCGCGTTCACCACCGACGGCAGGAAGCAGCTCGCCGAGGGCAAGCTGATGGTCGTGAACAACCAGGTCGACACGTCCAGCGGAACGATCCGGCTGAAAGCGGTGTTCGACAACAAGGACCACGTGCTGTGGCCCGGACAGTCGGTCTCGACGCGGCTCCTGGTGCGGACGCTGAAGGACGCCACGGTGGTTCCTGACGACGCGGTCCAGCATTCGACCAGCGGGCTGTATTCCTACACGGTGAGCCCGGACAACAAGGCCGAGCTGCGCAAGGTGAAGGTCGGCGTTTCGCTCGATGGCCGGACCGTCGTCGAAGAAGGGCTGACGCCCGGCCAGCAGGTGATTACCGGCGGTCAATTCAAAGTGCAGCCAGGCTCGGTCGTGACCACCGCGGTGGCCAGCTCGGAGCCGGCGCCAGCTAAGGTCCGGCAGGAATGAACGGCGGCGGCATCTCGGCACCCTTCATCAAATACCCCATCGGCACCTCGCTGCTGATGGCAGGTATCCTGTTCATTGGCCTAGTTGCCTACCCGCTGCTGCCGGTCGCACCGCTGCCGCAGGTCGACTTCCCGACCATCCAGGTGACCGCCAATCTGCCGGGCGCCAGCCCTGAGACCATGGCGACCTCGGTCGCCCAGCCGCTGGAGCGGCAATTCGCACAGATTCCCGGCATCGCCCAGATGACGTCGACCAGTTACCTGGGCACTGCATCGGTCACGATCCAGTTCGACCTGAATCGCAACATCGACGGCGCCGCCAACGACGTCCAGGGCGCCATCAACGCCGCCTCGGGCCAGTTGCCCAAGACCCTGCCGTCGCCGCCGACCTACCGCAAGGTCAACCCGGCGGACGCGCCGATCCTGATTTTGTCCGCCACGTCCGAGACGCTGCCGCTGACGACGGTCTCCGACTCCGTCGATGCGCAGCTCGCGCAGCAGATCAGCCAGATCTCGGGTGTTGCCCAGGTGATCATCGGCGGCCAGCAGAAGCCGTCGATCCGTATTCAGATCGACCCGGCCAAGCTGGTCGCCAAGGGCCTCTCGATGGAGGACGTGCGCAGCCAGATCGCGATCACCACGGTGGACAGCCCGAAGGGCAACATCGACGGCGAGCGTCGGGCCTACACCATTTACGCCAATGACCAGCTCACCGAGTCGAAGGACTGGAACGACGTCATCATCGCCTACCGCAATGGCGGTCCGTTGCGCATCCGTGACATTGGCCGGGCGGTGACCGGACCGGAGGATGCCAAGCAGGCCGCCTGGGCCAACGGCAAGCGCGGCGTGTTCCTGGTGGTCTTCAAGCAGCCTGGCGCCAACGTCATCGAAACCGTCGACAAGATCAAGGCGACGCTGCCGCGCCTGGTTGCGGCGATCCCGCCGGCCATCAAGGTCGAGCTGATGTCGGATCGCACGACGACCATCCGCGCCGCGGTCGAGGACGTCCAGTTCACGCTGCTCCTGACCATCTTTCTGGTGGTCATGGTCATCTTCATCTTCCTGCGCAGCTTCTGGGCCACGGTGATCCCGACGATCACCGTGCCGCTCGCCCTGCTCGGCGCCTGCGCGATGATGTGGGGGGTCGGCTATTCACTCGACAACCTCTCGCTGATGGCGCTGACGATCGCGGTCGGCTTCGTCGTCGACGACGCCATCGTCATGCTCGAGAACATCTCTCGCTATGTCGAGGAAGGCGAGTCCCCGATGGCTGCCGCCTACAAGGGGGCCAAGGAGATCGGCTTCACCATTGTCTCGATCTCGATCTCGCTGGTCGCCGTGCTGATCCCGCTCTTGCTGATGGGCGGCATCATCGGGCGCCTGTTCCGCGAATTCGCGGTCGTGCTGGCGATGACGATCTTCGTCTCGATGTTCGTCTCGCTGACGTTGACGCCGATGATGGCCTCGCGTTTCCTGCGCGGCGGCCACCAGGCTCATGGCAAATTCTACCAATGGAGCGAGCGCGGCTTCGAGGCGCTGCTCAGGGCCTACGAGAAGGGATTGGACATCGCACTGCGCTGGCGCTTCACCACGCTGATGGTATTCTTCGCCACGCTCGGCCTGTCGATCTACCTGTTCGTGCTGATCCCCAAGGGTTTCTTCCCGCAGCAGGACAACGGCCTGATCACCGCCGCGTCGGAGGCGTCGCAGGACATCTCCTTCAAGGCGATGCAGTCGCGCCAGGAGGCGCTGGCCAAGATCGTGCAGGATGATCCGGGCGTGGCCAGCGTCGCAATGGCGATCGGCGGCTCCGGCCGCGCCGGCAATACCGGCAATCTGTTCATCACCTTGAAGCCGCGTGACGAGCGTGATGCATCGGCGCAGCAGATCATCACACGCCTGAGGCCGCAGCTGGAGAAGGTCGAGGGAGCCCGGCTCTACATGCAGGCCGCGCAGGACGTCCGCCTCGGCGGCCGGCCGTCCCGAACCCAGTTCGAGTTCACGCTGCAGGACTCCAATCTCTCCGAGCTCAACGAGTGGGCGCCGAAGATCCTGGAGAAGATGCGCTCGCTGCCGCAGCTGCGCGACGTCGCCACCGACCAGCAGGCCGACGGCACCACCGTGCAGCTCACGATCAACCGCGACACCGCCTCGCGCTACGGCATCTCGCCGCAGTTGATCGACGACACGCTGTATGACGCGTTCGGCCAGCGACAGGTCGCGCAGTACTTCACCCAGCTCAACTCCTACCGCGTGATCCTGGAGATCCTGCCTGAGCTGCAGGGCAATATCGACACGCTCAACAAGCTCTACGTGAAATCGCCGACCACCGGCGACCAGGTGCCGCTCTCGACCTTCGCCAGTTGGACCAACGTGCCGGTGAGGCCGCTGTCGATCAGCCACCAGGGTCAGTTCCCGTCGATCACGATCAGCTTCAACCTCGCCCAGGGCGTCGCGCTCGGCCAGGCCACCGATGCGGTGCAGCGCGCGATGGTCGAGCTCGGCGCGCCCGCAACCTTGAACTCGAGCTTCCAGGGCACCGCGCAGGCGTTCCAGCAGTCGCTGTCGACCGTGCCGCTCTTGATCCTCGCCGCCCTCGTCGTGGTCTATCTGATCCTCGGCATCCTCTACGAGAGCTACATCCACCCGATTACGATTCTCTCGACGCTGCCCTCGGCCGGCGTCGGCGCGCTCGCGATCCTGATGGCGTTCGGCTACGATTTCAGCCTGATTGCGCTGATCGGCGTCATTCTCCTGATCGGCATCGTGAAGAAGAACGGCATCATGATGGTCGACTTCGCCATTGCCGCCGAACGCGACCAGCACCTGCCGCCCGAGCAGTCGATCCGCCAAGCCGCCCTGCTGCGCTTCCGTCCGATCATGATGACGACGATGGCAGCCCTGCTCGGCGGCGTGCCTCTGATGCTCGGCAACGGCACCGGCTCGGAGATCCGCCAGCCACTCGGTTATGCGATGGTCGGCGGCCTGATCGTCAGCCAGATGCTGACGCTGTTCACCACGCCGGTGATCTATCTCTATCTCGACAAGGTCAACAACGCCTTCGCGCGCTGGGGCCGCACGCATATCGACCACGAGCCCAAGGCCGCCGCGCCTGGCCCGGTAAAGGAAGCGGCGGAATAATCGAGGACACTGCCACTCGTATGTTGCACAGCTACCCTGGAGTTCCGCTCGCGCTTCATCCCAGTCGAGCAGCTCGCAGGCGCAACTCGACCACCGTAAATCCCCGGAAACCTAAACTAAAGTAGAAAGGCGGTCGGTTGAAGCCGACCGCCTTTCTACTGCATTCACCTTCAGGTTGAAGAATCAATTGAACTGTGTTACCGGCTTTTGGTTTTGAGATTCATTGGATCGACCCACCGATTCCTCAGTGAGGTCGAGGCGATCCTTGGCAACCACCACTACCGAATTGGTCCTCTCCGCAGCGCGTCTGGCAGTTTCCAAAACGAGATCAAGCTCGTCTTTCCGTATAGAAACCCTAGCCATTTCCGTCTCTCCCGATAGCGATCGAATCTACGTCGATCTTTTGATTACACCAGTTAATGTCGAGTTCCGATGGCCGCAAAGATACAGTCAAAGAAAAAAGACTTTCCGGAGTTGGTGTTTGGCATTGTAGGGCCTATGGGCGTCGATATCCAGGCAATTTGTGACAGCCTGATCGTCGCCCTGCATGCTGTCGAATACACATCCACTGTAATCCACATAACCAAGGAGATGTTGCGGAAAGACCGATACACTCTGCAAAACTTTCCTGTACACGCTCCGGCAACGACGGATTTCTATTCGGATGTAAATTTTAAGATCAGCTACGCGAATGCGCTATGCAAGGAGTTTAAAGACCCTGCAACAATGGCACGCATTGCGCTTCGTGCTATCGGCGACGCCCGGGAAATAAAAACAGGTTCCCGCAGCAAGGTAAATCCGAGCAAGCCGACCGCGTATATCATTCGTCAGCTCAAGCGTCCGGATGAAGTGGTCCTCCTACGCAAAGTGTATGGACGACAGTTCATCCTCATTTCGGCCTACGGACCAGCAGGACAGCGACAGCAGCTCTTAGAGGAACGGCTAAGGCACACTTTGATACCCGGCAGCCCGCACCATGAAATTGTCTGCAAAGCGGCGGAGCTTATTGACAAAGATGCGCGCGAAGACGGAGAGGATCTCGGCCAACACGTCAGAGAGACGTTCCACCATGCGGACGTCTTCATCGACGGGCTAGTACGAAGCGAGATGGATCTAAAGCTGAGCAGATTTGTCCAAGCCTTACTCGGCAAGACCGACATTGCCCCATCAAAGGCAGAGTACGGAATGTATGCGGCGAAATCGGCATCACTTCGATCCGCTGACTTATCGCGACAAGTTGGAGCCGCCGTATTTTCTGACGAAGGAGAGATGATCACTCAGGGTTGCAACGAGGTTCCAAAAGCATTTGGCGGCACTTACTGGGACACTGAGTCACCCGATTTTCGCGACGTCAAACTACGTCGTGACCCAAACGAAGTGATCAAAAAGGAACTGCTTCGAGAGTTATTTGACCGAATGGATCGCGCCGGACTTCTCTCCGACAAGGCCAAGAAGGCTGGCAGCCCCGCTCAAATGGTAGCAAAGTTCACAAGAAAAGAATCAAAGGGCCGCGACGAGGAAGACGAGGCACGCGACGAGGACGACGGGGTATTGGCTAGTTGTGCTGTGCTCAATCTTACAGAGTTCGGGCGCGTAGTTCATGCTGAGATGTGCGCGATCTGTGATGCAGCGAGGCTAGGAAGGAGCGTGAGGAATTGCACGCTCTTTGTCACGACGTTCCCATGCCATAATTGTACGAAACACATCCTCGCTTCAGGGATCCGCAGAGTCATTTACATCGAACCATATCCAAAGAGCCGCGCTCAAGAACTCCATAGTAATGAAATTAGTATCGAACAAGATACTCCAGGCAAGGTTTCGTTTATTCCGTTTTTGGGCATCTCGCCATTCCGCTATAGGGACATTTTCCAGAAGGGCCGTCGAAAAGACGGCCACGGCGACGCACTCGACTACGTTGAAGGGTATCCATTTCCGATGATCGAGGGTGTCTCAACGGCCTATATAGAGAATGAAGCAATCGAATGGGGCAAACTAGTAGTCGACATTGAGCCCGCATCATTCGAGAATTCCGAGCATTTGGCGGCTGAAGCAGCTTCACCCCCCCCGATCAGCGACGCCGGTTAGCAACCAAGAACCCATGCCGTTCCGCAGGAGGGCCGTTCGACCACTCGGCCGCTGCTCGGCGGCGTGCCCTTGATGCTCGGCTGTTGACCTTGTCGAGATAGAGATAAATCACCGGCGTCGTGAACAGCGTCAGCATCTAACTCACGACGAGGCCGCCGACCATCGCATAGCCAAGCGGCTGGCGGATCTCGGAGCCGGTGCAACGCCTTCGCCCGCTGGGGCCGCCCCCATATCGACCACGAGCCCGAGACCGCGGCCGCGGGTGATGTCAAGGAAGCGGCGGAATAATCCGCCGCGTCCCGCTCGCACCTATTGCCGCGCCATCTCGGCCTGCCCCACGGCCTCCCCGTCCAGGCTCTGCTCGTTCTGCATCGTCACGGTCACGTGCGACAGCTGTCCGGTGAATGCGAACGGCGCCGCGTAGTCCGACACCGGGCTGCCGCGGTCGTGGCCGATGTCGAGCCCCGACCATGAGATCAGCGTGTGAAAGGCCAGCTGCGTCGTCAACGCGCCGGCCTCCTCGCCGTCGATCAGCAACGTGTACTGGCTCAGGCCGGTGCGCGCGCCCTTGGCCGGCTCGGTCTGCCGCCTCAGACGTTCGACGCGCACGCCCAGGCGATGCGATCCCGCCGGCACCGGGCCAACCGATCTGACGATCTCGTGGCGGCCGCCGATGTTGAGATCGTGCACGAGATGGCCGTCCTTGACGTAGAGGCTGTAGCCTGACGTGGCATCGCCATGGGCGATCAATACGCCGGATGCGCCCTCTGCATCGATCTCGACATGGGCCTCGATCAGATAGTCGCGGCTGCGCACGTCGGGGGCGACGTCGGTCGGCACATGGCCCATGCCGGCGTGGAACGTGAAGCGCGTACGCGCACCGTGGAAACGCGCGGCGTTCTCGGCAAAGCGCGGGCCGAAGCGATCGTCGAGCGGCAGCACCTGGTGCGCCTCCGCCTGCTCCCACCACAGCTTCACCAGTGCCGCGAGCCGCTCCGGCTCGGCGGCGGCGAGATCATGCGTCTCGGAGAAATCCTGCGCCAGATGGAATAACTCCCATTTGTCGTTGTCGAACGGCGTACCGGTGGGGTGAAACGCCACCGCCTTCCAACCGTCGTGCCAGAGGCCGCGATGGCCGAACATCTCGAAATATTGCGGCACGGGCTTCGACGGCGCGGACGGATCGGTGATGGAGGCGGCGAAGCTCACGCCCTCGAGCGGCATCTGCGGCACACCCGCGATCGTGGCCGGCGCATCGATGCCGATCAGGTCGAGCAGGGTCGGCACGAGGTCGCAGGCATGGACGAACTGGTGGCGGACTTCGCCGCGCGCCGCGATGCGCTGCGGCCAGGAGACGATGAAGGGATCGCGGATGCCGCCGCCATGGGTGTTCTGCTTGTAGCGGCGCAGCGGCGTGTTCGACGCCATCGCCCAGCCATGCGGGAAGTTCGAGTGCGTATCCGGCCCGCCGATGTCGTCGATCCGCTCGAGCTTCTCGGCGACCGGCTCCGGCTTGAAGTTGAATGGTCCCATCGCGTTGACGAAGCCGAGCGGCCCGCCCTCCTGGCTGGCGCCATTGTCGGACATGACGATCACGAGCGTGTTGTCGCGCTGGCCGGTCTTGTCGAGAAAGGCGAGCAGCCGCGCCAGATGCTGGTCGGCATGATCGAGCATGCCGGCGAAGGCCGATTGCAGCCGGGTGAAGACGCGCCGTTCGTCGTCGGAATGCGCGTCCCAGGCCTTCACGCCGTCATTGCGCTGCGGCAGATCGGTATTTTCCGGCACCAGCCCCATCGCCTTCTGCCGTGCCAGCCGCTGCGCGCGCTCGGCGTCCCAGCCATGAGCAAAGGCCGGGTCGTAGCTCTCGATGATCTCGCGGGGCGCCTGGTGCGGCGCGTGGCAGGCACCGAGGGCGAGCCAGGTCAGCCACGGCAATTCCGGTCGGTCGGCGGTGTGGTCGGCGATGAAGCGAATGGTCTGATCGACCAGATCGGCAGTCAGGTGATAGCCGTCGGCGTAGCTGCCGGGCGGACTGACATGGGTGTTGTCGAGCACGAGCTCCGGCGCATATTGATCGGTTTCGGCGTCGAGGAAGCCGTAGAAGCGGTCGAAGCCGCGCCCCAGCGGCCAGCCGTCGAACGGCCCGGTCGCGCCGCTCTCGGTCAAGGGCGTCACGTGCCACTTGCCGACCATGTAGTTGCGATAGGCATGGGTGCGCAGCATCTCCGCCAGCGTCCCTGCCTCGCGCGCGATCTTGCCGCGATAGCCGGGATAGCCCGAGTCGAAATTGGCAAGGCAGCCGACGCCGACCGAATGATGGTTGCGGCCGGTGAGGAGCGCCGCCCGCGTGGTCGAACACATCGCGGTGGTGTGGAAGCCCGAATAGCGCAGGCCCTGCGCGGCCAGCGCGTCGATCGCGGGGGTGCGGATGGGCGAGCCGTAGCAGCCGAAATCGGAAAAGCCGACATCGTCGAACAGCACCACCAGGATGTTGGGCGCGCCCTTCGGCGGCTGCTGCGGCGCCGGCCACCACGGCCTGGAGCCTGCAATGGTCCTGCCGATCGTGCCACCGAATGCGGGCTCGCTCATGCCTCGTCCTCCCTCTTGCTCGCGTCCCGGCCGCGCCTGGCAGCCCGCACGAGTTGTATCGTTCTGATGGCTCTGGGATCCGCGACGTCCCGGGCAGGGGCGGCACGGCCAAGCTTGCCTCAGATCATAATCATAATTATGATTATTGTTCTAGAGGGAGCCAGCGACATGCCTCAGCGGATCGCGCCGGACCACCTGCCCGGCGTCACCCCGTCGCGGCAGCAGCGCAGCCGCGAGACGACGCTTGCCCTGCTGACGGCCGGCGCGGAGCTGCTGCACACGCGCGGCCTCGCGGAGCTGTCGATCAGCGACCTCTGTGCGCATATCGGGGCAACGGTCGGCGCCTTCTACAGCCGGTTCGACAGCAAGGAGGCCTACTTCAACGCCCTGCTCTCGCTCACCCTGGCGGACGGGCGGAAGCAGCTCTTGAGACTCCAGCCGCCCGATCCCGCCCGCGCGGGCGACCTGAACCGGCAATGCCACCTGCTGGTGCGCGGCACCGTGCTGTGGATGCGCCGTCACAAGGGCGTGCTTCGCGCCGCGCTGGTGCGCAGCGAGCGCGGCGCGAACCACTGGAGCGGCTTCAAGGAGCTGGCACAGGCACTGTCGGAGCGTGCGGCGCTGCTGCTGCCTGGGGGCGGGCGCGCCGGCGCGGCGTCGCGCACGCGGTCGGGAACAGCGGACGCGCGAAAGACGGTCGCGTTCGGCGTCCAGGTCGTGCTCGGCACCCTGGTGAACGCCATCCTCAACGATCCCGGCCCGCTGTCGATCGACGACGACGAGATCGCGGAACGGCTCGGCGCCTGTCTGGTCCTGCTGGTGCGCGGCGGCCCGGACGGCGCGCCGCGAAAGCCGCGGGCCGCGAGAGCCGAGCGCTAGACCCGGCCAGCCCGTGGCGCGACGGGCGGCAGAGCACGTTGGAAATCCGTCATCCAGCGGCTTGCCAAAGCCTGATACATGCGGGTAGAAGGACGCGTCGCCGCCGCCCGAGCTTTGCCGGCCGGCGCGCAGAACGGTGCCAAACAGTCCGGCAATTGCTTGAAACTGCAGGGCATTCCGTTGGGGAATGGTGTAACGGTAGCACAACAGACTCTGACTCTGTTTGTCTTGGTTCGAATCCAGGTTCCCCAGCCAGCTTGATCATTGCCGCGACGGCTTGAAGCTCCACCGCCTCGTCCTTGTGATCTGAGAAGCATCCGGCTCGGTTTTGCCCTACGCCCGAGATTGCATGCCCATGCGGGACGCGCTGCGGCGTCCGCCACCCCTTCGGCGCGCGGTCCCGCGCGTTAACGTCTGCTCATTGCGAATCGGCGAGAACGGAACAACCATTGCGAGCAATGGACCGGTTCCGTGGAGGAAAGCACTTGCAAAGCAGCGTCGGCTCCCGCGCCTTCCAGAACGCAAGGCTGCAAAAGCGGGCCAAGAAGCAGGCGGACGTGCTGCTGCCGGGGGCGGTCAAGGCCTACCGCGAGGGCCGGCATCCGGAGGCTCAGGCCCTGTGCCAGCAGATCCTGCAGGACCTGCCGCACCATTTCGGCGCCCTGCGTCTGCTCGGCGTGTCCGAACGGGACTGCGGCCGCTTCGACCAGTCGGTGCGCGTGCTGACACGCGCGACCGAGATCGACCCGCGCTCGGCCGACGCACAGTCTGATCTCGGCCTGTCGCTGTCCCGGCTCGGCCGCCACGAGGACGCTCGCGCCCGCTTCGAGCGCGCCATCGCGCTCAGGCCGAACTTCCCGGCCGCGCTCACGCATCTGGGCAACGCGCTGATGAGCCTCTTCCGTTTCGAGGAGGCGATATCGGCGCATGACCGCGCCATTGCCCTGAAGCCCGACTATGCCGAGGCCTACGCCAATCGCGGCATGGCGCTGCTGTTCACGAGCCGCAACGACGAGGCCGGTCAGAACTTCGATCGCGCGCTGGCGCTGCAGCCGCGGTTGCTGACGGCCCTGTTCGGCAAGGGCGTGGCCAGCATGAACCTGCGGGAGTTCGATTCCGCGCTGGCCGCGCTGAATGCGGCGCTGGCGATCAATCCGAAGGCTGCCGCCGTGCTCGCCCAGCGCGGCCGGGCGTATCAGGAGATGGGCAAGTTCGACCAGGCGGAAGCCGATTTCGACGCCGCGCTCGCGCTCGAGCCGCTGCTGGAAGAAGCACTTTGCGGCAAGGCCACGGTCACTCTCGTCCATGGCAATATCGCGCTCGCGATCTCCGTTATCAACAAGGTGCTGGCACAGAACCCGGACTCGGAGATCGCCTGGACCCTGCTCGGCGTCTGCGCTGCAGCGCAGGGCGACACCGCCACGGCGATCGAACATTACGACCGCGCGCTCGCGATCCGACCGAACCATGAGGACGCGATCACCAAGAAGATCTTCGCGCTGGATTTCCTGCCCGACACCGGGGTGGAACGTCTTCAGGAAGCGCGGAGATATTGGTGGGATGCGATCGGCTCGCGGTTAGAGCGCCGCGCGCTCGGCGTGCGAAACATCGACCCCGACCGGCGGCTTGTCGTCGGCTACGTCTCGTCCGATTTCCGCGACCATTCAGCGGCCTTTGCCTTCCTCCCCCTCCTGCGCCACCACGATCGCAACAAGTTCGAAATCCTCGCCTATTCCTGTTCGCCGATGAAGGACGCGAAGACCGACCTGTGCCGCTCGCTGGTCGATCGCTTTGTGGACGCCTCGCTGTGGGGCGACGACAAGCTCGCCGATCAGATCCAGGCCGACAAGGTCGACATCCTCGTCGACCTCTCGGGGCATTCCGCCGGCCACCGGCTCACGATGTTTGCGCGCAAGCCCGCCCCGGTCCAGGTCTCGGCCGTCGGCAGCGTCACCGGGACGGGCCTGCCCGTCATGGATTATCTGCTGGCCGATCCGGTGACGATTCCACCCGCGGTCCGGCATCTGTTCGCCGAAAAGATCTACGACCTGCCGTCGCTGATCACGATCGAACCCCCGCCTCCCATTCCGCCATCGCCGCTGCCGATGCTTCGTAACGGCCACGTCACCTTCGGCGTGTTCAATCGCATCGAAAAGATGTCCGAACCTGCTCTCAGACTCTGGTCGCAGCTGATGGCTGCAACGCCCGGCTCGATCATCGTCGTCAAAAACCACTCGATGGGCGATCCCCTGCTGCGCGACCGATTGGTTGCACGCTTCGTCGCTCACGGCATTACCGCGGACCGCGTCCGTTGTGCAGGAAAGACGACGCGCCAGGAGCATCTTGCGATGTTCGCCGAGATCGACATCTCGCTCGATCCGTTCCCGCAGAATGGCGGCATCTCGACCTGGGAATCGCTGCAGATGGGCGTGCCTGTGGTCACCAAGCTCGGCAGCGGCCCTGCCGCCCGCGCGGGCGGCGCGATCGCCAAGGCAGTGGGCCTGGACGCGTGGGTCGCCGATGACGACGAAAGCTATCTCGCGACAGCGCTGAAATTCTGCTCGCGGCCTGCCGAGCTTGCCGCGCTCCGCGCCGAGCTGCCGGCCAGGGTCTCGCATTCAGCGGCCGGAAACGGCGCGCTCTACACGCAGCATGTGGAACAGGGATATCGGACGTTCTGGCGCGACTATTGCCGGCAAGCGCCGATCCGCTAGCGTTTCCTGTTTTGATTGGATCAGGACCGACCGGGCCGGCAGAGCCTCGCGCCCGTGCGCCGTTCCACCCATGCGAGATACTCTTCCGACCGGGCTAGCACCTGCGCCCGCGACAATCCGAATTGCTCGAGCGAGTAGACATGCTTGAAACGGCGGCTGCTGGACTCCGCCTGCAAGTGCCGTCGCATGAGGGCCTCGAACTCGCCCGTGAAATCGTAGCCGAACTTCGCATAGATGGTGCGAACGGTCGCGATCGGGTCGCGAGTCAAATCCTCGAACAGGACATCGATGAATTGGCCGGATCTCGCCTCCTCGTCGGCCTGCATCATCCGGGCCATCGACTGCTCGAACAGCTCGAGCATGCGCTGGCCGAGGTCGTGGGCATCGAGGCGCGGCGTATAGGCGATCTGCATCTGCCCGATCAGGCTGGCGAGGGCCGGAATGATCTGGCAGGGATCCCGATGCAGCCGAACGATCCGCGCGTCGGGAAAGCTCTTGAACAGCACCGGAAAGAACTGCGCATGAGCCAGCGACTTGCTGACCCAGTGCTCGCCGCGATGAAACAGCTGCAGGTGCTGAACCTGACGTTTGTAGCCGGCGTACAGCATGTCCAACTCTGACGGACTCACCCCTCGGAACCATTGCCAATAGTCCGGTGACCTCAGCCCGAGGATCATGTGCTGCGGGCCGTGCCACATCATGAGCTGGCACTCCTCGGGGGCCGCGGGGGCGAACTCATGGATCTTGTGCAGATCCGGCATCACGGCCGACCTAAAATCGGCGTGCACGCGAAGCCGGTCGATCCGCGGATCCGTCTCATACGTCTCCCGACGAGGCGGTGGCGACGGCTCCTGCAACTCCCAGAGCCGCGGTGCCCGCGCCTGGGGATCGAGGGCCAGCAGATGATGCAGAAACGTGCTTCCGGTCCGGCCGAAACCGACGAGAAACAGAGGCTTTGCAACGGGCACGTCGACGATGTCGGGGAAGTCGGCCACATCCTGCTCGAACTGAAGGTACCGCTCGAGCCAGCCATAGATGTAGTGGCTCGCCATGTAGCGGCCGAGATCGTCATAGTGGGTATCGCGTGCGATCGAGCCTGCCAGGCGCCTGATCCCTTCGAGATGCAGTTCGCTGTGCGTCCCCAGCGGCACCGAGCCGACGCGGCTTTGCGCCAGGTCGAGCAACTGATCGACGTCCAGCACTTGCCTCGCGCCAAGTTCGCGATCCAGGGAGAGCATCCTCGTCAGGAGCTGTACAGCCTTGGGCGAGCGCAGCTCTGGAGCGACGACGATGGTTTCGTCGGAATCGACTTTCCGGCGAGGCATGGAACGCTTCCCTGGGCGCGGTGAGGCGTCCATGCTAGCGAACGGCCCGCCCGATCACAACAGAGGCGCCGCGATCGAGGCTGAATGCGACGCTTGCGCTGCGTCGACGACGCTGTCCTGCCGGTCCCCGCCTCGCATCGTCTCCTCGACTTCACGATCTCGCCAAGGTGCGCCCGATCACGGAATTAACCCGTCATTCACCACGATCCTCATCCGGCCGGAACGATGCAATTTGCTTCAAATTGTCTGGCCAGGGAGACGGGACATGACCAAGCTGATGGACCTCGAAGACCAGATCGAACGCGCCGAGCGACTCGCGCGCAGCATCACCGACACGCTGACGATCGAGCGGCTGCGCCAGTTCGCGGCCGAGTGCCGGTGCGAGCGCGAGCGGCTGTCGCATCAACGCCACGCGGCCTGAAGGATCGCATCAGAGGGCGCAGCCGCTCACGAGCAGGTCGTCACCATGTTGGTGCAGAGCTGCCGCGTCCAGCCGACGCCTTTCTTGACGCGGATCCTGGCGAAGTCGCCGAAGCAGCCGAGCAGCTCGACCGCCTGGTCACCGCTCGCATGCGGGTCGAGCTTCGCGCTCGATGTGGCGTGATCGCGGTAGATGGCCGCGCCGTTCTGCAGGCCGCCGGCGCCGACGATGCTCCGATGCAGGAAGCCCCTGCCCTGAAAGATCACGGTCTCCTTGCCTTGCTCGACGTCGTTCAGCACGGCCCGGTCGATCTCGAACCAGTCACCCTGCTGCGCGGCGAGATGCACGACGATCCAGCCGTCGCTGGTCGGGTTCTTCAAGGCATTGACGATGCCGCCGCCTGGCTCCGCGCGGACATTGGCGCCGTTCGGATCGCGGTCGATGATGTCGGCCTCGACGTTGCAGGCCTCGCGATGCGGCACTTGCGCCGCCGCCATGCCCGGCACGATGAGCATCGCGGTCAGCAACAGAATTCTCGTCAGCATTGAGCGGTCACCGGCCTCCGGTCCATCCCGCATTGGTCGCGCCGCCGACGCCGCGGTTCAACACCGAGCAAATGGCGGCGACCAGCCGGGCTCACGGCGACCGCCGATCAGGTCTATCCGGAGGACATCATCGAGATGCTCCGGCATCCGGAGGTCTGGTGAGCGGCGCTACAGCCGACCGCCCGCGAGCGCGGCGGCGCGCGGCCGGCCGACGTCGTCCAGCGCCTGCGGCATCGGTGAGACCGGAAACACCGCGTTGATCTGGCCCGTCCCTGATGACGGGAAGAACGGCGTCACCACCTCGACGCCGCGGTCGTAGTGGTTCCAGCCGAGCGCGCCCAGCAGCATGGCCGTATCGTGCATGAAGCCCTCGCCATGGCCCTTGCTGGCATATTCCGGCAGCATGTCGCAGAAATCCGGCCACTCGCCGTGCTCCCACATCTGGATCACCTCGTGGTCGAGCCGCTCCAGGAACGGGCTGAACATCCGGTCGCGATACTCGTCGGCGGTGCCGTTCTGGGCGAAGCGGTGGCTCAGCGAGCCCGAGGCGAAGAAGGCGACCGTGCCGTCGTAATGATCCTCGACCGCGCGGCGGAACGCCCAGCCGAGCTTGGCGCTGTCGGCGAGATAATGCGAGGTGCACAGCGCCGAGACGGAGACGACCTTGAAGTGGCGGTCGGGGTTCATGTAGCGCATCGGCACCAAGGTGCCGTATTCCAGCGCCAGCGACGTCGCATCGTGGGCCATGGTGGCAACACCATGGGCGTTGGCGCCCTCGGCGAGGATGTGGCCCAGCTCCGGGTTGCCGTCGTATTCATAGGTCATGTTGGCGATGAAGTGCGGCAGCTCGTTCGAGGTGTAGAGCCCTTCGAAATGCGGCGCGCAATTGATGTGGTAGCCGGCATTGACCAGCCAATGGGTGTCGAACACGACGATGGTGTCGACG
This sequence comes from Bradyrhizobium sp. HKCCYLRH2015, assembly GCF_051168215.1. NCBI lineage: Bacteria > Pseudomonadati > Pseudomonadota > Alphaproteobacteria > Hyphomicrobiales > Nitrobacteraceae > Bradyrhizobium > Bradyrhizobium sp. HKCCYLRH2015. The sequence goes on along the minus strand of NZ_JBNPUO010000005.1, from coordinate 525,039 downwards.
CCGGCCTCGCGGCAGCGCCGGCCGATCTCGATATGACCGTCGATCGCCGACTGTCGCTTGCCCTTGGCCGGACCATCCAGCTCGCTGAGATACATCGACGGCACATGCGTGATCTTGGCCGCCAGTGCGAGCTTGCCCATCCTCTCGTCTCCCTTCCGGTCGTTCCCCGGTCCGGCATCGCCGACCGTTTGCTTGGGAGGCAGATTACCCCTGCAGCTCCGCGAAAAAAAGGGCCGCGCGCGCGGCCCTTCCTCGGCGTCCGATCCATCGTCTGTCCCATGATCATGGGACAGAAAGCCACAGGATGCGGTCACGCCGCCTTGATGTCGATGGTCTTGGCGGCCTTCTGTACCTCGGGTTTCTTCGGCAGGGTGACCTTGAGCACCCCCTGCTTGAACACGGCCTCGATCTTGTCGGTGTCGACGCCGTCGGGGATCTGGAAGGAGCGTTCGAACGAGCCGAAGCTGCGCTCACGGACGTAATAGTCCTTCTTCTTCTCCTCCTTGTCCTCCTGCTTCTCGCCCTTGATCGAGAGCACGCCGCTCGCAACCTTCACCTCGACGTTCTTCTCGTCGAGGCCGGGCAACTCAGCCGTGACCTCATAGGCATTGTCGTGCTCGGCGACGTCGACCGCCGGCGCCACGGCAAAGGACCGTGCGCGGGCCAGACCCGGCAGTTGGTCGAACAGCGACGGTGTGCGCCAGATCCCGCCATGGAAGTCCTCGAACACGCGATCGATCTCGCGGCGCAGGTTCTCGAACGGCCGCCATCCCTGCATGGAGGGCGCACCTGCCTTCTCGGTGTTGACGGGCAGCTTGGTAGGTTCAGCCATAACATCATCCTCCTGCTTCACGCGAGGATCAGGTCTGCAACGGCATCGGCGCGACCAATGTCATCCGACGAGATCGGCCGGCATCCGCTCCCTCGCGCTTGACGGGAAAGATATAGCCGGCACGCCCGGGTTCCAGATTGATTGCGATCAAATCGCTGAGCGGCCGGACGGCTTTCGGATCGGTGCGGCAACCCATCCAGGTTGCTTTCGGGGTCGGGGCGTCCAGCGCCGAAGAGCCCTGAAGGAAGAGCCTTGGAGATGGTGAACCGGACGTTAACCCGAACGGCTCGCGCAACGCTTTAGGGAAGGATGCAGAAATCCTTACACTCCAAAGTGTTAGGCCCCATTGAGGAGGCGCGATCGCAACGCTCCGCGCGCCCCTCCGACGGCCGGACCGGGCGCCGGCGCGTTCACAAACATTGCCCGCTTAACAAATTTTCCAGTCCCAGCAGAGAAGGTGTCAGCTCAACAATTCACCACAGGTTTCATGACCGTGACATCCTTCGGACGCGTGATCTCGGTGCGGGGCTCCCAGGCCCGCGTCGGCATTCTGTCGAAACAGCAGATGAACGTCTCCGATATCCGCGCGACAGTCGGCCGTTTCATCAGCATTCGCTGCCCGAGCGCCACGATCATTGCGATCATCACCGAGGTGACCAGCGAGGACCTCTCGCATGCCAGCGAATACGTCGCGACGGCGTCGGTAGACCTGCTCGGCGAGATTCTCGGGCCGGCCGAACGGCCCAAGTTCCAACGCGGCGTCACCCACTACCCGACCATCGGCGACGCCGTCGACATGATCACGAGCGAGGAGCTGCGCACGATCTACACGCCGACCGCCGGCGACCACATCGACATCGGCGCGCTGCAGCAGGACACCTCCGTGCGCGCCTGTGTCAATGTCGAGGAAATGCTCTCGAAGCATTTCGCGGTGCTTGGATCGACCGGCGTGGGCAAATCGACCGGCGTGTCGCTGCTGCTCAACGAGATCCTGAAGGCGCGGCCGAACCTGCGCATCTTCCTGCTCGACGTCCACAACGAATATGGCCGCTGCTTTGGTGAAAAAGCGCTGGTGCTGAACCCGCGCAACCTGAAGCTGCCGTTCTGGCTGTTCAATTTCGAGGAGATCGTCGACGTCCTGTTCGGCGGCCGGCCGGGCGTGCCGGAAGAGCTCGACATCCTTGCCGAAGTGATCCCGCTGGCGAAGGGCATCTACACCCAGTACCAGAACACGGACCGCATCGGGCTCAAGCGCGTCGACCCCAAGATGGTCGGCTACACCGTCGATACGCCGGTGCCCTACCGCCTCGTCGACCTGATCAACCTGATCGACGAGCGGATGGGCAAGCTCGAGAACCGCTCCTCGCGCATCATCTATCACAAGCTGATCTCGCGCATCGAGACCGTACGCAACGACCCGCGCTACGCCTTCATGTTCGACAACGCCAATGTCGGCGGCGACACCATGGCCGAGGTCATCAGCCATCTGTTCCGCCTGCCCGCCAATGGCCGGCCGATGACGGTGATGCAGCTCGCCGGCTTCCCGGCCGAGGTTGTCGATTCCGTCGTGTCGGTGGTGTGCCGCATGGCGTTCGATTTCGGGCTGTGGAGCGACGGCGTCTCGCCGCTGCTGTTCGTCTGCGAGGAGGCCCACCGCTACGCCTCCGCCGACCGCTCGATCGGCTTCGGCCCGACCCGCAAGGCGATCTCGCGCATTGCCAAGGAAGGCCGGAAATACGGCGTCTATCTCGGCCTGATCACCCAGCGGCCGGCCGAGCTCGACGCCACCATCATCTCCCAGTGCAACACGCTGTTCACGATGCGCCTCGCCAACGAGCGCGACCAGTCGCTGCTGCGCTCGGCGGTGTCGGACGCCGCCGCCAACCTGCTCTCCTTCGTCCCCTCGCTCGGCACCCGCGAGGTGCTGGCGTTCGGCGAAGGCGTCGCGCTGCCGACCCGGCTGCGCTTCAAGGAGGTGCCGCTGCATCAATTGCCGCGCAGCGAGGCGACGATCGCCACCGTCCGCTCGGTGAATGCCGGACACGACATGCATTTCGTCAGTGCCGTGCTGGAGCGCTGGCGCGGAGCGACCTCGAGCCGGGACGCCTCGAGCGGCGACGGCGGCGCCGGCAACCTCGGAGATCGCGGCAGCCTGTCCGCCTCGCTGGACGCCCCAATGCTGCAGCCCTCGATGGGCCTCGATCCGGACCGCTTCTCGCTGTTGAAGAAGCCGCTCCGCTAAGACGGCGGCCCCCCACTCAAATCTCGATCGACGACGCCTCCGAGGAGGCGTTGCGGGCACTCCGCCACCGGCGAGGTGATGGGCTGGACCGTTGCGCCTGCGCCGCGATCCACTAAGGTTCGCCTCCCGCCCCACATGCCGGACCCGTTGCCATGACCCAGCCCGCCATCAGCCGCTTTCCCGTTCCCGCAATCGACGCCTTGCCGGACGACATCCGCACCCGGCTGCTCGGCGTGCAGGAGAAGAGCGGCTTCGTGCCCAACGTGTTCCTGACACTCGCGCACCGGCCGGACGAGTTCCGCGCGTTCTTTGCGTATCACGACGCGCTGATGGAGAAGGACGGCGGGCTGACCAAGGCCGAGCGCGAGATGATCGTGGTGGCGACCTCGAGCGCCAACCAGTGCCAGTATTGCGTCATCGCGCATGGTGCGATCCTGCGCATCCGCGCCAAGAGTCCCCTGATCGCCGACCAGATCGCGATCAACTACCGCAAGGCCGACATCACGCCGCGGCAGCGGGCGATGCTCGATTTCGCGATGAAGGTGGCGCTCGAGGCGCAGACCGTCGGGGACGCCGATTTCAAGGCGCTGGCCGGCCACGGTTTCAGCGACGACGACATCTGGGACATCGCCGCAATCGCGGCATTCTTCGCGCTGTCGAACCGGATGGCGAATGTCACAGGCATGCGGCCCAACGACGAGTTCTACCTGATGGGGCGGCTGCCGAAGACCAAGTGAGACGATCAATCGTCCGACGCCGGCCCGCACCAGCCGGGCAGATAGACCGCGTCGTGGCTCTTTGCGGCCGCCAGCGCGTGCTCCATGGCGGCGGCGAAATGGGTCTCGACCGTCTTGCGCTTGACCTTGCGGCGCAGGAAGTCGGCCCATAGGAACTCGCTGAACGGCGTCGTGTCCTTGGCAAAGCCGCCGGCGCGGCGCAGCTCGCCGGCCAGGCTGCGGAACGGATCGTCCTTCAAATTCGCGACGGTCTTCGGCAGGTCCTTGAAATGCCGCCGCACGCCCTTGGCGTCGTAGGGATAGACCCAGCGCTTGTTGTCCATCACGCCCCAGAACGCCTCGCGATCGACCATCGAAAGGTCGCCGATCACCGTGACCAGCACGTCCTTGACGCCCTCGTCATGGAGCGCGCGGGCGAGGTGATGGTGGTCGACGACGTAGTGCCGCTCATCGGGACCGAGCACCACTGGAATCATGTGCTTGCCGAGCAGCTCGGCCTGCTTCTTCTTCGACTTGTGCTCGCGCCAGCGCTCGCGCTTCTCCTTCACCTCGCGCATGCCGACGGTCATCTGTGTCGGGCGCAGCGACAGGATCGGCACGGGATGAAGCAGCGGCTCGCGGGTATTGGCCATGGCTGGGCTCCGGGATGATCAGCATTATGCCACGCCCGCCGAGCTGTTCCAGCGCATCTGCCCGTAGCTGCGACGCCGTTCGGACCGGCCGCGGCAGGTTCCAATCACCGGCGGCGCGGGCGCCGACTGGATGCATCCGAGGAGGGAGATGTTTTGCTGATGCAGCTCAATTATGGCAAACTTTCTTTGTGAGAGCTTGGGCCCGCGTGCTAAAAAGGGGTCATCGGAGTCGAGGCATGAAGTCCCAGCGCCCCATTGCAGCGGAGGAAGAGCATCGCGTGGTGCCGTTCCGGCCGCGCAGCAGTCCGGTGCGGCGCGCGGCCGAGGGCGGCAGTCCGCCGATTCAGCTGCACCGGCGCGAGCAGCCGACACTCGATCTCTCCCGGTATGAGCAACCGCGTGAGGAGCCCGATGACTTCCGCCACCGCATCCTGGCCAACATCGCCGCCATCGCCTTCACGGTCGCGTTGACCGCGATCGGCATCTGGCTGGCGATGAGCATTGCCGACCTGCGCAAGACCCAGGACTGCCTGCTGACCGGACGGCGCGACTGCGCCCGCATCATCACCGAGACCTACACGCCCTGATCCCCTGCTGGACGCGGCTGCCGCGGCCGGCGGGGCATCACAATCCCGCCACAACCGCCGTGTCCGGCTCCATTGAACTCACCGCGTCGCTCCGATATACGGGCACACGACTCCCCGGGCGACGGGGGTAAAAGGGCTCGCATCAGACGCCCCCGGGGGCGCGGTGTCCTCCCGTCGCCACCTACCGGATTAGCTCCAAAATATCAAAGGCTTAGTGATGTCCTCAACATTCGATCAGGTCGCCACGATCATCGCTGAAACCTGCGACATCCCGCGCGACACGATCACGCCGGATAGCCACGCCATCGACGATCTGGGCATCGACAGCCTCGATTTCCTCGACATCGCGTTTGCGATCGACAAGGCCTTCGGGATCAAGCTGCCGCTCGAGAAGTGGACGCAGGAAGTCAACGACGGCAAAGCCAGCACCGAGCAGTATTTCGTGCTGAAGAACCTGTGCGCCCGCATCGACGAGCTGGTCGCCGCCAAGGGCGCGTGAGCGCCTGCCATGCAGATCGAATACTTCCTGCTCATCGACCGCATTCTCGATCTTCGGCTGGACGAGAAGGCCATCACCGTCGAAGCCAAGGTCCCCACCGAAAGCACGATCTTCGAAGGGCATTTCCCGGGCTATCCGATCATGCCCGGCGTTCTCCTGATCGAATCGATGGCGCAGACATCGGGCTGGCTGCTGCTCGCGCTCATGAAGTTCGAGCGGATGCCGTTCCTCGCCGCGGTCAAGGAGGCCAAGATGCGCGGCTTCGTGTCGCCGGGCGAGGTGCTGACCGTCGAGGCCAACGTGCTGCACGAGGGCTCCGGCTATGCCATGACCGAAGCGCGCGTGAAGGTCGGCGGCAAGCTACGCTCGAACGCGACGATCACCTTCAGCCACGTCCCCTTCCCCAATCCGGAGCTGCGCGGACACATGGACGCCGTCGCCGAGCGCGTCGGCTTTCCGCAACAGGTCCTACAGCGATGAGTGAGACGACAGCCGTGACCTCCGAGCCCGTCGAAGTCTGGATCACCGGTATCGGCCTTGCGACCTCGCTCGGCGAGGGACTCGATGCGAACTGGGAGGCCCTCAACGCCGGCCAGATCAACGTCGACGAGCAGGGTTTTGCACCCTACATCGTGCATCCCTGGGCCAAGGTGAATCTGGAAGCGCAGATCCCGAAGAAGGAGCAGCGCCAGATGGAGGCGTGGCAGCGCATCGGCACCTATGCCGCCGGGCTTGCGCTGGATTCCGCCGGCCTCAAGGGCAACAAGGACATCCTGTCCCGGATGGACATGATCGTGGCCGCGGGCGGCGGCGAGCGCGACATCTCCGTCGACACCGCGATCCTCAACGCGGAGGCCCAGGGCAATTGCACGCCCGGCTTCCTGAACGACCGGCTGATGAGCGACCTGCGCCCGACCCTGTTCCTGGCGCAGTTGTCCAACCTGCTCGCCGGCAACATCGCGATCTCGCACGGCGTCTGCGGCACCTCGCGCACCTTCATGGGCGAGGAGGTTGCGGGCGTCGACGCGTTCAAGATCGCCTTGGCCCGCATCGCCGGCCGCCAGAGCGACATCGCGCTGGTCGGCGGCTCGCACAATGGCGAGCGCAAGGATCTGCTCGTGCTGTACGAGTTCGGCGACTACAATCTGAAGAACGAATTCAAGCCGGTCTGGTCCCGCAAGGACCATCCGGGCTTCGCGCTCGGATCGGCCGGCGCGTTCCTGGTGCTGGAATCCAAGCCGCATGCCGAAGCCCGCGGCGCCAAGCCGCTGGCGCGGCTCAGCAAGGTCGTCGCCGACCGCGCCCGCCGCAAGGAGGCAGGCGCGGTGACCGGAACGCTGGACCGTCTATGGTCGGCGCTCGACGTCCACGAGGCCCCCGGCGCCATCATCACGGGCGCGACCGGTGCGGAGCCGGTGACCTCGGAGGAGCGCGCCTTCCTCGACCATCACAAGGCGTTCGCGGTGCGCTCGAGCGGGACCCGCTTCGGCCACACGATGGAAGCGCATTTCGCGCTTGGTCTGGCGCTTGCCGCACTTTCGATCTCGCGCGGCGCCCTGTTCGCACCGGGCGACGCCTCGGGTGTGGAGGCAGAGATGAAGGAGGCTCCGACCCAGATCGTGGTGGTCGGCGCCGGCCACTACCGCGGCGAAGGCATGGCCTTGGTCGAAGCAGTCAAGTGAACACGGTACGGCCTTAAGAAGACGCGACGGGGGACATCATGAGTGTACGCGACAAGTTTGGACGCCCCATCGTGGTCGTGACCGGGATGGGCATCGTCACCTCCCTTGGGGCCGGCAAGTCCGATAATTGGAACAAGCTCGTGGCCGGCGAGTCCGGCATCCGCACCATCACGCGCTTTCCGATCGACGGCTTGAAGACGACCATGGCCGGCACGGTCGATTTCGTCCCCGTGGCGCCGTTCACGTCGACGGGCCTGTCCGAGCGGCTCGGCCACATGGCCGTCGAGGAAGCCATCGCGCAGGCTGGAATCGGCAGCAAGGGCGACTTCCCGGGCCCACTGTTTCTCGCCGTGGCGCCCGTCGAGATCGAGTGGCCGCAGCGCCTGGAGCTCGCGCATGAGGTTGGCGGCACTCAGTTCACCTATGACGACCTGCTGAAGGTCTGCGGCGGCGGCAAGTTCGTCAACTATCACCACCGCTTCCTGTTCGGCTCCGTCGCCGATTCGCTGTCCGACACCTTCGGCACCAAGGGCTCGCCGATCTCGCTGTCGACTGCCTGCGCCTCCGGCGCGACCGCGATCCAGCTCGGCGTCGAAGCCATCCGGCGCGGTGAGACTGACGTCGCGCTATGCGCCGCCACCGAAGGCTCGGTCAATCCGGAAGGGCTCGTGCGCTTCTCGCTGCTGTCGGCGCTGTCGACCCAGAACGACCCGCCGCAGGCCGCCTCCAAGCCGTTCTCCAAGAACCGCGATGGTTTCGTGATGGCCGAGGGCGCCGGAGCGCTGGTGCTGGAAAGCTACGACGCGGCCGTGGCGCGCGGCGCCAAGATCCTCGGTGTCGTCGCCGGCTGCGGCGAGCTGACCGACTCCTTCCACCGCACCCGCTCCTCGCCGGACGGCAAGCCGATCATCGGCTGCATCCGCAAGGCGCTCGCCGATGCCGGCATGGCGCCGGAGCAGATCGACCATATCAATGCCCACGGCACCGCCACGCCCGAGAACGACAAGATGGAATATGTCGGCGTCTCCGCCGTGTTCGGCGAGCACACCGGCAAGATCCCGGTGTCGTCGAACAAGTCGATGGTCGGCCACACCATCTCGGCGGCCGGCGCGGTCGAGGCGATCTTCTCGCTGCAGACGCTCGAGCATCAGCGCATTCCGCCGACCATCAACTACGACATTCCGGATCCCGCGATCCTGTTCGACGTCGTCGGCAACAAGGCCCGCGATGCGCGCGTCACCACCGTGATGTCGAATTCGTTCGGCTTCGGCGGCCAGAACGCCTCGCTGATCCTGACGCGCGAACCGGCCTGATCCGCCTGTCACATCGATGAGTCTCCTGCCCCTCCGGACCAAGCTCGTGATCCGCCGAGCCGTGAAGTCGGCCGGGGCGTCCGCCGTCGGCGCGCTGACGGTCGGCATGCTCAGGACCACGCGCTATTTCGATCCGCAGAAGACGGCCGACCGCTTCGCGCGCCTCGCGCAGTGGATCGGTCCGCGGCTGCGCGAGCAGCGCATCGGCCGCGACAATCTCACGGCGGCCTTTCCGGAGAAATCGCCCGAGGAGATCGAGAAAATCCTCGCCGGCGTGTGGGACAATCTCGGCCGCGTCGGCGCCGAGTTCGCCCATCTCGACAAGATCTGGGATTACGACGAGGCTCATCCGGAGCGCAGCCGGATCGAGCTCTCGCCGCGCACCCATGAGCTGTTTCATCAGCTCCGTCTCGACGGCAAGCCGGCGCTGATCTTTGCCAGCCACCTCGCCAATTGGGAGATGCCGGCGCTGGCGGCGGTCGCCCATAAGCTCGATACGGCGATCCTCTATCGCCGGCCCAACATCGCCGCCGCCGACCGCATCATCCAGGAGATACGGCAGGTCAAGATGGGCACACTGGTCCCGGCCGGCCGCGACGCGCCGCTGCGGCTGGCACAGGCGCTGAAGAACGGCCAGCACGTTGCCATGCTGGTCGATCAGTACCTGACCGGTGGCGTCGAGGTCACCTTCTTCGGCCGCAAGACCCGCGCCAATCCGATGCTGGCCCGTCTGTTACGCCAGGTCGAATGCCCCGTGCACGGCGTCCGCATCATCCGCCTTCCCGGCAACCGCTTCCGCGCCGAAGTCTCGGAGGAGGTGAAGCCGGTCCGGACGGCCGATGGTCAGATCGACATCCAGGGCACGACGCAGGCGATCACCGACGTCGTCGAGAGTTGGGTGCGCGAATATCCCGAGCAATGGCTCTGGCTGCATCGACGCTGGCGGTAGCCCGCGCCCGGACAAATTCCGCTGCGGGGAAGCAGCGCTGCAGCACCATTTACCGCTGACGGGCCCTTCAAAGAAAACGCTTACCTCATCCATCGACGCTCGCTACCTTGGTCGCGTATCCGACGGCTGTTCGGAAGCTCCAGGGAGGACAAGCGCGAATGTTTTCGCATGTGATGATCGGCACCAACGACCTCGACAAGGCCAAGGCCTTCTACGACAAGCTGCTGGGAACGCTCGGCGTGAGGCCGGCACGGGTCGACGGCCACCGCATCTTCTACATCACGCCGACCGGCATTTTCGGGGTGTCGAAGCCGATCAACGGTGAGCCGGCCACGCACGCCAATGGCGGCACGATCGGCTTTGCCTGCAACTCACCTGAGCAGGCAGACGCCTGGCATGCAGCCGGGCTCGAAGCCGGCGGCACCAGCTGCGAAAATCCGCCCGGCGTTCGTGAAGGCTCCGCCGGCAAACTCTATCTGGCATATCTGCGCGACCTCGACGGCAACAAGCTCTGCGCGATGCATCGGCTGGGGTAATCCCGCGGAGTCATTGCGAGGAGCAACGCGACGAAGCAATCCAGATCTTCTTCTCAGCCCTGGATTGCTTCGCAGCGTTCGCAATGCCGGCAGCAGCGCTGGCTACCGCCCGGTCTTCACCTTCGTCCAGAGCCGGTTGATGACGCGCTGCGTCGCGGGCTCGCGGGCGGTGATGACGAACAGCTTCTTCAGCGTCGTCTCATCCGGATAGATGTTCTTGTCGCCAAAGATTTTTGGATCGATCAGCTTCTGGCTCGCCAGGTTGCCGTTGGCATAGGACAGGAAGTCGGAGTTCTTGGCCGCGACCTCGGGCCGGTAGAGATAATTGATCAGCGCATAGGCTTCGGCCACGTGCGGAGCGTCAGTGGGAATCGCAAAATTGTCGAAGAACATCTGCGCGCCCTCTTTCGGGATTGCGTAGCCGATCTCGACGCCGTTCTTCGCTTCTTCCGCGCGGCTGCGCGCCTGCATGATGTCGCCGGACCAGCCGACGACGAGGCAGATCTCGCCGGTGGCGAGCGCGCTTAAGTATTCCGACGAATGAAACTTGCGCACGGATGGTGCGACCTTGCCGACCGCCTCGGCCGCCTTCTCCAGATCGGCCTGCCTGGTCGAGTTCGGGTCGAGGCCAAGATAGTTCAGCGCCGCCGGAAAGATGTCGTCGGCGGAATCCAGCATGTGGACGCCGCAGTCCTTGAACTTGGCGATGTTCTCCGGCTTGAACACCATGTCCCAGCTGTCGATCCGCGCGCCGGGACCCAGGATTTTCTCGACCGCCTTGACGTTGTAGCCGATCCCGGTCGTGCCCCACATGTAGTTGGCGGCGAACTGATTGCCGGGGTCGTAGGTGGCCAGACGCTCGGTCACGACAGGCCACGCATTGGCGAGATTGGGCAGCTTCGACTTCTCAAGCGGCTGGAAGATCTTGGCCTTGATCTGGCGCTGCAGGAAGTACGCGGTCGGCACCACGACGTCGTAGCCGGATTTGCCGGCGAGCAGCCGCGTCTCCAGGGTCTCGTTGGCGTCGAACGTGTCGTAGACCACCTTGATGCCGGTCTCCTTGGTGAAATCGTCAAGGACACCGGGCGCCATGTAGTTCGACCAGTTGTAGAAGTTGACGACGCGCTCCGCGGCGCGGCCGGCCGGCACCGTGAGTATCAGCGCTGCGACAGCCAGCGCCAGAGCCGAACCCATGCAGCCGCGCGTCATCACTCGTGTCTCCTAGCGCCGGTGGATGGCGTCCGAGAGGCGCTCCAGCGCCGTATCCAGCGTGGCGTCCTTCTTTGCGAAGCAGAACCGCACCACGGACGTCACGGCGTCCGTCTCGTAGAACGCCGACACCGGGATGGCGGCCACCTTGTAGTCGTGGACGATGCGGCGGCAGAACTGCTCGTCGGTCTCGTTGAGGCCGAGCGGCGAAAGGTCGACGGTGAGGAAGTACGTCCCCTGCGCTTTCAGCACGGGAAAGCCCAGGCTTTCGAGACCGGCCGTGAGCCGATCGCGGCTGCGCGCGAGCTCGCTGCGCATGTTGATGAAGTAGTCGTCCGACTTGCCGAGGCCGTAGGCGACCGCGACCTGAAGATTCGGCGCCGTCGTGAAGGTCAGGAATTGATGCACCTTGGCGGCGACGCGCAGCAGATGCGGCGCGGCGCAGACGAAGCCGATCTTCCAGCCCGTCAGCGAGAAGATCTTGCCCGCCGAGCCGACCTTGATGGTGCGGTCGCGCATGCCGGGAATGCTGATCAGCGGGATGTGCGCGCGGCCGTCGAACACGACGTGCTCCCAGACCTCGTCGCAGATCGCCACCGCGTCGAACTCCTGGCAGAAGCGCGCCAGCAGCTCGAGGTCCTCGCGCGGGTAGACTACCGCAGCCGGGTTGAGCGGGTTGTTGAACAGCACCGCCTTGGTCTTTGGCGAGAACGCCTGCCGCAGCATCTCCTCCGAAAGCCGCCAGTGCGGCGGCTCCAGACGGACGAGGCGCGGAATGCCGCCGGCCTGGCGGATGATCGGCAGATAGGAATCGTAGACCGGCTGGAAGCAGATCACCTCGTCTCCCGGCTCGACCACCGACAGGATCGCCGACGTCAGCGCCTCAGTGCCGCCAGAGGTGACCATGACCTCGCTCATCGGATCGAGATCGAGCTTGTGCCAGTGCTTGTAGTGCGCGGCGATGGCCTGGCGCAGCTCCGGCAGGCCCATCATCGACGGATACTGGTTGTAACCATTGAGGACCGCGTCGGCCGCGGCACGGCGGATATCCTCCGGACCGGGATCGTCGGGGAAGCCCTGCCCCAGATTGATCGCGTCGTTGTCGCGCGCGAGCTGCGACATCTGCTCGAAAATGGTGACGGGCAGGTCGGCGAAGACCTTGTTCTGCGAGATCATGATCGCCTGTCAGCCGCCAGTCCTGGTCGGCAGGCCGGCCGCCTTCCAGCCGAGCATGCCGCCCCGGAGATGCTTGTCGTAGGGCAGACCGGCGGCCTGCGCGGCCAGCGAAGCCGTCACCGAGCGCTTGCCGGAGCGGCAGGCGAACACGACGTCCTTTCCTTGGGGATCCGGGATCAGCTTCGGGTCGAAGCCCGACAGCGGAACGACGACGCCGTCGGGATAGGCTTCCGCGGAAACTTCATTCGGCTCGCGCACGTCAACCAGAAGAATTCGCCCTTCCGCGATCCCCTGGGCCACGTCCTGCGGGGTCAAATCGTGCACAACAGCCACGCCCATCCTCCAAGCCTTCAGCAGAGCCGTACCGGCCCTGATCCGGCCGCCAAACTCACCCCAGACGCACCGAAAATCAAGCGCTTCGGCACGCTGACGAGACGGGTCTCGGGCTCAGATCGTCACCTGGGTGCCGACCTCCACCACCCGTCCGCTCGGGATCTGGAAATAGTCGGTCGCGTCGTTGGCGGAGCGGCTCATCGAGATGAACAGGTGATCCTGCCAGCGCGGCATGCCTGAATGCGCAGCCGGCTTCAGCGCACGGCGCGACAGGAAGAACGAGGTCGACATGATGTCGAACTGCCAGCCGAGCTTGCGCGCGATCGCCAGGGCCCGCGGCACGTTGGGCGATTCCATGAAGCCGAAGCGCAACGTCACCTTGGAAAACGTCGGGCTGATCTGCTCGAGGCGAACGCGTTCGGACGGCTCGATGCGCGGCGTCGGCGCGGTCTCGATCGTCAGGATGACGTTCTTTTCGTGCAGCACCTTGTAGTGCTTGAGGCTGTGCATCAGCGCGGTCGGCGCGCTCAAGGGATCGCTGGTCAGGAACACGGCCGTGCCGGCCACCCGCTGCGGCGGACGCTTCTCAAGCATGGTCACGAGATCGGCGAGCGGGAATTCGAGCTTGCGCGACTTGTCGAACAACAGCCGGCTGCCGCGCCGCCACGTGTACATCAGCGTCATCACGAAGCCGCCCAGCGCCAGCGGCACCCAGCCGCCCTCGAACACCTTCAGGAGGTTCGCCGCCAGGAAGGTCAGATCCAGGAACAGGAACGGCGCGATCAGCGCGGCCGCCGCAATCGGCGACCATCGCCAGACCTTCCAGATCACGACGAAGCCCATCATGGCGGTGACGACCATGGTGCCGGTGACCGAGATGCCGTAGGCCGAGGCGAGCGCGCTCGATGACTTGAACATCAGCACCAGCAGCATGACCGAGATCAGCAGCAGCTTGTTGATGCGCGGAATGTAGATCTGGCCCGAATGCGCCTCGGAGGTGTGGCGGATCTCGAAGCGTGGCAGCAGGCCGAGCTGAATCGCCTGCCGCGTCAGCGAATAGGCACCGGTGATGACGGCCTGGCTCGCGATGACGGTCGCCATGGTGGCGAGCGCGACCATCGGGATCAGCGCCCAGTCCGGGAACATCAGGAAGAACGGGTTCTCGATCGCCTTCGCGTCGGCGATCACCAGCGCCCCCTGCCCCAGATAGTTCAGCGCCAGCGACGGCAGCACGATGAACAGCCAGGCAGTCTGGATCGGCCGCTTGCCGAAATGGCCGAGGTCGGCATACAGCGCCTCGGCGCCGGTGACGGCCAGAAACACTGCGCCGAGCGTAATGAAGCCGATGATCCCATGATGCAGCATGAAGGTCACGGCATTCAGCGGGTTGATCGCCCACAGCACCTCGGGATGGCGCAGGATCGGCGGCAACGCCGCAATGCCGATCACCAGGAACCAGATCAGCATGATCGGGCCGAAGAACGCCGCAACCTTGGCCGTTCCGCGCGCCTGGACAGCGAACAGCGCGACCAGAATCACGACGGTCAGCGGCACGACGTAGGGCTCGAACGCTGCCGTGACCAGCTTGATGCCCTCGATCGCCGACAGCACGGACAGAGCCGGCGTGATCACCGCATCACCGTAGAACAGCGCGCCCGAGATGATGCCAAGCAGGACGATGACGCTGGCACCGCGCGCGACTCCGCGCTGGGCGAGCGCCATCAGCGCCAGCGTGCCGCCCTCGCCGTGGTTGTCGGCGCGCAGCAGGATCACGACGTATTTGAGGGTCACGACGACGATGAGAGCCCACAGGATGAGCGAGATCACCCCCATCACGGCGTGAGGCGCAGGCTCGCCGCTGCTGCTCGCAGCCAAGACCGCTTCACGCAACGCGTACAGCGGGCTGGTGCCGATGTCGCCATAGACGACACCGATGCTTCCCAGTGTCAGCGCCGCGAAGCTCGCCGTGGAATGGGCGTTGCCATGCCCGTTGGTCGCCGGCGCTTCCGCGGGCGTAGCTGCGACGTCGACTGTCATGGGGTAGCCCCCTCGAGGACTCGTTAATGCTTCACTGCACAACGCGGCAGAGCGCGCGGCTTATAGCGGCAGCGCGTTACGACGGACCCGTCGGGAATGCGCCTCAGCCATGCATTTAAGCATGCACGAGCCGTCAGGGAAGTCCAGCCGATCAAATCGTTACCTGGGTACCTACTTCGACGACCCTGCCCGTGGGAATCTGGAAATAGTCCGTGGCGTCGTTGGCCGACCGGCTCAGACCGATGAAGAGATGGTCCTGCCAGGTCGGCATGCCCGACTGGGACGATGGCTTCAACGAGCGGCGCGAGACGAAGAACGACGTCGACATGATGTCGAACTGCCAGCCGAGCTTGCGCGCCACCGCGAGCGCGCGCGGCACGTTCGGGGATTCCATGAATCCGAAGCGCAGCCGCACCTTGGAAAACTTCTCGCTGATCTTCTCCATGCGCACGCGCTCCGAGACATCGACCCGCGGCGTCTGCGCGGTCTCGATGGTCAGGATCACGTTGTGCTCGTGCAGCACCTTGTTGTGCTTGAGATTGTGCAGCAATGCGGTCGGCACCGAGGTCGGGTCGCTGGTGAGAAACACCGCCGTGCCCTTGACGATGTGAGGAGGCCTCTTCTCCAGGCTGGTGATCAGGTCATCCAGCGGAACCTCGATCTTGCGCGTCTTGAGCACCAGGATCGCCGAACCACGCCGCCAGGTCCAGATCGTCACGACCATCGCGGCACCGAACAGCAGCGGAACCCAGGCTCCTTCGAGCAGCTTCAGCAGGTTGGCGCTGAAGAAGGTCATGTCGACGATGACGAAGGGAGCGATCACGGCGGCCGCCACGGCCGCGCGCAAGTTCCACAGCTTCCAGATCACCACGAAGCCCATGATGCCGTCGGCGACCATGGTGGTGGACACTGCGATGCCATAGGCGGAGGCGAGATTGCTCGAGGTCCGGAACAGCAGCACCAGCAGCAGCACGCCGATCAGCAGCAACCGGTTGACCCGCGGCAGATAGATCTGGCCGGCATGGCTCTCGGACGTATAGCGCACCTCGAAACGCGGCAGCAGGCCGAGCTGGACCGCCTGGCTGACCAGCGAATAGGCGCCCGTGATCACGGCCTGGCTCGCGATGACGGTCGCGGCGGTGGCCAGCACCACCAGCGGCAGCAGCAGCAGTTCGGGCACCATCCGGTAGAACGAATTCTCGATCGCGGCGGGATCGGACAGCACCAGTGCGCCCTGCCCGAAATAGTTGATCAGCAGCGCCGGAAGCACGAAGAACAGCCAGGCCGACTGGATCGGCTTGCGGCCGAAATGACCGAGATCCGCATAGAGTGCCTCGCCGCCGGTGACCGCGAGGAACACCGCGCCCAGGGTGACCAGGCCGATCGTGCCGTGCGAGAGCAGGAACTGCACCGCATAATAGGGATTGATCGCCGCGAGCACGGAGGGGTCGTCGCGGATGTGGACGAGTCCCATCACGGCGAGGGTGGTGAACCATGTGACCATGACCGGGCCGAAGGCGGAGGCGACGCGCGCCGTCCCCTTGCTCTGGACCGCGAACAGTACGACCAGGATGAACACGGTCAGCGGCACGACGTAGTGCTCGAGCGCGGGCGCCGCGAGCTTGAGGCCTTCGACCGCCGACAACACCGAAATCGCCGGCGTAATCATCGAGTCTCCGATGAACATCGAAGCGCCGATCACGCCCAGCGACATCAGGAACAGGCTGCGCCGACCCAAGGCCCGCTGTCCGAGCGCCATCAGCGACAGCGTTCCGCCCTCGCCGTTGTTGTCGGCGCGGAGCAGCAGCAGGACGTATTTGGCCGTCACCACGATGAACAGCGACCAGAGGATCAGCGAGAGCACCCCGAGCACGATGATCCGCGACACCGGCTGCCCCTGAGCGGCGCCGTGCGCGGCCTCGCGAAAGGCGTAGAGGGGCGAGGTGCCGATGTCTCCGAACACCACGCCGATGCTGCCTAGCGTCAGCCCCCAGAACCCCGACGTGCTCGCGGTGTCCTGTCCTTCGGTCGATGTCGCGCTGGCCGTCATGTTGCTCGGAACGCATCTTCCCTGTTTGGCCCGGCGCGTGTGAACGTAGACCGTTCGCAGGTCAAGTCTCTAGCGTAAGCAGACCGCTGTTCCCAGGTCGCAACCAAACGGCATGGCTGACACGGATGTCGCATGCCGCATCGCGGCAAGTGCCTTTAGCCCAGGCATCCTGAGGCAGATGTCGGATCTACCCCCGGCGAATCAAGTGCCCGCTGATGCTCTTCGTTGCCGTTCGCAAGCCGCCATGCGGCATTATGATGCGGCAAGCGAAGCATCCCGGCTACGGCTTCAGATCGGGCGGCAATGGCGGGTCTTCCCGCATCAGGGTGATCGTCACGCGGCGGTTGGCTGCCAGCGACGGGTCGTCGGGAAACAGCGGCTGGGTGTCCGCCTTGCCGGAGACGGCATAGATGTGGCTCGCCGGCAGCCCTTCCCGCTCCAGGATCTGGCGCACCGCATTGGCGCGGTCCGCCGACAGGTCGAAGCCGCCATAGTCGCTGCGGGCGGGAACGAAGCCGGCGGCCGTGTGCCCGGTGATCTGGACCCGAAGCGGGGTCGCCTTGAGCGGGGCAGCCAGCTTCTCTATCAGGCGTCGCGTGCGGTCGAACGGCACCTTCGAGCCATCAGCGAACATCGACCGCCCGTCCTGGTCGACGATCTCCAAGTTGAGACCCTGCTTGGTCTCTTCGAACATGATGTGCTTGGAGATCTCGGTCATCTCCGGCATGTCCTGCAGCGCCTGGCGCAGCGAGGCGGACGCCAGCGCGAACTGGCGATCGATCTTCAGCTTGGCGCCATTGGTATGCTGGCGCTCCTCCTGCTCGGGGCTCGGCTCGCGCGCGGTCTCCTCCGGCGAGATGTGGGCGGCGTTCTTGAGCTTCGGCCGGGTCGGCAGGCCGTCGGATTCCACGATGCCCGAATAGCGCGACTCGGTCTGCACGCCGAAGGCGTCGCGCATCGAGCCTGCGACGACCTTCAGCTTGGCGTTGTCCATGGTCGAGAACGCGACCAGCATCACGAAGAAGCTGACCAGAAGTCCCATCAGGTCGGCAAAGGTCACGAACCAGCCGTGACCGCCGCCATGCGCATCGCCCCTCTTCTTCTTGGCCATTGCCTACCCCACCCCGGATCGCCCCGCCGCAGCCGATCAGGCCGGCACGGGCTCGCCTTCGGCGTGGCGATGCTTCTCCGGCAGATAGGCCAGGAGCATTTCGCGGACCAGGGCGGGACTCTTGGAGTCGCGGATCATCAGGATTCCGTCGATGATCAGCGTCCGGTTGGTTTCCTCGTCCAGCAGCTTGCCATGCAGCTTGTCGGCGATCGGCAGACAGATCAGGTTCGACACCAGCGCGCCGTACAGGGTCGCGAGCAGCGCGGTCGCCATGAACGGGCCGAGCTTCGAGGGGTCGGTCATGTTGGCGAACATCTGCACCATGCCGATCAGCGTGCCGACCATGCCGAACGCCGGGGCGCAGTCGCCGATGGCGCGATAGATCTTGCTGCCTTCGTCCAGATGCATCAGGAAATTGTCGCGGTCACGCTCGAGATTGTCGCGGATGAATTCGAGGTCGTAGCCGTCGGCCACGTATCGGATTCCCTTGGCGAGGAACGGCTCGTCGGTCTCGACCTTTTCCAGGCCGACCGGGCCCTGCTTGCGCGCGATCTCGGCGATGCGGGCGAGCTCGTCGACGAGCTCGCGGGCCGACAGGCGGCTCATGGTGAAAGCGTACTTCATTCCAAGCGGAACACCGTGCAGCATGACGCCCAGCGGGAAGCGAATCATGGTGGCTGCGATCGAACCGCCGAAGATGATGATTGCGGCGTGCTCGCTGACGAACATCTCGAGATCGCCGCCCAGCAGCATCATCGTCGCGATGACGATCACGCCAGCCACGAGCCCCGCACTCGTCATAATATCCATGAGTCAACTCCACCGCGTACGCAAACCACGGACCCTGCCGGACCGACGCGGTGCTTCTGGACCGCATGTCACGACACTAAATGTCCGCCATTAAGGACGAGTTACTGAATTCGGTAGGCATAATGAAAGGTAAACAGCAGCGCCGCAGACGACGCCGACCTCGCTCAAGCGACCGACGATCCGGACTTGAGCAGGTTCGCCGCGGCGAAGACGGCTGACTGATCGAATGATCGCTGCATCTTGTGGACCATCTCCAGCATCTGCGCCGGCTCCATCGTCGCCGATCCCACCTCGAGTTCGCGCGACAGGCGCGACAGCGCCGAGAAACCGAACGTCGCCGACGAGCTCTTGATCGAATGCGCCTCGCGCCTGAGTTCGAGGCGATCCTCGAACTTGGCCGCAAGCGTGCCGAACTTTCCGGACGTGTCGTCGAGGAACGTGCGCAGGACCTCCAGCGCATCCTCCTCGCCGAGCTCGGAGACCAGGATCTGATAGACGGATTCGTCGAATTGCACCCAGTCGGTCATGCGACAAGCCTTTCCTTGTGTGTAGCAGCGGCCGCGCGAAGCAGAGCGGCATTCAGTC
The DNA here is from genome assembly GCF_051168215.1 of Bradyrhizobium sp. HKCCYLRH2015. Taxonomy (NCBI): domain Bacteria; kingdom Pseudomonadati; phylum Pseudomonadota; class Alphaproteobacteria; order Hyphomicrobiales; family Nitrobacteraceae; genus Bradyrhizobium; species Bradyrhizobium sp. HKCCYLRH2015. The sequence goes on along the minus strand of NZ_JBNPUO010000005.1, from coordinate 505,719 downwards.
GATCGCGCGTGACCGGCTTGGTCACGAAGTCGTTCATGCCGGCGTCGGTGCACGCCAGATGATCCTGGCTGGTGGCGTTGGCCGTCAGAGCGACGATGTAGATGTCCTGCGCGGGCGGCGGCAGCGAACGGATCATCCGCGTCGCCGTGAGCCCGTCCATCTCGGGCATCATCATGTCCATGAGCACGAGGTCGTAAGGCTGCTTCTGCACGGCTGCGATCGCCTGCGTGCCGTTCTCGACGATGTCGTAGCCGTGACCAAGCTTGTCCAGGAGCTTTTTGATGACGAACTGATTGGTCAGATTGTCCTCGGCAACGAGGATCTTCAGCGGCGCGAGGCTGCCCGGACGTTCCTCGGCGATCGTCTCGCCGACCGGCACGATGGTAGCCTCGGGCGCGCTCACCTGCTCGACGTCTGGCTGCGGCTGGACCTCGATCGAGAAGGTGAAAGTGCTGCCCTCGCCCACCCTGCTCTGCACCTTGATGTCGCCGCCCATGCAAGTGACGAGGCGCTTGCAGATCGCGAGCCCCAGACCGGTGCCGCCGAAGCGGCGCGAGATGGAATTATCGACCTGCGAGAACTGCTTGAACAGCCGGCTGACAGCGTCTGCGGGAATGCCGACGCCGGTATCGGCGACCGAGAACACCAGCGTCAGGTTGGGCCCGGCAAGGTTCTCGGCACGCACATCGATATGGACGCCGCCCGATTCGGTGAATTTGAGCGCATTGCCGACCAGGTTGAACAGCACCTGGCGCAGCCGCGCGGGATCGCCGACCACGTAGTTCGGCACGTCCGGCGCGATCGAGGTCGTCAGCTGCAGGCCCTTTTCCCTGGCGCGGGACACCAGCAGCTCGGCGGTCGCCGTCACCGACCGGTGCAGGTCGAACTCGATGTGCTCGATCTCCAGGCGATCGGCATCGAGCTTGGAGAAATCGAGGACATCATTGAGCAGCTGCAGCAGGTAGTCAGCCGACTCGCGCAAGGTGGTCGCGATCTTGCGCTGCTCCGGCGCGAGGTCCGCCGACAGCAAGAGATCGGCAAGGCCGATGACGCCGTTCATCGGCGTGCGGATCTCATGGCTCATCATCGCCAGGAATTCGGAGCGCGCCCGCGTGCCTGCCTCGGCGGCATCGCGTGAGGCGGCAAGTCCCGCCTGATAGCGCGCAATCAGGATCGTGATGATGCCGATCACCACCGTCAGCAACGCCCCGACCAGCAGATCACGATCGCGGTTGAGCTTGAAGGCGCTGAAGATCTCCTCGGAGGCCTGACCGACGATGACCACCAGCGGCAGATCCTTGATGCGCTGGAACGAGTAGATGCGCGTGACGCCGTCGATCAGACTTTTGAAGGTGTAGAAGCCGCTGCTTCTGTGCTGAATGGCGCTCATCACCGGGCTGCCGGCGAGCGAGGATCCCACGCCCCCCGGACCGGCCGAGGCCCGTGCGCGCACGATGCCGTCGAGACCGAGGAGTGTGACATTGCCCTTCTTGCCGAGATCGACCGAATTGTAGAAGCTCGACAGATATTCGGGGTCGAGCGAGACCACCACCACGCCGCCGAACGAACCGTCCGGCATGATGATGCGGCGGGTCAACTGGATCGACCATTTGTTGGAGACACGGCCGAAGATCGGCTTGCTGATGAAGAGAAAATCATCCTTGCCGTCGGCATGAACGCGGAAGTGCTCGCGGTCGCGCAGGTCGAGGCCGCGCATCTTCGGATCGATGTTGCTAGACAGCATGATGCCGTCCTTGCCGATCACGACGACCTGAAACGAGAAGTCGGACAGGAACTGGCTGTTCTTCGACCATAGCGACATGTCGAAGTTGTGCGGGTCCCTGGCATAGGAGTCGCGGACGTAGAGCAAGGTCTGATCTGCCGCGCGGATCGAGCGGATGATCTGCTCCTCGAACGCGCGGGCCAGATTGGCGCCGTTCTTCAGCGCCGACTGCTCGGTGCGCGTATACTCTTCGGAGATCGTGTAGAAGATGCCGGCCCACACCAGCGCGATCGCCGAGAGGCCGATCGCGGCACTGCCGAAATGTCCGATCAGCCGAACCACCCTGTCGACGGTCCGGTCGACCCGCCCGAACAACGGCCTCGATTTCGATATCAGCCTGCGCATGTCCTTCGCCCTCGGGCGACATGCCTATCGGGACGGGCTAGCCATCAGGTAAAGCTTGATGGATAAAATCTTCTCAACGAGCGACGGCCGCTTAACCTTCGGCGAGTCCCGGCCTGTTTGCGGGTAATTCGTCACCGCGTTCGACATTTTCGGCCGAAGCTCAGTCGTCACCCCGTAGTCATCCGGATGCGGTTGCAGCGTCGCAGTTCGGCGAGCGCCCCGCGCAAGGGCGGCGAGCCGCACCGTCGAGCGGCACGGCTCGCTCATTTGGACCGGAGCGAAGCGACGCTCAATGAATCTCCGCCGACCGCTTCAAGGCGGCCTTGAGCTTCTCGAGCGAGAAATCCGCAGACCGCGCGATGTCCAGGATCGGCGTTTCACGGCGCGCGCACAGCTCGGCCGCCTCGGGAAGCTTCGCGGCGATGTCGGCGGGGATGACGATCGCACCATGGCGATCGGAGTGGATCAGGTCGTCCGAGCGCACGGTCATCCCGGCGACGCGGACCTCGCCGCCGAAGCTCTCGGCATGCACCCACGCGTGCGACGGACCGATCGAGCCCGCCAGAGCCTGGAAGCCGGCAGCCCATTGCGGAATGTCGCGGATCGATCCATCCGTGATCACGCCGAGGCAGCCGAGCGCCTTGTGGACGTTGCTCTGCACCTCGCCCCAGAACGCGCCGTAGCCGATGTCGGGGCCATCGATATCCTGGATCACGACGATGCGCGGACCATGACCGGTGCCGACATATTCGTAGTAGTCGGTGCGCCGCCTCGCCTGCTCGTCCGCCGGCAGGCCCGACTTGACGACGGACCGGATCGTCGCCGTCCGCGCGTAGCCGACCATGGGCGGCAGGTCCGGGAACGGGCACACCAGCGGCTTGGTCGTGTAGCCGATCAGGCGGCGCTCGGGCGCCACGATCTCCATCGCGTTGCAGATGGTCGGCGTGTCATAGCGCGCGAGCGCCTCGAGGACGGAAGCAGCGAGGGGCGCGGCGGCAGTGCTTGTCACGGGCGTTTCTCCGGATGATGCGGACGGCATTCGCGGGCCGTCCTTGGCCATCCGGTATAACTGAGGCGCCGAAGCCGGCAAAGCGCGGGCTCGGTCGGGGCGCCCTGCGCTCAGTGCAGCCGTTCCGGCGGCCGCTGCCCCTGCTCCGCCGCCGGCACGCCGGTCGGCGCAAAAGCCGTCGTGGATGAAGACGAGGCGTGCGACGCTGCAGCCGCGGCACCAAGGACCGCGGCGTGCCGCGCCGCCTGCTGCCGATACAGCCGCCAGCCGAACGGAAGGCTCAGGATGTAGAGGATCGATCCGGCCGACAGGATGTGCCAGGGATAGACCACCAGCAGCGCGACGAAGAACACCACCGCGGCGAACACCGGCAGCACGAGTTCGGGCGAGACGCGCATCCGCGCGGTCTTGCCGGAGAACACCGGCAGCCGCGACACCATCAGGAAGGCGATCAGCAGCGTGTAGAACGCCGTCAGCAGCGCCGGCGGCCTCGGCAGGTCCAGGAAAGCCAGATAGACGGGCAGCAGCACGGTGATGGCGCCGAGCGGGGCCGGCACGCCGGTGAAGAAATTGGCGGCGAAGGGCGGCTTGTTGGGATCGTCGATGCTGGCGTTGAAGCGCGCCAGCCGCAGCCCGCCGCTGATGGCGTACATCATGGCGGCGATCCAGCCGCCGTCGTGCAGCTCATGGAGCTGCCAGAAGTACAGGATCAGGCCGGGCGCCACGCCGAAATTGACGAAGTCGGCCAGGCTGTCGAGCTCGGCGCCGAACTTCGACTGGCCCTTGATCATGCGGGCGATGCGGCCGTCGATGCCGTCCAGGAAGGCGGCGAAGACGATGGCGCCGACGGCGAGCTCCATCCGCCCCTCGGTCGACAGCCGGATTGCGGTGAGGCCGGCGCAGATCGCCAGCAAGGTGATCATGTTCGGCACCAGCAGCCGCACCGGGATCGGGCGGAAACGGCGGCGGCGCAGTTCGGGAGAGTTCAGATCGAAGCTCATGATCACACCACGTGTGGTTTGTCCGGGACCTTGTGCCTGAACACGGCTCAAGGTCTCCTTAATGGGTCACCAGCGGGCAGCGACGGTTCACTGGCTCCGGAACGTCAGGCCGGGCACGGGCACGTCGAAATCGGCCAGGATCGTCTCGCCGGCGATGGCGGTCTGCCCCTCCGAGACCAGAACCTCAGTGCCGTCAGGAAGATAGACGTCGAGCCGCGAGCCGAAGCGGATCAGGCCGAAGCGCTCGCCCGCGCCAATGGTCTGCCCCTCGCGCACGAACGACACGATCCGGCGCGCCACGAGGCCTGCGATCTGGACCACGCCGATGCGGCCATGCGGCGTCGAGATCGCGAGCGAGTTGCGCTCGTTGTCCTCGCTCGCCTTGTCGAGCTCGGCATTGATGAAGGCACCCGGACGGTAGGAGATCTTCTCGATCCGGCCGGCCACCGGGCTGCGGTTCACATGGACGTTGAACACGCTCATGAAGATCGAGACCCGCAGCAGCGGCCGGTCGCCGAGGCCGAGCTCGGCCGGCGGCAGGGCGCGCGTGATCATGGAGATGCGTCCGTCGGCCGGCGCCACCACCAGCCCTTCCCGCTGCGGCGTGACCCGGATCGGGTCGCGGAAGAACAGCGCGCACCAGACGGTGAGCAGCGTGCCGATCCAGCCGAGCGGGGTGAATATCCAGAACAGGATCAGGCTGACGAGGGCAAATCCCCCGATGAAGGGGTAGCCTTCCGGGTGGATCGGCGGGATCTGAGCGCGGATGGAATTGCTGATCGACATGGCCTGCTTCGTTGAGTGTTGTCGCTCTGACCCTCAGAGCGGACCGCCGCCTTGACTAGGTCGATGGCCGGCGAAGGTCAAAATGAATCCTTAATGCAGTCTTGAGTTCAGATCAGGGCGGTCCGCAGCATCATTCGGCGGCGCTGGCTACCCGTCCCGCCAGATCCGGCCCGGCGACATCCGGTTCGCCCCGATCAGGCGGATTGCGGTTCGGCGCCGTGGCCTCATCGCCGATCTGCGCCAGTTTTTCGCGCGCCTCCTCGGCCTCGCGCTGCCGGTTCCACATGCCGGCATACAGCCCGCTTTTGGCCAGCAGCTCGGCGTGGGTGCCGCGCTCGGCGATGCGACCCCGGTCGAGCACGATGATCTCATCGGCCGCTACGATGGTCGAAAGCCGGTGCGCGATCACGAGCGAGGTGCGGTTGCGCGACACGCCATCGAGCGCCTCCTGGATCTCGTGCTCGGTATGGCTGTCCAGCGCCGAGGTCGCCTCGTCCAGCACGAGGATCGGCGGCCCCTTCAGGATGGTGCGGGCAATCGCGACGCGCTGCTTCTCGCCACCGGAGAGCTTGAGGCCGCGCTCTCCCACCTGGGTCTCGTAGCCCTTCGGCGCCATCCGGATCAGACCGTCGATCTGGGCCAGCCTCGCCGCCTCCTCAACAGCGGCGTCGTCCGCATCCCAGCGTCCGTAGCGGATGTTGTAGCGGATGGTGTCATTGAACAGCACGGTATCCTGCGGCACCATCCCGATCTGGGCGCGCAGCGACACCTGGGTAACATCGCGGATGTCCTGGCCATCGATCAGAATGCGGCCGCCGGAGACGTCGTAGAGCCGAAACAGCAGCCGCGAGATGGTCGACTTGCCAGCACCGGACGGCCCCACGATCGCGACCGTCTTGCCCGCCGGCACCTCGAAGCTGAGCCCCTGCAGGATCGGCCGCTCCAGCTCATAGGCGAAGCGGACATCCTCGAAGCGGACGTTGCCGGAGGTCACCACCAAAGGCGCCGCTCCGGGCGCGTCGTTCACCTCGGCATCGCGCGTGAGCACGCCGAACATCTTCTCGATATCGATGATGGCCTGCTTGATCTCGCGATAGACCATGCCCATGAAGTTCAGCGGCTGATAGAGCTGGATCATCATGCTGTTGATCATGACGAAGTCGCCGACGGTGTTGCGTCCCTGGCGCACGCCCTGGGCGCACATCAGCATGGCCACCGTCAACCCGACCGTGAAGATCACGGCCTGCCCGGCGTTGAGCACCGCCAGCGAGGTATAGGTCTTCACGCTGGCCCGCTCGTAGCGCTCCATCGAACGGTCGTAGCGCTCCGCCTCGCGCGCCTCGGCGCCGAAATATTTCACCGTCTCGTAGTTGAGCAGCGAGTCGATCGCCTTGGTGTTGGCGTCCGTATCCGAGTCGTTCATGCGGCGCCGGATCTCGATGCGCCACTCGGTCGCGATGTAGGTGTAATAGAGATACGCCGCGACCATGGTCAGCGTGACCAGCACGTAGCGCCAGTCGAACTGCCACAGCAGCACCGCGGTCAGCAGCGAGACCTCGACGATGGTCGGGATCAGCTGCAGGATCACCATGCGCACGATGGTCTCGATCGCGTTGCGGCCGCGCTCGAGCACGCGGGTCAGGCCGCCAGTCTTGCGCTCCAGATGGAAGCGCAGCGACAATTCGTGCATGTGGACGAAGGTGATGGTCGCGAGCTTGCGCACCGCATGCATGGCGACACGGGCAAAAATACCGTCGCGCCACTGCGTCAGCACCGCCATCAGCACCCGAATCCCGCCGTAGCTTGCCGTCATGACGATCGGCGAGGCCACCAGCCAGAACGCCCAGTTATCGGGCGCGATCGGCGCGGTGTTGGCGCCGGTCAACGCGTCGGTCGCCCACTTGAAGGTGAAAGGCAGAACCAGCGTCGCCACCTTGGCCGCGAGCAGCAGCACCACGGACCACAGCACGCGCATCTTCAGATCGGCGCGATCGCTCGGCCAGATGAAGGGCCACAAATGGCGCAGCGTACCGGCCAGCGTTCCCTGCTCGAGGGACGATGACGGCTGGTTGGCGGCTGCTTCGGAGGAGGAATCGGGCGGCATCAAACGTTCTGGAACAGCGAGTGTTTTGGCATGTTGTGATGCCGGGGCGTTGCCTGCGTCATATAGAGTGTCCGGGCGCCGGATGCACCGGTACGTCGACGGAATCCGTTACCGCGGCGCAGTATTTGCATACTCGTTTTCGGACAAATGGACCCATTCAGCCTGCATCATCCCGTGAAAGCCCGCGAATCCACGTCCTCCGCCCTCGTCTTGACGCCTTTCAACTGCAGTGTCACACCGCTCCAATGACTGAAATCCGCACCGTTTGCGTCTATTGCGGCTCCGGCCCGGGGACGAATCCCAGCTTCATCGAATCGGCGAAGGCACTCGGCAAGGCGCTTGCCGAGAACGGCGTCAGGCTCGTCTATGGCGGCGGCTCCATCGGCATGATGGGCGCGGTCGCCAAGGCCGTGCTGGACCATGGCGGTGACGTCACCGGCATCATCCCCGACTTCCTGGTGAAGAAGGAGGTCATGATGCCACTGAAGGATCTCATCGTCACGCCGGACATGCACGAGCGCAAGCGGCTGATGTTCGAGCATTCGGACGCGTTCGTGGCGCTGCCCGGCGGCATCGGCACGCTCGAAGAGCTGGTCGAGCAGTTGACCTGGAAGCAGCTCGGACGCCACGCCAAGCCGGTGCTGATGGCCAATATCGACGGCTTCTGGGAACCGCTGTTCGCGCTGCTGGCCCACATGCGCGAGACCGAGTTCATCCGCCCCGGCTTCCAGATCGAGCTGCTCAAGGCCGAACGCGTCGAGGACATCCTGCCGCGCCTGCGCGAGGCCGCCGCCCGCGTCGCCAAGGAAGAGACCGAGATGGCGCCGGAGATCGCCAAGCGGCTCTGATCCCTATTCGGCCGGAAACGTCACCGCCTCGATCCGATTGCCGTCGGGATCGAGCACGAACGCCGCGTAATAGCGCACGCGGTCATGCGGCCGCAGCCCCGGTGCGCCGTCCGAGACACCGCCTGCCTCCAGCGCCGCGGCGTGGAATGCATCGACGTCGTCGGAGCTCCTGGCACGGAAGCAAAGGTGCGAGCCCGTCTCGGCGGATACCCGCGCCATGCCGGCGCGCAGATTGATCCAGAATTCCGGATAACTCTTGCCGAAGCCGATCGTGCTGGGACGTTCGACCAGGCGCGTCAAACCAAGCGGCGCCAACGTGCGCTCGTAGAACCGCGCGCTGCGGGCGAGATCGCTGACACCGACTGAGACGTGGTCGATCATGCGTTTGCTCCTGCCCTCTCCGCGTCATTGCGAGGAGCGAAGCGACGAAGCAATCCAGAGTCGTGCATTCAGCCCTGGATTGCTTCGCTTCGCTCGCCATGACGGATGCATCACCTCAACCCGGCGCGCCGGACTTCACCAGCTTGTAGAATACCGAATCCATCAGCGCCTGGAACGAGGCGTCGATGATGTTGGGCGAGACGCCGACCGTGGTCCAGCGCTCGCCCTTTTCGTCCTCGCTTTCGATCAGCACGCGCGTGACCGCCTCGGTGCCGCCATTGAGGATGCGGACGCGATAGTCGATCAGCTTGAGGCCGTCGATGTAGCCCTGGTATTTTCCAAGATCCTTGCGCAGCGCGACGTCGAGCGCATTGACCGGACCGTTGCCTTCGGCCGCGGAGATCAGCCGCTCGCCGGCGACGTCGACCTTGACGACGGCCAGCGCCACCGTGACGCGCTCGCCGACGGCGTTGTAGCGCTGCTCGACATTGACGTCGAACTGCTCGACGCGAAAATACTCCGGGACCGAGCCCAGCGTACGCCGCGCCAGCAGCTCGAACGAGGCGTTGGCGGATTCGTAGGCATAGCCCGCGGCCTCGCGCTCCTTCAGCTCCTCGACCAGGCGCGTGAGCTTCGGATCGCTCTTGCTGAAGGGAACGCCGCCGCGCTCCAGTGCTGCGATCACGTTGGAGCGGCCGGCCTGGTCCGATACCAGCACCTTGCGGCGATTGCCGACGCTCTCGGGCAGCACGTGCTCATAGGTCTGCGGATCCTTCAGCACGGCCGAGGCATGAATGCCGGTCTTGGTCACGAAGGCGCTCTCGCCGACATAAGGCGCGTGCCGGTTCGGGGCGCGGTTCAGCATGTCGTCGAGCGTCCGCGAGACCTTCATGAGGCCACTGAGCTGCTCGTCGGAGACGGCGATCTCGAAGCGCTCCGAGAACTCGGCCTTCAGCTTCAATGTCGGTATCAGCGAGCACAGATTGGCGTTGCCGCAGCGCTCGCCGAGCCCGTTCAAGGTGCCCTGGATCTGGCGCGCGCCGGCGCGGACCGCGGCCAGCGAATTCGCGACTGCCTGCTCGGTGTCGTTATGGGCGTGGATGCCGAGGTGATCGCCCGGCACGTGCTTGACGACCTCGCCGACAATCGCTTCGATCTCGTGCGGCATGGTGCCGCCATTGGTGTCGCACAGCACGACCCAGCGCGCCCCGGCCTCATAGGCCGTGCGCGCGCAGGCCAGCGCGAACGCCGCGTTCTCCTTGTAGCCGTCGAAGAAATGCTCGCAATCGAGCATCACCTCGCGCCCTGCTGCCTTTGCGGCCGTCACGCTGTCGCGGATCGAGGCGAGGTTCTCCTCGTTGGTGGTCTCCAGCGCGACGCGCACCTGATAGGCGGATGACTTCGCGACGAAGCAGATCGTGTCCGCCTTGGCCTCCAGCAGTGCGGCGACGCCCGGATCGTTGGACACCGAGCGTCCCGCCCGGCGCGTCATCCCGAAGGCAGTGAAGCGGGCATGGCCGAGCTTGGGCTTGGCGGCGAAGAACTCGGTGTCGAGCGGGTTGGCGCCGGGATAGCCGCCCTCGACATAGTCGATGCCGAGATCGTCGAGCATGCGCGCGATGGCCTGCTTGTCGGCCAGCGTGAAATCGACACCGTTGGTCTGCGCACCGTCGCGCAAGGTGGTGTCGAACAGATAAAGTCGTTCTCTGCTTGTGCCTGCCCTGCTCATGCCTGCGCTCCTCCGGAGCCGAGCGTCTTCTTCATCGTGGTGTTGGCGAGCCACTCGCCATTGATGGAGACGCTGTTGCGCTGCTGCGCGACATAGCCGCGCTTGCGGAAGAATTCGACCGCCGTGTCGCTGGCGTCGACCGACAGACCGGTCGTGCCGCGCGCGCCCGCCAGCTTTTCCAGTGCGTCGCATAGCAGGGCGCCGACGCCCTGCCCGGCCGCGTTCGGATGGACGTAGAGCATGTCGATGTGATCGTTGCCCTTCAGCGCGGCAAAGCCGACCGGCGATCCCTGAAGGGTCGCAATCAAGGTGAGCTCGGATGCCAGCCTCTTGCCGAAGCCCGTCTCATCCTCCGCAGCGGACGCCCAGGCCTCCTGCTGCTCCTCGCTGTAGTCGTCACCTGTCAGCCCCTGGATGCTTGCGACGAAGATCGCGGCGAGCAGCGGCGTATCAGCCGGAAGAAACGGCCGCAGTGCGGGCCTCGGGAGAGCCTGTCCCATGTGTCACCACATGCCGTAGAGTTTCGTGACCAGCGCCACCGCGCCCGCGATCAGCACCAGTTTGAGCAGGATGTAGTACAGCCAGTGCCGCGGAAACGGGGTGTCGGGCTTGCTCATCGCGCAATCTCCCAGGTCGTGACCGGCTTGCCGTCGGCGCCTTTGCCATCCTTCAATACAACGCCCATCGCCGCGAGCGCGTCGCGCAGGCGATCGGACTCCTTGAAGTCCTTCCGCGCGCGGGCCGCGGTACGCTCGGCGATCAGGCCTTCGACCTCGGCGGCGTCCACGCCCTTGGCCTGCTGCTTTCGCGCTTCCCATTGCACGGCGGTCTCCGACAGGAAACCCGCAAAGCGAAGCGAGCCGGCAAAGGCAGCGCGATCCGACTCGCCGCCGGACGCCGCACGGCTCCGCAACGCGTGCAGCTCTGCGATCATCAGCGGCGTGTTGAGATCGTCGACGAGCGCCGCGATGATCTCAGGCTCCGGCTGCTCGCCCGGCGCATCGGCCGCGACGCGATACCAGTCGTCGAGCGTCTTGGCGCTCTCCTCCAGGCCCTTGACCGTCCAGTCCGCCGGCGAGCGATAATGCATCTTGAGCATGTTGAGGCGCAGCACCTCGCCGGGCCAGTCCGCCAGCAGGTCGCGAATGGTGACGAAATTGCCGAGGCTCTTCGACATCTTCGCGCCCTCGACCTGGACGAACTCGTTGTGCAGCCAGTAGTTCGCCATCACTGAGGTGCCATGGGCGCAACGCGACTGCGCGATCTCGTTCTCATGATGCGGGAAGATCAGGTCGAGCCCGCCGCCATGGATGTCGAAGACCTCACCGAGATAGGCCGCGCTCATCGCCGAGCACTCGATGTGCCAGCCCGGGCGGCCGCGGCCCCACGGGCTGTCCCAGCCCGGCTCGTCCTCCGACGACTGCTTCCACAGCACGAAGTCGGCAGGGTTCTTCTTGTGTGCGTCGACGGCCACGCGCGCGCCGGCAAGCTGCTCGTCGAGCTTGCGACCCGACAGCGCGCCATAGTCCGGCATTGATCGGGTGTCGAACAACACCTCGCCGCCCGCCTCATAGGCGTGGCCACGCGCGATCAGTTGCTTGATCAGGGTCACCATATCCGCCTTGCCATCGGGGCGCGGCAGCACGAACTCGGTGGCGCGTGGCTCGAAGGTCGGAGGCAGGCTGCCGAGCGCAGCCGCGTCGCTGCGGAACTGATTGGCCGTCACCTCGGTAACCTTCCGGATCGCCTCGTTCAGCGGCAGCCCGGGAAAGTCACGCGCGGCGCGGGCGTTGATCTTGTCGTCGACATCCGTGATGTTGCGGACATAGGTGACGTGCTTTTCGCCATAGAGATGCCGCAGCAGCCGGAACAGCACGTCGAAGACGATCACCGGGCGCGCATTGCCGATATGGGCGAAGTCGTAGACCGTCGGTCCGCAGACATACATGCGGACGTTGTTGGGATCGAGCGGCACGAAGGGGCGCTTCTCCCGCGATGCGGTGTCGTACAAACGCAAGTCCATGGTCCGTCCCCGAATGCCCTGTGCTCACCGCCTCGCCGGACCGACAGGTCCATGACGAGGCGCAACGGGTGTCCTACGCCGAACGACCGACCGCGAGCGGACGGCAACGGCACGAATCACGCTCCCGACCTGCCGGCCGGGCGTCCTGATCATCTCTGTTGAGAAAAGACGGCCTCAGCCAGCGAATCGCTAGCGCGTAATCTCGCGGCAAATGCAGCAGATGGCGAGGAAACCGTTCATGAAACTCACCATGATGCAGCAGGCTGTCTCCGTCAAGAGCCGCAAAACGGCCGCTTTCACTGCCCAAATGCTCGCGCCCCGCCTCATGGTTAATCATTTTTAACCTTTTGGGCCTAACCATGAGTTGTCTCCTACACCCACCGGTGCACCATGCGAATCTCCCCGGCGCTGCTCGCCTGCTGTGTTCTCCTCGCCGCCGCGACCACCGCCACGGCGGAGAGCCGCATCTTCATCATCGCCAACGAAGCCGACGGCTACGGCGTCGACCAGTGCCTCGCCAAGGGCGACCGCTGCGGCGCCTCGGCTGCGCGCTCGTACTGCCAATCACGGGATTTTGCACAGGCCTCCTCCTATCGCCGCGTCGACCCCGATGAAATCACCGGATCGGTGCCGAAAGCCGGCGCAAACTGCGCCCATGGCGGCTGCAGCGACTTTGTCGCGATCACCTGCCAGCGCTGAGACGGCCGGGAACGGCTGTTCCCGCCACCCCGGCGCCCCGGAAACGACGTGACGATGCCCGACAAAGCGGCTATGGGATGCCCGCCGCTGCCGCGATTTTTCCGAATTCTGTGCTAGTCCCGCGGCTGCACCCATGGACCGGAATACCGCATCTTGATCGCATCCCTGTCTCCGCGCCTGTTGGCCCTCTCTGCGCTGCTCGGACTGACCCTGACCGGCTCGCACGCCCTGGCGCAATCCAGCTCCGATTCCTATGCGCAGATGCCGCCGGGCCCGCCCGGGCCGCAGGCCGGCGTCAATCCGATCTGCCCACGTCTGGAAGCGCAGCTCGCCTCGATCGATCGCGGCGGTGGCGGCGATCCCGCGCGTGAGGACCAGATCCGGCGTTATCAGGACGCGGCCGCCAAGCAGCAAGGCGAGCTCGACCGCGTCAGCATGCAGGCCAAGCGCATGGGTTGCGACAGCCCCGGCTTCTTTTCGATCTTCAACGGCCGCGCGGCCGAATGCCAGCCGGTGAACAACCAGATCCAGCAGATGCGCTCCAACCTCGACCAGATCATGGGCAGCCTGGAGCGTCTGCGCAGCGGTGGGTTCGGCGGTGAGCGCGACAACCAGCGCCGCTCGGTGCTGGTAGCCCTCGGCCAGAACAATTGCGGCCCGCAGTACCAGCAATATGCCAATGCAAACGCCAATCGCAGCGGCGGCGGCAACTTCCTGACCAGCCTGTTCGGCGGCGGGGCCGACAGCAATCCCGCCGCATCGCTGCCGCCGCCGAGCGCCGATCTCGCGGCGCCGCAGGGCACCTTTCGGACCGTGTGCGTGCGCAGCTGCGACGGCGCCTATTTCCCGATCTCGTTTGCCACCGTTCCCGGCCGCTTCGCCGACGACGAGCGCGCCTGCAAGGCGCAATGCCCTGCCGCCGACGCGACGCTGTTCACCTATCGCAATCCCGGCGAAGACATGAACCAGGCGGTCTCGGTCAACGGTCAGCCCTACACCGCGCTGCCGAATGCCTTCAAGTTCCGCACCGAGTTCAACCCGAGCTGTTCCTGCAAGGCGCCGGGCCAGACCTGGGCGGAGGCACTGAAGTCGATCGACGACCGAGCCACCGCCGCCGAGCAGGGCGACATCATCGTCACCGAGGAGAGCGCCAAGCGCATGCAGCAGCGCCAGACCGGCAGGGCGCCGGCGAACGCCGCCAGGAAGGGTGCCGCGCCGGCCGAGGCCGCAGCGCCAGCGACCGCGGACATCACGACCAGCGCTGGCGGCGACAAGCAGATCCGCACGGTCGGACCGACTTTCATCCCGCAGCGCTGATCGAGTCAGTCGCCGGGCCATGGGCGTCATCCCTCGAACGCGTCTGATGACGCGCGGTCGGCAAGCGCCCGGTCGTCGCGCGCCTCCAGCGGACTCGTGATCAGAGCGGGCGAGATGACCTCGCCCGACGGTCCCAGCGCGTCAGCGAACCGCCAGCGGTTTCGCAATGCTGCGAGACGACGCAACTGTGCCGGGCCGATGCCTTCGAGCGGCGCAAACCCGCCAGCCACGTCGCCGATCTCGGCCGTGGCGCCGACGACAACGGCCAGCGCGCCGGACAGGCTCGCCAGTGCCATCAGCAGCGTCGCGCGGACGCGGGCCAGCAATTGATGACGGGCGCTTCCCGCAAGCGGCCCGGGCAGCGCGCGCTCGAAGCCTTCGACGGCGGCCGCGATCGGTACCCGCTCGGCGGCGAAGCCGAGTCGCGCCGCGACCGCCATGGCCTGATCCAGCGACGCCTGCGACGTGCCGGGTCCGGACAGCATCACGCCGCGGACTTTGCCGGACCCGAGCGCATCGACCGCCAGGGCTGCGGCCAGCGCCGACTCGATGGCTCCGGTCAGGCCGAGCACGATGCCGGTGAAGCCGTGCTTCTCGACGTGGTCGCGCAGGCCGAGCATGCGGGCCGCGTAGTCCGCCTCGTCGCCCTCGATCAGCGTGGTGACCGGTCCCCGGCACTGCCAGCCATCGTCTCCCCTGCTCCATGCCAAGGTCGCGACTTCAGCGACGAAGCCCGGGAGCTGTGCCGCCACCGAGAGATCGGCGTTCAGCGCGAAGGACGCGCCGTCGAACACCTCGCCGTCCTGACCGCCGACCTGGTTGAGCCAGACGAGCGGCAGATCGCTTTCGGTGACGCGGGCCACGGCGGCCGACAGGCGCCGGTCGCCGCCGCTGCGCACGTAGCATGAGCGGCTCGGCACGACGATGAGCTCGGCCCCGGTTTCCGCCAGCGTCTCGACGACGTTTTCGTAGTTCGAGGAGTCTTCGAGCGAGATGTCCTCGCCGATCGCGACCCCGATGCGGACGCCCCGCACGCTGAGCGGGCCGGCCGCCGGGCCGCGCGTGAACACGCGCTTCTGATCACCATCGGCCAGGTTGGCCTTGAAGCGCGTCGCGGCGATGCGGCCGGCGTCGAGCAGCACGCAGGCATTGTAGAGCTTGCCGTCCTCGGTCCAGGGCGTGCCGATCAGCACCGCCGGCCCGCCATCGGCGGTCTCGCGCGCGAGCGCCTCGATCGCGGCCCGGCACGCGGCCTGAAATGCCGGCTTCAGCACCGGGTCCCGGGATGGATGCCCCGCCAGGAACAGCTCCGGCAGCACCACGAGATCGGCGCCGTCGGCCGCCGCCCTCGCCCGCGCCTCGCGCGCCTTCGCGGCATTTCCCGCGATGTCGCCGGCCGTCGGGTTGAGCTGGGCCAGCGTGATCCTGAAGAAGTCAGCGGCCATCGCTCAACTCATTCACAGCAGCCCGAGCCGCTCGGCGATCGCGAACAGCCAGAAGCAGCCCGACATCAGCAGCGCGACGCCGACTGCGGCCGAGCCGAGATCCTTGACCCGGCCGATCTGCAGATCGTGCTCGGTGGTCAGGCGGTCGGCGAGCTTCTCGATCGCGGTGTTCAGCAGCTCGACGACCAGCACCAGCACCACCGCGCAGACCAGCTCGACGCTGCGCATCGGCGTGACGCCGATGACATAGGCCAGCGGCAGCGCCAGCAGGAATGCGACGACCTCCTCGCGCACCGCCTGCTCGGAGCGGAGCGCGAAGGCCAGGCCATTGCGCGAGTTGAGCGTCGCGCGCCAGATGCGCAGCATCAGAAGCCCGCGACCGCCGGCATCGGTGCGGACTTGCCGCCGCGCTGCTGCTTGAGCAGCTCGGCGATCAGGAACGCCATGTCGATCGACTGCTCGGCGTTCAGCCTGGGATCGCACACCGTGTGATAGCGGTCGTTGAGATCCTCGTCGGTGATCGCCCGCGCGCCGCCGATGCACTCGGTGACATCCTTGCCGGTCATCTCGAGATGGATGCCGCCGGCATGGGTGCCCTCCGCGGCATGCACCGCGAAGAACGCGCGCACCTCGGACACGATGCGGTCGAACGGCCGCGTCTTGTAGCCCGAGGTCGAGGTGATGGTGTTGCCGTGCATCGGATCGCACGACCACACCACCTTGCGCCCTTCCCGCTGGACCGCGCGGATCAGTCCCGGCAGATGATCGCCGACCTTGTCGGCGCCGAAGCGGTTGATCAGCGTCAGCCGTCCCGGCTCGTTGTCGGGGTTGAGGATGTCGATCAGCTTGAGCAGTTCGTCCGGCTTCAGCGATGGGCCGCATTTCAGGCCGATCGGGTTCTTGATGCCGCGGAAATATTCGACATGGCCGTGATCGAGCTGGCGGGTGCGGTCGCCGATCCAGATGAAATGGCCAGAGGTCGCGTACCAGTCGCCGGTGGTGGAATCGACACGGGTGAAGGCCTGCTCGTAGCCGAGCAGCAGCGCCTCGTGGCTGGTGTAGAAGTCGGTGGCGCGCAGCTCCGGATGGCTTTCGAGGTCGAGGCCGCAGGCGCGCATGAAGTTGAGCGCCTCCGAGATGCGGTCGGCGAGCTCCTTGTAGCGGCGCGACTGCGGTGAATCCTTGACGAAGCCGAGCATCCACTGATGCACGCTGCCGAGATTGGCGAAGCCGCCGGTGGCGAACGCCCGCAGCAGGTTCAACGTCGCCGCCGACTGCCGGTAGGCGTCGAGCTGACGCTGCGGATTGGGGATACGCGCCTCGGCGGTGAAGGCGGTGTCGTTGACGATGTCGCCGCGATAGCTCGGCAGCTCGACGCCATCGATCTTTTCGGTGGGCGAGGAGCGCGGCTTGGCGAACTGGCCGGCGATGCGGCCGACCTTCACCACCGGCACCGCGCCGGCATAGGTCATGACCACCGCCATCTGCAGCAGCACGCGGAAGAAGTCGCGGATGTTGTTGGCGCCGTGCTCGGCAAAGCTCTCGGCGCAATCGCCGCCCTGGAGCAGGAACGCCTCGCCCGCCGCCACCCGCGCCAATGCCTTCTTCAGGTTGCGCGCCTCGCCGGCGAACACCAGCGGCGGAAAGGTCGCAAGCTGCGCCTCGACCTCGGCCAGCGCCTTCTGGTCGGGATAGTCGGGCACCTGCTGCACCGGCTTGGACCGCCAGCTCTCCGGGCTCCAGCGCTCCGTCATGGCTTTCTACTCCCTCTGGACGGCCGCACACTTGTTCCCCGCACGGCGGCGCGCGCCTTATACACAGCCTGTCCCCGGACTGCCATCTGGAATTTAAGTCGTCCGGCCAAGCCATTGCGGCAGCGAAAGGATTCTGACCGGGTTGAGATTCCGGGTGATCCCGGAGCCGCATGCCTGCTCCCGTGTCCGCGAGCCCCAAGCCGCCGGCGGTGAAGACATGCAACACGCTCCCGCGACGCGGCTGCGCCCGAGCTATGCTGGACCTCGTTCGCCCTCCAATAGTCGGAGGGCGCAGGGAATGCCGGACGATGGCCTCGCCCATGGCCCGCCTGCGGAAGAAAGTGCAGGCGGCAGGTACCACAGGTTCAGCCGGTCCTCCGGCATTCCCTGCGCGACGGTCTTCACGCTTATACGCAGTCTGCCTGGTGCGCCGGGCTTGTTGGCCACCATTGCCACGCGAAGCGAGGCTCCGCGTAACGTGACACCAGCGTCGGGGTGTCAGCACGCTGCGACTTCACGTCCGCGCCGAGCCGTTCGTCCGCACGCCCGAAGACATGCTGCGGCTCCCTCGCGGCCATCGCTCCCCGCCCCGCGTGTCGTGACGATCGCGCGCAACGCCCCTTCCGAGTGAGGCGGGATGGCGACACTAAAGCATGATTTCTGATATTCGTAAAGAGAAATCTTTTGTCCATGACCGCGATCGGGAGTAGTCCGGACCCGCACCGCTTCGCGGCACGTCCCGGAATGCAGCAACGATAGCTTGGCTGCGCGCGAAGGGGACGACGCCTCTCCGTCATACGACCAGCAACAGACCCGACAGCAGCAGGATGCCCAGGATCATCTTCCTGAACAGCGCGTCGTTGATCCTGCGGAAGGCGAGGATGCCGAGCGCAGTGCCGGCGAACAGCGCCGGGATGCTCAAGGCGAGATCGATGATCACCTTGGACGACAGATCCTGCCGGGCCAGCATCGTCGCCAGCGAGGCGAGCTGAATCGCGGCAATGAACGGCTGGACGACGCCGCGCTGCTCGGTCTTCGGCAGGCCGTGCATCTCGCACCAGATCGTCGGCAGCGCACCCGGCATCGCCGTGAGGCCGCCGATGAGACCGCCGCCGAAGCCGACGATCGCGGTGCGGCCTCGGTTCATCGGTTGAAGGCTGCCCAGCGCCGGCTTGAACAGCATGTAGCCGGCGTAGATCGCGATCGTCGCGCCAAACACCTGCTGAAACACGCGCGCGTCCGCATTGTGCAGCAGCCAAAGCGCGAGGGGGACGCCCAGCAGGCCGCCCAGGATCAGGACGAAGCTGTCCTTCCAGCGGATGCTGCTGCGAAGCGCCCAGAGGTTCGTCGCCTGCACGCCGACGCTGCACGCCATCATCAACGGCACGGCCTCCAAAGGCTGCAGACTGTGCAGCAGGATCGCGCCGGCCACGGCGGAAAAGGCGAACCCGGCCAGGCCGGAAACGAAGGCACCAAAGAAAACGGCGGCGCTGAGCAGCAGAAATGATCCTGATCCGGCCATGAAATAGCTCCGGCTGATGAAGTTGAAAATGAGCGGGGATCGTCAATCGTAGGGCTGGAGCGTTGCAGTCCCATCGGCCTGCGCTCCGCTTCGCGTGGCATCGCCCCGCAGCATCGTGGCTGCGACGACGTGCAGGAACAGGAAGACGGCGAGGACGCTCGCGGCCAACACCGCGCGGGGGATCATCGGCAGCTTGCGCCGCGGCCGAGCCTCGTTTGGCTGCATGTCCGTCATCTCCATCACCTGATGCCGGGCTTGCTAGCAGTTCAGCGTCCCCTCAGCGTCCCCCGAGCAGAGTATGGCGTGCGGCGTGTTTCCGTGCAGGGCGAGGAGGAGTCGGCGTCGGTCAGTTCCTCGGCGCTCGTCATTCGCAACCGCTGCCATGGCCGCGGTCGATCGCAGAGCGCAGGCGGATCGGTCGTGCGCACACGACGCAACCCCCGCTCGCATCTGCCATCCCGACACGCCGCGCGCAGAACATGCATCGATCCGTCATCAGGCCGACACGCGGCAGGTGATATCGCGCGCCCCGCTATCCGGCATCATCGAGGGGAATCGACCAATGACACTTCGCCTATGGGCGGGCGCAATCGCGCTTGGATGCACCAGCCTACTCGGCAGCGCGCTGCACGCCGCAGACGGAACGTTCAGCACGCTGACCTACAACGTGGCGGAAACGCCGACCGCCTACAATGGCGGCAGCGACGCGCATTCGCGCGTGATCAGCTGCTATCTGCGCCAGTTCGGCATCGTCAACGTGCAGGAAGATTTTCTCTGGCACGCGGCGCTCTATGACACCTGCGACAACCATCCCTATCGCACGCCGACCTCGGGCACGGCCGGCATCGGCGACGGCATGAATACGCTCAGCACCTATTCGTTCGACGATCTCGATCGCGTGACCTGGACCAAGCGCGCCGATTCGGACGCGCTGACGCCGAAGGGCTTCTCGCTGGTCCGCACGCGGCTGGCCGAAGGCGTCTATCTCGACTTCTACAACCTGCACGCCCAGTCCGGCACGTCCTCCACCGATCTCGCCTACAGCGAGTCCGACGTGGCGCAGATCCTGAGCTACATCGAGGCGAATTCGGCCGGCAACGCCGTCATGGTGATGGGCGACACCAACACGCGCTACACCCGGGCCGGCCAGAACATGTGGGAATTCCTGCATCACGGCTTCAGCGATGCGTGGATCGAGACGGTGCGCGGCGGCAGCGTGCCGCCGATCGGCGACCCGCTGGTCTGCGGCGGCACCCAGACGGCGCGGCCGGATTGCGAGATCGTCGACAAGGTGCTGTGGCGGAACAACGGCTTCCTGAACCTGCAGGCGTCCAACTATGCCGACCGCCAGGACGCGCTGGACTCGAACGGCGCGCAGCTCTCCGATCATCATCCGGTCGAGGTCGACTGGAGCTTCGCCACGGCCGCGAGCCGCAGGCTGAGCGACCAGTTCGGCGGCCCGCACGGCACGAGCTACAACGACGTCTCCGCGCTGCCGGCCAATCCGGTGGTCAGCAAGCTGACCATCCGCACCGGAGCCCGGGTCGACCAGGTCGAGCTGACGCTGTCCAACGGCTATGTCTACAGCCATGGCGGCACCGGCGGCACGGCGCAGAGCCTGGCGCTCGGCAGCGGCGAATATCTCACCTCGGTCAATCTGTGCAGTGATCAGTATCAGGGCCACACGCGCATCTTCCGGGTCGCGTTCGGCACCAGCGCGGGCCGCACTTTGTCGGGCGGCACGACGACGTCGAGCTGCACCAGCTACACCGCACCGAGCGGCTGGCAGATCACCGGCTTCCACGGCCGGTCCGGCGACGAGATCGACAAGCTCGGCGTCGTCTACGCGCCGGTCCCCACCGCCACAGCGCCAGCGCGCCAGCCGGTCCGCATCGTCAATCGCACGTCGGCGCTGTGCATGGACGCCAGCGGCGGCGCGATGGCCGACGGCACCGCCGTGATCCAGTGGTACTGCACCGGCGCCGCCAACCAGACCTGGAGCTACGACGATGCCAGCGGCATGATCCGCAGCATGCAGGACCCGCACTACTGCCTCGACAACAACGGCAGCTATGGCGACGGCGCGCAACTCTTCATCTGGACCTGCACCGGCAACAACAACCAGCGTTTCCGCTACGACGCCGCGGCCGGCACGATCGCGGTGCGCAGCTATCCGGTCGAGGTCACGAGCCAGAACGCCACCTCCGTGGGCAACCAGCTGCTGACCACCTCGGCCTCGGCGGCGGGATCGCAGCAATGGACGCTGACGCCTTGAGCCGACCATGAACGCAGATGATCCGGGCGGTCGCGCCGGCCGGATCATGCTGCGGTGGTCCCGGAAGTCCACCGAAGCCGTCCGCGCCCCACCCGTCGAACTTGCGGACCGATCGCTCCAACGAGAATTCATGCTTGACCTATTCATAACTTTGCGGTTATGAGTTTATTCATAACCAACGGGTTATGGATAAAATGGCGCGATCGCCCGACCTCCTGTTCAGATCACTTGCCGACCCGACCCGGCGGGCCATTTTCGAGGGCCTGTGCCGGCATGGCGAGCAGACCGTCGGCGCGCTGACGGCCAAGGCCGGCGTGTCGCAACCAGCCGTGTCGAAACATCTCGGCGTGCTCAAGCAAGCCGGCCTTGTGCGCGAGCGCCACGAAGGCCGCCAGACGCATTATCGCGCGCAGCCGAAGGCGCTCGCCCCCCTGCTCGACTGGACCAGCCGCATGGCCGCGTTCTGGGAGAGCCGGTTCGATGACCTGGAAAATCTTCTCAACAGGATGGATCAATGACGAAAGCCGCGCCGGAAACCCGCACCGTCGTCGTCGAACGCGAGTTCGCGCATCCACCGGAAAAGCTCTGGCGCGCGCTGACGCAGCCGCATCTGATCGCGGAGTGGCTGATGGCGAATGATTTCGTGCCGGCGGCCGGTCATCGCTTCAAGCTGAAGGCCGACTGGGGCGTGGTTGATTGCCAGGTCACGACTGTCGAGCCGCACAGGACGCTGTCCTACAGCTGGGCCGCCCTCGGCCTCGACAGCGTCGTGACCTGGACGCTGACGCCGACGGCGGCGGGCACGCATCTGCGCATGGAGCAGACCGGCTTCGGACCGGATCAGACCCGCGCCTATCAGGGCGCAAGCTACGGCTGGCCGAAGTTCTTCGACGGCCTGGAGCAGACTCTGGCGCGGCTCGACTGAGCCGAACCGGACGAAAACTCATCATCAAGGAAAGAAACAGATGAATTGGAGCAACACGATCCGGCAGGTGCATCGCTGGGTGTCCATCGCCTTCACGCTCGGCGTCATCGTCAACATCGCGGCGATGACGCAGACGCAGCCGGCCTTCTGGATCGGCCTGCTCGCGCTTGTCCCGCTGATCGTGCTGCTCTGCACGGGGCTTTACATGTTCGCGCTGCCCTATCTCGCACGACCGCGCAACGCGCGGCAGGCCGGTTGACGAGACAGCAGCTTGGCCCGTCATTGCGAGCGGGGTGGTGTACAAGCGCGATCTGAGCGGCGATGCGCTGAGGGTGCGGGACTGCTCACTCCAGCCCGTTCGACGACACCCAGCCGACGACGCCGTTCCACACCGCCCGGCACGACGGAAACCGGCTGATGCCGTCGCCCGGCATCACGCAGCCGCCGACCATCGCGGTCTCGCCGGCCGGAATGCGGGTCAGGATGCTGGATTTCTGCCCGGGCTCGCTGCGCAGGTTGAGATAGCCCTGCGAGACGTTGCGCTTGACCACGCGCGGCACGAGATGCGGATTGGGCAGAATGGCTTGCGCGCGCTCCGTCGGAGAGTCGGTTGGACGCGCCGCGGTCTGGGTCTTCTTCAGCTCCTCGATGCGGGCGCGCGCCATCGAGCCGTATGGCGTGCTGCCGAACTGGCGCACGAAATCCTCGAGCACGGCGATGCTGGTGGTGTTCTGCGTCACCGCCCAGGCCCGCTCGGCCGGATCGGATGACGACGGCGCCGGCTGCGCGGTCGAGGCCGGCGCGAACGCTTGGCCCGCGAAGTAGAAGTCGCCGTCGACCGGCGAGCTCGACACCCAGGGCTGCTGGCTTCCAGCGGTCGCCCGCTTCACCTCCAGCCCGACCTGGTTGAAGGTCTTGAAGATGTCGAGACCCGGCTGCTTGATCGTCTCAGCCAACGCCTTCGTGAACGGGCTGTTGCCGTCGCGGCCGTCGAGCGCGACGTTGCCGGGCTGGGTCGCGAACGAGATCAGCGTGCCCTCCGGCGCGCGCATCTGCGCAAGGCCGCTGCCGGCGTCGCGCAGGCCGCGGCCGCCGAACGGATTGTTGCGGCAGGCATCGAGGATCACGAGGTTGAGCTTGGTGCCCGCGCTCTCCATCTGCCGCAGCACGACATTGACGTCGAGCATCTGGAAATCGACGTCGGCCTCCCGCGTCGGATTGGCGTCGATCGGCACCAGATAGTTGGCGCCGCGCACCTGCACGCCATGGCCGGCATAGTAGACCAGCGCGACGTCGGCGCCGCGCGCGTTGGCGCCGAACTCCTGCACGGCCCTGCGCATCGCGGTTTCGTCGAGATCGAGCTGGGCGCCGCCGCCGACCAGGGTGAAGCCGAGCCCGGCCAGCGTCTGCGCCATCAGCGCGGCATCATGTCTGGGATTGTCGAGCCGGCTGACGGCGCGATAGGCCGAATTGCCGATGACGAGCGCGATGCGGGTGTCGGCGAGCGCCGGCCTGCATAGGAACAGCACGCTGCATCCGGCCAGCACCAGCCTCATCCATTGCCGCATCCGTCCGCCCTCGCCAACCTCGATGGCACGAGCTTATACGTCCGTCGCGGGAGGAGAAAAGCACGGCTTCACGACGGCCGGTCTCGTGAGGCCATGCCGGCCGTTCGAGGCCGCAGCAACCAGCAGAATGCCTCGCGCAGGATCTCGGTGCCGTCAGCCGGGTGCCAGGCGCCATGGGCGATCACGATCCGCTCGGGGTGCCACGCCAGCATGGTCTCGACCGCCGCCCGCAACTCGCGTCGGTGCCGCCAGGTAAATGTCAGCCGGAGATCGCGCGGCAGGCCGCCATGCGGCGGACCGACGCCCCCGATCCAGCTCAGGTAGCGCGCCAGGCCGGCGCCGATCTTGGCCGGCTCGAAATTCTCCATCAGATCGGTCAGGATCAGCGTGCGCGACGGCCGATGGAAGAACACGACCTCCGTCATATAGCTGCCGAGGACGGGCAAGGTCGCGATCTCATCATCCCACGGATAGCCAGTACTGCGATCCAGCGGCCTGCCCTCGAAGTCGATGCGGCCCTTCGCCTGCGCGCGAATGCCAGGTGCCAGATAGATCGCCGCGTCGGGAAACGCCGCCTGCCAGTCGGGGATCCACCAATAGTGGATGCGATTCGGACCGATGATGTCGCGCACGCGGCCTTCCCGGTCGATCTCGGCCCGCAGCGCTGGCGTCAACGGCGTGGGCGAGTGGATGAACAGATCGCCGGAGGCGCAGCGCACCACGGTCATGCGGGTGGGAAACGGAAATTTCAGCCCGGGAATGCCGAAGCGGATCACGGGCCCGTCGACGATCCAGATGTTTTCGGCAACGGGCTTCAGGGTGTTGAGCGGCGGATAGGTCGCAAGGCAATCATCCTGGGACATGCTGGTCGCTCTCCAACCGCCCGTTCACTGAACGGCTCCAAGATGGCAAGCCCGATCGGCCATGGTGTGGACCGTCGTCAGACCGTAAGCACTGACCCACCGCAATCGCGACGGACGCCGGCCGCGCACGAGCCCCAAGAAGCAGACGGCGTCCTACTCCGCCGCCTGCCGCACGTGGCGCTCGGTCACCGTGCGCATCGTCACCAGCTCCTCGGCAGCCGAGGGATGCAGCGCGATGGTGGCGTCGAAATCGGCCTTGGTCGCCTTCATCTTGATGGCGATGGCGACGGCCTGGGTGATCTCCGCAGCCATGTCGCCGACGATGTGGCAGCCGAGCACGCGGTCGCTGGTGCCGTCGACGACGAGCTTCATCAGCACGCGGGTGTCTCGGCCGGACATCGTCCCCTTGATCGGGCGGAAATTCGTCTTGTAGATGTCGACGCGGTCGTACAGCTCGCGCGCCTGGGTTTCCGTCAGGCCGACGGTGCCGACCTCGGGCTGGCAGAACACGGCGGTCGGAATGTCCGCGTGATCGACGCGCACGGTCTTGCCGCCGAACACGGTGTCGGCAAAGGCGTGGCCCTCGCGGATCGCGACCGGCGTCAGGTTGAAGCGATGGGTGACGTCGCCGATCGCGTAGATGCTCGGCACCGAGCTCTGCGAGAACGCGTCGACCGCGATGCCGCCGTTGCGGGGATTGATGGCGACGCCGGCCTTCTCCAGGCCGAGATTGGCCACCGCGGGATGGCGGCCGATCGCGAACATCACCTTGTCGGAGGCGATGCTGGAGCCGTTCGACAGATGGGTGGTGTAGTCCTGGCCGTGCTTGTCGACGCTGGTGACGGTGCATCCGGTAAGGATGGTGATGCCTTCCTTCTCCATCTCCGAGCGGACATGCTTGCGGACGTCCTCGTCGAAGCCGCGCAGGATGTTGTCGCCGCGATAGACCACGGTCACGTCGGAGCCGAAATTGGCGAAGATGCAGGCGAACTCGAGCGCGATGTAGCCGCCGCCCTGGATCACGATCCGGCGCGGCAGCTCGTCGAGATGAAACGCCTCGTTGGACGAGATGACGTGCTCGATGCCGGGAATCGGCGTGCCGTGGTTGGGCGCGCCGCCGGTCGCGATGAGAATGTACTTGGCGCGGATGGTCTCGCCGGTCGTCAGCCGCACGGTGTGGGCGTCCTCGAGCACCGCGCGGGTCTTGACGATCCTGGCGCCGGACTTCTCGACGTTGCTGGTGTAGGCCGCCTCGAGCCGCGCGATCTCCTTGTCCTTGTTCCTGATCAGCGTCGGCCAGTCGAAGGTCGCGGTCGGGATCGTCCAGCCGAAGCCCGCGGCGTCGGCGATCTCCTGGCGGACATGCGAGCCGATCACGAACAGCTTCTTGGGCACGCAGCCGCGGATCACGCAGGTGCCGCCCATGCGGTATTCCTCGGCGACAACAACGCGAGCGCCATAGCCGCTCGCGATGCGGGCGGCGCGCACGCCGCCCGAGCCGCCACCGATCACGAACAGGTCGACGTCGAATTCAGCCATCTCTCCCCCGACCCGTCTCCGTCGACTTGGCCTTTCGGCCGCAAGCCTCAGATCGGCTTGTTGCGCTTGCGCATCTCGGCGCGGAACTGTGCGGTGACGGTGTCGGAGAACTCCGCCGCCCACAGGTTCATCGCCTGCATGCTCATCTGGATCGCCTTCGGCTCCGCCGCAAGCAGCTTCTGGCCGATGGCTGACTTGTAGAAAGCGACGAGGTTGGCGATCTCCTGGTCGGAGAACTCGTTGCAGTAGATCTGCGCCATCTTCTCGCCGATCTCCTTCTCCTTGCCGGCATAGGTCTGCGCGACCACCACGGCGACCTCGTCGAGGTCCTTCTGGTAGTTGAGATTGGACTGCAGCAGCGCCTGCTTGGTCTGCTGCACGATGCCGGGGACGGCATTGGCGTACATCGCAGCCGCGTTCTTCATCCCCAGAATCTCGCGCGCGCCGGCCATGCAGGCGGGCGAGGCCGGCTTCAGCGCCGGTGCCTGGCCCTGCGCCGCAACCGGGCTTGCCGAGGCCAGGGCCAGCACGAGTCCGGCGGCCGGCAAGATTCTGAACACGCTCTTCATTCCAAGTCTCCTGTGAGTTGCCGCCCTGAGCGCAGCCTCGTGCCGCGCTCAGGGCCGCTGGATAACGCGAATTCCCTGTGCGCCTGCCAGGATCGCCGTGCTGCCGAGGCCGATGAACAGCCCATGCTCGACCACGCCCGGAATTGCGCTCAAAAGGTCCGCCAGGCGCGGGGGATCCACGATCTCCCCAAGGCGGACGTCGATAATCCAGTGGCCGCCATCGGTGACGAAAACGTGGCCGTCTGCGGACTTGCGCAGGCTCATCGGCCCGGACACGCCGGCCGTGGCGAAGGCGTCACGCATCTCGCGCTGGGTCGCGGCGAGGCCGAACGGAACCACCTCGACCGGCAGCGGGTAGCGGCCGAGTTGCGCCACCCATTTGCTGTCGTCGGCGATCACGATCATGCGATCCGAGGCGCTGGCGACGATCTTCTCGCGCAGCAGCGCGCCGCCGCCGCCCTTGATCATATCGAGCGCCGGATCGATCTCGTCGGCGCCGTCGATGGTGATGTCCAGCCGGTCGATCTCGTCGAGCGTGGTCAGCGGCACGCCGCACGCTTGCGCCTGCGCGCGCGTCGCCTCCGAGGTCGGCACGCCCACGATCTTGAGGCCGGCGCGCACCTTTTCCCCGAGCAGATCGACGAAATGCTTCGCGGTCGAACCGGTGCCGAGACCGAGCTTCATGCCGCTCTCGACCTCCTCCAGCGCACGCGCCGCCGCCTGCCGCTTCAATGCATCCATGTCGACCAAGGAACCCGCCCTTCGCACCCAGGGCCCCCACAAGCCGGGGCCGAAAGCCGGCGCATATCTAGCGATGTTTTGACGCGGGGCCTAGCTCTCGCCGGCCACGAAATCGGACAAAAAGCCATTGCGAGGCTCTTGCACGGACGCGAGCCGGCCGCTAGCGGATACCGATGGCCATCTCCAGCACCATCGTCTTCGATCTCGACGGCACCCTGGTCGACACGGCGCCGGACCTCATCAACGCGCTGAACCACATCTTGCAGCGCGAAGGGCTGCGGCCGGTGCCATTGGCCTCGGCCCGCAAGATGATCGGGCACGGCGCGCGCAAGCTGCTCGAGCGCGGGCTGGAGGCGGAAGGCCGCTTCGCCAGTCCGTCCGACATGGAGCGGCTCACGGTCGACTTCATCGATTTCTACGCCGAGAACATCGCCATCGAATCGCGCCCGTTCGACGGGCTGGAGGCGGCGCTCGACGAGCTCGCCGGCCGCGGCTGCCAGTTCGCGGTGTGCACCAACAAGCTGGAATGGCTGTCCAAGCGGCTGCTCGACCAGCTCGGCCTGTCCTCCCGCTTCGCCGCGATCTGCGGCGCCGACACGTTCGGCGTTGCCAAGCCGGATCCGACGATCCTGCGCCAGACCATCGCGCAGGCCGGCGGCGAGGTCGGGGCCGCGATCATGGTCGGCGATGCCGGCACCGACGTCGGCGCCGCCCGCCGCGCCGGCGTGCCGGTGATCGGCTGCACCTTCGGCTATACCGACGTACCGATCGCGGAGCTCAATCCGGACCACCTGATTGACCACATGCGCGAGCTGCCGGCAGCCGTCACGGCCCTCAGCCCCTCGCTCAGGATCGCCTAGCCAACTTGCGATTCGACTGCCGCATCGCGCCCTAACTCCCTGCCCGATCGACCTGAATCCGCACGTTGGGGTGCGTTAACGTTCTGTTGAGAATAGGGTTGACCGCAGTTGCGCCGCTGTTCTGACGCTCCTATGGTCGCCTTGGGATTGCGGCCGATGGCCGCAGGGTTGTGGGGCGGACATCATGATGCGGCGTGTCATCGCAATTGCGGTTGCGGGAGCCGGCTTGGCCGGTTGCTCGTCCTTCTCCATGGACAGCTTCAAGATGGCCGCGCCCGAGGTACCCGTGCAGCTCGACTCCGTGCCGCCGGGCGCCGACGCCAAGACCTCGCTCGGACCGGGCTGCAAGACGCCCTGCACCGTCTCGGTGCCGGCGCCCGATGCGGGCTTCAGCGTCACCTTCACGATGGACAAGTACCAGCCCGCGACCATCCCGGTGCAGGTGCTCCGAAACTCCGGCGATTTCAACACCTCGCCGCCGGTGGTGATGGATCCGAGCCCGGTCGTCGCCGAGCTGCAGCCGATGCCGGGTGCGCCGCCCAAGGCCGTCAAGCACATGCGGCCGAAGAAGCCGAAGCCGCCGAAATCCGCCGCTGCGCCGGAAGCACCGGCGACCACCGGGTCCGCCTTCCCCGCCCCCGCGCCGGGACGGCAATAACGGGCCATCGTCCCGCGCGTCCCCTTGCCAAGGCGAAGCTGCATTGCAGCATCGACGTTTCGACGTCGATGATTGTGAGGCGCGGCGATCATGATTAGATTGTCGTGAGACCGACATCCGGCCGCGCTTGCGCGGCCGCCGCGTGGCATCGCCGCCACCAGCTAAGGTTTTCCGTCAAGGCTTTCATCAAGGCTTTCCATGACCGCAGAGACGTTGAGTGACTCCGCCCTGACGCGCCCGATGACCGACCCGTTCGGCCGCCGCATCAGCTATCTGCGCGTCTCGGTGACCGACCGCTGCGACCTGCGCTGCTTCTACTGCATGTCCGAGGACATGACCTTCCTGCCGAAGGCCGACCTGCTGACGCTCGAAGAGCTCGACCGGCTGTGCTCGGCGTTCATCCACAAGGGCGTCAAGAAGCTCCGGCTCACCGGCGGCGAGCCGCTGGTCCGGCGCAACGTGATGGGTCTGGTACGCTCGTTGTCGCGGCACCTGAAGAGCGGCGCGCTCAGCGAGCTGACGATGACGACCAATGCGACGCAGCTCGCCAAATACGCCGCCGAGCTCGCCGATTGCGGCGTCCGCCGCATCAACGTCTCGCTCGACACGCTGGACCCGGACAAATTCCGCGCCATCACCCGCTGGGGCGACCTCGACCGCGTGCTGGCCGGCATCGAGGCGGCGCGCGCTGCGGGTCTCGCCGTGAAGATCAACGCGGTCGCGCTGAAGAACATGAACGAGGACGAGATCCCCGCGCTGATCGACTGGGCGCACGGCAAGGGCATGGCGCTGACCTTGATCGAGGTGATGCCGATGGGCGAGATCGGCGAAGGCCGCATCGACCAGTATCTGCCGCTGTCGCTGCTGCGCGGGCGTCTTGCCCAGACCTACACCATGACCGATCTCGACGAGACCACCGGCGGCCCCGCCCGCTACGTCCGCGTCGCGGAGACCGGCGGCACGATCGGCTTCATCACGCCGATGACGCATAATTTCTGCGAGAGCTGCAACCGCGTCCGCGTCACCTGCACCGGCACATTGCACACCTGCCTCGGCCACGAGGACGCCTCCGACCTGCGCAAGCCGCTGCGCGCCTCGGCCAGCGACGAGCAGCTGAGCGACGCGATCGACCGCGCCATCGGCCTGAAGCCGAAGGGCCACGACTTCATCATCGACCGCCGCCACAACCGCCCGAGCGTCAGCCGGCACATGAGCGTGACGGGCGGCTGACCGGAGTCCTCGACCACCGCGGCCTGCGACCGATCGCGGCCGGAGCCAGTCAGTGGGCCGGCCCCCTGACGTGGAGAGGAACAAATGACCGGCTTGCGGCACGTCCCGACGCGGCGTAGCTTTCAACCTGAGATCGTGCGTTCCAGAGCACGTTGTCGGTGAGACCTAGCGGGAGGCGGCGATGGCAGACCCAGTCGCTTGGCACCTGTCCGGTGACTATTTCGAGAATTGCAGCTGCAGCCTGCTGTGTCCGTGCCTGATGTCGGCCGCGCCTCCCCTGACCGCGCAGCCGACCGAGGGGTTCTGCAACGTGCCGCTGCTGTTCCACATCGACACCGGCCGGTATGGCGATGTCGCGCTTGACGGCCTCAACGCGGCGGTGATGCTCCATGCGCCCGGCGTGATGGCGGAGGGAGACTGGTCGATCGCCGCATACGTCGATCAGCGCGCCGACGATCCGCAGACCGAGGCGATGGCCGCGATCTTCACCGGCGCCGCCGGCGGCCCGATGGCTGCGTTCACGCCGCTGATCAGCACCAATCTCGGCGTGCGCAAAGCCGCCATCACCTTCCGGATCGCCGGCAAGACGCGATCCGCCGAGATCGCCGACATCCTGCACATGTCCGTCGACCCGCTGCCGACCATGCATCCGAGCGGCGAGATGTGGGTGAACATCGGCCACCCCGTCAGCCCGGACAGGATGGCGCTGGCCGTCGGCGCGGCGGGCAACACCTACAATGATCACGGCATGCGCTGGGACAATTCCGGCAAGAACGGCCTGTACGCGTCGATCAGCTGGTCCAACCAGGCCTAATTCGACGTGGCGCAAGGCCGGCAACCCGCCTTGCAGATGACCGGCAGCGCCCTGGAAGCCGTGCTGCGGCGCGATCGCTGGATCGTCGGCGGCGCGATCGCAATCATGGTCGCCCTGTCATGGGCCTATGTTGTCTGGCTCGCCAACGACATGGACATGGGCGGCATGGACATGACCGGCTTCCGCATGATCCCGGCCGGCATCGGCATCATGTTGCCGGCCAGCGAGTCGTGGCGCGCAATCGAGTTTGCCTATGTGTTCCTGATGTGGGTGGTGATGATGGTCGGGATGATGGCGCCGTCGGCCGCGCCGATGATCCTGATGTACGCCCGTGTCGGTCGACAGGGCCGCGCGCAGGGCCAGCCGTTCGCTGCGACCGGCTGGTTTGCGGCCGGCTATCTGCTCGCCTGGAGCGGCTTTTCGCTGCTGGCGACCGTGCTGCAATGGGGTGTGGAGCGGACGGCCCTGCTGGATTCGCGGATGGCGATCGACAGCCACGTGCTCGGCGCCACCGTGCTGATCGCCGCGGGCGTCTATCAGTGGACACCGCTGAAGGGCGCCTGCCTCGTCCAATGCCAGTCGCCGCTCCTGTTCCTGATGCGCCACGGCGGCTTTCGCGGCGACCTGCGCGGGTGCCTGCTATTGGGCCTCCGGCACGGCGGCTATTGCGTCGGCTGCTGCTGGGCTCTGATGGCGCTGCTATTCGTCGGTGGCGTCATGAACGTAACGTGGATCGCCCTCCTGACCCTGCTCGTGCTGTTTGAGAAAGTCGCTCCGTTCGGACGATGGGTCGCGCGCGCGGCCGGGATCGCCTTCAGTGCCGCGGGCGTCTGGATGCTGGTGTCGCCACCGCAATGATGCGCGACGGCGCCATGCAGGCCGTCGCAACAGTGGCGTCGCCCTTGGTGCTGGATGCAGGCAATGTGGTAAGCAGCGGCCCAGCGCGGCGACTCTGCCGCCTGACATAGCGTAATCCAAATGACGCGAGACGCCCGTGATTCCCTGGAAGCTGATCGACACCGCTGACGTCCCCGGCGGCGGCGAGCCGCTGCGGCTGATGCAGCGCGGCAAGGAGTTCTCGATCAAGCTCGGCGCGAACGAGCTGATGAACAGCCGGCTGCACGGATCCGAAGAGGCGCTGGCGACCCTGAGCTGCGCCCGCATCAAGGCCGAGCCCGCTCCGCGGCTGCTGATCGGCGGCCTCGGCATGGGCTTCACCTTGCGGGCCGCGCTGAAGGTGCTGGGTCCGCAGGCCCGCGTCACCGTCGCCGAGCTGGTGCCCGCGGTGATCGCCTGGGCCCGCGGCCCGATGGCCGAGTTGTCCGGCGCGAGCCTCGCCGATCCGCGCGTCGACATCCACGAGGGCGACGTCGTGAAGCTGATCACCGCGGGGCGCAGCGCCTATGATGCGATCCTGCTCGATGTCGACAACGGCCCCCAGGGCCTGACGCGGCAATCCAACGACGCGCTGTATGATTCCTCGGGCTTGCGCACCGCCTTCACCGCCCTGCGCCGCGGCGGCGTGCTGGCGGTGTGGTCGTCACACCCGGACGAGCGCTTTACGCCGCGGCTGCGCAAAGCAGGCTTTGCCGCCGAGGAGATCAACATCCGCGCCACCGGCCGCGGCGGCGGCGCCCGCCACGTGATCTGGATCGCGACGCGGCCGGCGTGACGGCGGCAGCGTTGTTGCGGGGAGCCACTCAGGCGGAGAGCTCGTTCCTTCGCATCTCCCGCCGTTCGCATCGGAGTGGTGAGGCGCCAGCCATCGTCCTATGATGCATCACGGCTGCGAAGCCGGCGGATGCCCGCATCAACGCGCGAACGCCGCGAGGATGCGCCGTTCTCTGGCGTGTCGACGGACGCTCTGCAACGAGAGCGCGTGCCTGAATGGGAGATTGCCATGGACGACCGCGCCACGCGCGCTGCCCTGCAGCACCATTGGGATGCATCGGACGCCAACGATTTCGACGCCGAGCACGCCATCTATCGCGACGATGCCGTGCTCGATTATCCGCAATCGGGCGAGCGTATCCGCAGCCGGCGCAACATTCAGGAAAGCCGCTTCGTCCAGCCCAACCACAAGCGCTTCACAGTGCAGCGGATCATCGGCGGCGGCGATCTCTGGGTCACTGAACTGGTCCTGACCTATGACGGCGTGCCCTCCTACGTGGTGAGCATCATGGAATTCCGCGACGGCAAAGTGGTGCATGAGACGCAATATTTCAGCGATCCCTTCGACCGAGCGCCCTCGCGCGCACATCTCGTCGAGCACATCAACCCCGCCTGAAGGGCGATGAACGGCGACGGCAACCGCATTTCGGTGATGTCGGCATTTCGGTGGCAGCGCAGTGCATTTTCGTCCTCGGGTCGCCGCGTCGCTGCAGCGGCGTCCCGCATCCTCCGGCCACGCCGCCGAAAGCCTCACACCATCTCAGGTTGCTTTCCCGATCGTCCGTATTACGCTCCCGGCTCTCGACCGGGGGAATGTCGAGCGGGGTCCTTTGCATGGCGAGTCCCAAGATCATCATCCTGTCCGACGGGACCGGCAACGCCGCGTCGAGCGTGTGGCGGACCAACGTCTGGCGCATGTTCCAGGCGCTCGACCTGCAGAGCAATGCCCAGGCGGCCAAGTACGACGACGGCGTCGGCACATCGTCGTTCGTCCCTCTCGCCCTGCTCGGCGGCGCGTTCGGCTTCGGTCTCAAGCGCAACATCCTCGACGCCTACAAGTTCGTCTGTCGCAACTACGACCACGAGCATGGCTCGAAGATCTATCTGTTCGGCTTCAGCCGCGGCGCCTTCACCGTGCGGGTGCTGGCCGCGCTGATGCTCGACCAGGGCCTGATCGTTGCCGGCACCGAGGCCGAGCTGCACGATGGCGCCGTGAAGGCCTATCGCGCCTATCGCGCCAAGGGCTACCATTCGATCTGGCGGATCGAGGTGCCGTTCCGCTGGCTTCGCGATCATGTGCTGGTGCCGGTGATCGACCGCATCATGGGCCGCAAATCTCTCGACCTCCTCGAGCGAAAACGCCTCCCGGCGATCGAGTTCATCGGGCTGTGGGACACCGTCGCCGCCTACGGACTGCCGATCGACGAGATGACGCGAGGCATCTCCAACTGGGTGTGGCCGCTCGAGCTGCCCAATCGCGTGCTCAACCCGCGGGTGACATGCGCGCGCCACGCGCTCGCGCTCGACGACGAGAGAACGACATTCCATCCGGTGCTCTGGACCGAGGCCGGCGAGACCAAGCCGCAGGATGCCAGGACGATCGATGACGAACGGCTGGTTCAGGTCTGGTTCGTCGGCATGCACGGCAATGTCGGCGGCGGCTATCCGGACGATTCCGTCTCCTACGTCCCGCTGACCTGGCTGGTCGGCGAGGCCATCAAGCGCGGCCTGATCTTCAAGACCGCGCCCGAGGCCGATCCGGATGCGATCAGGTCGATCGTCACGTCCCAGGACAAGGACGGACGCCTGTACAACTCGCGCTCCGGGCTCGGCTCCTACTATCGCTACGGCCCGCGCAAGGTGTCGGACCTCTGCAACGACCCAGCCGCGGGCGTGCAGGTGCCGATGCCGAAGATTCACGAAAGCGTCTTCGACCGCATCGACAGCGGCTGCAACGCCTACGCGCCCATCGGGCTGCCCGACAACTACCTGATCGTCCGCTACGACGGCACGCTGACGCCGCTCGGGCCGACCACGTTCGAGACGCCGGCCGGCGCGGCCGCCCGGTTCGCGGCCCAGGAGAAGCTGTGGAATCTGGTGTGGTTCAGGCGCCTCGCCTATTTCGCAACGCTGGCGGCCTCCCTCCACCTCGCGGCCTTCTGGCTGTTCCACGACCTCAATCGCACGCACGAATACGACTCTCCCATCAGGATGGTCTCCGAAGCGGTCCGGCTGGTCGAATCGTTCCTGCCGAACTCCCTGCACTGGTGGACGGACTGGTACGCCGCCAATCCCGAATGGTTCGCCCTCGGGATCATCATCCTGGTCGTGCTGACCGCGCTCGGGACAGGCCTCAGCGACCGCATCGGCGACCGGATGCGCGTAATCTGGCGCGAACGGGCATCACCCCCGATGCCGTCCGGCCTGGTGCATCGGACCATCTACGCGCTCCGGACCAATCGCGCCTATCAGTTCGTCATCAGGAACGGCAAGCGGCATGTCGGCCCGTTCTTCCTCGCTGTCGGCACCGTCTGGCTTGCGGCCACGCTGATCAGCCATTTCCTGTTCAACGCCGCGGACTCGATGGGCGCCTTCTGCCATGGTACGCCCGCGCGCGAGCTCGTCGCGGTCGACAAGGGCATTCCGCAGGATGCCCGGGATTTCTCGACCGACGCGGTCTGCGCGCCCACCGGCTTGAGCGTCCGTCCCGGCTTCTCCTACGAGATCATCGTCACAATGACCGATCCGTGGGAGGACGCCGGGCGGCCGGTCACGCCCGCCGGCTATCGCACCTCGACGGTCCAGGGCTACGCCCGCTTGAAGTTCTACGCAGGCATCCTGCTGCGCCGCGTTCTGTTCCGGCCGTGGTATCGGCTGATCGCCAGGGTCGGCGAGACCGGCGTCGACGAATATTTCCTCGACCCCGTTCCCGCGCCCAACACGACACCTCAAGCCTACAAGGCGAGGTTCAAGGCCGACCGCGGCGGCGAGCTGTTCCTCTATGTCAACGACGCGGTGATCGGGCTGCCCTGGATGTACGATGCATTCTATCCGAACAACACCGGCAAGGCGAAGGTGAGCGTCAGGCTGCTGTGAATCACCATCGCCGACGGTGTGGACCGGCGTATCGACATCGCGACGTCGATCGCGGTTCTCTGATGCAGGGACGAGGTCATCATCGATTGTCGGCGAGCCGCTTCGCTGTGTTCAAACACCTGCCTCACTGCTCGTCGTGCGGACCGTGGTCATGACGGTGCCCACCCTCGACGCAAGAGAAGCTCGCCGCGTCGTCGGTGCTGCCGCGGCCGTTGTATCGCGCGATCTTCGGGAACACACAGAGCGGCCGCGTCATCTGCACATCGGGCGCCGTGTCGTTGACGTACTTGGTCGCGACGACGGACCCCGGCGGCGTGCCGTTCTCGACCCAGTCTTGGAGCGCCGGAAGGAAGACGAACGCGTTGGGGCCAGGTCCGCCGCCGCAGTGATACATGCCCGGCACCATGTACAGGCGGGCGTAGCTCAGGGTTCGCTGCAGCCCGGCTCGCACGTGATCGCCGCCGAACCGATCTTCCGCGACGTCAGCGCCGACCTGCGCTTCGTCTCCTCGCCGCGTCGCGAAGGACGGGCTGTCGAATTTCACAAGCGAGTTGAAGTAGTCGATCGTGTTCTGCGGCATCACAAGCTCATCGGCCCACCCCTGATACATGATGAGCCGGCCGCCGCGTTCCCGGAAGGCCGTGAGATCCGGGCTGGTGGCGTTCAGCGGCTCGGCCAGCAAGGCCTCCACGGCCGGCAGGTCACGGTGAATCTCGAAATTCGTGTAGTTGACGGCGCTGCTGGGCTGACCGAAGGTCGGACCGTAGACCCAATACAGGGGACCATCAAACAGCGGCTCCGGAAGCTGCTGCTTGAGCATAATCCCCTTCACCGAGAGATCCTCGGTCTCGCTGCCCGGTGCAAAGCCCGGAACGATCCTTTCACCGGTCACCGGGTCGACCGTGCCGGCATAATAGTTCTGCATCGTCGTGACCTGTTCCTCGGTCAGGCATGCCGGTGGCACGTCGCCGCCGGTGCATTGCAGGACTTTAGGATCGAACCGGCAGCGCCGCGGATTGTTCAGGAACTGGTCCGTTGCGACTCCGCCATCCCGCCCAGCGCATTGCGCCAGGACGGCCTTGTTGATCAGCGACATCTGACCGGCTTGCATCTGCCGCCCCGGCGTCGCATGCGTGTTGCGCCATCCGAGCGGCGTCGTCGCATACAGGTGTGTGCGATTGTAGGCCGGCGCGCCGACCAGGATGCCGTCATAGTCCTCGGGATAGCGTTGCGCCTCCATCAGTCCGCTGTGGCCTCCGGTGGAGCAGCCGAAGAAATAGGCCCTGGTCGCGCTCTGCTGATAGTATGCTTGTACGATCTCCTTGGCCCGCAGCGTCATCAGGTGGACCGCGCGATGGCCGAAATCCGTGATCCGCTCGGGATGCCCGTAGAGCCCGAGGCTCGGGGTCGCCTTGTCGCCGAGAGCGATCGCGAGCGCGTTGCCCTTGTTGCCGTCCGATCCGCAGTAGTGAACGGTGCATCCGGAGGTCCCGGTTCCCAGACCGGTGTAGGCAACAGCGTAACCGGCCTTGAGGCGGAACGCGAGGCCGCCATAGTCGTAGTAGCCGCCGAATCCGCCACTGCCGAGGCCGAGAAACCGCCCGCTCCACGTCGACGCCGGCAGCCAGACCTCGATCTTGATCGCCGAATCCACGGTCGGCGCGATCGTCGCGGCGACGCGGCAGAACGCCGGCAGGCCCGTGATGTCTTGCGCCGGATTGCTCCCGGGAACGGTGAAGACGCCGCTCGTGATGTCGGTCGCCAGCGTGATGGTGGTATGCTCGAGCGCGAGCGTCTGCAGGTTGCTGCACGGTGTTGCCGCACACGGCGTCGCGATCGCCGCGATCGCGGTCAGGCCTCCCAGGATCAAGCCGAAAAGACGCAACCCAAGCATGTCCGAGTCCCCGCTTCCCCGTCTGAGCCGACGGCGCATGTGGGCCGCCCCACAACATAAGGTCGCATCAGAATGTGAAGCCCGGAAGAACGTCACCGCAAGCCGAGCCGGTCTGCAAATATCTTCGCGTCGCGTGCCCGCGTTTTGGGAAACGATGTGCGGATCGGCCGAGCACAGACCGTTCGCTCAGCTTCGCCACCGGCATGTCAGGGATCCCGCCGCGGAGACTTTGCGCGATCGTCCGCGTCGCAGCCGACATCGACCAGCGAGCCACCGCGGGCCTGCGCTGGCGTCGCTGCGCCCTGACGAAATCTCGCGTCCATCGTTGCCGACACTGCATCGCATCAACACAGGCTGCGTCTGGCGTGCCGGAACCCCGACCAGTCGACCGAGTTGCAAACGCGGAGAGCGTCGAACGAAGAGGACAAGATCTCCTCATCGCCCCCTCGCTCCCCTTTTGGCTGTTCTTGGAAAAGAGAGGCGACGATGAAAGCACCCCTTCTTCTTGCCGGCGCAGTGATCATCGGATCGGTCGCTCCGGCGCTTGCTGACGAATACTACATCGTGCAGGGACCGAGCCATCGCTGCACCATCACCACCACACGCCCCGCCGACCGCGAGGTCGTCACGCAGATCGGACCGATGGCGTTCACCAGCCGCGTGGAAGCCGAGGACCGCATCCGCCAGACCAAGGTCTGCGAGGACGAGGGCACGGTCGGCAGCTCCACCAGCACCACCACGGTCATCAAAGAGAAGTAGTCGGCGGCGTCATTCTTGTTGGCGTTTGCCGACAAGGTCGCGCCCATGTCCGTGGGCGCGACCTTTCTGTTTTCCACAGATCACTTCTCCATCGGAGCGACACCGCCGCTATAGGCGGTCTCGACGGCCATAAAAACCGGGGGCATCAGCTCCTTCCCGACACCGAACCGCTTCCACCCTGGTTGCGTTCCGCCGCAGCGTTGAGTACCCCAGCGCGGGATCGGATCAGGACATCATGGCCTCGCAATCGCTCAAGCTCGCCATCGGCAGCCTCGTGGTCGGAACGATCGTGCTCGGCCTGAAATATCTTGCCTATTGGATCACCGGCTCGGTCGCGCTCTACTCCGATGCCGTCGAGAGCATCGTCAACGTCGTCACCGCCGTGGTCGCGCTCGGCGCGGTGCGCATCGCCGCCAAGCCCGCGGATGCCAACCATCCGTTCGGCCACCACAAGGTCGAGTACTTCAGCGCGGTGATCGAGGGCGTCATGATCGTCGTGGCGGCGCTGCTCATCATCCATGAGGCCTACGGGAATTTCTTCAATGCGCGCGCGTTTTCGGCGCCTGCGGAAGGCCTCGCGGTGAACGCGCTGGCGAGCGCGATCAATGCGGTCTGGTGCTGGCTGTTGATCACGCGCGGCAAGCGGCTGCGATCGCCGGCGCTGGTGGCGGACGGCCGGCACCTGCTGACGGACGTCGTGTCCTCGGGCGGCGTCGTGGTCGGCCTCGGCCTCGCGGTGATGTTGCAGTTGCCGATCCTCGATCCGGCGCTGGCGGTGCTGGTCGCGGTGAACATCCTGTGGTCGGGATGGCAGGTGCTGAAGGAATCCACCAGCGGGCTGATGGATGAGGCGGTCTCCGACACCACGCTTGCGCGCATCCGCCAGATCATCAGCGCGCATGCCGACGGGGCGCTGGAGGCGCACGA
The DNA here is from genome assembly GCF_051168215.1 of Bradyrhizobium sp. HKCCYLRH2015. NCBI lineage: Bacteria > Pseudomonadati > Pseudomonadota > Alphaproteobacteria > Hyphomicrobiales > Nitrobacteraceae > Bradyrhizobium > Bradyrhizobium sp. HKCCYLRH2015. Next base: position 466,584 of record NZ_JBNPUO010000005.1, on the reverse strand, counting down.
CGTCCGGACCCGCCATGCCGGCAAGCTGACCTTCATCGAGTTCCACCTCGTGGTGCCCGGAGAGATGTCGGTCAACCAGGCGCACGAGATCTGCGACCGGATCGAGGCGGCCTTGCGCGAGGACGACGAGCACAGCTGGATCACCATCCACGTCGAACCCGAAAACAAAGCCAAGCATTCCGGCGTGGTGGTGCTGTAAGACCGCCTCGCGCAGGACGCGCTCGGTCGGCCGCATTCGCGCGCCCTCCGCCCTCGGACGCCGCCCGTTCAGCTCCCGGCACCGGCCGCCGATCGCCCGGCTCCGGCAACCGGAGACGGCTGTGGCGCGGCGTCGCCACTCCCGCAACATGTTGCGGCAACGCCCCTTTTTGCCCATTTTTCCGATTGACGGCAACACGAGGCGCTGAAATGGTGCCCTCGTTTTTTGAGCCTGCCGGGCCGGATAGGCCGTTGCGCCATGTGCTGCGCAGCCAGAACGGGCCATGGGACGTCGCAAGACATTTGGGGGAGGATTGCGTTGCAAGCGTTGCTGAAATTGAGCCGTGGGATCGATGCGTTCACGACCTGGACCGGCAAGCGGCTGGCGTGGCTGATCCTGCTCGCCGTCATCATTTCCACGATCAACGCCATCGTCCGCAAGACGCTCGACACCTCGTCGAACTCCTGGCTCGAGCTACAGTGGGTGCTGTTCTCAGCGGTCTTCCTGCTGTGCTCGCCGTGGACGCTGCTCGACAACGAGCACATCCGCATCGACATCGTCAACGCCATGATGCCCAAATGGCTGCGTGACACCATCGACGTCGTCGGCCACGTGCTCTTCCTGATTCCGCTCTGCGTCGTGATGATCATCACCAGCGTGCCGTTCTTCCTGCGCTCGTTCGAAATCAACGAACAGTCGAGCAATGCCGGCGGCCTGCCGCAATGGCCGGCGAAATCGCTCATCATGATCGGCTTCGTGTTCCTGCTGGCGCAGGCCATCTCCGAGCTGATCAAGCGCATCGCCGTGATGCGCGGGCTCATCCCTGATCCCCACGCTGCGAAATCCCACGGGATCGAGGCCGAGGTCGAGCACCTCGTCGAAGCGATCGAAAAGAAGTAAGCGGCGGGCTGGGGGATACTTCAATGACAGCTTTTCTGATCGCCAACATGGCGCCGATCATGTTCGGCTCGCTGGTCGTGATGCTGCTGCTCGGCTATCCGGCAGCCTTCTCGCTCGGCGCCGTCGGCCTGTTCTACGCCCTCGTCGGTATCGAGCTCGGCGAATTCCGGCCGGACTTCCTGCAGGCGCTACCGGAACGCGTCTACGGCGTGATGAACAACGACACGCTGCTGGCGATTCCGTTCTTCACTTTCATGGGCCTGGTGCTGGAAAGATCCGGCATGGCCGAGGACCTGCTGGACACCATCGGCCAGCTGTTCGGCACCATCCGCGGCGGCCTCGCCTATGCGGTCGTGTTCGTCGGCGCGCTGCTCGCGGCCACCACTGGCGTGGTCGCCGCCTCCGTGATCTCGATGGGCCTGATCTCGCTGCCGATCATGCTGCGCTACGGCTACGACCGCCGGCTTGCCAGCGGCATCATCGCCGCCTCCGGGACCTTGGCGCAGATCATCCCGCCGTCGCTGGTCCTGATCGTCATGGCCGACCAGCTCGGCAAGTCCGTCGGCGACATGTACGAGGGCGCCTTCATCCCCGGCCTCGTGCTGTCCGCGATCTATGCGCTCTACGCCTTCCTGACCAGCATGATCTTTCCGAAATCGGCGCCCGGCCTGCCGGCCGATGCGATCGGCTTTCGCGAGGACTCGGGCGACCGCGGCCTGAAATCGCTGGGCGTGCTGTTTCTGGCGAGCTGCGTGTTCGGCTGGTTCATGATGCGCGGCTCGGAATATCACGGCGCCGACTTCGTCGTGCTGAGCATGTTCTACGGCATCGTGTTTGCCTTCGCCGTCGCAGTCGTGAACTGGGTGCTGGAGCGCACCACCGGATACCGCTTCCTGTCCCGCATGGCGCAGCAGACCACCTTCGTGATGGTGCCGCCGCTGTTCCTGATCTTCCTGGTGCTCGGCACGATCTTCATCGGGCTCGCGACGCCGACCGAGGGCGGCGCGATGGGCGCTGCCGGCGCGATCATCCTCGGCGCGATCAAGCGGCGGCTCAGCTTCGACCTGGTCCGCCAGGCCGTCGAGTCCACCGCAAAACTGTCGGCCTTCGTGGTCTTCATCCTGGTCGGTGCGCGCGTGTTCTCGCTGACCTTCTACGGCGTCAACGGCCATGTCTGGGTCGAGCACCTATTGACGTCACTGCCCGGCGGCCAGATCGGCTTCCTGATCTTCGTCAACGCCTTCGTGTTCGTGCTGGCGTTCTTCCTCGACTTCTTCGAGCTGGCCTTCATCATCATTCCGCTGCTGGGGCCCGCGGCCGAAAAGCTCGGCATCGACCTGATCTGGTTCGGCGTCATCCTCGGCGTCAACATGCAGACCTCGTTCATGCATCCGCCGTTCGGCTTCGCGCTGTTCTATCTGCGCTCGGTGGCGCCGAAGGAGTCCTATCTCGACCGCGTCACCGGCAAGCGGATGGAGCCGGTGACGACCGGCCAGATCTACTGGGGCGCCGTGCCGTTCGTCGTGATTCAGTTGGTCATGGTGATGCTGGTGATCCTGTTCCCCTCGATGGTCATGCACTACAAGGGCGCGGCCTCGACCGTCGATCCGAACTCGATCAAGATCGAGATTCCGCAGATCGATGCGCCGCCGCTCGACTTCGGCCCGCCGCAGATCGATGTCGGACCGCCGAAGCAGTGATAGCCGCGGCGCGCAATCGCTCCGCCCACGAAAAACCCCGGCGCAACGCGCCGGGGTTTTGTTTTGTCGCTGCCTCCTGACGCGATACGGCGCCGGCCTCAGCTCTGCGAGTTGCGCGCCATGAAGGCGTCGTAGCCGATCTCGGCGACCTGGAACCAGGAGTAGCCATTGCCGGCGAAGGCCGTCAGCGACTCATAGGTCTTCTTGAAGTCGGGGTTGGTGGCCGCGACCTCGCTGTGCAGCTCGCGGGCGGCCTTCAGGCAGGCCTGCATGATCTCCGGCGAGAACGCATGCAGCTTGGCACCGGCGGCGAGCAGCCGGCGCAGCGCCGCCGGATTGCTCTGGTCGTACTTCGCCATCATCCAGTTGTTGGCATAATGGCCGGCGTGCTCGAGGATCTTCTGATAGTTCTTGGGCAACGCATTCCAGCGATCCTGGTTGACGAAGGAGAGCAGCATCGGCCCGCCCTCCCACCACCCCGGATAGTAGTAGTGCGGCGCGACCTTGACGAAGCCGAGCTTCTCGTCGTCATACGGACCGACCCACTCGGCCGCGTCGATCGTGCCCTTCTCCAGCGCAGGATAGATGTCGCCGCCGGCGATCTGCTGCGGCACCGCGCCGAGCTTCTGCAGCACGCGGCCGGCAAAGCCACCGACGCGGAATTTCAGTCCCTTGAGATCGTTGACGCCGGTGAGCTCCTTGCGGAACCAGCCGCCCATCTGACAACCGGTGTTGCCGGCAAGCAGCGAGACGACATTGTACTTCGTGTAGAACTCGTTGAGGATCTCGCGTCCTCCGCCGAGCATGTACCAGGCCTGGTTGATGCGCATGTTCGGCCCGAACGGGACCGACGAGCCGAAGGTGAACGTCGGATCCTTGCCGAAGTAGTAGTACGACGCGGTGTGGCCGATTTCGACGGTGCCGTTCTGCACGGCGTCGAGGACCTGCAGGCCGGGCACGATTTCGCCGGCCGCGAACGGCTGGATCTGGAATTTGTTGTCGGTGGCCTCGCCGACCACCTTGGCCATGATCTCGGCGCCGCCATACAAGGTGTCGAGCGATTTCGGCCAGCTCGTCGGCATGCGCCATTTAAGCTCCGGCATCGATTGCGCGATGGCCGGCGCCGCGATCGCGGCCGCGCCAGCGGCGCCAAGCCCAGTCACCTTGATGAAGTCTCTCCGCTTCATAGTTCTTCCCTCCCTGGGGGTCATTGTGTTCGTTTCCTGAGCAGCCTTCTTTGTGAGGCTTCAGTTCCAGTGTGGATCAAAGTGCGTCGGAGTGCCATTGCGAAACGTTGCCGCAACGCAAAAGCCCGGCCTCTCACGAGGCCGGGCTCAAGTCGATCCGCCGATTGAAGCTACGATCAGCCGCGGGTACGCGAGCGGATCATGAAGCTGTCATAGGTGTACTCGGCGACCTGCCACCACAGATACTCGTCCGAGCGGTAGGCCTGCATCGCGTCGATGACCTTCTTGAAGTCGGCGTTCTTGGCCGAGATCTCGCCCCACAGCTCGTTGGTCGCCTTGAGACAGGCTTCGAGCACCTCGTTGGTGAACGGACGCAGCTGCGTGCCCCCGGCGACCAGGCGCTTCAGCGCCGCCGGGTTCACCTGGTCGTAGCGCGCGGCCATCCAGGTATTGGCGTTGACCGTCGCGTTGGCGAGGATCGACTGATAGTGCTTCGGCAGCTCGTTATACTTGTCGAGGTTGGCGAATGCGTGGACGGTCGGACCGCCTTCCCAGAAGCCCGGATAGTAGTAGTACTTGGCGACCTTCTGGAAGCCGAGCTTCTCGTCGTCATACGGACCGACCCACTCGGCCGCGTCGATGGTGCCCTTCTCCAGTGACGGGTAGATGTCGCCACCCGCGAGCTGCTGCGGCACGACGCCGAGCTTCTGCAGCACCTGGCCGGCGATGCCGCCGATGCGGAACTTCAGGCCCGAGAGGTCGGCGACGGTCTTGATCTCCTTGCGGAACCAGCCGCCCATCTGGGTGCCGGTATTGCCGCAGGGGAAGCCGATCACGTTGGCCGACTTCTTGAAGAACTCGTTGGCGAGCTCGTTGCCGCCGCCCTGATACAGCCAGGAGTTCTGCTGCCGGGCGTTGAGGCCGAACGGCACCGACGCGAAGATCGCGAAGGTCGGGTCCTTGCCGACGTAATAATACGACACCGTATGGCACATCTCGACGGTGTTCTTGGAGGTCGCGTCGAGCGCCTGCAGACCCGGAACCAGCTCACCGGCCTGGAAGACCTGGATCTGGAACTTGTTGTCGGTCATCTCGGCGACCTGCTTCGCCAGGTACTCGGCGCCGCCATAGATCGTGTCGAGCGACTTCGGGAAGCTCGAGGTCAACCGCCACTTGATTTCCGGCATCGACTGCGCGATCGCCGGCGAGGCCACCGCAGCCGTCGCCGCGGCACCGGCGGCCGAAACCTTCAGAAAATCACGACGCTTCATATTAAGGCATCTCCTTGTTGGGGGCGTTTCCCGTTGAAAAAGCATTTATCCGCCGATGCGATTGGCCGCACACGGTCGAAGGCGATCCGGGCCGGGCTTTAGCACGGAACCGGTTAAGCGAAAACGCGACGTTGGAATGACAAACGGTCCAATAGTCGCACGCGCTTCGCTGCAGTGCATCAAGCAGCGGCGATGGCGTCCTTGAGCTGATCCCGCACCGACGCGGCGATGGTCCTGTAGATCGCGGCATGCGGACCCTTCGGCTCGCTCTCGACCACCGGGTTGCCGGCGTCCGACGTCGAGCGGATGTCCATGTGCAGCGGGATTTCGCCGAGGAACGGCACGCCGAGCCGCTCGGCCTCGTGGCGCGCGCCGCCATGACCGAAGATGTCGGACCGGGTGCCGCATTGCGGGCACTGGAAGTAGCTCATGTTCTCGATGATGCCGAGCACGGGCACGTTGACCTTGCGGAACATCGCAAGCCCGCGGCGGGCGTCGATCAGCGACAGGTCCTGCGGCGTCGACACGATCACCGCGCCCTTCAGCGGCACGTTCTGCGCCAGCGTCAGCTGGGCATCGCCGGTGCCCGGCGGCATGTCGACGACGAGCACGTCGAGCGTGCCCCACGCGACGTCGCGCAGCATCTGGTTGATCGCCGACATCACCATCGGGCCGCGCCAGATCATCGGGCTGTCCTCGTCGACGAGAAAGCCGATGGACATGATCGACAGGCCGAAGCGCGACAGCGGAATCATCTTCTTGTCGTCGGTGAGCTTGGGCTTTTCCTGCAGCCCGGTCAGCCGCGGCACCGACGGGCCGTAGATGTCGGCGTCGAGCAGCCCGACCTTGAGGCCGAGATCGCGCAAGCCCAGCGCGAGATTGATCGCGGTGGTCGACTTGCCGACACCGCCCTTGCCCGAGGCCACGGCGATGACGGCCGCGATACCCGGAATCGCGGCCTGCCGGGACATCGGCGAGTCCGCCGGATGCTGGTGCGGACGATGCGCCGAGACCGGCTGCACCCCGCCTTGCCGCGGCGGCGGGGCGGCAGCGCCCGCCTTGCGCTCGGCGGTCAGCGCGATCATCGCCATGGTCACGCCGGGAATGGCGCGCACGGCGGCTTCGGCTTGCGCCCGGGTGTCTTCCCAGGCGCGAGCCTCGCTGGCCTCGACATTGATCGAGAAGAACACCTTGCCGTCATTGGCCGTGATCGGCGACAGCACGCCGGCGTCCGGCAGCGCCACGCCACGTGGCGAGCGGACCCGCTTGAGTGCCTCGATAACCTGCTGCTGCGTCACGCTCACGGCGCGTCTCCTGAAATAGCTCAGAACGCGCCACATCGTCGCGCCCTATCCTGTTGGCCGGACATGATCTTCCGTCGTCTGCGACGGCACCGCTCCGGCCCTGCGTTGCGCCGCTTCATAAAGCCGACCGGCTCAAAACGCCACCATGGTTCCGATGTCGGAGGCGGTCTCCACCGGCGCATCCTCAGCCCGCTCTTTCGCTGCCTCGTAATTGAGCTCGATCATCACGCCGTTGGGGTCGCGCACGAAGATCTGCCACAGCTCCCCGCCCGGCACCTGCCGCGCTTCGAACGGCATGCCCTTCTCGGCGAGCCGGGCCTTCATGCCGGCGAAGCCGCGGCTGACGAAGGCGACATGGTGGACGACGCCGGAGTCCGGCTTCTGTGCCTCGGAGGTCGGCGAGATGTCGACCAGGTGCACCACCGGGCGGCCCTCGCTGTACATCCAGGCGCCGGGAAAGGCGAAGTCCGGACGGGCGCCGTTCTCGAGCCCGAGCACGTCTTCATAGAAGCGCACGGTCTCGGCGAGGTTGCGGGTCCGGATGTTGAAATGATCGAGCACGCCGACGCTGACGCCCATGCGAGACACTCCCTGGCTGGTTCGTTGGTTGACTGGATTTCGTTGCCGGATGGCGGCTTTGCAAGCCGTCATGATGATGCCTCTTTAGCACGCGGCGGCGCTTTCGCATCCGTCACGAAGCCGTTGCCCCCGCCTCGCAAGCCGGTATGGTGCGGCGTCCAGCACCGCCGCGACCGCGCCGGGTGCTGATGTGTTCCTTTCAAGAACAGCCCGGCCCTCTCAAGGCCGCCGGCAGAACCCCAAGGTCAAGGTAGCTCATATGGCTAAAGTCGCTTTCATCGGTCTCGGCGTCATGGGTTTCCCCATGGCAGGACACCTCGTGAAGAAGGGCGGTCACGAGGTCACGGTCTACAACCGCACCGCGGCCAAGGCGAAGGAATGGGCCGACAGGTTCGGCGGCAAGGCAGCACCGACGCCGAAGCAGGCCGCCGAAGGCCAGGAGTTCGTGATGTGCTGCGTCGGCAATGATAACGACCTGCGCTCGGTCACGATCGGCCCGGACGGCGCCTTCGCCGGCATGGCCAAGGGCGCGACCTTCGTCGACCACACCACCGCCTCGGCTGAAGTGGCACGTGAGCTCGACGCCGCAGCCACCAAGGCCGGCTTCAAATTCATCGATGCGCCGGTGTCCGGCGGCCAGGCCGGCGCCGAGAACGGCGTGCTGACGGTGATGTGCGGCGGCACCGCCGACGCCTATGCCGGCGCCGAGCCGGTGATCGCGGCCTATGCCCGGATGTGCAAGCTGCTCGGGCCGGCGGGCTCCGGCCAGCTGACCAAGATGGTCAACCAGATCTGCATCGCCGGCCTCGTGCAGGGCCTGTCCGAGGGTATCCATTTCGCGAAGAAGTCCGGCCTCGACGTTCCCGCTGTCATCGAGACCATCTCCAAGGGCGCCGCGCAGTCGTGGCAGATGGAGAACCGCTACAAGACCATGAACGATGGCAAATATGACTTTGGTTTTGCGGTGGAATGGATGCGCAAGGACCTGTCGATCTGCCTCAGCGAAGCGCGCCGCAACGGCGCCCATCTGCCGGTGACCGCGCTGGTCGACCAGTTCTATTCCGAGGTCGAGAAGCTCGGCGGCAAGCGCTGGGACACGTCGAGCCTGCTGGCCCGTCTGGAGAAGTAGTCCCGGGGCTTGTCGACACCATCAAGCGGCCGCCCTCGGTTCGACGGGCGGCCGTTTTGCATTGGACTCGGTATGCGAGCCGGACCCGCCCTGTCGTCGACGCCAGATGCTCTGAATGGCATCGGAACGCTCCATTGCGCCCCCTGCGACTCGCTGATACCCGTTGCAATCGCTAATCGTTCGCATGTGTTGCCAGATCGAGACGCCCTTCAGCCGGAATCGCCCGTTTGAAATGTTATAACATTTCATTTCCGGAGGTTTAAGCTAACTCTCGTCCGGGCATCGTGAACGTTACGGGCGCAGGCGCCGGCTCAGTCCGGACCTGCGGTGGGGATCAGAATGAGCGTGCGGACGATCTGGGGGTCGATATCGTTGGCGGGACTTGTGGCCGGGTGGTCAGCCGGCCACATGGCTCACGCGCAGCAAACGGCAAGCCCCGCCGTAACACCGGCGGCCAACACGTTGCTTCCGGATGTAACGGTCGACGCACCGCGGCAGCGGCCAGTGTCCGACCGGACGCAATCGCGTGGCCGAACGGCGGACCTGACCACCCGTCCCATCCAGCAACGCGGGACCGCGCCAGCGCAGGCAGCGCCATCCGTTCCCTCACAGGCCACCAACGCGACCGCGACCCCGCTCAACGGCAACGCCATCCCGGCAGCCGGCAGCCGGCTCGGCCTGGCCGCGCGCGAGGTGCCGGCGACGGTCGAGGTGATCGGCGCCGAGACGCTGCGCGAGCAGGGCTACTACACGACCGTCGACGCGGTGAAAGGCGCCACCGGCGTCAGCGCCGGCGATGCGCCGAACGACGTCGGCTTTGCGATGCGCGGCTTCCAGGGCAACCAGGTCAACGTCCTCTATAACGGCATCAACATCGGGCCGACCGGATTCACCGCGCTGACGATGGAGACCTTCAACCTCGACCGCGTCGAGTTTCTCAAGGGCCCCTCCTCGCTGATCTCAGGCCAGGGGGCGGTCGGCGGCACCATCAATTTCGTCACCAAGACCCCGCACAGCGGCCCGGTCGAGAGCGAGGCCTTCGTCGGCTTCGACCAGCGCGGCACATTCCGCAGCGGCTTCGGCTCCGGCGGCAGCACGACCGTCAAGGGCCTGGACTATCGTTTCGACATCAGCCGGACCAAGGAGGTCGGCTTCATCGACGACACCGAGTTCAAGAATGTCCATGTCTCGGGCCAGCTCGACTACCGGCTGTCCGGGAGCTTCAAGACCTTCTTTGCCGCCGAGTTCAAGGACTACAAGGCCAAGCCCTATGAGGGCACGCCGCTGGTGCCGGTGGCCTATAGCGGCGCGAACGCAACCAGCGGCATCGTCTCGGGCTCCAAGATCTCCGCCTACAACGGCAGCGATCTCGGCGCCGTCACGATCGACGGCCGCACGCTGTCGACCAACTACAACGTGGTCGACGGCCACAAGACCATCAAGGAATCCTGGGTCCGCAGCGGCTTCGAATGGGACCTGAACAACGCAGTCACGCTGCGGAGCCAGATCTACAACTACAACGCCAGCCGCGACTGGTACAACAACGAGGTCTCGGCCTTCAACGCGAACACCAATCTGGTCGATCGCGAGCGCTTCTTCGTCCATCACAACCACAACATGGTCGGCAACATCACCGACGTGATATGGAACGGCAGCATCTTCGGTCTCGCCAACCGGCTCGTCACCTCGGTCGAGAGCTCGCATACCGACTTCACGCGACCCGGCGCGGCCAATTTTCCCGGCGAGTCAGTCCCGCTGATCGGCTTCGATCGCGGCACCTATGGTGAGCTGAGGACACAGCTTCAGACCGCCACGATCGACAGCGTCGCGCTCAATCTCGAAGACCGCTTGAGGCTGACCAACAGCTTCGCGCTGGTCGGAGGGCTGCGCTACAACCCGTTCACGCTCGACCGCAATTGGATCCGCAATGGCGCCGAGCGGCCCGGCTTCCCCTATTCCAAGAGCTGGCAACCGGTCACGGGACGCATCGGCTATACCTGGGAGGCGCTGCCGGGCACGATGTTCTACAGCCAATATGCGACGGCAACCGACATCTCGGCCGACAGCATCTTCATCCTCACTCCGACGCAAAACCTGACGCTGTCGGATTCGCGCAGCTACGAGACCGGCGTCAAGCAGCTCGCATGGAACGGCCGCGCGGAATGGACCTTCTCGGCCTTCGACATCGAGCGCAACAACGTCTACAGCGCCCAGGCCGGCCAGCAGCTCAACCTTGCCGGCAAGGTCAAATCGCAAGGCATCGAGCTGTCGGCTGCGGTGCGGCCGACGCCGGAGAGCAGGCTCTGGGGCAATTTCGCCTATGTCCGCGCCTGCTATGCCGATTATGATCTCGCCGGCGGCGGCTCGTTCTCGGGCAACACGCCGCCCAACATCCCCGCCGTCATCGTCAATGGCGGCGGCTCCTACCGCTTCCTCAATCCCGGCTGGTGGCCGGTCGAGCTCGGTTTCTCCGTCCGCCACGTGGGCGACCGCTGGAGCACCGATGCCAACACGGTGAAACTGCTCGCCTACACCACGGCCGACCTGTTCGCCTTCATCGACCTGCCGAAGGTGCCGCTGTTCGCCACCGCGACCAGCACGCGGCTCGCCTTCCGGGTCCGCAACGTCACCGACCGGCGCTACGCGGCCTGGAGCGATCCGTTCTATCCCGACCAGATCTTCCTCGGCGCGCCCCGCACCTACGAGGTCGAAGCCTCGTTCAAGTTCTGATGGCCGCATGATCCGGGCGCTGATCCTCACGCACCGCTGGCTGAGCATCCCGCTCGGTCCGCTGCTCGTGCTGTGGTTCGCGACTGGGATCGTGATGCACTACGTGCCATTCCCGGCGCAGACCGAGAGCGAGCGCTTCGCCGCGCTGCCCGTGCTCGACGTCGCCATGTCGCTGCACGGTCCCGCGGAGGCCCTCGCCAAAGCTGGAATCGACCATCCAGACCGCATCCGCCTGGTGCAGCGCATGGATGGCCCGGTCTATGTCATCTCGACCGCCGGCCGCAGCACGGCCATTCATGCCGACACGCTGGCCACAGCCGAGGTGAGCGCCCCCGACATCGCCCTGTCGATCGCACGCGCGGCAGCGCAGCGGCGCGGGCTCGAAGCCGACGGCGCCGCCGTTGCAGCTCTGGACGACTACGACCAATGGACGGTGCCGAACCGGTTCGACGTGCATCGTCCGTTGCACCGGATCGCGCTCAACGATCCCGTCGGCACCGAGCTCTATGTCTCCTCGCGCACCGGCGAGGTCGTGCTCGACACGACTCGGTTCGAACGCGCCTGGAACTACGTCGGCAGCGTCGTTCATTGGATCTATCCGACCATCCTGCGCAAGGACTGGGCGGCCTGGAACGCTGCCGTGTGGTGGCTGTCGCTCGCGGCGGTCGTCGCCGCCGTGAGCGGCGCCCTGCTCGGCCCGATGCGGCTGAGATATCATGAGGCGCGGCTGTGCTCGCGCTACCGCGGCTGGCACCTGTGGCATCATTGGGCCGGCCTGATCTGCATGCAGTTCGTGCTGACGTGGATGGTCAGCGGCTGGCTGTCGATGGACCATGGCAGGCTGTTTGCGACCGGCCGTCTGACGCCGTCCGAGCAAGCCATTCTCGTCGGCGCGCCGAATTGGACCGACGCGACCGCGGGCGCGCTCGCGGCGGTGCATGGCGGGGTCCGCGAGATCGAGTGGTTCGCCTTCGGCGGCCGCCTCTATCAGCGCATCCGGCGCGCGCCGAGTCAGCAGCAGATTTCGCTGCTGGACGGCGCATCGGCACGCATCGTCGGCCGCTTCCTGCAGCCGGCCGACGTCAATGCCGCGGCGTCCCGCCTGCGCGGCGACTGCGCGCGCTCGTCCGAAGTCGAGCCGGGCGACGACTATCCGTTTGTTTCCGATGTGCCGGGCGCGCCGGTCCATCGCGTGATCTGCGGCGACACCTGGTATCAGGTCGACGCCGCCTCCGGCGCAGTGCTCGAGAAGCTCGACCCATCCCGGCGCGCCTATCGGTGGCTCTATCAGGCGCTGCACACGCTCGACTTTCCGGCCCTGCTTGCGCAGGCGGCGCTGCGCACGTTTCTCATCGTCGGCCTCTGCGCGATCGGCCTCGTCTTCAGCATCACCGGCGTGGTGATCGGCTGGCGCCGCCTGCGCATGCAGCTCCGCTGAGCCTCGCCACAATGGTTAATTTAACGCGCGGTTAACGCAAATTTTTCGTTGTCTATAATCCGTCTTAAGGATTTGGGCCCAGTTATAGACAATGCAGAAAGCAGCCCGTACCTCGCGGGCAGGATTTGTGTTGTTTGATGAGTAAACCCGCTGAAAAGCCTGAGGTCGTCGAGCTTCCGGCAGATCCGCCGGCGCTTGCACCAGCAAGCCAGCGCCGGGCCGCGCAGCAGCGGGTGCGCGAGGCGCGCGACCGGTTAACGTCGACATCGGGAACGCGTCCGGCCTTCGACCGCGAGCTGCTGCGCCAATACGCGCAGACCCGCATCTCCGCCTCCTACATCGTCGTGCTGCTGGTGGTGGCAACCGGCCTGATGCTCAGCGTGTGGCTGCATACGATCGCGGCCGGCGCCTGGACGCTCGGCGTGCTCTGCATTCATGCGGCGATCGTGCGCAACTGCTCGAACTTCCTCGCCGACCAGCCGTCGCTGGCGGCGACGCGGCGCTGGCGCACGCGCTTCGTGCTGCTCGACCTGCTCTACGGCGTGTGCTGGATGGCGATCCTGATCCATCCGGCGCTCGCGGCGGTGTCGGGCACGCTGATGATGTTCCTGATGCTGCTGGTGATCGCGGTCTCCAGCATGCTCGCCGCCAACCTGCCGATCGCAGCCGTCGCCGTCACCGCGCCGGTGACGGTCGCGATCACGCTGAGCCTCGCGCTGTCGGGCACGTTCGACAACTACCTGCTCGCCGGGTTCGCCGTCGCGGCCGAAGGCTATTTCGTGCTGCTCGCCCATCAGCTGCACGCGACGACGCTCGCCACGCTCGAAGCACGCGCCGAGAAGGACGCCCTGATCGGCGAGCTCGAGCAGGCGAAGGCGATCTCCGACGAGGCGCGCTACCGTGCGGAGGCCGCCAACGTCGCGAAGTCGCGATTCCTCGCGCAGATGAGCCACGAGCTGCGAACGCCGCTGAACGCCATCCTCGGCTTTTCCGAGGTGATGAAGAGCGAGATCTTCGGCGTGCATGCGGTGCCGGTCTACAAGGAATATTCGGCCGACATCCACAATTCGGGCGTCCACCTGCTCAACCTCATCAACGAGATCCTCGATCTCTCGCGCATCGAGGCCGGCCGCTACGAGCTGAACGAGGAAGCCGTGGCGCTGGTGCACGTGATCGCCGACTGCCACCATTTGCTGAAGCTGCGCGCCACGAGCCGCGGCATCACCATTCACGAGGTGTTCGAGCAGAAGATGCCGCGGCTGTGGGCCGACGAGCGCGCGATCCGCCAGGTGGTGCTCAACCTGCTGTCCAACGCCATCAAGTTCACGCCGCAGGGCGGCGACATCTGGCTGAAGGCCGGCTGGACGGCCTCGGGCGGACAATATCTCAGCGTCAAGGACACCGGCTCGGGCATCCCCGAGAACGAGATTCCGATCGTGCTCGCCTCGTTCGGCCAGGGCTCCAACTCGATCAAGTCGGCCGAACAGGGCGCAGGATTAGGTCTGCCCATCGCCAAGAACCTGATCGAGATGCATGGCGGCACGTTCACGCTGAAATCGAAGGTCCGCATCGGCACCGAGGTGATCGTCACCTTCCCGCCGGAGCGGGTGATGTCGGCGCTCGCTCCGCTGTCGGACGAGGCACCGCCATTGCAGCCGGAATACGCGATCGCCCCCGCTCAGGAGAAGCGTCGGGTCCGCAAGCCGATCATGAATGCCGGAACGGGACTGTGAGATGATTGCACTTGCACGACAGTGGCAGAACCTTTCAAACTCGCGCCATGAGCCAGGAGACGCCCTGCATCGCCGTCTGCATGATCGACCCGAAGACGAAGCTCTGCTTCGGCTGCGGACGCACGCTGCCGGAGATCGCCCGCTGGGGCCGCATGTCGACCGACGAGCGGCTGGCGCTGATGGACGGGCTGCCGTCCCGCATGCACGACGCCGGCCTGCCCGCGCTGGCGCGTCGGCGCGACTGAGCGCCTCGGTGCCGACGGGAGGCGCGGCATGAACAAGGTCGTGCTCGTTTTCGTCACCATGGTGCTCACCGCGGGCGCCGTGATCGTCTACAAGGACCCCGAGCAGGCAGCGCTCGCAAGCGACACCGTGTCGGAGGTTCTGCGCAGCCGCGCGCTCCGCGCCAAGGCGAGCCCTCCGACCAACGCGGTCGAGATCGAGCGCACCAGAGGCGGCGAGTTCGCATTGCGCGCCAAGATCAACGGCGTCACCGCGCCGATGGTGGTCGACACCGGCGCCACATCGGTGGTGCTGACCTACGAGACCGCCAAGGCCGCAGGCCTGCCGCTCGAACTGCTCGCCTACGACGTCGACGTCGAAACTGCCGGTGGCCATACCAAGGCGGCGCGGCTGACGTTGGACCGGCTCGCGATCGGCAAACTGGTGGAGCGCTCGGTGCCGGCGCTGGTGGTGCCGCACGGCCAGATGAAGACCAACCTGCTCGGCATGAGCTTCCTCGACCGGCTGGAGCGCTGGGAAGTGCGCTCCGACCGGCTGATGCTGCACGGCTTTCCCGACCGCAGCTGAGGAGCTGGGCCTCGTCGCAGCCAGCAGAGAGATCGCGCGCCAGGCCGTCGCCGAACTGCCGCTGGCCTGAGCCGCTCAGGCCAGCGCAGCAACCGCTGGGCGCTCCTCGACCATCGCGACCGCCTCGCGCAGTACCTCGATGCCGGCGTCTGGCTTGACGCCACGCTCGGCGAGATGGCGGCGGAATGCGCGTGCGCCGGGCACCGCGTGATAGGCGCCGACGAGATGCCGCGTGATCGCGTGCAGCCGCGCGCCCTGCCCGAGCTGGCGCACGATGTAGGGCTCGAGCGCCGCCAACGCATCCTTCATGGTCCGATGCGGCGCGACCTCGCCGAACAGGACGGGATCGACATCGAGCAGCCGCCACGGCTCCTGATAGGCCGCTCGCCCAAGCATCACGCCATCGACATGCGCGAGATGACCTTGCGCAGCTTCGATGCTGCCGATGCCGCCATTGATGATGACGGGCACGTGCGGCAGCCTCGCCTTCAACCGGTACACCCTGTCGTAGTCGAGCGGCGGAACGTCACGGTTCTCCTTTGGCGACAAGCCGTTCAGCCACGCCTTGCGCGCGTGCACGATCAACGCGTCGGCGCCGCTATCGACGACCGCGTCCGCCAGCGCATCGAGCGCGACCTCCGGATCCTGATCGTCGATGCCGATGCGGCACTTCACGGTGACGGGAATGCGAACGGCGTGCTTCATCGCGGCGACGCAGGCGGCCACGAGCGCGGGCTCGGCCATCAAACAGGCGCCGAAGCGGCCGTCCTTCACCCGGTCCGACGGACAGCCGACATTGAGGTTGATCTCATCGTAGCCGAAATCCTCGCCGATCCTGGCCGACGTCGCGAGATCGCCGGGGTCGGAGCCGCCGAGCTGCAGCGCCACCGGATGCTCGCTGGCATCGAAGCCGAGCAGCCGCTGCCGGTCGCCATGAATGACGGCGCCGGTCGTGACCATCTCGGTATAGAGCAACGCCCGGCGCGACAGCAGCCGATGGAACACCCGGCAGTGCCGATCGGTCCAGTCCATCATGGGGGCGACGGAGAAACGCCAAGCGTTTGATTTTGCAATTTTATTTGAGATATCAGTCATTCAGAAGTCGCGCCGGAAGCATCCCATCAGCGTCCATTTACGCCGATTTCCGCTGATTTCGACCCATTTTTGGTCTCCCGGTAAAACAATGTTGTACCGGAGATCGATCAGGCAGCCGTCGATTGGTGCCGCTGCGGGAGATCCATTGCCGCCCAGCAGAGCGTGGATCTCGCCGGAACGAATCCGCAGGTTGGCGCCGCGCAGGACGTGGGTGCACCGAAGCTCTTTTCGATGTCCTGGGCCTCGAGCTCGCGACTGGCATCTCGGTCCTCACGTTTTCAGCCGACCCGGGGGGTCAGAGAAAGCCGATCGACAGCCACGGCACGAAGGCAACCAGCAGCAGGCCGAGCACGAGCGCGCCGAGATAGGGCCAGATGCGGGTCAGTCCGGCGTTGGGATGGATCTGTCCGATCGAGCACGCCGCGTAGTACCCAAGGCCGAAGGGCGGCGCGAACAGGCCGATGCCCATCGCGAGGATGATCACCATCGCGTAGTGCACCTCGTGCACGCCGAGCAGCTTGGCCGCCGGAAACAGCAGCGGGCCGAACAGCACCATGGCCGGCAGGCCTTCGAGGATGCTGCCGAGCAGGATGAACACGGCGATCGAGATCAGCAGGAAGCCGTATTTGCCACCGGGCACCGAAACCATCATCGCCGCGAGCGCATGCGAGAAGTTCGACTGCGTCAGCGCCCAGGCCATCGCGGTGGCCGCACCGATGATGAACAGGATCGCCCCCGACAAAGCGGCAGTATGCACCAGCGCCGGATAGAGCCTGCGCCAGTCGAAGCGGCGATAGACGAGCAGTCCGACCAGGATCGTGTAGGCGATGCCGACGGTCGAGACTTCGGTCGCGGTGGCGACGCCCTCGGTGACCGCGGTGCGGATCAGCACCGGCAGCAGCAGTGCCGGCAGCGCCGTGATGAGCGCCGAGCGAATGGTGGCCCAGGTCGGCCGCGGTCGGATCACGCCCTCCGGCTCGACCATGCGGCGCTTGGCGACCACCGCCAGCGCGGCGGCCAGCACCAGGCCGGGCAGGATGCCGCCGGTGAACAAGGCCGAAATCGAGACGCCGGCGACGGAGCCGATAATGATCAGCACGATCGAGGGCGGAATGGTCTCGGCCATCGCGCCCGAGGCTGCGAGCAGCGACACCAGCTCGCCGTCATGAATGCCGCGGCGCTTCATGTCCGGAAACAGCACCGGCGCGACCGCCGCCATGTCGGCCGTCTTGGCGCCGGAAATGCCCGAGACCAGCAGGATCGCGCCGAGCAGCACGTAGGACAGGCCGCCTCTGACATGGCCAACCAGCGACACCAGGAAGCCGACCATCGCTGCCGCCATGCCGGTCATGACGATGAGATGGCCGAGCAGAATGAACAAGGGAATCGCGAGCAAAACGAGGGATGAGACGCCCTCGTCAATGCGGCTGGTGACGACTTCGAGCGGCGCCGAGGTGACCGTGAGGAGATAAGCCACCGTGGCGAGCCCGAAGCAGAATGCGATCGGGACGCCGGCGAGCACGGCCGCGCCGAGCAGGATCGCGAAGAAGACGATCAGATTCCAGTTGCCGAGCGCCTTGAGCGCCGGCGCCGCGCCCCACAACACGAGCGCCGTGGCCGCCAGGATCACCAGCGTGATCGCGATGTCGCGCGAGCCGTGGCGCGCCATGCGCAGCAGGGCGGTGGCCAGCATGAGGCCAATGCCGACCGGCACCGCGCCGGCCCGCACGCTGTCGGGCAGGCCGAGCGCCGGCGTCTCCGCGAACGCCTGTCCGCTCGCATAGTCGATCGCAGGATGCAGCAGGATCGCCAGGAACAGCGCCGGCGCCATCAGCGCCGCGCTCTCCAGCACCGCGCGGATGCGCGGTGCGACGCGGTCGATCAGCGCGGTCATCCGCATGTGCTCGCCGCGGCTGAGCGCGAGCACGGCGCCCAGCATCGCGAGCCAGAGAAAGGTGATCGACGCGAGCTCGTCAGCCCAGGTCAGCGGCCGGTTGAAGGCGAAGCGCGCCGTCACACCGGTGAAGAGGATTCCGACTTCCGCGACCAGCGCGACGATCGCGGGAATCTCGATCAGCTTCGTCAGCGCCCGCTCGAGGCTTTCGACGACGCCGTGCTTCGTGGAGGCTGCCAGAGACGCGTCGACCGAGTTCATCCGAGCTCTCCCACATTCGACTGCAGAATCTTCCAGGCTTCCTCGCCGAACTTGCCGCGCCAGTCCTTGTAGAAGCTGCTCTTGCCGAGCGCGCCACGGAACGCCTCCTTGTCGACATCCACGAAGGTGAAGCCCTTGGCGGCGAGATCGGCGCGCAGGCTCTGGCTGAGCGCGGCAATGTCGGATCGCTCGTCATCCGCCGACTTGTTGAATTCCTTCGTGACGAGCGTCTGCAGGTCGGACGGCAGTTTGCTAAATGCAGCGCGGTTGCCAAGAATCCAGTAGGCATCCCAGACGTGGCTGGTCAGCGAGCAGTATTTCTGGACCTCGTAGAGCTTGGCGGTGGCGATGATCGGCAGCGGGTTCTCCTGGCCCTCGACCACCTTGGTCTGCAGCGACGTATAGACCTCATTGAAGTTGATCGGTGTCGGACCGGCACCGAGCGCCTGGAACAGGCTGGTCAGGATCGGCGCGGCCGGCACGCGGATCTTGAAGCTCTTGAGATCGTCCGGCGTCTTGATCTCGCGGGTCGAGGACGTGACCTGGCGAAATCCGTTGTCCCAGGGCTTGGAGAGCGCGATGGCGCCGGTCTTCTCGATGTCCTTGCGGATGTGATCACCAAGGCTGCCGTCCATCGCCTTCCAGACCTGGTCGTAGGACGTGAAGGCGAAGCCGGTGTTGACGATGCCGGCGAGCGGCACGCGGGTGGCAAGCACGGAGCTCGCGATGTTGATCGCATCGACGGCGCCGACGCGGACCTGCGAGATCAGATCGGTGTCGGAGCCGAGCTGGTTCGCTGGATACAGATTGATCTCGAGCCGGCCGCCGCTCGCCTCCTTGATGCGATCGGCCGCCTGCTGCGCCCGCTTGTTGACCGGATGCGACGGATCCTGTCCGGTCGCGAGCTTCATCGTGAACTCCGCTGCCTTGGCGAATCGCCCGGTGAACGGCAGCACCGCAGCCCCCACCATTGCTCCTGCCATGAATCGCCGACGCGTCATTGCCTTGCGCATTCCCGTCCCTCCAGTATGAAATTGTTGTTATGGTCCGGCGCGTCCGCGCGCCGGCGGGTCATGTCAGCGGCTGGTCCGCTATTTGAGCCAGCCCTTGACCTGCTTGACGACTTCCGACAACGAGATGCCGTAGCGATCGTGCAAGGTCGGCAGCGCGCCGGCGTCGAGGAATTCGTCGGGCAAGCCGATCTGCCGGAACGGTACGTGCACGCCTGCGCGCATCAGCACCCCGGCGACCGCCTCCCCCAGTCCGCCGATCACCGTATGGTTCTCGGCGACGACGACGAGACGGCCGGAGCGGCCGGATTCGCGCACGATGGTCTCGGCATCGAGCGGCTTGATCGTCGGCACGTGCAGCACGCCGACGTCGACGCGATCATCGGACAGCGCCTTGGCGGCCTCGAGCGCGCGCATCGTCATCAGCCCGGACGAGATCATCAGCACGTCCCGGCCGTCGCGCAGCAGCTTGGCCTTGCCGAGCTCGAATGTGTAGTCGTACTCGTCGAGCACCAGCGGCACCTGACCGCGCAGCAGCCGCATGTAGACCGGGCCTTGATGGGCGGCCATCGCCGGCACGACCTGCTCGATCTCATGCGCATCGCAGGGGTCGATCACCGTCATGTTCGGCATCGCGCGCATCAGCGCGAGATCCTCGGCCGCCTGGTGGCTCGGGCCGTAGCCGGAGGTCAGGCCGGGCAGCGCGCAGGCGATCTTCACGTCGCGATCTTCCTCGGCGATGGTCTGGTGGATGAAGTCGTAGGCGCGGCGCGAGGCGAACACGGCATAGGTCGTGGTGAACGGCATGAAGCCTTCGGCCGCCATGCCGGATGCGGCGCCGAATAGCAGCTGCTCGGCCATGCCCATCTGGTAGGTGCGCTCGGGGAATTCCTTCGCGAAGATGTGCAGGTCGGTGTACTTGCCGAGATCGGCGGTCATGCCGACCACCTCCGGCCGGCTGCGCGCCAGCGCGACCAGCGCGTGGCCGAACGGCGCCGGCCTGGTGCGCTGGCCCTCGGAAGCGATCGAGGCGATCATCGCCGAGGTCGTCAGGCGCGGCTTGCTCAGATCCGGTGCGGGTCTCGTCGATTTCATCACGGCCTCCCGGCGTCGAGTGCGGCAATCGCGAGCTGCCACTCGTGCGGCTCGACGCGAATGAAGTGGTTCTTCTCGCGCTGTTCGAGGAAGGGCACGCCCTTGCCCATCAGCGTGTCCGCCACGATCATGCGCGGCTTCGGCGCCGCGTGGGTCTTGGCGGCATCGAAGGCGGCGACCACGGCGTCGAGGTCGTTGCCGTCGACGCGCTGCACGAACCAGCCGAACGCTTCCAGCCGATCCACCAAAGGCTCGAAGCCCATGACCTGGGTCGAAGGGCCATCGGCCTGCTGATTGTTGACGTCGACGATGCCGATGAGGTTGTCGAGCTTGTGGTGGCTGGCGGACGAGATCGCCTCCCACACCGAGCCCTCGTCGAGCTCGCCGTCGGAGAACAGCGTGTAGACGCGAGAGCTCGACGTCTTGCGCTTCAGTCCGAGGCCCATGCCGACGGCGATGCTGAGGCCGAGGCCGAGCGAGCCGCCCGACATCTCCATGCCCGGCGTGTAGGACGCCATGCCGGACATCGGCAACCGGCTGTCGTCGCTGCCATAGGTTTCCAGCTCGGCCTCGGGAACGATGCCGGCCTCGATCAGCGCGGCGTACAGGGCGATCGCATAGTGTCCATTCGACAGCAGGAAACGGTCGCGCTCCTCCCAGTTGGGATCCTCGGGCCGGTAGCGCATGGCGTGGAAGTAGGCGACTGCCAGCAAGTCGGAGATGTCGAGAGCCTGGGCGATGTAGCCCTGCCCTTGCACCTCGCCCATGCGAAGCGCGTTGCGCCGGATGTTGTAGGCGCGCTGCGCCAATGTCGGCGCGTTGGCGAGCCGGCTGGTTGCGGTGTCCATCTCTTGAGACCTTGGTTAGTGGATCAGCATGCCGCCATTGACGTCGATGACCGCGCCCGTGACATAGGCGGAGAGGTCCGACGCCAGAAAGGTGTAGATGCCGGCGACGTCGTCGGCGGTGCCGAGCCGGTTGAGCGGAATGCCCTCAAGGATCTTGGCCTTCATCTCGTCGGTCAGCTTGCCGGCCGTGATGTCGGTGCCGATCAAGCCCGGCGTGACGCAGTTGACGCGAATGCCGTCGATGCCGAATTCGCGCGCCATCGCCTTGGCGAGACCGAGAACGCCGGCCTTGGCCGCGGAATAATGCGGCCCGCCGAAGATGCCGCCGCCGCGCTGCGCCGAAACCGACGACATGCAGGCGATAGAGCCCTGCTTGCGCGCGCGCATGTGGGGGATCACCGCTTGCGACAGGAACAGCACGCCCTTGAGATTGACGTCCTGGATGCGATCCCAGTCGTTGGGCGTGATGTCGAGCAGCTTGACCGGCTGGGTGATGCCGGCGTTGTTGATGAGGATGTCGATGACGCCGAATGTGGCGATGACTTGCGCGACGGCGTCGTTGCAGGAGTTGTTGTCGGCGACGTTGCAGCCGATCCCGAGATGCTGGTGGCCGAGCGTGGCCGCCGCGTCGGCGGCCGCCGCCGCATCGAGGTCGAGGATGGCGACGCGCGCCCCTTCGGCGGCGAACCGTCGCGCAGTGGCCAGCCCAATACCGCGCCTGGAAGCTGCGCCCGAGATGATCGCCGTCTTGCCGCTGAGCAGCATCCTTGGTCCTCCCAAAGTGTCGTTGTGTTGGGCTTGACCATGGCGGGCCGGACCGGCGGGGACAAACGCGCAGTTGTCACGGATAGATGAATCTGGTTCACTCATCCGATGCTATCCAACGTCCCGATTTCGTCAATCAAAGCGTTTGAGGCCGCTGCACGGACTGGCTCGTTTCGCGATGCAGCGAATGAGCTTCACCTGACCCCGAGCGCAGTCAGCCACGCCATCCGCAAGCTGGAGACGACCCTGCGCACGGTGCTGTTCGAGCGCACCGCCCGCTCGGTGCGGCTGACACCTGCCGGCGAGAACCTGATGCGCCATGCCGGCGCCGCCTTCGACCAGTTGCGCCGCGGCCTGGAGGAGGTCGCCGCGCGCGGTCCCCAATTGGTCCGCGTCCATTCGGCGCCGAGCTTCGCTGCGCAGTGGCTGACGCCGCGATTGGCGCGATTTCTCGCCGCCCACCCCAAGCTCGAGGTGCGGCTTGCGGCGAACACCGACTATGCGCGATTCAAGAACGACGATTTCGACATCGATATCGTCTATGGCCAGCCGCATGCGGAAGGTGTCGAAATCGTTCCGCTGGCCGAGGAAACGGTGACGCCGCTCTGCTCGCCGGCACTGGCGGCCACGATCAAGCGGCCTGCCGACCTGCTGGAACGAACGCTGATCCGCTCCGATGTCAAGCAGATCCAGTGGCATCAATGGTTCGCCGCCAACGGTCTCGAGCCTCCCGCTCTTCATGGCATGCGCTTCGACCGCAGCTTCCTGGCGCTTGCGACCGCGACCGAAGGTCTCGGCGTTGCCCTTGAATCCACCCTGCTGGCCGAGCGTGAGCTGGCATCCGGCCGGCTGGTGGCGCCGCTAGCCGGCCGCGCGACCGACGTCCGCTACGTCGGCCATCGCCTGGTATTTCCCCGCAATGCTCACCAACGCACGGCTGTCCGCGCCTTTGCCGACTGGATCACATCCGAGCTCAGTCCGGAACGCGGAGGGCGACGATCGTTCGATTGATCTCGCGCCGTCCCTGCTTTCTTTCGACCGAGCTCGCTGATTGGGGCTCTCGGAACGCATTGCGTCCCGAGGCTGAAACGCTCACCTTGAGGCAGGCCAAGCAGCCCAGGTTGATCTTTCACATCATTACTCGGCCGTCGTTTGATCAACTGTTCGGGCAGCGTGTCCTGCGCGGCCAATGGGGGGATACGTCTTTACCGCGGACATCGCGTCGGAGGCAGAGATCAAGGTCTCTTCGCCCGAGGTGGACCTTCCCTCCCCCGCCCCGACCACCGTGCTCGACGTCGCCGCCGCCTCCGCCGCTGAGGCGACGACCGGGCCGGCGAGATCGTCATGGTTGTCGGCCCTCGGCGGACGCAATGGCGATCACGGCCGCCGCAGCGCTTTGCGCCATCGTCGGGCTTGCGGCGGCTGCGCCGCTGTTGAGATCGAACCTGATCTTCAAGCGTTCGCCCCCTGTGGTCGCGGTGATGGCGATGGCCGACGCGAGCGGTGATCCGCCTGGCGCGGTGATGGCAACGGAGATCGCGGGACGCCTGACCGACGGGCTCGCCAGGATCAACACCATCAGCGTGATCGCGCCGCGATCGACGGCACCGCAGCCGGAGCTGGCTGCGTCGCTGGCTGCGCCGCCGGATTTCGAGATCCGCGGTGAGCTGCAGCGCAGCGGACCGTCATGGACATTGCGTGCCCGCTTGATCCAGACCACCTCCGGCAAGGTTGAAGCGGTCGCAGCCGTCTCCGTCGACGCCGATGAACGCGATCCGCTGCTGCAACAGACGCGTCTCGCCGCGGGCGTGGGCGACGTGCTGGCACGCCGTCTCAACGAGCTCATCGAAACCGGAACGTCTTCCGCGGACGGCGGCGTCACGGCCGGCGGCGCCCGCGCCGCCATCGAGCAGGCGACCGCGTCGATCAACAGCGTGACGCAAGAGCGCTTCAGCATGGCGCAGACGATGTTGCAGAATGCGCTCGCCGACCAGCCCGACAATGTCGACGCGGCGGTTGCGCTTGCGGCGCTGCAGATGCGCGGCATCCAGATGGTCTGGTACAGTCCGGCTGCCGCCGCGGCGGCCGAGGCTCAGGCGGCCGCGAACCTGGAGCGCGCCCTGCGCGCCAAGCCGAACTCGATCGCGGTGCTCGAGACCTATTGCCGCTTCCTCAGCGCAACCAATCATTTCGTCGAAAGCCTGGTCATCTGCGCCAGAACGCTGAGTCTCGATCCATGGGACGGCCTCGCGCTGTATCTGGTCGGCCTCGGGCAGCTCAATCTCGGCCGCTTCGAGGATGCGCTGGCGACCTTCCAGCAGGCCGACCGCTATGACACGCCGGCGGTCTCACGCTGGACATGGCTCCTGGGCGTCGGGTGGGCGCACATGATGATGGATCGCGCGGAGGAAGCCCTGCCGTGGCTGCAGCGCTCGATCGCCATCACGGCCGCGTCCGGGCGTCCTTATATGCTGCTGGCGGCCGCCTATCAGAGGGCCGGACAGATCGATGAAGCGAGAGCCGCGATCCAGAAGGGACTGAAGCTGCGGCCCGGCACGACCGCGCTCAACGTTGCGCCGCCGATGAAGAACACCAGTCCGGTGTATCGCGAGGCCGCGGCCAGGATCGTTCAGCTCATGGTCGACGCGGGCCTGCCGGCCCAATAGGGCGACCAGCCCGATCCACGATCCGCACGCGTGGCAGTCTCACCAAAAATCATTGCCCCTGGAATCGTTCAGACGACGCTAGTGCTCCCGCGGCCTCTGTCAAACCACCGTCACGAAACACGAACACAAGGAAACGATCTCGACCTTGGCGGCCCGTGCCGCCGAGCTTGATCCAGCGCTCGGACCAGTACTCCGCACGGCGCGCTGCATCCGAAGACCGATCACGGGAATTGCAGGTACCAAACCTTGACCGAGGCACGCCACGCAGACCCGCGCGACAATGATCTGGTCGCGGAGAAGCAAGGTGCCAGGTCATCCGGCGTCGATCTCGTCGCCCGCCAGAGCACGGCCCGGCTGGGGGCGCTGAAGCTGCTGATTGCGGCATCCGGCCTCGCCGGGCTCGGCTATGAGATCGTCTGGACGCGCCAGCTCGCCCTCGCCCTGGGCACGGAGATGATGGCCGTGCTCGGCGCCATCGCCGGATTTTTTGCTGGGCTCGCGGTGGGCGCCTTCGTCCTCGATGGCCGGATCCGCCGCGTCGCCAATCCGCACCGGCTCTATGCCGTCCTCGAAGCGGTCATCGGCCTGTGGGGGCTATGTGCGATCTGGTTGCTTCCGGCGAGCGCGCGCGCCCTGGCGCCGCTGCTCGGCACGGCTCCCTCCCCCCTCCTGTTGTGGAGCGCGAGCTTCCTGCTGCCGACGCTGGTGCTGTTGCCGGCCACGGTGGCAATGGGCGGCACGCTGACCGCGCTGGAACGCATGACGTCCGCAGCGCACGGCACGCGGTCCGTCAGCGCCGGCGTCTATGGCGCGAACACCGCCGGCGCCGTCGCCGGCACGCTGCTGTCCACCTTCGTGCTGATCCCCGCGCTTGGATTGTCGACGACGCTGCTTTGCCTGGCAGCCGTCAACGCGGCCTGCGCGCTCGCAGCGCTTCGCCTCGGCCGAGCCGTGCAGGCCGACGCTCGCGCGCGTGACGATAGCAGGCATGCTGTCACCGGCCTCCGCCTGACGGCAACTCTGTTCGTCACCGGCCTGCTCGGGATCGTGTTCGAAGTGCTGGTCGTGCGCCTGGCCGCGCAGATGATGCAGGATACGGTCTATAGCTTCGCCTGTCTGCTCGCGGCCTATCTGCTGGGCACCGCGATCGGCGGCATGATCTGGCAGCGTTTGGGGCCCACGGTTGCACGCGGCAGAACCGTTCTGATCAGCCTCACCGCACTCGTTGGCCTCGGCACGGCGATCATGACGCCCTTGCTTGGCGGCTTCGCCGATAGCGCGGCGAGCCTCGGCGTCGCCGGCGAGCTCGGCATCGCGCTGGCGCTGCTGCTACTGCCCGCGATGGCGATGGGTGCCTTGTTCGGCCAGCTCATGCAGGAGGTCCGTGACGGCCGGGGATCGGTCGGCTGGGCCGTCGGCATCAACAGCGTCGGCGCAGCCATTGCACCGCTGGCCGCAGCACAGCTGCTGATTCCCGCTTTCGGTATCTGGAGGGCATTGATCCTCGTTGCCGTCGGATATCTGCTGTTGCTGCAGCCGCAACGCGTCGTGCTGCGGTGGGCCGCGGCGCCCGCTCTGCTTGCGCTCGCGCTGTTGTGCCTTCCCGCCCCCCTGCTCATCAAGGTCCCGCCGGGCGGCAAGCTTCTCGCCGTGCGCGAGGGACCGATGGCGACGGCAAGCGTCGTCGACGACGCCTCGGGGGCACGCTATCTCGAAGTGAACGGCCACTTCCGCATGGGCGGTACCAGCTCTGTGCGGTCCGATTTCCGCCAGGCCATGCTGCCGCTGCTCTTGCATCCGGCGCCGCGCAGCGCGCTCTTCCTCGGTGTCGGCACCGGCGCGACCGTGCTCGGCGCAGCGCAGATGCCGGATCTCGACGTGCGCGCGGTCGAACTCTCCTCCGAGGTCGTCGCGCTGCTGTCCTGGTTCGACAACCCCGCGGCCGAGAAGGAAAGACCGCCGATCGCCGTTGCCGACGCCCGGCGCTTCATCGTCGCCGACGACGGACGCTACGACGTGATCGTGGCCGACCTGTTCCACCCGGCGCTGGATGGCAGCGGCGCGCTGTACACGGTCGAACATTTCGCGGCCGTCAAGCGGAGGCTGGCGGCCGAGGGCGTGTTCTGCCAGTGGCTGCCGCTCTATCAGCTCGATGCACCGTCGCTGCGGGCGATCATCAGAAGCTTTCTCGCGGTCTTCCCACACGGGTCAGCCTGGCTGAACCATTACAGCGTGCGCACGCCGATGCTGGCCCTGATCGGATCAGCGGCCCCGGACCCGATCGATCCCGAGCTCCTCGCCGCACGGTTTTCCGACCGGAAGCTTCACCCGATCATTCAACCGCTCGGCTTCGATCAGCCGATCGACCTTCTCGGCCAGTATGTCGCCGGCGCGAAAGCACTCGCGAGCTTCGCCGGTCCGGGACCGCACAACACCGACGATTTCCCGTTCGTCACGTTCGACGCGCGCAGCAACGTCCACGCTCTGTCCGCGGCCCCATGGCAGTTGCTGCTGACGGTCCTCAATCAGACAAAGACGGACGCGGGCGAACTGCTGGGCGACTCGAAGCGTGGAAGCTGGGAGCAGCGGCTCGGCGCTTATTGGCAGGCTCGCAACCGATTCATCCAGGCCGGCGCGGCGCTGACCGGCGAACCGCGCGGACCGGCGCTCATTGCAGCCGCCGCGCCCGGCCTCCTGGATTCCATTCGCGCCAGCGCCGAGTTCGAGCCGGCCTATGCGCCGCTGATGAGCATGGTGAAAGCGCTGCTCGGATCGGATCGCGCGGCTGCAGAACGCCTGCTTCGGGCGATCGATGCCGCCGCGCCGTCGCGACGCGAGGCGCGCGACCTGCGGTCGCGCGAGTTCGAACGATAGCGCGTCAGGACGCGAAGCTGACGCGGTAGCCCCAGCAATCCAGATGATCAGGAATCGCGTTGAAGGCGATCGTGATGCGCTGGTCGCCCTGATTGCGCGGCACCTCATGGTAGAGATAGCTCGGGAACAGCACGAGATCGCCGGGCTCCGCCTCGGGCAGCACATATTTGCCGGCATTGAACGGGCCGACGGCGGCACTGCGGGTATGGTGGCGGAACGAGAAGTCGCTGCCGCCCGGCGGCCGCACGAACACGGTGCGGCTACCAGGATGCGACGGCGTCAGATAGAAGATGCCGGAGATGAAGCTGTTGGCGTGGGCGTGCAGGGTCTGGTTGCCGCCGGTCTCCAGCATGTTCGTCCACATCTCCTTGACCGTCCAGCGCAGCTTCTCGCCGAACAGCAGCTCGCCGAAATCGACCAGCTTGGGCACCGCGAGCTCGGCGATGGTCTGAAACAGATTGTTGGCGCGGGGATCGGCGACCTCGGTGTGGAACAGCTGTCCGGATCGCAGATTGTTCTCGATCTTCGAATTGCGGATGGCAGCCACCGCCGCGTCCTTGAGCTCGACGCTCAACAGCCCGGGCGAACGCAACAACGGTATCGGAAAAAGAGCTTCGATCTGGTCCATGTCTCAAGGCCTTGCATGCGCCGCAACAGGACCGACAAATTGCCGACTTGCATGACAGCCGGATGACGAGAGGCGAGACGCGGTGCCGCCCGTCAGCGCGTCGGCATTTCGTCGGCACGAAGAATATTGAGCCGCTCGCCGGGCTTCAGGCTGTGGGGCCGGTCGCGTACTTCCAGCACGGCCCGCTCGGCCTTCTCGACGCAGTCATCGAACTCGCCATTGCCGGCCTCGACCAGCGCCTGCTGAATGTCCCGCTCGGCGAAATAGCGCGACACGTCGTCCGCCGGCAAGGTCGCCGCCTGTGCGCGTGCCTCGGCCACCGCGGCATCGCATGCCTCCTGCGTCGGTTCCTCGTCATGCGCCGATGCGACAACGGTCGTGAGAGCCAGGATGGCGAGAATCACAGCGGACAAGCGAGGCATCACGTCGAGGAACCCCAGGGCAAAGCAGGTTGCAAAGACGAAGCGCCGGTTCGCAAACCGGCGCTCCGAGGAAGCTGGATCCGGCGGGACTCTATCGTCCCGCCGGATCGATGCCGATCAATCAGTCGCGGTTGAAGGCCCAGCGACCCCAGTGGCCCCAATGGCCCCAATGATCCCAGTCGTGCCAGTGGTGATGATCGTGAGCCAGCTTGCGTGCCAGCTCCTTGTTCTTCTCGACCAGCAGTTCGGGCGCACCGTACGGACGGACGAAGATCGGGTTCGCATAGAACCAGACGTTCGACCAGGCCTGCACGTCGTTGGTCACCTTCTTCACGCCGCCGACCGTGCCGAGGTGCGACGGACATGCCGGATCCGTGCAGCTGACGGTGGCGTTGTTGGCATCGAGCAGCGGATTGCCGGCGCTGTCGGACACGTTCGGCGTGGCCGGCGGGATGTTGGTGCCGCGGGCGCGGATGTAGAAGGGAGTCTTGCCCGCGATGAAGGTGGTCCTGAAGCTGAGCCGGACCGAACCGTCGCGCAGCTTGCGGCTCTGCATCTTGGTCGCCTGGATCTGCTTCGCGATCTTGGCCGAGGGGTTGTAGACGATGGCCGCACCGGCGACGCCGCTCGCATTGGCCACGGCATAGCCCGGGGCGCCCGGCGCGATCGGGCCGGTGATGTCACCGGTGATCAGATCGACGTGGTCGAGCGAGGGCTTGTTCAACGGCTGCTTGATGCCGACCGGCAGCAGCAGCGGATTGTTGAAGCTGTACGGGCTGTTGTTGGACGCCGGAACGGTCATCTCCATCTCGAGCGTGACCTTCTCGCCGGGACGCACGACCAGCGTCTCGCCCATCGTCTTCCAGTCGTAGTCCCATTCACCCTTCGCACGAAACTCCATGTCGGAGTCGATGATGTCGGCGTTGACCGAATAGGAGTTGCCCGAGCGCATGCCGTCGATGATGGACTGCTGGGAGAAGCGCCGCTCGTTCGGCACGTACAGCCTGGTGTACTCGCCGGGGATGAAGTCCGCCGTCGTACCCGGATCGCGCGCGCCATAGACGCCGCGGCTGTGCCAGTCCGAACTCTGGAACAGGAAGAAGTTGCGGCCTTCGCCGAGCAGACCGTCCCAGAGCCCGCCAACCTTGGCGGTGTAGACGCCCTGCATGCCGTAGGTGCCGCCGCCGACCGCGCCCGAGCCATAGGAGCCCGAGCCGCCGTTCACGCCGCCCTCGGCCATGTGACCCGGGGCTTCGATACCGAACGCGACCGTCGGGCCGGCATTGTTGAAGTCACGGAAGTGCTCGATGTTGTAGCCGGCCGAGCCGTTCGGGTTGAACGGTCCCTGCCGCTCGGTATGGGTCGGCACCGCGTAGGATTGCAGCGGATGGTTCGCCTGCAGCCAGGCGATGCCGGCAACGGCCTTCTGGTGACCGGCCGTGCCGGAATTGTTGACATTGTCCTTGCCGGCCCAGACCGAGTTGTTGCTGGCATCGACCGGACCGATCGCGTCAGTGTCCCCGCGGTCGAAACGATATTCGAACTCGGCCATCTTGTCGGCATTGCCGTAGCCACGCGGGTTCTGGCCGGCGATCACGGCGACGTCGCCATGCTCGTGACCGGGCAGGATCCACTCGAGGCCTTCGACCAGCACCTTGTTGTAGGTCGCGGTGCGATTGACGATGGTCGGATACTCGACTTCCTTGATCGACTGCCAGCGCCACATCTTGGCGTTGGTGTCGGTGCCGTTCGGCGTGCCCTTCAGGCTGGTGATCGTGATGCCGTCGATGGTCTTGCCGAGCGTCTGGCTCCAATACGTCGTGGTGTTGTCGCCCGGGATGTTGGCGCTCGCATCGCTGAAGCGGCAATCGCGGTTACCCGAACCGCCGTGGTTGCCCAGCGTGAACCAGTCGAGATCGAAATTATTGCCGCCAGCAGCCGCGGTGCCCTTGCCGACCGAGCGGTCGATCGCATAGCCGGCTGCGACCGAGCCGTCGGTGCAGGTGTTGTGGTTGTGCATGTCGCCCGCGACATACGGATTGTTCTTGCTCGTTTCCCCCCAACGCTCCCCGGCGTCGGCGCTTTGTGACAGAGCCAGCGAGACCGAGGCCGCTGTCAGCAGGATTTTCTTGGTAGATGGAACCATTATCGTCGCCCCTAAAGAATTCGATCGATCTCCAAACCGAGATGACAACGCGACCGATGCGCCGTCGTCATTCGCGGCGCGACCAAACCAAAACTCGGAGACAGTTTGTTGAAGGATTTATTTTTGCTGGTGCCATCTCCACGGCCATCGCGATCCGCAATCGTTGCGAAATTTTTGTGACACTGACGTTTGCCCGGTGACAACGGCAACTGTGCCGTTGCATATACGCGCCGCGCAACGAGCGCAGCCCGAGTTGTAAAGAACGTATGTCAGCCCCTGCCATGTCGAATGCGGCGCAGACCTTTGAGAGCGCCTCTGCACGCTCCAATCAGCAAGATGGCAACAGCTCTTCCCCAGCGCGAATATCATTCGTGACCGCCCTGCGTGGGCTCGGCAGGGAGCCGCTCCTGCACTTCCTTGTTCTGGGCGGACTGATCTTCGCGGCCGACGCCATCATCCATCCGCCAGCGAAGGACGAGAAGGTCATCACCGTGACCAAGGCGCTGCGCCAGTCCTTCATCGACACGTTCGACGAGGACAAGCAGCGGACCCCGAGCGAGGCCGAGCTGCAGAAGATGGTCGAGGCCTGGGTCGCCAGCGAAATCCTCTATCGGGAAGGCAAGACGCTCGGCGTCGACCGCGGTGACGAGATGATCCGCGACCGTGTCGCGTTCAAGCTGCAATATCTGATCTTCGATCAGGTGCGCGTGCCGCAGCCAAGCGACGAGCAGTTGCGCGCCTGGTTCGCCGACAATCATGCGCGGTTCGACGAGCCCGAGCGTGTCAGCTTCTTCATGACGCCACCCAGCGACGAACCGACGGCGCGGCGCTATCTGGACGACATTCGCGAGCAGCGCGAATCGGAGGAGCTGCGCGATCAGACGCGCGCGGTTCTCGACCGGCCGGTGCCGAGCCTGGCCGCCGGCTTCGGCGACGGCTTCAGCGAAGGCCTGCTCAAGGCGCCCCTCCAGGAATGGATCCTGCTGCAGTCGAAAGACGGGTGGCACGTGGTTCGTCTCGACGCCCGGACGCCGGGCGCGCCTGCGAAACTCGAGGACATCCGCGCCGAGGCAGCCAAGATCTGGCACACTGAAGAGACACGGAAACGGGCCTGGGAGGCGGTGAGCCGGCTCAAGGCCAACTACACGATCAGGTACGAGCCGTGACCGGCGCGCGCGCCCTGATCGCCATCGTGCTCGCGTTCGCAGCGCTGCTGCCTGGGCGGCCGGCGGCTGCGCATCAGGCGACGATCGCCGTGCTCGAATTTCGCGAGATGCGGCCCGGCGCGTATATCGGGCGATGGACGACCTTGCCGAAGGATGGCGTCAACCGCATCGAGCTCAAGATGCCGCCGCATTGCTACCTGCGCCTGCCGGAACTCAATTGCGGCGACAAGGGCCTCGTCGGACAGATGACGATCGGCAATCTCGGCGAGGACA
Organism: Bradyrhizobium sp. HKCCYLRH2015; assembly: GCF_051168215.1. Taxonomy (NCBI): domain Bacteria; kingdom Pseudomonadati; phylum Pseudomonadota; class Alphaproteobacteria; order Hyphomicrobiales; family Nitrobacteraceae; genus Bradyrhizobium; species Bradyrhizobium sp. HKCCYLRH2015. The sequence goes on along the minus strand of NZ_JBNPUO010000005.1, from coordinate 434,461 downwards.
TGTCGGCTGCCATCATCCGCGTGACGTCGCTCGCTGGAGAGACGCGCAGCTACACGATCTCAGCGGCCAATCCGGTCGTGACGGTGCTGGGCACCGATGCGCCGACGCTCGAGACCTGGCTCGAGCTTGCCAAGACCTACGTCAACCTCGGCATCGACCACATCCTGCTCGGCGCCGATCACCTGCTGTTCGTGCTCGGGCTGATCTGGATCGTCCAGGGCGGCTGGCGCCTGCTCAAGACGATCACGGCCTTCACGATCGGCCACAGCGCCTCGCTGGCTGCAACGGCGTTCGGCTTGATCGGCGTTCCCGAAGGCCCGCTCAACGCCTGCATCGCGCTCAGCATCGTGTTCGTCGGCGTCGAGATCATCAAGCAGCAGCGCGGCGAGATCGGGCTGACCGCCCGCTACCCCTGGGCCGTCGCCTTCAGCTTCGGTCTCGTCCACGGCATCGGCTTCGCCAGCGCGCTCGCGGGCCTCGGCCTGGAGCGGCGAATCCTGCCCGCGGCGCTGCTCTTCTTCAATGTCGGCGTCGAAGTCGGGCAGATCCTGTTCGTGCTGCTGGTGCTGGCACTGATCTGGGCGCATCGCCGGCTCGGCGCGGCGCTGCCGCGCTGGGGCGCCGAGCTGCCGGCCTATGCGATCGGCTCGGTCTCGATGTTCTGGTTCCTGGGCCGCCTGGTGCGGGTTCTGGCGGCCGCATGATGATGAATGGGACGAACATGATCGCGCGCAAACTCCTGCACGCCGTGTTGGGTGCGGCTTTGCTCTCGCTGCTGACTGCGAATCCTGGCTTTGCCCATGAGCAGACCGGCGTCGGCGGCGGCCTCGCCAGTGGTCTGCTGCATCCCTTGACCGGGCTGGATCATCTGGTCGCAATGGTCGCAGTCGGCATCTGGGGCGCGCAGCTCGGCGGCGCGGCGATCTGGATCCTGCCGGTCGTCTTCCCGTTGGTGATGGCGTTCGGAGCCGTCCTGGGAATCCTCAAGATCGGTCTGCCCGTCCCGGAGCTCATCATCGCGCTGTCAGCGCTGGTCCTTGGCCTCGCTGTCGCCCTGCGCGTCCGTGTCCCGTTCGCGATTGCGGCTATCATTGTTGCGATCTTCGCCATCTTTCATGGCCACGCGCACGGCATCGAGCTCCCGACGGCGGCGAATCCCCTGGCCTATGGCTGCGGCTTCGTGGTCGCGACCGGTCTTCTCCACGCCTGCGGCATCACCATCGGCGCGCTCGCGCGCTGGCCCGGCGGCGAGCGTATCATCCAGGGCGTCGGCGCAGCCATCGCCGCGCTCGGCGGCTACTTCCTGATCGCGAGCCTCGGAGTCGCGGCATGAGGACGTACCACCGGACCGCCCTGCTCGCATCCGTGCTGCTGCTGGCGCAAGCGCAGCTCGCCGATGCGCATATCGTATCGGCCCGGCTCGGTGACTTCTACGCCGGCGCCCTGCATCCGCTGCTCACCCTGCAGGACGTCGTGGTCTGGGTCGCGCTGGGATTGCTGGCCGGCTCGCTCGGTGCGGCGAGCGGACGCTGGCTGGTCGTGGTGTTTCCGCTCGGCCTGTGCGCGGGGCTGGCGCTCGCCGCCGGGTCGGGGCTCGCCCCGGCTTCCCCGCTCGTCGACGCCGCGACCATTCTCATTCTCGGGCTGCTGCTGGCCGCGGCCTTGCGCATTCCCGTGACATTGCTGAGCGCGATCGCATTCATGCTCGGGCTGATGCGCGGCGCAGCGAATGCCGGCGAGCTCGTGCCGCAGACCGACCGTCTCCTGTACGCCGCCGGGCTCGCCAGTGCAGGCTATGTCGCCATCACCCTCGTGATGGCGCTCGCGCTCACCTTCCGGCGTCCTGAAACCGAGCCGGTATCGAGCTGGCGCGGAATCGCCGTGCGCGCGGTCGGTGGCTGGGTCGCCGCGATCGGCCTGATGATGGCGGGACTATCGCTCGCGTCCTGAGCAGGCCTATGCTCGGGCGATCCGACACCGCCAATCCCCGCCTCGCGTGACCGACGCCATCAATATCGCAGCCATTGCCGTGCTGCTCCTGACCTGCGCCGGCCTGATCTGGACGGATCTGCGCAGCGGGCTGCTGCCCGACTGGATGAATGCGCTGGTCGCCGCCAGCGGCTTCGCAAGACTGGCGACGCTCGTCGACCTGCCCGAGGCGCTGTGGAATTGCGCCGCAGCCCTCGCGATCGGCTTGGCGCTGCTGCTGCTGCGGCTGCTCTACGCAATGGCCCGCGGCCGCCAGGGACTGGGCCTCGGCGACGTCAAGTTTCTGATGGCTGCAACGCTTTGGGCCGGCCTGCCAAATCTGCCGATCCTGCTGCTCATCGCCACGACGACGGCACTCGCTGCGGCGCTCGCTCTCTTCGTCATGGGGCGACGGCTGACGGGCCAGACGGCGCTGCCGTTCGGCCCGTTCCTCGTCCTCGGCCTGCTGGCCGTACTCGCCCTGCAGGCCACCGGCCGCGAATTGCTCGTGACCTTCGGATTGCCGTAAGCCACTGACCTCAGCGCGCCCGCCGCGCCATCCGCTCGCGTCCGGCCTGCGGCGCCGGCGGGGTCATCGGTCCCGCCTGCACGTCGCCGCTGCCGGCTGTGCCGAGCTGCGGCATTTGCAGAGTGACGGTCTCCGGCGCCTTCAGCAGCGAGGCTTCACGCGGTCGCAGCGACTGCAGCACCCATCCCTCATGCGAAGCGCCGACCCGCAAGCGCAGCGATGCCTGCGACGCCGCGTCGACGAAGATGCCGAAGCTCTCCTCGTCGCCGATCACCGTGCCGACGAGCTGCAGGTTTGGCCGTTCCGGCTCCCTCGGCGGCGCAGGCGGCGGCGCCCGCATCACCGTGACGGGTGCGGCAACCGGCGGCGGCCGCCGCGACGCCGAGAAGATCGGACGATCACGTGTCGCCGAAAGGGTACTGATCGGAACATCCCACAGCGGGTTGGCACTCCTGCCCCCCGGAGCTTCTGCGCTGGGAGCTTCTGACATGGCGGCCGGCGGTTCGGAGGCGCCGGGCGCGGGCGCGGCCTGGACGGGCGTGGCCGGCTCGAGACCATCCGCCGTCTCGCTCCAGGCACGGCTGAGCGAAGCTGCAAGCACGCACACGGTGGCAAAGGTGACGAGGCCCGAGCCTACGAACGATCGCATCACGATTTTCCTTGCCATTGACCCGACACGGTGACCAGCACGGTCAATCGTCCCACGCCGCCGGCTGCGGCGGCCAGCGGCTGCTGCACATGGAGCTGATCGACGAAGATAAACGGCAATCCAACCTCGAGATCATAGAGCAGTTGCTGTAGCGCCGGCTGTTCGAGCTCACAGCTCGCCACCACGCTGATCAGGTTGGTGTTGGCGCGCGCCGCCGGCAGCTCGACCTGGGTCGACAGCACGCTGCCGCCGACCTTGCTGATCGCCTCCGTGAGGCGCTGGACCAGCGCCGCGCCCGCGATGGTGACCGTTCGTCCCTCCACGAACACCGATCCACCCGGAGCCGTCGCGCTGCCTGCGGCGGAATTGCCGGCTGGCCGTTTGCGTCCGGAAAACTGCGCCAGTTGCGCGTTGGTGTCATTGAGCTGGTCGCGCCTGGCGACGAGATCGACGACCCCAGCGGCACCAAGCCAGAGCAGTGCGACAATGGTCGCCGCATAGAGGATCGCAGAAACGGCCGGTGAGTTCACGAACATGCGGCGCAGCGATGTCGACCAGTTCATGCCCGGTCTCCGAAATAGGCGTTGATGCGCGCCTCGATGTGGAAGCGCTCGCCCGCTTCGCCGGCGGTGCGCGTCGTCGGCGCGTAGAAGGTGGCGCGGCTGAACTGCGGCGACTGCTCGATCAGCCGGATCAGCGCGGGTGCATCCTGGGTCAGGCCGGATATCTGCAGCCGATCGTTCTCGACATGCATCTCGACGACATACGTCCCGTCGGGGAGGATCTTCGACAACGTGTCGAGCACGATCACGCTGGCGGGGCTGGTCTGCTTGCGCTTGGCGAGCAGCCCGTCGGCAGCGGTGGCGCCCATCGCGGGCCGCAGCGCCGCACGCAGCCGCGTGACCTGCGCCTGTGCGTCCTCGATCTCGCCATCGAGATATCCACCGATCAGCGTCGTCGCGATCAGCAGCACCGCCGTGGTCGCAGCGACCGACAGCCAGCTGAGCTTGAGCACGCGCCCGAGATCACGGCCGCCGGCAAGCGACGAACGCAGCGACGTCTTGAAGATCTGGATCGGACCGCCATCGGTTGGGCCGACGTCGGCGGTGATGACGAGCTTGGCAATGCCGACCTGATCGGCAAAGGCGAGCAAGGGCTGGACCAGAGCGCGCGGCGTTGCCGCGAGCGTCAACGCGATCCGATCACTGGCTGCGCGCGGGGCGCTGTAGCCGTAGAGGACCTGTCCGAGATTCCACGGCGTCAACCTGCCGATCTGGGTCCGGATCATGCCGTCCAGAAAAGGCTCCGCCTGCTTGGGAAAGTCGAGCGGCCGGATCAGAACGTTCTCGGCGGCCAGATGGATGTCCAGGACAGCACCGCGCAAGGTTCGCAGCCACTCCGGCGAGAGCCCGACCTGCGCCGCTCCCAAAGCCGGATTCAGCCGTGCCGCCGCCAGCATCGGTCTCGCCTTCGGCGGCGTCTGTACCGTCATGACGATCGCTTCTGGCTGATCGTAGCGGATCACGACTCGCGGGCGTCTGAGCTGCCGATCGGCGACGGCCTCGATCGCTGTAGCGACGCTTTCCGTCCACACCGTCAGTCCGCGCTCGATCGCTTCGGTCAGCTTCATGGCATCCTCCGCGCCTGAAGCGCTCCCCTCGGCTGCGGTCCCTCGTCCTGGCGCGCCAGCAGCCGATAGGGCTCCTCGCCTTCGCCGGGAACGATCACCGCCGTCGCAGTGTGACGAAGCCCGCCCGCCGGACCAACGACGATGCGCAGCCGATAAGCCTTGCTTTTGCCCTTGGCGGCGTCCTTCGCAGCAGGCCCCAACATCTTGGCGAGCGTATCGGCATCCTGTGACAACGACGCCCGTGCGTTGAGGAAATCCTTCAGGATCAGCGGCGTCATTCCCGGCAATGCGGCAACGACCTCCGGCGCCGCGATCGTCGGATCGATTCCCGGAGAACCGTTGAAGACGGTGACCAGCGGAAGCACCCGATCAACCAGCGATGCGGGAAGGCCGAGGACGAGCGACAGCTCGCCGACATGCGCGAATGGCGCCAGGCGCGGCACCCGCTTGAGACCGGCCGCCGCATAGCGCGCCTCCTCCGCCTGCGCCTTGGCGGTGTCGGACGGCTTGGAGCGCCACGCAACGATCCGCTCGGCATGATCCTTGGCAGCATCGCGCTCGACGCCCAGCGTGACGAAGAGATTTTCGAGCATGTCCTTGGACGCGGTATTGAGATCGATCCGCGCCGCTTCGTTGACGAACGAGACCGCAATGTCGTTGCCTGCAAGCGCCAGGCGGAAACCGCCCTGCCTCGGCCGCTCCTCGTCCTTGGACAGCAGCAGACGATACGCCGACAGTTCGATGGCCGCCGAGACCAGCGCATCGGCCTCGACCGCCTCGTCCTCGAGCCGCAGCAACCGCGCCGAGCTGCCGAGTTGCTGCGAGACGACAACGACCAGGGCCGCCAACGCCGCAAGCATCCACAGCGCCGCGATCAGGATGAAGCCATCCTGCGCGCCGCGCCTCTGGGCAGAACCTCTGGTAAAGGAGCGAACCAGCATTAGTCGATCGGCTCGCTCTTGTTCAGCTGCGGCGGCTCGCCCGCACCCGCCGACGGATTCGCGGTACCTGCCGCTCCGGGATCCGCAAAGCCGCCGCCCGGCGCATCGACGTGAATACGGACTGCGCTGACGAGAACGGCGGCACCGCCACGGCTGTCGTCATAAACCGTCATGCGCACGGCGGATGGTAGCTTGGTCGCATCGCGCCACTCCGACGTCCACGCCATCGTCCCGTCGGCGTAGGCGAACGACATCCGGAACGGCGCCGACAGCAGCACCACGGGATCGCGGAACCGGAAATGCTCGGTCACGGGCTGGCCGACCGGCACGGGCTCGAACATGGCACGCGATCGCCGCAGAGCGCGTTCGCCCCTGCTCCCTTCCTCGCCGATGCGCACGATGTCGAGACCATGTCCGGCATTGGGGCCGAGTTCGGCGCGCACGAACATCGCCGAGACCTCGTCGCCCACGAACAACGGTCCCTTCTGCTCGCGATTGGCCGAGACGAACTGCACGGCAGCGAGATCATCGCCGACCCGCCGCAGCGCAGCGGCCACCATCTCGGCGCGCTGGACGCGATCCAATCCGCGCTTCCACGCCGGCAGCCATTGCGACGTCACCGCGGCAAGCGCCGACAACACGATGCCGGCGATCGCGAGCGCGCCGAGTGCCTCGATCAGTGCGAAGCCCTGCTCTCGGGATCGATCGGATCGGGCGGTCATCATCGCGCTCCTCGCGCCAGGCGAACCGTCTGCACATCGGCGACCGCGCCCGAGCCGGTCTTGACGCGCAAGGTCACCGCCTCCGGGATCCAGCCGGTCTGTCCCGCCGGCTCATTCCAATCGCCGCCGAGCGGCCTGACCTGCAGCACCACCGACCCGGAGCCGGAGCGCTGATCGATGCTGCCCGGCTGCAGCCGGCCGCGATCGGCCAGCATCGTTGCCAACGCCAGCCTCATGTCGGTGACCAGAGTGACATGCTGTTCGAGCTTGCGAACGATGGCCGCGTTGCGCGACACCACGGCGCCGATGGCGATGATCGACACGCTCACGATGGCAAGCGCGACGAGTACCTCGATCAACGTGAAGCCGGCTTCACTCCGGCGGTCGATCTCAACCATTGGCGAGCGCGCGCGAGACAATGTCGATCCTCCCCGTCAGCCAGTTCACCCTGATCTCCAGGCTCAGATCGGCGCGCGACAAGGTGATCGCCCCCCCGCAGGACAGGCCGTCAGGAAAGAAGGTAATCGTCGCCAGCACTGGCCGATGCTGGCAACTACGCGGCAACGTCGCCAGGAATGCGACGTCGTCGGGCAGCTTCAGCGCAGCCGCGCTGCTGCCGGAGCGGATCAAGCGGCGCGACGTGTCGATCTCCGTGTCGACGCGCGCGCCGGTCCGCATCGATGAGGCACGGTCCGACTTCAGCAGTGTCGCCGCCTGCAACGCGTAGGCCTGCAGCCGCGGCCGCGACGTCTGCCGCGGCAGATAAGGCAGCGCGACGGACGCCAGCAGCGCGACGATCGCGAGCACGCAGACCATCTCGAGCAGCGTAAAGCCGCGCTGGCCGCCGTCATTCACTGCGCGCGCTCGTCTGCGTCGGCGTTCCCAGCACGATGTCCGCCGCCGTCCCGCTGCCGCCTTCCTGGCCATCGGCACCGTAGGACAGGATGTCGTACGGGCCGTGATCGCCCGGTGCGCGGTAGACATAGGCCGTATTCCACGGATCCTTCGGCACCGCCCCGCCCTTGAGATAGGGGCCGTTCCAGGCGCTCAACCCGGCCGGCCGTTGCGCCAGCGCCCCGAGGCCTTCCGAGGTCGAGGGGTAGCGGCCGGCATCGAGATAGAACAGGTCGAGCGCCGCCGAGAAGCTCTGCAACTGGATCCGCGCCGCCTTGGTCTTGGACTCGCTGAGATAGTTCAACACGCGCGGGCCGATGAGACCCATGATCAGCCCGATGATCGTGATCACGACCAGCATCTCGACCAGCGTGAAGCCGCGCTCGTGTTCACGGTCGGCACTCTTGGCCGGCTTGCTCTGCGTGTCCGATCTCATGTCATTCTCCTTGGTAGCCATCAGCCGACCAGTTGCGTCACAGAAAGCAAAGCCGTCATGATCGAGACGATCAGGCCGCCGACAACCACGCTGATGAGCAGAATGGCGGCGGGGCCGACGATGCCGACGACGCGATCCAGGCCGCGCTGCAGCTTGGCTTCGTAGAACTCAGCGATCCGTGTCGACAGCGTCGGCAACTGGCCGGTCTCCTCGCCGAGCCGCAGCATGCGCAGCGCCATCGGCGGCAGCATGTTGTCGACCGACAATGCCTGGGACAGCTTGCCGCCGTGACGGACGCGATCCGCGGCTGCCGACCAAGGCGCACGCGACGACGTCACGGCCATCACATCGACGAGAATGCGAAGGGCCGCGCTCAGATTGACGCCGCAGCCGAGCAGCAGGCCGAGATTGCGGCAGAACAGGCTGGTCCGATAGAACAGCAGCAGGCTGCCGATGCCGGGCATGACGGCCACGACGCTGGCCAGGCCGGTGCGAACCGCGGGCTGACGCAACAGCCACCAGCCTGCCGCGAGCAGCGCCGCACAGCCGAGTGAGATCGCGGCTGCATTGGCGCGCAGCAGATCCGACAGCGTCATGAAGAAGCCGAGCGCCGTATCGGCACGGCCACCGAAGTCACGCAGCACGGCCGAGAAATTCGGCAGCACGGCCACGAGAAAGAACAGCATCACGCCGATCGCCGCGAGGAACACGAAGGCAGGATATTGCATCGCGTCGGTCAATTTGCGGCGCGTCGCCTCCGACCGCTCGCGTTCGCCGGCCAGCGCGGTCAGCACGTGATCGAGTGTTCCCGACGATTCGCCGACGCGCATCAGCGCGACATACATCGGCGAGAACAACTGCGGCTGGGCGGCCGCCGCATCGGCGAAGCTTTCACCGGCCATGATCGCCGCACGCAGCCGCGCCACCACGGGACGGAGGCGGCCGATATCGGAATCGCCGGACAACAGATCGAGCGCGTCGTCGAGCCGCGCGCCGGCCTTGAGAAGCAGGGCCAGGTCGCGCGTGAACGTGGTCACTTCAGTCGCGGACGGAGCGCCGAACGAGAGCCCGGACGCAGCGCCGGTCCGCTCCTTTTTCTCCTCCACGGTTTCGATCGGCAGAAGTTGCAGATACGAGATGCGCCGTTCGACCTCGCTGCGCGACGGCGCGACGAGAGATCCGACGACGATTTCACCGGACTGCGTCAGAGCGCGATAGCGGTAGCTCGGCACGATCCACCTCACCGCGCCACGAGGACACGAAGCAGCTCGGAGGCCGAGGTGACGCCGGCGCGGCACTTGGCGACGCCGTCGTCGAGCATCGTCGTCATGCCTTCCCGGATCGCCAGCCGATCGATCGCGAGGCCGTCGGCACTGTCCGCGATCAGCTCGCGCAGGCTGTTGGTCAGCTCGAGCAGCTCGAACACGCCGACCCGGCCGCGATAGCCGCTCTGGCCGCATCGCTCGCATCCCCTCGGGTGCCAGGTGATGTCGCCGGGGACGAGGCCGAGATGACCAAGACGAGGATCCTGGCGGCATGTCTCTTCATCGAGCGCCTCCGGCGCCTTGCAATGATCGCAGAGCTGACGCACCAGCCGCTGCGCGATCACCGCGCGCAAGGTCGAGCGCAACAAGAAGCCTTCGACACCAAGATCGAGCAGGCGCGGCACCGCCGCGGCCGCGGTTTCGGTGTGCAGCGTGGTCAACACGAGATGGCCGGTCAGCGCGGCATGGACCGCGACATGCGCCGTCTCGCTGTCTCTGATCTCGCCGACCATGATGACGTCGGGGTCCTGACGCACGAAGGAACGCAGCGCGCTCGCGAAAGTCAGCCCGATCGCCGGCTTGATCTGCGACTGGTTGATGCCGGGAATCTCGTACTCCACCGGATCCTCGACGGTGAGGATCTTGCGCTCCGGCGTGTTGAGCAGCGATAGGATCGTCGCCAGGGTCGTGGTCTTGCCGCTGCCGGTCGGCCCCGTGATCACGATCATGCCGTGGGGTAGCGTGATCAGGCGCCGGAGTGCGGCGTCGTCCTGGGTGGCGAGACCGAGACGGCTCGCGACGAGCTGCGAGCGATCCTTCGGCAGGATGCGCAGCACCGCCGATTCGCCGTGCTGGGTCGGCATGATCGCAACGCGAACGTCGATCTCGGCGCGGCCGGCGCGGATGCGCGCGGCGCCGTCCTGCGGCAGCCGCCGCTCGGCAATGTTGAGGCCGGCAACGATCTTGATGCGCGAGATCACCGCCTGCGGCAACACGCCCGCGGGCGCCGCGATCGGACGCAACAGGCCGTCGACGCGCAGCCTGACCACGAGCCCGGTCGAGAACGGCTCGATGTGGATGTCGCTGGCGCGCATCTCCACGGCCTTCTCGATCAGATCGTTCACCGCGCGGACGACCGGCGCGCCGCTGGCGAGATCGCGGAGACTCTCGATGTCGTCGTCGCGCAGCTCCTGCGCCGGCGAGATGTCGGGCTCGCCGGAATCCTCTAACCGCTGGTCCAGGACAACGGCGATATCCTCATGCGAGGCGACCTTGAAGAGAGTCTGCGGGCCGAGCACCAGCTCCGCGGCCCGGCGCACGGCCTGATCGGTCGGATCGGCCATCGCGAACACGGCGGCGCCGTCAGAATCCTTGTAGGGATAGCCGAGCACCTCGCGGAGGAAGCGGTCGGAGAACTCGCTCACCGCGGGCAGTGCCGCCAGCAGTTCGCGCAGTGCGACGCGCTCCAATCCGGTGAAGCCGGCGACCTCCTCCGCGAAAACGTCGGCGGTCAGGCCGAACCTGTCCCAGAGCGCGATCTGCGTTTCGGCCGCAGCTCCGCCTTCGCCCGCCGCCTGGGGATGGCGCTCGCGAAGATAGGCATGGAATTGGGTCGACAGTGTACCGCTCATGGCGTGATCCGGGTGGCGCCCGTGCCGGCCCATCGTCTCGGCACGCCGCTACTGGTGACCCACGTTATTGATCGCGAACATGACGGCCGTACGAATGCCGGAGGCGCCGACATTTCCGACACACACGCGGCGCAAAGGTCGGACGGCAGCCGCCAATTATACATAAGTGTCATATTGGACCGTTATGCAGGCTGCGCGGTCAAACCGAGGCGCTGCCCCGTTTCGGCCGGTCAACACGAGTAGATCGGTAAGTCCATGTTTGGTATCGGCAATCGAAGCCAGTCCGCTGCGGTTGTCAGACATGCCTCGTTGCTGGCGATCGCGGTGCTGCTCGCCTCCTGCAACATGGCAACGCTCAATTCCCTGGCCAGCGCGCCTGCCGATGTCGATGTCATCGACAAGGTGCGCTCGCTCGACATCCTGCCGCGCGACAATGCACCGGTCGCATCGATCCAGGGACGCCCCGAGGTCGAGCGCGCGAGCGCGCGGACCTATCAAGGGACCACGGTTCAGGAGGTCGCCGAGGTCAGACCGCTGCCGGCGGCGGACGGCAAGGGCTATGATCTCAATTTCGAGAACACGCCGATCGCAGTGGTCGCGAAGGTCGTGATCGGCGACATCCTCGGCGCGGGCTACGCGATCGATCCCCGCGTGCAGGGCAGCGTCAGCCTGGTGTCGGCGCGGCCGGTGCCGAAATCAGACATCCTGTTCGTGCTGGAGAGCGCGCTGCGCCTGTCCGGCGTCGTGCTGGTCCGCGAAGGCGGTGGCTACAAGCTGACCCCGCTCGGCGACGCCATCGGAGCCGGACGCGTCGACGGCGAAGCCGGCCGCGCCGAGCCCGGCTACGGCGTCTCCGTCGTGCCGCTGCAATATGTCGGTGCGCAGACGATCCTCAAGCTGATGGACAGCTTCGCGACCCGCGCCGGCAGCGTGCGCGCCGACACCACCCGGAACCTGCTTCTGATCCAGGGCACAGGAGCTGAGCGACGCTCCGCGATCGAAACCGTGATGAGCTTCGACGTCGACTGGATGCGCGGCCAGTCCGTCGGCATCTTCCCGGTCAGCAATTCGGCGCCAGAGCCGTTGATGGCGGAGCTGGAAAAGATCATGGACTCTGGTGAGAACGGATTGAGCCAGAATCTCGTCAAGCTGCAGGTCGTCAATCGCCTGAACGCGATCATGGTCGTGACGCGCAAGCCGGCGCTGCTGCAGAGCGCGGCGACCTGGATCCGCCGGCTCGATCAGGCCGACTCCGGGCGCACCAGCGTCCACGTCTACCGGGTCCGCTACGGCGACGCGCGCCAGCTCGCCAAGGTGCTCACCGACATGTTCGGCGGCGCCGGCTCGTCCTCCACCGACAGCGCCGACGGCCAGGCCGCGCCGGGCTCCGACGGCACCACGACCTCCGTTGCCGACCGGCTGTCCTTCAACGCCAATGCGACGGGATCCTCGAGCGCCAGTGCCAATCCGTCGAGCCGGACCCAGGGCGCAGGCGGCCTGTCCGGCATGCAGGCGTCGAGCACGTCATCATCCAGCAGCACGCCGACTTCGACCGGACTGGAACCCCGCGCTGGCGGCAGTGGCGGGCAGTCCCTGATGCCGAACGTGCGCATCACGCCGGACACGGTGAACAACTCGCTGCTGATCTACGCCGACCGCGAGAGCTACCGCATCATCTCCGGCACGCTGCAGCAGCTCGATCAGCCGGTGTTGCAGGTCGGCATCGACGCGACCATCGCCGAGGTGACGCTCACCAACGAACTCTCCTACGGCGTGCAATCATATCTTTCGAGCAAATTCCTCGGGCTCGGCACCGATCGGGGCTCCATCAGCAACACGCAGGCGACTTCGGTCGCGACGGCCACGGCCTCAGCCGCGACGACGGCGCTGATCAACCGCGCTTTGCCCGGATTCAACTTCCTGATCGGCAATGAAGCGTCGCCCAACATGATCCTCGATGCGCTTCACACCGTGACGAGCGTGAAGGTGCTCTCGAATCCCTCGCTGGTCGTGATCAACAACCAAAGCGCCACCTTGCAGGTCGGCGACGTCGTGCCGGTCTCGACTGGCAGCGCCACCGTGCTGTCGTCGAGCAACACGGTGGTCAACACCATCGACTATCGCAACACCGGCATCATCCTGCGCGTCGTGCCGCGGATCGCCGCCAACGGCAACGTCCGGCTCGAGATCGAGCAGGAGATCAGCAACGTCGCCGCGCAGACGGCAGCGAGCCTGACGCCGACGGTGTCGCAGCGCAAGGTCAAGAGCGCGATCTCCGTCGCCAACGGCCAGACCGTGCTGCTGGCCGGCCTGATCAGCGAACAGCAGAACGGCAATCGCAACGGCATTCCGGGTTTCGACGAGATCCCGGTGCTTGGCGACGCGTTCTCGCATCAGGACAAGAAGGGCACGCGCACAGAGCTGATCATCTTCATCCGGCCGCAGATCATTCGCGACGGCAGCGATGCCCATCAGGTGGCCGAAGAACTCCGCTCCAAGCTCCGCGGATCGGTTGGAGCCAGCATCACGGATGATTTGCGTGTCCGCACCACCCGCTGATCCCCGCCCAATGACCCGGCCGACGATGCGGTGCCTCGCCGTCGTCTGCACCGCAGCCGGCCTGCTGCTCGGCGCAATCACATCGCCCGCGCACGCCGATTCGGTTAGTGCCGCACGCAGTGCCTATGCGCGCGGCGACTTCGTCCGCGCCGTGCGCGTGCTGACGCCGCTGGCGCTGCGCGGCGATCCGCGCGCGCAGGCCATGCTCGGCTTCATGTATGAGAACGGCTTTGGGACCCCGCAGGCCTATGAGGTCGCCAGCGATCTCTATTGCCAGGCCGCCGCCGCCGGCAATCCATTCGGCCAAGCGATGCTTGGCCTGATGTATGACAAGGGACATGGCGTTCCACAGGACGTCGTGCTCGCCTACAAATGGCTCAACCTCGCCGCCGGGCACGCCAAGTCGACACAGCGCAGCTACTTCCTGCGGCTTCGCAACGCCGTGGCCTCGAAGATGTCGGCCAGCCAGATCGCCCAGGGCCAGGCCCTCGCGCTGGACTGGGTCCCGGGCCAGCTCTGACCGGCATTGCCGGTTCATGGCTCGGCGAAGGCGGGCTCCCTGCAGCAATGGAGTGAAGACGGCGCGGCACGCGATGGCTGGCGCGGTGGGGCGCATTGTCTCCTGCATTCGCGCTGCTCGGCGCATTTCACAAAACCGAAGCAAGACCGACACCACGTTGCAATTTGTTGCCGCGATAGATCGTCGCAGGCAAGCGTCCATCAGCATGCGCGCGCCACCACCCTCCTCCGTCTGGAGATCTCATGACCAGAACAGTCACACGATCCAAGGCGCTCGCCCTTGCGACCACCGCCGTATTCACCGCGACCAGCGTCGCGCCAGCCTTCGCCGGAGCGGCGACGAGCACACCGATCGAGCACGTCATCATCATCGTCGGCGAGAACCACACGTTCGACAATCTGTTCGGCACGTACAAGCCAATGCCGGGGCAGACGATCGACAATCTGCTCAGCAAGGGAATCGTCAACGAAGACGGCACGCCGGGCCGGCACTTCAAGAAGGCAGAGCAGCGGATCGGCCGCGACGAGGTTCGCTATACTGCCGAGACCGCGTCCACGGGCGCCTATGCGACGCTGCCGCAACCCTACACCACCTATGGAATCGGCCTGCCGCAGAACGTCCTCGACACCCGCTTCCCGGCCAATCTTCCCAATGGGCCGTACCAGATTTCGAAATACGTCTCATACGCCGCTTATACTGGAGATCCGGTACACCGCTTCTTCCAGATGTGGCAGGACATCGACGGCGGCAAGCACGACAAGTTCGTGTGGGTCGAACAGACCATCGGCACCGGGTCGAACGGGCAGCCTTATCCGTCCGGCGGGTTCAACCCGATGGAAGGCGCCATCTCGATGGGGTTCTACAACATGAACCCGTTCACCGACGCCTCCGGCAAGGCCCAGCCGGGTGACGCGCCGTTCTTCAAGCAGCTCGCCGACGAGTACGCGATCAGCGACAACTATCACCAAGCGATCATGGGCGGCACCGGAGCCAACTTCCAGGCCCTCGTCACCGGCCACGCTGCGTTCTTCACCAATCCCGAGACGCTGAACGGCACCCCCGCCGTGCCCTACGCCAACCAGATCGAGAATCCCGATCCCGTCCCCGGCACCAACAACTACTACAAGCAGGACGGATACAGCGGCGGATCCTACGTCAACTGCTCCGACCCAAGCGCGCCCGGCGTTGCCGCCGTCAACGAGCAGCTGTTCAAGAACGGCGTCACCAGCAACAACTGCGCGCCGAACCACTATTACCTCGTCAACAACTATAGCATGTTCTGGAACCAGACCAGCGCCAAGCCGAACGCGCTCGGCTCGGACAAGTTCGTGCTGCCGCCGCAGAGCGCGCCGACCATCGCCGACGTGATGACGGCGAAAGGCGTCTCTTGGAAGTACTACAGCGCCGACCGCGGTGACGACACCACCACCTTCGCCAGCAGCGTCGACGGCGTGCCGCTGCTGTTCCACTCCTATTGCGGCATCTGCGACCCGCTCACCGGCTTCAACAAGATCATGAAGACCCCGGCGGAGGAAGCCAAGCTGCAGAACTACGGCGCCTTCGTGAAGGACGTGCAGAACAACACGCTGCCGGCGGTGTCGTTCGTGCGTCCGTTCGAGGCGCTCGCCGGTCATCCCGCCGATTCGACCGCGGATCTCTACGAGAAATTCCTCGAGGCGCTGATCAATCGGGTCAAGGCCAATCCTCAGCTCTGGGCCAAGACTGCGATCTTCATCACGACCGACGAAGGCGGCGGCTACTACGACTCCGGCTATATCCAGCCGGTCGACTTTCTCGGCGACGGCACCCGGATCCCCTTCATCCTGGTCTCGCCGCTGGCCAAGAAGGGCCATGTCGACCACACCTATTACGATCACGTGTCGCTGCTGAAATTCATCGAGCGCAACTGGCGGCTGCCCACGATCTCCGCCGTCAGCCGCGACCGGCTGCCCAACCCGATCCATGACCGGGATGACCACCGCTATGTGCCGAAGAACCGTCCGGCGATCGGCGACCTGATGAACCTGTTCGCCTTCAGCGACGACGATGGTGACCACGATCATGACGGCGGCTGGCACCACCACGACCACGACGGACACTCCGGCGACGATCGCTGATCGACCGAGCGTCCACGGCTGACATCATTGCCGTGAAAAACAGCCCGCCGCAGACGATGCGGCGGGCCTTTTTGCGTCGCCAGCTGCGACAATCTCTCAGTGACGCACCGATCCGCAACATCGTGAATCCGTCAGCGGATTGTCAGCTGATCGTCACGCCCCCGTTATCGACCCTCCGCATCGTCCCGCCGCCGCTTGAGTGAAGCGGCGCGATACAACCGAGGTCTTGGGGGATCTTGCAGAATGTCACTTCGATCATCATTCAAATCTGCCTTTCACGAACTGCTCACATTGTCGATCACGGTGTCGTTGCTCGCGTTCGCCGCTGCCGCGCCAAGCCTCGCGCACGACCACGGCTTCGACGACGATGACGACAGCTACGCCATCGGCCTTTGGGGCGACCTACCCTACTCCACGCTGCAGGCCACCGTCGGCGTCCCGAACCTGATCGCGGACATGAACGCCCACCGGCTGAAGTTCACGGCGCATGACGGCGACCTGAAGCAGGGCTCCAATTCCGCCTGCGATGCCGGCCTCTACGCCCAGGCGCTCGCCTTCTTCAACAGCCTGGAGGCACCGGCCATGTTCACGCCGGGCGACAACGACTGGGTCGATTGCGATCGCCCGTCGAACGGCGGCTTCAACTCGCGCGACCGGCTCGACTACGAGCGCAAGATATTCTTCTCGACACCGTTCTCGCTCGGCCAGCGCAAGCTGCGCCAGGAGGTGCAGACCGATCCGCTGTGCCTCAGCGCCAATGGCACCAAGGTCGGTTGCGTCGAGAATCGCCGCTGGACCCTCGGCCGCGTGACCTATGCGACGCTCAACATCCAGGGATCCTGCAACAATCTCTGCGACACCAACCCCGATCCGGACGAATACAATGCGCGCAATACGGCCGTGATTCTGTGGATGCAGCAGACCTTCGCTGAAGCCAAGAGGCGCAATTCCGCTGCGGTGATGTTCATCACCCAGGGCAACCCGGGCTGGGACCAAGCCGACCCGACGCGTGCGCCGCTGCGCGATCCCAAGACGCTCGCCGAAACCGACGGGCAGCCCGATGGCTTCGTCAGCTTCCTGACTGCGCTGCGCACCGAGGTCGAGGCGTTCCGCAAGCCGGTCGCCTACGTCCACGGCGATTCCCACTACTTCCGGATCGACCAGCCGTTCCTCAACGCTGCCGGCCAGCGGCTTGAGAACTTCGTTCGCGTCGAAACGTTCGGCGACAATCAGGGCAATGGCAACAACGACGTGCGCTGGCTCAAGGTGACCGTCGATCCGCGCAGTCGCGACGTGTTCTCCTTCCAGCCCGTCACGGTGCCGGCGAACCGCACCGCCGTGCCGGCGCCGACCCGCAACTGAGCCTCATGATGACCGGGTCGTCCAGCCTGGCTGGGCGACCCTTGTCTTTCGCCGAGCAGCGCTGCAGTCGGACTCAACCGAGCGACCGCAGCCAGGCCAGCCGCGCGATCGCCTGCGACGCCAGCCGCTGCATGAGACCGAGCCGGTCCGATTCGGTCGCTCGCTCCGCATGCTCCAGATACGCGTCCGCGAACGCTTCCGCCAGCACGGCTGCATCGGCTTGCGCGAGCCCAGCCGGCAGGCGCAACAGGCCCGCAACGTCCGATGCCATTGCCGCGGCTTCGCGCGCAAGCTCGCCCACGCGATCTGCCGGGCGGCCTGCGGCGCGCGCCGCCATCGCGTCGAGCAGCTCGGCGAGTCGACGCTCCAGCCGGCCGGCGTCGATCGTGCAGGCGTCCGACGCCACTGACGCCGCGCGCCTGGCGTCGGTCTCAAGATGATAGGCACGGCGCCGCTCCTTGCGCAGCGTCGCGACATGACCGAGCTCCTCCCGCGCCATGGCCTCGGACGCCCTCTTGACCTCGGGAACATCGTTAAATGCGGCGAGATAGGACCAGAACGCGAAGGCCCGTTCCTCGTTGCGCACCGCCATCGACAGCGCGCGGTAAGGAGTCATCAACCGCGAATCCTGAATTTCGCGCGCCGCGCCGGGCTCAAAGGTCTCCGGCGGCTGCCAGCGCACCAGCGACGCATCGGGGGCGCGCCCCGTACGCGCTTGCGACCATTGCGCGACACTGTCGACATGCTCGCGCTCGGCCGCGGCCAGCCTCGCGAAGACGTCGGCCAGATCGAGCCGGCCTTGACGCTGCATCTCTCCGGACAGCTCGTCGTAGCGATCGGCCGCCTCCTGCTCCATCGCATTCGCGAGCGCGAACAGCTCGTCGATCGAATGCAGGTTCCCGGCCGGTTCCGACTTGAGCGAGAGCGTGCGTGACAACAACATATAATAGTCCGCCTGATTGTCCGGGCCTGTTTGATCCAGCGCAACGTCCGTCGGATTGCGACCCACTAGACAACCGGCACGATAAGGAGTCAATTTAGCCTGACTCTATCTCAGGGATTGTCAATGGCGACGATCCTTCCTTCCCGAAACAGTCCTGACTGGAATACGGCTCCTTCGTGGGCCGGCCGTTCCGCTTGAGGTGATCATGGTTGCGAGTGATGTCGCCACCAATCGGTGGCGCATGCCTGCTATCTTGGTAGCAATCCTCATCGGGCTCTGCGCCATCGCGGCCCCGCGCGCAGCACATGCGGCCGGCGATCTCGCAACCTACCTCTCGAAGATCACGCCGGGCGATCTCTTCCCCAATGCGGACCGTTTCGGCGTGCCGCAAGGCGAGCCGCCGATCATGCCGGTGTATCGCGGCGATCAGCTCAAGGGTTACGTCTATCTCAACTCCGATTTCGCCAATTCCGTCGGCTATTCGGGCAAGCCGATCCACATCCTCGTCGGCATCGATCCCAAGGGCGTCATCACCGGGCTGAAGCTGGTCGATCACAAGGAGCCGATCGTGCTGATCGGCATTCCCGAGCCACGCATCGTTGCCGCACTCAACGGCCTGCTCGGCAAGGACATGATGCCGATTGCGCAAGGCGCAGAACACGCGCCGCAGGCCGACATCGTCTCAGGTGCCACGGTCACCGTGCTAGTGATGCACGACAGCATCGTGCGCGCGGCCACGCGCCTGATCCGCAGCGGCCGCATCGGTGCCGGCGCTGCGGCGAGCGCCGCCGCAGCACAGCCGGGCGTGGCCAGGATGGTCGATCCCGACAAGAGCGAGATCCGCGACTGGAGCAGCCTGCTCGGCGACGGCTCGGTGCGGCGCCTGCATCTCAGCATCGGCGACGTCAACGACGCGTTCGCCAAGTCGGGCAATGCGGCGGCCGCGCAAAGTCCGGAGCCCGGCGATGCCGGCGACACCTTCATCGATCTATATGTGGCCATGGTCAGCGTGCCCACCATCGGCCGCAGCCTGCTCGGCGATGAGGGCTATCAGCGACTCAAGCAGCGATTGCAGCCCGGACAGCAGGCGATCGTCGTCGCCGGCGACGGCATCTACTCGTTCAAGGGCTCCGCTTATGTCCGAGGCGGCATCTTCGACCGCATCGAGGTGCTGCAGGAGGGCGGAAGCACACGGTTCCGCGACAAGAACCACATGCGCCTCGGTGCGCTGGCCGCGGCCGGCGCCCCTGCCCTGCGCGAGATCGGACTGTTCGTCACGCCGCCCGAATTCACGCTCGACCCGACCGAGCCATGGCAGCTCCAGCTCCTGGTGCAACGAAGCACAGGCAGCCACGACAAGGCGTTCCTGACTTTCGATATCGACTACACGGTGCCCGACGCCTACTTGAAGCAGCAGACGCGCCCCGCTGTGCCGGCAGCGAAGGCGACGACCGCACGTCCCGCCCCGGCCACGGCGCAACCGGTCGCCGACGACACCGAAGAGCCGTTATGGATGCGCATCTGGCGCTCGCAGATGGTCGCCATCGGCATCACCGCGCTGGCGCTGGCCGTGCTCACGGGGATCTTCTTCTTCCAGAACGTTCTGGTGCGCCGTCCCCGGCTCTACACCTGGGTCCGCCGCGCCTATCTCCTGTTCGTGCTGGTCTGGCTCGGCTGGTACGCCAACGCCCAGCTCTCGGTCGTCAACGTCGTCACCTTCGTCAACGCGCTGCTGACCGGCTTCCATTGGGAGTTCTTCCTCGCGGCGCCCTTGATCTTCATCCTGTGGGCGGCAACGGCGGCTGGACTGCTGTTCTGGGGCCGCGGGCCGTTCTGCGGCTGGCTCTGTCCGTTCGGCGCGCTGCAGGAGCTCACCAACACAGTGGCAAAATGGCTCAAGGTGCCGCAGATCACGGTGCCCTGGGGTCTGCATGAGCGTCTCTGGCCGATCAAATACATCATCTTCCTCGGCCTGTTCGGCCTGTCGCTTTATTCGGTCGCGCTCGCCGAACAGGTCGCGGAGGTCGAGCCGTTCAAGACCGCGATCATCCTGAAATTCTCGCGCAGCTGGCCGTTCGTGCTGTATGCCGCGGCGCTGCTGGGCATCGGCCTGTTCATCGAACGCTTCTTCTGCCGCTATCTCTGCCCGCTGGGCGCGGCACTGGCGATTCCCGGACGCATCCGCACCTTCGAATGGCTGCGTCGCTGGAAGGAGTGCGGCTCGCCCTGCCAGCGCTGCGCCAAGGAATGCCCGGTGCAGTCGATCCATCCCGAGGGACACATCAACGTCAATGAATGCATCTACTGCATGCATTGCCAGGAGCTCTACTACGACGATCAGCGCTGCCCGCACATGATCCAGGTCCGGCTCAAGCGCGAGAAATTCGAGGCGATGTCATCGCCGTCGATGCGCGCCGCGAAATCCGGTCCGAAGACCGTGATCACCCATGCCGGCCAGCCGATGGCGGCGACGGCCCCCTCCAACGATCTCACCCATCCATCATAAGGAGACGACGATGGCGCAAGACGACGACCAGACAAAAATCAGCCGCCGGCAGATCGTCGGCACCGCCGCACTGGGCGCGGCCGGCGTAGCCGGCAGCATTGGACTTGGCAAGAGCGTCGAGACCGCGCCGGCCGCCGCGCAACCACGTTCGGCCCAGGGCGCCGGCAAGGCGGAGGTCGCCCCCGGCGAGCTCGACGAATACTACGTGTTCTTCTCCAGCGGCCAGACCGGCGAGCTGCGGATCATCGGCATGCCGTCGATGCGCGAGCTGATGCGCATCCCCGTCTTCAACCGGTGCAGCGCCACCGGCTGGGGCCAGACCAACGAGAGCCGCAAGATCATGACCGAGGGGCTGCTGCCGGAGACGCGCGAGCGGCTCAAGGACAGGCTCGGCATCTGGATGAACGGCGACTGCCACCATCCGCACATGTCGTTCACCAATGGCACATATGACGGCCGCTACATCTTTATCAACGACAAGGCCAACACCCGCCTCGCCCGCATTCGCACCGACGTGATGAAATGCGACAAGATCATCGAGCTGCCGAACCAGTACACCATCCACGGCATGCGGCCGCAGAAGTTCCCGCGCACCGGCTACGTGTTCTGCAACGGCGAATATGAGGTGCCGCTACCGAATGACGGCAAGGTGCTCGACGACAAGTCGAAATACTGGTCGATGTTCTCGGCCGTCGACGGCGATACCATGAAGGTTGCCTGGCAGGTGATCGTCGACGGCAATCTCGACAACACCGATTGCGACTACCAGGGCAAATATGCCTTCTCCACCTGCTACAACTCGGAAAAGGGCGTTACCTTGGCCGAGATGACGGCAAGCGAGCAGGACTGGGTGACGATATTCAACATCAAGCGCATCGAGGAAGCCGTCAAGAAGGGCGACTTCAAGGAGATGAACGGCGTTCCCGTCATCGACGGCCGCAAGGGCTCGCCCTACACGCGCTACGTTCCGGTCTCGAACAGCCCGCACGGCCTCAACACCGCCCCCGACGGCATCCATGTCGTCGCCAATGGCAAGCTGGCGCCGACGGTCACGGTGATCGACGTCCGCCTGATCGACAACCTGTTCGACGACAAGATCAAGCCGCGCGACGTCGTCGTGGCCGAGCCGGAGCTCGGCCTCGGGCCGCTGCACACCGCCTTCGACGGCCGGGGCAATGCCTACACTACGCTGTTCCTCGACAGCCAGGTCTGCAAATGGAGCATCGATCTCGCCAAGCGAGCCTTCAAGGGCGAGAAGGTCAACCCCATCATCCAGAAGCTCGACGTCCACTATCAGCCGGGCCACAACCACGCCTCGATGGGCGAGACCAAGGAAGCCGACGGCAAATGGCTGCTGTCCTTGAACAAGTTCTCCAAGGACCGCTTCCTGAATGTCGGGCCGCTGAAGCCGGAAAACGACCAGCTGATCGACATCACCGGCGACAAGATGGAGCTGGTGCACGACGGCCCGAGCTTCGCCGAGCCGCACGACGCCGTCATCGTGCACCGCTCCAAGCTCGAGGGCCGCGTGACCTCGATCTGGAAGCGCGACGACCCGTTCTTCGCCGACGCCCGCAAGCAGGCCGCAGCCGACGGCGTCACACTGGAGAGCGACGCCAAGGTGATCCGCGACGGCAACAAGGTGCGCGTCTATATGTGGTCTAGCGCGCCCGCCTATGCGCTCGAGAAGTTCGAGGTCAAGCAGGGTGACGAGGTGACCGTCTATGTCACCAACATCGACGACGTCGAGGATCTGGTGCACGGCTTCTGCATCGTGAACTACGGCGTCAACATGGAGATCGATCCGCAGCAGACCTCGTCGGTGACGTTCATCGCCGACAAGCCCGGCGTGTACTGGTATTTCTGCACATGGTTCTGTCACGCCATGCACATGGAAATGCGCGGACGCATGCTGGTCTCGCCGCAGAACGCGTGAGCGATGCGGCGCATGCGCCATATCAAGACTCTGGGGCTGGCGGCGCTCGTCGTCGCCGGCCTGCCCTTCCGCGCAACAGCGGCGACACGACAGATCGCGGCCGATATTGCCGACTTGCAGGGCGTCCTCGATCGCGCCGCCGACGGCGATGAGATCGCGCTGGCCGCAGGCACCTATCGCGGGCCGCTGCGGATCACCCATCGCCTGACACTGACGGGCGCGCACGGCGCGGTGATCACCGGCGATGGGCATGGGAGCGTCATTACCGTCACGGCACCGGGTACCGTCATTCGAGGCTTCGTCCTCAAAGGATCCGGCCGCTCGCTCGAGAAGATGGATTCCGGCATCTTCGTCGACCAGGGCGCGCACGACACGCTGATCGAGAACAACCGGATCGAAGGCAATCTGTTCGGCGTCTATCTGCACGGATCAGCCAATGCCATGGTCCGCCACAACAGCATCATCGGCCTGCGCGCGACGCTGCCCGGCGGCACCGGCAATGGCGTTTCGGTCTGGAACGCGCCGGGCGCCAAGGTGATCGACAACGACATCCGCTATGGCCGCGATGGCGTGTTCGCCATTACCAGCCGCAACAACACGTTCAGCCACAACCGCTTCAGCGAGCTGCGCTTTGCCGTCCACTACATGTACGCCAATGACGGCGAGATCACCGGCAACGTCTCGGTCGGCAACATCATCGGCTACGCGATGATGTTCTCGAAGAACCTGGTCGTGAAGGACAACGTCTCAGACCACGACCGCGATCGCGGCATGCTGTTCAACGCGACCAACGGCTCGCAAATCTCCGGCAACAGCGTGATCGGCGGCTTGCAGCCGGCGGAGCGCTGGGCGACCGCCGAGAACCGCGGCACCGACGAAGGCGTGCCGCTGACCGACAAGAGCGTGTTCACACCGAGCGGCGGCGTCCGTCCCGGCCCCGAGAAATGCGTGTTCATCTACAACACGAACAACAATCGTATCACCAATAACTGGTTCGAGGGCTGCGAGATCGGCGTGCACTTCACCGCCGGCTCCGAAGGCAACGACATCCGGGGCAATGCCTTCGTCAACAACGCCAGCCAGATCAAATATGTCGGCACCCGCCATCTCGACTGGTCGAAGAACGGCCGCGGCAATTACTGGAGCGACAATCCCGGCTTCGACCTCAACGGCGACGGCGTTGCCGACACCGCCTACCGGCCGAACGATCTGATCGACCGCGTGCTGTGGACGGCGCCGGCCGCCAAAGTCCTGATCAACAGCCCGGCCGTGCAGGTCATCCGCTGGGCGCAGGCGCAGTTTCCGGCGATCCTGCCCGGCGGGGTGGTCGATAGCCATCCGCTGATGTCGCCACCGCCGGCGCGCCGCACTGCCGCCGGGAGCAGCGCCCGATGAGCGCGACCGTCCATATCGCCGACGTGATCAAGCATTACGGCAAGGTCGAAGCCGTCAAGGGCGTGTCGTTCGATCTCGCGGCCGGAGAGATGGTGGCCCTGATCGGCCACAACGGCGCCGGCAAGACCACGCTGATGAAGATGATGCTCGGCCTGATCCGGCCGACCAAGGGCACGATCGCGCTGCTCGGCGAAAACCCGGCCGCCGGCGAGTTCTCCTCGCGGCGTCGGCTCGGCTATCTGCCGGAGAACGTCGCCTTCGATGCCGCGCTCACCGGCCGCGAGACGCAAACCTTCTACGCCCGCCTCAAACGCGAGCCGGCGAGCGGCGCACTGGCGCTGCTCGATGTCGTCGGGCTGGGCGACGCTGCCGGGCGCCGCGTCAATACCTACTCGAAGGGCATGCGCCAGCGGCTTGGCCTGGCGCAGGCGCTGATCGGCCGGCCACGCGTGCTGCTGCTGGACGAGCCGACCACCGGTCTCGATCCCGAACTGCGCCAGACGTTCTACGAGGTGATCCAGAAGCTCGCCGCCGAGGGCACGACGGTGCTGCTGTCATCGCATGCGCTGACCGAGCTGGAGGAGAGGGCCGGCCGTGTCATCATCATGAACAAGGGACTCAAGGTCGCCGACGGCACGCTCGACGAACTGCGCCGCCTCGCGCGACTGCCGACTCGGATCCGGGTCAAGGTCGCTGACCTGCCGCTATCCGGCCGGCCCTCGTGGCTGCCGGAGGCGACCTCCTATCGTCGGATCAACGGCCACATTGTCGAGATCGACGCGGCGCCGGACGAGAAGATCGCTCTGCTGCGCCGTGCGACGGCCGAGGGCACCGCCGTGCAGGATCTCGAGCTCATCCCGCCCAATCTCGACGAGCTCTACGCGCATTTCCTGCGCCACGCGGAGCGTTCGCAATGAATGCCGTGATCACCATCGCCGCGAAGGAAATCCAGCAGGCGATCCGCAACCGCTGGGTGCTGGCGTCGACCCTGCTGCTGGCAGGGCTCGCGCTGTCGCTGACCTTTCTCGGCAGCGCACCGACTGGCACCGTGGGCGCGCGCGCACTCGACGTCGTCATCGTCAGCCTGTCGAGCCTGACCATCTTCCTGATCCCGTTGATCGCGCTTTTGATCTCGCACGACGCCATCGTCGGCGACATGGAGCGCGGCACCATGCTGCTGCTGCTCAGCTATCCCGTGGCGCGCTGGCAGGTGCTGCTCGGGAAGTTCCTCGGACATCTTGCCGTGCTCGCCTTCGCGACCTGCCTCGGCTATAGCGCAGCCGCGGTGGCGCTGCTGATCGCCGGCAGCCACTTCGACAGCGACGGGCTCACGGCCTTCGCCGCGATGATCGGCTCCTCCGTTCTGCTTGGCGCGGTGTTCGTCGCGATCGGCTATCTGGTCAGCGCAGTCGTGCGCGACCGCGGCACCGCAGCGGGTGTCTGCATTGGCCTGTGGCTCGCGCTCGTCCTGATCTACGACATGGCGCTGCTCGGCCTTCTGGTCATCGACCAGGGCCGCAACGTCTCCGGCGGCCTGCTCAGCGCGCTGCTGCTGCTCAACCCGACCGACGCCTACCGGCTGTTCAACCTGACCGGCTTCGCCAATGTCAGCCTGTTCTCCGGCATGGCCGGGCTCGCCGGCAGCAGTACGCTGTCGGTTGAGGTGCTGCTCACCGCGTTGGTGCTGTGGACGTTGGTGCCGCTCGCAGGCGCCGCGCTGGCCTTCTCCCGGAGAGAGCTATGAAACGCCTCGCTTACGCCGGCGCGCTCATCGTCGCCTTTGCGCTCGCCGCCTGCAACGACAAGCAGGCCGCCGCGCCGCCGCCGCCGGTCAAGCTGACGGCGGAGGCGATCGGGCATTATTGCGGAATGAACCTGCTCGAGCATTCCGGCCCCAAGGGACAGATCTTCGCCGCCAGCCTGATCGAGCCGGTGTGGTTCTCCTCCGCGCGCGACGCCATCGCCTTCACGATGCTGCCCGACGAGCCCAAGGAAATCCAGGCGATCTACGTCTCCGACATGGGCAAAGCCGCGAGCTGGGACAATCCGGGCGCCGACAATTGGGTCGAGGCGCGCAAGGCGGTGTTCGTGATCGGCAGCCGGGTCAGGAGCGGCATGGGCAGCGACGAGGCGGTGCCGTTCTCGGATCGGAGCGCGGCCGAGCGATTCGCTGCCGAGCACGGCGGCCGCATCGTCGGCTTCACCGGGGTGCCGCGCGACTATGTGCTGAGCTCGCCCGACGACAACGCCGTTACGATCCAGCCGGGCCACAAGGACACGCCTGAGGTGCAACGATGACAAATCAGCTCTCGCGTCGGCGCTTCATCCGCATCAGCGCCGCATTGGCGGGCCTCGCGGTCGCTCCTTCCAGGGCGCATGCGGCCGACAGCACAAGCGGACTGGTCGAATGGCGCGGCACGCTGCTCGGCGCCGTCGCCACGATCAAGCTTCATCACCGCGACCGGCAAGAAGCCGAACGGCTGATCACGGTCTCGATCGGCGAAGCCCGGCGGCTCGAGCGCCTGTTCAGCCTGTATCTGGAGCAATCGGCGCTGGTGACGCTGAACCGCACCGGCGTGCTGGTGGACCCCGCGCCCGAGCTGGTCGACATCCTCACACGCTCGCAGCGCTACGCCGCGATGACCGACGGCCGCTTCGACCCGACCGTGCAGCCGCTGTGGACGCTCTACGCCGATCATTTTTCGCGCCCGGATGCCAATCCCGACGGCCCGCCGCAGGCGGCCGTGCAAGAGGCGCTGACGCGGGTCGGCCATCAGCGGCTCGGCGTCAGTCGCGATCGCATCGTCATGCCGCGCGGCATGGCGCTCACCCTCAATGGCATCGCGCAGGGCTATGTCACGGACAGGATCGTCGAGCTGCTGCGCGGCGAGGGTGTACAGCACAGCCTGGTCGACATGGGCGAAGCCCGCGCCATCGGCGCACGGCCGGACGCGCGGCCCTGGGAGGTCGGGATCGCCGACCCTGACAATCCCGATCGGATCGCCGCGATGCTACCGATCATCGATCGGGCCGTATCGACGTCAGGCGCCTATGGCCTCCGCTTCGATCCACAAGGCCGCTTCAATCATCTGTTCGATCCGCACAGCGGCGGCTGCGCGCAGCGCTATCGCAGCGTGACCACGGTCGCCGGCAATGCAACGGCGGCGGACGCGCTCTCGACCGCGTTCAGCCTGATGTCGGAGCCCGAGATCCGTGCACTGCTGCCCCGCACCGAGATCGAACGTGTTCACCTGATCGACGCGGCTGGAGCCGCAGTCGACCTCGTCGGCTGAGTCCGTCTCGTCTGCCGTCGGATCGCAATCGGGAACGTCGCATCAGCTAGAATCGTGCGGCCATCTCGGCGAGCCGCCTGTGCGCCCGCTCACGTGCGGCGGCGGTGTGCGTGGCCGGTCCGCTGGTCGGCCCGATCGCCACGAAGTGGAGGTCGCGAAGACCCATGAAGCGCAGCGCCTCGCGCAAATAGGGCGTCGCGAGGTCGGTCCGCCCCCGGCTGATGCCGGTGGTGAAGTCGCCGCCGCTGGCGAGGATCACCAGCGTCGGACGATCCTTCAGGAGCGGCAGGTAGCCACGCGACGGATCGAAGTGAAAGGTGAGGCCCGGCTGATTGATGATGTCGAGCCAGTGCTTGAGTTTGTAGGGAATGCCGAAATTCCACATCGGCGTCGAGATCACGACGCGCTCGGCCAGATCGAGCCGCACCGCCATGCGTTCGGCCGCCGCGAACGCCCCGCGCTGGCCGTCGGTGAAGGCGCGGCCGCCCATGCGGGCATACTTCGCCTGCAAAATCTCACCGTCGAACTCCGGCAGATTCTCGCGCCACAGATTCATCTCGTCGACGTCCCATCCCGGCCGCGCCTGCCTGAAGCGGTCCAGGAAGGCGCGCGCGCCGGCGCTGGATTCCGAATCCGCCCGCGGCGAGGCGACGAGATGCAACAGCTTTGGCATGCCTCACCCAAGTGCCCTGATCACCGCGTCGGCCGTGGTCACGACAGCAACATTCTGCATGGCGAAGTTGATCGACGCATTGTGCCAGTCCGCGTTCATGGTCGAGCAGCAATCCTCCGGCACCACCATGAAGTAGCCCTTGTCCGCCCCGGTCCGCGCGGTGTGCTCGACCGACATGTTGGTCCAGGCGCCGGTGTTGATGATGACGTCGCGCCCGGTGGCCTTGAGAATGGTCTCGAGCCGCGTGCCCTCCCAGGCGCTCATCCGCATCTTCTCGACGACGAAGTCCCCGCTCCGCGGCTCCAGCCCCGCGACCGGCGCGGCCCCCCAGCTGCCGCGCACCATCGCCCTGCTGTCGACCAAACCCTCGAACAACGGCGCGTTCAGGGTCACGCCGGGGGCGCCGGGCTCGACCACGAACCAGACGTGAATGATGACGACGCCGCGCGCGCGGGCGGCCTCAGCGAGCCGCCGGACATTGTCGATAACACGCTGCTGCCTGGCGTGCCCCGGCGCTCCGGACTCGGCAAAGGCGCCGCCGTCCATGATGACGTCGTTCTGCAGGTCCTGGATGATCATGGCGCAGCGGCGCGGGTCGAGCTGCATGTCGCCAGCAGCGAGCTGCGGGGCCGAAGACGCGGTGGCCGGCGCGGCGTTGCTGCCAGTCCGCCCGCTCATATACGTCTCGTGGCGCGGACCGATCTTGGTTGCGATCGCGTAGACCGAATGCGTCGCGGTCAGATAGAGCGTGCGGAAATCAGCCCCGCCCCAGGCGAGGTTGGCGACGAGCTCCGGCACGCGGACCTTGCCGAGCAGCTCGCCGCCGGGCGCGTAGACCCAGACGCCGCCGGGAGCGGTGACCCAGACATTGCCGCGCTGATCGCACTTCATGCCGTCGGGCACGCCGGGCTCGAGCTCGGAACGGATGCCGCTTGCAAAGATGCGTCCGTTCGACAGCGCACCATCGCCGCCGACGTCGAACACGCGGATCACCGCCTGCACCGTGTCGTTGACGTAAAGCAGTTTCTCGTCCGGCGAAAAGCACAGCCCGTTGGGCTGGTCGAACAGATGGCGGTCAACGAGCAGCCGCGGCGGCCCGCCGCCCGGCGCCACCCGGTACACGCCCTGGAAGCCGAGCTGGCGCTGCCGTTCCACGCCATAGACCGGCATGCGGCCATACCACGGATCGGAGAAGTAGATCGCCCCGCTCGAGTGGACGCACACGTCGTTGGGGCTGTTGAGTTCCTGGTTCTCGAAATGCGACGCCAGGATCTCGCGGCGGCCGTCGGGACGCTCGCGCACCAGCGACGACGTCGCGTGTTCGCAGACGATCAGGTTGAGCTCGGCATCATAGGTCATGCCGTTGCACTTGTTCGAGGGCCGCCGCATCTCGACCACGCCGCGCTTCGCATCCCAGCGGCGGCGGACATCAGCCGGCATGTCGGAGAACAGCAGGAACTGCTCGACGGGATGCCAGATCGGCCCCTCCGTGAACTCGAAGCCGGTCGCCACCTGCGCCACCGGCGCGTAGGGGTCGACCAGGGTCTCGAACTCAGGGCGCAAGGTCACGTGTGTCATCGTTGTGCCTCGTGCGGATCACGCCGGGAACCAGTGCCGCTGCGGCAGCGACTGCACGATCGGACCCGGCACCTGGTCATGCAGCCGCCCCGTTACGACGCCGCCTTCGATCTTGGCGGGACGATCATGCACCGGCAGCAGATAGCGCGAGCTCGACAACAGCTTCTTGATCGCCGCCTTCTCGGCACGCTTGGTGGTGCCGTGATTGCCGGTGGTGCGCGGCTCGCCATCCTGGATCTCGTTGAACGGCGTCACGATCTGGTCGTTGAAATCGTAGATGACGTCGCCGCAGATGGTGGCGATGCCGTCGGCGGTGTGGACGTGGATGTTCATCGAGCCCTCGGTATGGGCGTTCGCAGCATCGCAATAGACGCCCGGCATCAGCTCGACCGGGCCGGTGAGCTCGAGGTCGAGGAAGCGCAGCGCGCTCTTGGTGTGCAGCCGGTCGATGAGATGCTTGATGTCCGGCGCCGGATATTGCGGATGCATCAGGCCGGAGACGGAGTATTCGAGCTCGCGGCGGTTGAGCACGACCGTCGTGTTCATCGGGAACAGGTCGTCCTTGCCGGCGTGATCGATGTGCAGATGGGTGTGGCAGACATAGCGGACGTCGCCCATGCGGACGCCGTGGCGCGCCAATTGGTTCTCGATCATGTTCTCATGGTACTGCAGCCCGCGCATGCCCAGCGTCTCCATGATCTGGTTGGAGCGATAGCCGGTATCGACCACGACCGGATACGGCCCGCCCAGGATCAGGAAGCCGAGCGTCAGCACCCGGCGGGTGCGGCCGCAATCACGACCGAGCACGAGGAAGCTCGATTCGAGCTCGATGTCACCATAGTCGAGAATCTTGATTTCCAGCGCCATGAGCGTTCCCTGTTGCTTTTGTTGTCGTTGCAGGCGGTATCATCCCAGCCGATAGACGCGCTGCGCCGTCCCTCCCATGACCTGCGCGCGTGCATGCTCGTCGAGGTCTTGGATGGCAGCCTCATAGGCTCCCACCAGTGCGCGATAGTCGGTCCAGAGCTTCTCGATCGGAAAATTCGAACCGAACAGGCAGCGCTCGGGCCCGAACATTCCGATCGTCTCCCGCACCACCTCGACAACATGCGCCGGATCGTTGCGGCGAATGAAGGTGCCGAGGCCCGAGAGCTTGCTGACGACGTTGCTGCAGTTCGCCAGCCGCTGCATTCCGGCTCGCCATTGATCGCGACCATGTGCGGACAGGTCCTCCGGCATGCCGGCGTGCTGAAGGATGAAAGTCACGGACGGACAGCTCTCGGCAAGCGCCGCGGCGCCAGCCATCTGCGGCGCGAAAACCTGCAGGTCGAAGGACCAGCCGTAGTCGGCGAGCCGCGCGATGTTGGCGCGGATATGGGTATCGCTGCAAAGGTCCGGGGACGAAGCGAAACGATAGAGCGGGTTCTCATGCCAGTGGAGCTGCATCCGGACCCCGCGGAGCAGCGGGTAGCGCGCCAACCGGTCGAACTGCGGCCGCGCATCGTCGACGCTCAGATCGGCATAGGCGACGATCGCATGCGGAAAGCCGTGCTGCTCAGAAGTTCGCTGCACCCAGGCGGCCTCGTCCTCGAAGCCGTCCTTGGTCCAGTTGGTCTGCACATAGACCGACTTCCTGACGCCGCTGCCGGCGGTGTCGTCGAGATATTCCCCGATCGCGTAGTCGCGCCGGATCGGCTCGTAGGGGCCAAAAATCCGCGGCTGCATCGGCCCGACCAGCCATGGCAGATCGGCCTGCCGCCAGATGTGATGATGTGCATCGACGTATCCGGTCATGCCGCCCTCCTCTGTGCCAGCGACAGCACATGCGCGACGATGGCCTCGTCCGACCCGCCGGCTGCGATGTCGTCGACGAATGGCGCGACCGCCTGCAGCGCCTCGGTTTGAGGCTTGAAGCCTGGCCCCGTCGCGAGCGGCGTCAGCCAGCTCAGGCGCCAGGCGCGCAGCGACAGCTTCCACACGGCGTCACGGAGCACGTGATGGTCACCACGCTCGAGCCCATCCGAGATGACCAGCACGGCGGCGCCCCGCGCGTAGGTCGAGAACCGCGGCACCGCGAGGAAGGCCTGCAGCGCCTCGCCGATACGCGTGCCGCCGTCCCAGTCGCTGACGAGATGAGAGGCAGCGAGCAGCGCCTGCTCGCGCCGCTTGAGCCGCAAGGGCCGCGTCACACGTGTCAGCCGTGTCCCAAGCGTGAACACCTCGGCCTGGGGTACGGCCTGCACCAGCACGTGGGCGAGCCGCATGTTGTCCTCGGTCCGCGCCTTCATCGAGCCGGAGACGTCGATCAACAGCAGCAATCGTCGCAATCGAGGCCGTCGCTTCAGCCGCCGCAGCGACAGCACCTCACCCTCGCGCCTTACGCTCTCACGCAGGGTCCGTCGCAGGTCGACGAAACTGCCGCGCCGCGCGCGCATGCGCCGATGGCCGCGCCGCTTCGGCAGCTTGGCACGCGCCTGGCGCGCGAGACGCTGCAGGACGTTGCCGCCTGTGGTCGCAGCCAGGCGGCGCGCGACCAGCGCCTCGGCACGCGTGGCCGCCAGACCGGACTCGTTCTGCTCCTCGGCGATATCGGGATCGACAGCGCCGCTCCCTTCCTCCTGGAGACGCACGACATCATCCTGCCTGTCGCTCTCGCCGAAGGCCGTCGCCTCGGCAACGCCGAAATGGATGTCGAACAGCAGATTGTAGGTCGCAAGCCGCTCGGGCGGCGGCGCCAGGGTCGCCGTCCCGGCCCGCCGGATATCGTCGAGGCTGGTCGGCCCCAGCAGTTCGATCGCAGCGAGAAAGGCGGTGGTCTGCTCGGGTGCGATCGCGAAGCCGTTCCGCCGCAGCAGCGCAGCGAACGTCACGAAGATCTCAGTCGCCTGCGGCAGGCGGGACTCGCTCATGTCATCGCCTCCGCGAGCATCGCGTCGAGCCGCGGCGCGATGAAGGACAGATCCTCCTCGTCCTTCAGCGCCACGCCGATCGATCGCCTGAACGCATCCGGCCAGCGCGCGCCGGTCTGGTTGAGCAAGGTCGCGGCCTCGGCCCAGTCGACGGCCTCGGCGATCCCCGGCGCCTTGCTCAGCGGCTCGCGCCTGAGCTTCGCCACTGCAGCCACCACGGCCCGCGCGGTCGCCTCGGCAACACTGGAGGCCCGCATCATCACGATCCGCGCCTCGCGCTCCGCATCGGGATAGTCGATCCAATGATAGACACAGCGGCGGCGCAGCGCTTCGTGCAGGTCACGAGTCCGATTCGAGGTCAGCACCACGATCGGCCGCTCGGCGGCACGGATCGTGCCGCGCTCTGGAATCGAGATCTGGAAGTCGGAGAGGAATTCGAGCAGGAACGCCTCGAACTCCTGGTCGGCGCGATCGATCTCATCGATCAGCAGCACCGTCGAGTCGGGCGCACGCAGGCAGGCCAGCATCGGCCGCTCGATCAGGAACGTCTCACCATAGATGTCGATGCTCTCCTCGCCGGCCTGGCGGATCGCGAGCATCTGGCGCGGATAGTTCCACTCGTAGAGCGCCGCCGCGGCGTCGATGCCTTCGTAGCATTGCAGCCGGATCAGCTTGCGGCCGAGCACTGCAGCGATCGCCTTCGCCGCCTCGGTTTTTCCGACGCCGGGTGCGCCTTCCAAGAGCAGCGGCTTGCCCAGCGCGAGGGCGAGATAGGCCGCGGTCGAGAGCCCGTCATCGGCGAGATAGTAGGCCGCCCGCAGTGCCTTTTCCAGCGCCTGCGGCGAGTCGATGCCGACGATGTTGCTGCGGACCACCATGCTGCGTCACCGCCGCGTCTGTGGCCGGGCGCCACCCTGGGCCCTGATCGCGCGCAGCACCTTCTCCGGCGTGATCGGCAGCTCGTCGATGCGCACGCCGACAGCGTTGAAGATCGCATTCGCGATGGCAGGGAGCACCGGATTGGCGCACATTTCGCCAGGGCCCTTGCCGCCGAACGGCCCGTCGGGCGCCGGCCGCTCCAGCACGGCGATGTCGTGCGGACAGATGTCGCCAGGTCCCGGCATCAGGTATTCGACGAAGTCGCGCGGTCCTTGCTTCGGGTCCGGGTAATACGGCTCCGTCGTCTCGTAGAGCGCGTGGCTCATGCCCATCCAGGCGCCGCCGACCAGCTGCTGCTCGACGAGGCGGGGATTGAGCGCGCGTCCCAGCTCATAGGCACTGTCCATCCTGACCACACCGACCTCGCCGGTCTCGTCATCGACCTCGACCTCGGCAACGAGACACGCATGCGCGTAGCAGGTCGCCGGGGACATTTCGCCGGTCTCGGGATCCACCTCCGACAGCGGCACCAGGAAGATGCCACGGCCGGAGATCGTCTTGCCCTGACGGAACTGCGCGGCGATGGCGACGTCCTTCACCGAGATCGAGCGATGCGGCGCGCCCTTGACGTGAATGTTGCCGCGGCCATCGGTCTCGAGATCGCTGGCGTTGACCTCGAGCTCCTCGGCCGCCGCCTCCATCATGACGCCGCGCGCCTCCTTGGCGGCAGCCATCACGGCATTGCCGACGCGATGCGTGCCGCGCGAGGCGAACGAGCCCATGCAATGCGGGCCGGTGTCGGAATCGGCGGTGTCGACATAGACGTCCTCGACCGGCACGCCGAGCGTCTCGGCGCAGATCTGCCGCGTCACCGACTTCATGCCCTGTCCGAGATCGATCGAAGACAGCGCCACGGTGAACTTGCCGCTGGGATTGGAGTGCACCAGCGCCTGGCTCGGATCGCCGCCGAGATTCATGCCGATGGGATAGTTGATCGCCGCCATGCCGCGGCCGAGGTGCCTGGTCATGTCAGCGCCTCCTCGTGCCGAATACCGACGAGAACCGCGTCGCGCCGTGTGCGGGAGCCGGTGCCGGGCTCTGTGGGGGTGGTGACGGCGGCTCAGGAGGTGGAGAAACCGGGAGCCCCCGGTCATAGCTCGTGCGCTGCTGCGCCGGCGCAGGCCGCGCGCTCACCGGCTCACGCGGCGTGGAGGGAACGGCGGCCCGCGCGCCGCCGCCGTCCTTGCGCGACGACATGCGGCGGAATTCCTCGCGGATCGGCCATTTGGCCTTCTCGGCCGCAACCTGGACGCATTCGATCAGGGCGGTGTTCTTGGCCTCGCGGCGATGCGCCTTCATATCGCCGTCGCGATAGGCGTTGAGGATACGAAACTCCATCGGATTCATGCCGATCAGATGCGCGAGCTTGTCCATCTGGCATTCGAGCGCGAAGTCCATACCGGTGATGCCGAAGCCCCGCATCGCGGTGGCCGGCGTGCGGTTGGTGAAGATACAGTAGATGTCGCCATGGACGTTCGGGATCGTGTAGGGCCCCGGCAGGTGCGCGGCACATTTGACCACCGCGTAGCTCGACAGCCGCGTATAAGCGCCAGAGTCGAAATAGCCGCGGATCTGGCGCGCCACGATGCGGCCGTCGCGCATGACCCCGTCCTTGATGTAGATGCGCTCGGCGCCGCGGGGCGGCCCGAACTGCATCTCCTCCTCTCGCCCGAGCACGTAGCGCACCGGGCGCCCCGTCAACATCGCAGCGAGAATGGCGAGCGGCTCGGTCAGCGTGTCGACCTTGCCACCGAAGCCGCCACCGACCGTGCCGCCGATGAAGTGGAACGTGTTCGACGGCAGATCGAGGATCTTGGCGCAGGTGTCGAGCGAGAAGAACAGCGCCTGGGTCGAGGTATAGACCACGTAGCGGCCGTTGGTGTCGGGCGCGGCGATCGAGCCGTTGGTCTCGACCGGCGCATGCTCGATCGGAGACATCTGGTAGCGCTGTTCCAAGACATGATCGGCGCCGGAGAAGCCACGCTCGACGTCGCCGAAGCGCAGCTTCTGATGATCGTAGCGCTCGTGATAGGTGAATGTGTTCTTCGGATAGGTCTCGTTGACGACAGGCGCCCCCGGCTTCAGCGCCTCCTCGACGTCGAACACCGCGGGCAAGGTCTCATAGTCGACGCGTACCCTGGCCGCCGCCTCGGCTGCCGCGCGCGGCGTCTCGGCGACCACGGCGATGATCGGCTCGCCGCGGTACCGCACCTTGTCGACGGCGAGCGTCGGTTCGTCGTCCTTGCCGAAATTGATCAGGCTGAGCAGCGTGTTGAGATTGCGCGGCACGTCGGCGCCGCGGATGATCCGCCGCACGCCCTCGCTCCGCTCGGCCTCGCTGGTGTCGATGCGGCGCAGCCGCGCATGCGGCTGCGTGGATCTGACGACCTTCAGATGCAGCATGCCCTGCAGCTTGTGATCGTTGAAATAGGTCGATGTTCCCGTGACATGGCCCAGCATGTCCTGGCGCTGGGTGCCCTTGCCAACCTCGTTGAGATTGTCGTCGCGCTCGTCGGCGAAGATGTCCTTGCGCAATTCCAGCATGGCGATCCCTCCTCACGCGCTCGCGCGCAGCGACGCGGCCGCCGCCAACACCGCATTGATGATCGGCTCGTAGCCGGTGCAGCGGCAGACATTGCCGGAGATGGCCTCGACGACCTGCTCGCGGCTCGGCTGCGGGGTCTTGTCGAGCAGGGCCTTGGCCGCCATGATCATGCCCGGCGTGCAATAGCCGCATTGCGCGGCGAAGCCGTCGGCGAACGCCCGCTGCAGTGGATGCAGGTTCGGCCCGGCCTTGATGCCGTCGAGCGTTTCGACCGCACGGCCCTCGACGGACTCCGCCAGGGTCAGGCACGAGAGATGAGCATCGCCATCGATCAGCACCGTGCAGGCGCCGCATCCGCCCTGGCCGCAGCCGAATTTCGGCGTGACGTCACCGATCATCTCGCGCAGCACGACCAGGAGGTTGGTGCCACCTTCGACGAACAGCGCGACGTCGCGGCCGTTATGCCGGAATTGAAGGGGAGTTTTTGCCATGGCCTAGCTCTCCTGCCCCGACAGCAGCCGCCGCAGATGCACGCCCACGACTTCGCGGCGGTACCACGCGCTGGCCAGCGAATTGTCCGTGGGAGCTGTCCCCTCGCCCGCCGCCGCAGCCGCCGCGCTGATCGCGGTCGCATCGAACGGCCGGCCTTCGAGCGCGCGCTCGGCCGCCTTGGCGCGGATGGCGGTCGGGGCCATCGATCCCAGCGCGATCCGGGCCCCCGTCACGCGACCGCCGCCGAGGGGAACATGCGCGGCGATCGTGATCACAGATCCGCCCTTCGGCTTGATGCGGGCGATCTTGCGATACCGGAACGCATCCACCGATGCCGGCCGAATGCAGGAGACCGCGACGACCAGCGCACCAGCCTGGCGATCGCGCGACTGCAGAAACTCTTCCAGCGGCATGTCCCTGACGCCGAAGCCGCCCTGCACCGAGACCGTGCCGTCCAGCGCCAGCAGCGCCACGGTGAAATCGCCGAATGGCGCAGGTGCGAACAAATTGCCGCCGACGGTGCCCATGTTGCGGACCGCCGGCCCGCCAATCGAGCGCGCCGCCGGATGCAGGAACGCAAGCTCGCGCTCGGCCAGCACGCGGGCAAAAGTGACCGCGGCGCCGATGCGGATGCGCGCGCCCGCCGCATCGATGCTCTGCAGCGCGCGGTCGGTCGCGCGGACCACGGTCGCAATCGAGACGTCGCCTTCGTTCAGATCGCGCATCACCAGCGTGCCGCCGCCGAGATAGCGGGCTGCGCGATCGGACGACAGCGCCGACGCCGCGTCGCTCGCGGCCTGAAACGTCTTCACCGTGACCGGCATCGGTTCACCTCTTGCTCATGCCGCCTGCTTCAGATGCGATCGGATCGCCTCGAAGCCGGCCTGGTAGATGTCTTCCGCCACCATGCGCGTCAGAGCCTCGGCCTGCTCGGGCCGCGTCGTGAAGCGGCTCTCCCAGTGCCAGAAGGTGCGATCACCATCGGTGACCGGCAGCAGCCGGACATGGGCGACGTAGTTGAACAGCTGGATCGGCGTGTCGAGCAGGCAGTAGCTGAAGCTCTGTTCGAGATCGGACAGCGCCAGCAGTTGCTCGCGCAACTCCGACCCGTCCTTGAGCCGGAAGCGCCTGACGCAGCCGATCTTGTCGGACGTCTGCGAGCGCTCGATCGCCGAGGTCGCCACCGCCGGGTGCCAGCGATCATGACCGTTGAAGTCGCGCAGCACCTCCCACACCCGGTCAGTCGGCGCGTCGATGATGGTGCTCTTGACGACGTGCGGCACGGCGTCAGCCTCCGAACGCCCGCTTGAGCGCATCGAAGCCGCCCTGGAACACGCCGCCGCCGATCGAGCCGGCCAGGTCGGCCTCGCGCTCCGGGGCGCAGTCGAATTCGGCGGTCCATTCCAGGAAGGTCTTGTCGCCGTCGGTAACCGGCGTCAGGCGCAAGGTCGCGACGTAGTTCGACACGCCCATCGGCGATTCCAAAATCGAATAGGTGCAGAACATGTCGTAGTCGGACAGGCCGAGCAGCTTCTCGCGGATGCGGTCGCCATTGCGCAGCCTGAAATCCCTGACACAGCCGATCTTGTCGGCGGGCTCGCCGCCCTCGATGCGGCTCTCGGCAATCGCCGGATGCCAGTTCGGCAGGCCGTTGAAATCGCGCACCCGCGCCCACACCCGGTCGTTGCGGGCATTGACGACGGTGGAGACGTAGACTCTCGCCATGGTGCCTCACCCCTTCTTGCGCGGACCGCGGTCGGCTGGCGGCTCGGATGGGCTGGCATCATTTGCTCCACCTCCGCCGCCTGCATCCTTGCGCGCGGACGTCTCTTTCCGGATGCCCTGCATGTCCCTGGCTTCGCGGATCAGGCCGGGCATCTTGGCGAGGCTGCCGCCCTCGACTCCGATGTCGGAGAGGATGGAGTCGATCAGCGGCGCCTGCACGCGGTAGCGCAGCGCGGAGTCGATCACCTCGTCGGTCGCGCTGCGGCCGCCATTGCCGTTGCCGCCATTGCCGTTCAAGCCGTCGACCTGCAGGATGCGGATGCCCTCGATCTTCTCCATCGGCTTGACGCTCTCGCGCACGATGCCCTCGATGCGGTCGAGCAGCTTGCGCCGGAACAGCGAGTAGCGCGCCTGATCGGTCAGGACGTTCTCGGCCTCGTTGAGCAGCTTCTGCGCTTCGGCTTCGACCGCGGCACGAACCCGCTCGGCCTCGGCCGCGATCCGCGTCTCTTCGGCCTGCTTCTCGGCGAGCAGCACCTCGACGGTCTTACGGCGGCGGGCGATCTCGCTCTCGCGCGCGGTGACCACTTTCTCTGCCGCTTCCGTTGCGCGCGTGCGCGCCTCCTCGGCCGCGACCTTGGCCGCGGATTCCTCCAGCGACTTCTGATACAGCGCGATCGCCTTCTCCATCAGCGCAGTCTCGACGTCCTTCTCGCGATTGACTTCGAGCTTGCGCAGCTCGCGCTCGCGGCCGATGCGGGCCTCGTCGAGACCGCGATCGGAGGCGATGCGGGCGCGTTCGACCTCCTCACGGGCCGCGATCTCGGCCTCCTGCAGCGACTGGACGCGCGCGACCTCGAGCTGCTCGATCGCCCGGCGACGCTCCAGCCGGACAGCCTCCAGCGCCTGCTCGCGCGAGACATCGGCGGTCTCGACCTGCTTGCGCGCAACGATCTCGGCTTCCTTGACCTGGCGATCCGCATCGATGCGCTCGGCGCGCTTGGCAGCGAGCTCGATCACGCGGGTTTCGTCGGCGAGCTCGATCGCCTTCTTCTGGTCGATGTTGAGCACCTCGCGCGTCCGCGACGAGGCGATGCGCTCGGCCTCCAGCGCCAGCTCGACCTCGATGCGACGCCGCTCGACCGCCTCCCGACGCTTCAGATCGGCGGCCTCGACGGCCTCCGTGCGCTCGATCTCCAGGCTGCGCGTCTCCTTCTCCGACTGGATCCGCTTGGCTGTTACAGCCAGCTCCTGGGCGATGCGGGCCGCTTCGATCGCCTCGCGCGAGGCGATGTCCGCCTCCTCGATGGTCCGGATGCGCGCGATCTCCAGCGCACGCACCCGCTCCTCCTGCGCGATGCGGCTGGCTTCCGTCGCCTCGCGCGCGGCGATGCCGGCGATCTCGACGCCCTGGTTGCGCTCGATCTCCAGCTTGCGCGTGGCGTGCTCGGCAGCGATCCGTTCCGCCGACAATGCCTGCTCGCGCGCGATCCGGGCGGCCTCGACCGCCTTCTGCGCTTCGATCTCGGCCTCCTGGATGTTGCGCACCTGGGCAATCTCGGTGGCGCGGGTGCGCTCGTCGGAGCTGATGCGCTCCAGATTGACGATCATGGTCTGCGCGATGCGCGCCTTCTCGGTCGCCTCGCGCGCGGCGATCTCCGCCTGCTCGACCGCGCGGGTGCGTTCGATCTCGCGGCGGCGTGTCTCCTCGTCATTGGCGATGCGCGCATCGGAGACGACGCGATCCTGCTGGATCCGCGCCTTCTCGACCGCCTCGCGCGCCGCGATCTCTGCTTCCTCGATGGTGCGGGTCCGCTCGATATCGCGTTGGCGCACCTCGCGCTCGGATTCGATCCGCGCGGCATCGATGGCCCGCTGAT
This sequence comes from Bradyrhizobium sp. HKCCYLRH2015, assembly GCF_051168215.1. Taxonomy (NCBI): domain Bacteria; kingdom Pseudomonadati; phylum Pseudomonadota; class Alphaproteobacteria; order Hyphomicrobiales; family Nitrobacteraceae; genus Bradyrhizobium; species Bradyrhizobium sp. HKCCYLRH2015. The sequence goes on along the minus strand of NZ_JBNPUO010000005.1, from coordinate 394,424 downwards.
TGGCGATACGAGCCTTCTCGATATCCTCGCGCGCCAGCAGCTCCCTCTCTTCGACGGCACGCGTCCGCTCGATCTCGCGCTGCCGCGTGTCGCGCTCGGCCGCGATTCGGGCCTCGGCAATCGTCAGCTCGTTCGCGATCCGCGCCTTCTCGATCGCCTCGCGCGCCATGATCTGTGCCTGCTCGGCCTCGGTCTCGCGCAGCGCCCGCTCGCGCGCCACTTCCGTCCGCTGCAGGGCGCGGCGCATCTCGATGTCGCGCTCCTGCTCCAGCCGCGCCGTCTCGCTCTCGCGCTCGATATCGAGCGCCTCGCGCTCGGCTTCGAGGTTGCGGGTGCGAATCTTGATCATCGAGTCCTGCTCGATGTCGTTGCGCAGCTTGCGCTTGCTCTCGATGTCCTCCATCAGCCGCGTCAGACCCTCGGCATCGAACCGGTTCGAGGGGTTGAAGAATTCGAGGTCGGTCTGGTCGAGATCGGTGATCGCGACCGATTCCAGCTCCAGGCCATTCTGCGCCAGCGCCTCGGAGGCGGCCGCCTTCACGCGGGACACGTAGTCGCCGCGCTCCTCGTGCATCTGCTCCATCGTCATCTCGGCCGCGACCGCGCGCAGGGCGGAGATGAACTTGCCGGAGAGCAACGCGTGCAGTTTTTCCGGTTCGAGCGTGCGCCGGCCGAGCGTCGCGGCCGCAATCGACACCGCTTCCCTGGTCGGCTGCACACGCACGTAGAAGTCGGCTTCGACGTCGACCCGCATGCGGTCACGCGTGATCACGGCGTCCTGCTTCGCGCGCGTGATTCCCATCGGCAGCACGTTCATGTTGACCGGCGTATAGTCGTGAATGAACGGCATCACGAAGGCGCCGCCATTGATGACGACGCGCTCACCCATGAAACCGGTTCGGACGAAGGAGACCTCCTTCGACGAACGATGATACAGCCAGTTGACGATGTAGACTGCGACCACGATGACGATGATCGCGATGATCAGCCAAAGGATCAGCTCACCGATCAGAACCCCGGACATCTCATTCCTCCCTCAGTCTCCGTCCGGCGAGCGTGGCGCCAAGCGCCAGGGCTGCCGGATCTCGTGTTGTCACCTCAGACGCGGCGTGGCCGCGCGCTGATTGCCTTGAAATGTCGTACCTGCTCCGTCAGCGCGCGCTCCACCGGCAGCCGCTCCATTGAGGAGGCGCCGTAGAAGCCGTGGCAGTTCTTGGTGTGCTTCATGATGAAGTCGGCGTCGGACGGCTCCGCGATCGGGCCGCCATGGGCCAGAACCAGAATCTCCGGGTTGACGCTGAGCGCGGCCGAGGCCCAGCTGTCGATCAGGCCGGGGCAGTCTTCGAGCTTGGGCGCGGTCTGCGCGCCGATCGAGCCGCCGGTTGTCAGACCGAGATGGCAGACGATGATGTCCGCGCCCGCGATCGCCATGCCCGCGGCCTGGGCTTCATTGAAGACATAAGGCGTCGTCAGCAGGTCCTTGTCGTGCGCGCGCCCGATCATGTCGATCTCCAGCGCGTAGGAAATGCCCGTCTCCTCGAGGTTGGCGCGGAAAGTGCCGTCGATCAGGCCGACGGTTGGGAAGTTCTGCACACCGGAGAAGCCGAGCGACTTCAGCTCGTCGAGGAACACATCCATGTCGCGGAACGGGTCGGTGCCGTTGACGCCCGCGAGCACCGGGGTCGACTTCACCACCGGCAGCACCTCGCTGGCCATCTCGACCACGATGGCATTGGCGTCGCCATAGGCCATCAGGCCGGCGAGCGAACCGCGGCCGGCCATGCGATAGCGGCCGGAATTGTAGATCACGATCAGGTCGATGCCGCCGGCCTCCTCGCATTTGGCAGACAGGCCGGTGCCGGCCCCGCCGCCGATGATCGGCACGCCACGGCGCACCATGTCGCGAAACTTCTTCAGCAGCGGTGCGCGCTCATATCTCGGCATCACCATCACCTCGCCTGTCTGCGCCGCGTCGGCAGCCGCCCGAGCATCGGCCTGACGGCACCGACGATCGCTGCTGCGAACTCATTGTCGTTGATGTGATGCGGCACGCGGATCAGGCGCCGGTTCGAGGTCTGCCGCACCGTCTGTTCGAGGCTGCGAAACAGCGCCTCGTCCGCCTCGCGATCGAAGAACGGCTGTCCCTGTGCATCAAGGGCCGACACGCCCTTCTCGGGCAGGAAGAACCGGACCGGCCCGTCCATGCGGTTGAGCCGCTCGCCGATCCAGCGCCCCATCTGCGCGTTCTCCGCCGCCGTCGTCCGCATCAGCGTGACCTGCGGGTTGTGGACGTGAAACTTGCGGCCGCGATAGCGCTCCGGAATGGTCTCGGGCGCGCCGAAATTGACCATGTCGAGCGCGCCGACCGAGCCGACATAGGGCACGCGGGTGCGGATGACCGCGCCGAAGCGATCCTCGGTTGCCGGAAACACGCCGCCCATCAGCAGGTCGCAGACCTCAGTCGTGGTGAGATCGATGACGCCGGCGAGCATGCCGGAATCGACCAGCTTCTCCATCGAGCGGCCGCCGACGCCGGTGGCGTGGAAGACGAGGCACTCGTAGTCGTCGCGCAGCTCGGCGGTGAGCTTCTGCACCGCCGGCGTGGTTACGCCGAACATGGTGATGCCGATCGCGGGACGTTGCGGTCGGGTGCGATCAGCGACAGCGGACCGTTGCTCGCGCGCCATCACCATGCCGGCAAGCGCATGCGCGCCATTGCTCAGCACCATCAGCGAAATCGAATTGAGTCCTTGGACGTCGGTGACCGAGTACATCATCGCGATGTCGGCCGGCCCGACATAGGCGCCGACGTCTCCCGAGGCGACCGAGGAGATGATCAGCTTGGGCACGCCGACGGGGAGCTCGCGCATGCCAGGTGCGACCAGCGACGTACCACCGGAGCCGCCCGCCGAGATGATGCCTGCGACATTGTCCTGCCGGCGCAGCCAGCGCGCGAACGCGTCGGCCATGGCCGTGACGGATGCACCGCGATCGGTGCCGAACACGGCGGAGCCGCCGCGCGGATGATTGAGCGCGACCTCCTGGGCCGAGACGTCGCAGCTCGTATGGCGTCCGCTGGTGGAGACGTCGACCAGCCGGGTGCGCAGCCCGTGGCTCGCGACGAGATCGCGAATGAAGCGCAGTTCGTCACCCTTGGTGTCGAGCGTGCCGGCGACGATCACCGCGGGCGGACCTGACGCGATCGGCACGGCGCGCTCACGGCCCTGGCGCGCGGCCTCGTCAAGCCGGCTGACGCTGGTGGAGAGCGTGCGCGCCTTGGCCTCGATCTGCGCGATCGGCACCGGCTGCGACCAGCGCGTCGGCAGCACGGGATTGGAGACGTAAACCTTGACGGGCGCAGCTTTCGGCGTCGTTGGCGCCGCCGCACGTGCGGCGGGCGCGTCGCCGTCCTGCCCCGTGCCGAGATCCGTCTCGTCGCCGGCATGCTGGCCGACGCCGAGCAGGCGCTGCTGCAGCTCGCGGTCGGCGGCGAGCCGGGCCGAGTCGATGATGCGGTTGATGCGGCCATTGACCATGATCGCGACGCGGGCCGAGATTGCGGTTGCAACGCCGATGTTCTGCTCGATCACGAGCACCGCCATGTCGCCGTCCTGGCCGAGCCGGATCAGCATCTCCTCGACCTGGGCGACGATCACCGGCGCCAAGCCCTCCGTCGGCTCATCCATGATCAGCAGCTGCGGATTGGTCAGCAGCGCGCGCGAAATCGCCAGCATCTGCTGCTCGCCGCCGGACAACTGCCCGCCGCCATTGTTGCGGCGCTCGGCGAGCCGCGGAAACGTCTCGTAGACGCGCTCGACAGTCCAGGCGCCGCGGCGCTGGCCGGCCGCGAGCCGCAGATGGTCGTCGACGCTGAGCGAGCGCCACAGACGCCGCCCCTGCGGCACGTAGCCTACGCCGAGCCGCGCGATGCGCGCGGGATTGAGGCCCGTGATATCCTCTCCCCGCAGCCGCACCGTCCCTCCGGACGGCCGCAGCAGGCCCATGATGGCCTTGCACAGCGTCGTCTTGCCCATGCCGTTGCGGCCGACCAGCGAGAACACTCCGCTGTCGAGCCGGAGGTCGACGCCCTGCAGCGCATGCGAATGGCCGTAGTAGACGTCGAGGCCGCGGACCTCGAGCGCAGGCGCGGAGCGGCGGATATCATTCATGGCCTCCTCCGAGATAGAGCTCCTGCACCTCCGGATCGGATTCGATCTCCTGCGGTGCGCCCTCCTTGAAGATGCGGCCGTTGTGCATCATCGTCACGCTCTCGACGACGCGCAGCGCCACGTCCATGTCGTGCTCGATGATGATGTAACCGATGTGCGGCGGCAGCGACGTCAGAATCTCGACCAGCTCGCGCCGCTCGGTCGGCGACAGACCCGCCGCCGGCTCGTCGAACAGGATGAATCGGGGCGCGCCAGCCAGCGCCAGCGCGATCTCGAGCTGCCGCTGCTGGCCATGGGCGAGCTCCGAAACCAGTTGATCACGCACCGACGTCAGATGCACGGCCTCGATCAGGCGCTCGGCCGCCTGCATCAGGGCGTCATTGGCGCTGGGACGCAGCATCGAGAAGCGCGCGCGCGAGACGCCACGGCATGCCAGATAGACATTGTCGCGTACCGACAGGCCGAGGAACAGTGCCGAGATCTGGTAGGTGCGGCGCAGCCCGCGGCGGATCCGCTCGTAGGGCGGAAAGGCGGTGATGTCCTCGCCGAAGAAACGGATCGTGCCTGACGTCGGCAGGAAGTCGCCGGTCACGCAGTTGAACAAGGTGGTCTTGCCGGCGCCGTTCGAACCGAGCACCGCGCGCCGCTCGCCAGGCCGCACCGTGATCGTGATGTCGGTCAGCGCGGCGAGCGCGCCGAACATCCGCGTCACGCCACGCAATTCGAGGGCTGCGGTCGAGCCGAGCGCTGAGAGCCGGTCCGCGACCCTATCCATGGCCGTGACCTCCCGGACGGGGCCGCTCCTCCGTGCGCTGGCCGCGTTTGCGCCACCGCTCATAGAGGCCGATGACGCCGTCGGAGGACCAGAACACGATGGCGAGGAAGCCGAGCCCGATCAGCAGCCGGAACCGGTTGCCGTCGAGCCCGACCTTGACCAGGAAGTCGAGCGCGAAGGTGCGCAGGATGACGAAGATGAACGCGCCGATATACGGCCCGACCGGCCGGGTGATTCCGCCGACGACGGCGACGATGAGAATGTCGATGCAGCGCTCGACCGCGACCGATCCGGGCGAGATCTGCCGATAGTTCCAGACCTGCAGCACGCCCCCCATGCCGGCGATCAGGGCCGCGAACGCATAGGCGGCGATGCGATGCGCATTGACGTTGAAGCCGAGCGCGGCCATGCGCCTGGGATTGTCGCGCACGCCCTGCAGCGCCAGGCCGAACGGCGCGCGCGACAGATAGAGCACAGCGAAATAGCACAGCGCGGCCACCGCAAGCGTCAGGTAATAGAACGCGATATCCGTGCGCCAATCGACGCCGAGAACATGCGGCGTGGCGATCGTGTTGATGCCGGTGTGGCCGTTGAAGATCGCCCAGTTCTGGTTGGTGAAATAATAGAACGCCGCGCCGATCGCGAGCGTGATCATGATGGTGTAGATGCCCTCGGTGCGCACCGCCAGCGCACCACCCAGCGTGCCGAACAGCACCGCGAGCACCAGCGCCACCGGCGTCGCCAACCACCACGGCCAGCCGAGGCTGATATTGGCGTTGCCGCTGACGCCGAACACGGCAACCATGTAGCCGGCAAAGCCCGCGATCGTCAGCTGCATCAGACTGACCATGCCGCCATAACCGGCGAGGAACATCAGGCTCAGCGCGATGGTGCCGAGGATCAGGGTCGTGCCGAAGATCTCGATCAGGAAGAAGCCGTTGGCGATCAGCGGCATGATCAGCAGCAGCGCGGCGACCGCCCAGGCCCAGGGCTGCTCGGTGGCCGACCATGCGACCGGCTGCCGTGCGGCGCCGCCTGCCAGCATGCTCTCCCGCGCGCGTGCCTCCTGGATCAGCGACATCTCATCGCCTCGCCAGCAGGCCCTGGGGCCGCAGCGCGAGCACCAGCACCATGATCAGGAAGGTCACGACGATCGCATAGGTTGGGATGTAGACCGAGCCGAGCTGCTCGGCGAGCCCAATGACCAGCGCGCCGAGCGCGGCTCCCGGGATCGATCCCATGCCGCCGACGATGACGACGACCAGCGAGGCCAGCAGAAAGCGCGTGTCCTCGCCGGGTGAGATGGACTGGAAGGTTCCGCCGACCACGCCGGCAATGCCGGCCAGCCCCGCGCCCAGTGCGAACACCAGCACGAAGACGAGCTGGATCTGCACGCCGGTTGCCGCCAGGATCTCGCGATCATCCACGCCGGCCCGCACGATCATGCCGACGCGGGTGCGGTTGAGCGCGAGCCACATCGCAATGCCGATCACGACCGAGCCGCAGAAGATCACCAGCCGCACCAGCGGATATTGCAGGAACACCGCCTCGCCCGACGATTTCATCGCCGTCATCAGCGGCAGCTGCACCGGCCCGATCAGCCAGCCCGGCGTCTGGATCTGATAGAAGTCGCCGCCGAACGCCCACAGCATCAGATCGGCGAACACAATCGAGAGGCCGATCGTCACCATGGTCTGGCGCAGGTCCTGCCCCTCCATGCGGCGGAAGACGAGCAGTTGCAGGAGAACACCGATGGCCGCGACGACGATGAAGGCGGCGACGAAGGCGAGGATCCACGACCCCGTCGCGGCGGACACGCCGTAGCCCACATAGCCGCCAAGCAGATAGAGCGAGCCGTGCGCAAGATTGACGTTGCGCATCAGGCCGAAGATCAACGTGAATCCGCTCGCGACAAGGAAATACAGTCCACCCAGCGTGATGCCGTTGAAAACCGCACTCAGGAACACCTTCTTGCGGCCGATCGCCTCCTCGAGCCCCGGCGGCCACACGGCGAAGATCAGCCACGCCAGCAGCGCCAAGGCGAGGAGAATGATGAGGGACCAGATCGGGTGACGCTCGATGAAGCGGCTCATCACCCCTCCCTCAGGATACGAGGGACGGATCCGTCGTCACAGCGGAAAGGCGCATTCAGCCGAAGATCGCCGGGTCTGCCGGCCATCGCTCGTCCTCCCTCGTCGGATCCTTTTGCGGATCACGTTGCCCAGAGTGTAGCGGCAGACGAGAGTGCGCACTTGATCGACAGTCTCTTTTCGCGCAACGCGCAGCAGCAGGTCAGGCGCGCAGAACTTTTGCAGCGCGGCGATAGTCGGTCGGCGCCATGCCGACATTGCCGGCGAAGAACCGCGTGAAGCCGCTCTGCGAGGTGAATCCGAGATCGAAGCCGATATCGGCGATCGGCGCTTCCGTTGCCACGACGGCATCGAGCGCTCGCTCCATCAGCAGCGTATTCAGATAGAGATTGGGCGTCACACCGGTCTGGCTGCGGAACAGCCGATAGAAATGAGGCCGTGACAGTCCTGATTCGCGGGCGATGTGATCGAGCTCGATCTCGGCGCACGGACTGTCCGACATCAGCTTGATGCACTTGCGAACACGAAAGTCCGTCACTTCCGCGCATGGCCGTTCGGGCATCTGCTCCGAGATGCGCCAGCTTTCCTCGTAGCAACTGTCGATGAGCTGCCTCAGCTCGCCGTCGAGACAGCCGAGCGATGGCGCGCCACATACCAACGCTGCGGTGCGGCGAATACAGCGATCGAGCGCGGCAGTCCGCCGGAAGCAGGTACGGCCAAACCGCAGGCCCTGCTCGCGCGCAGCCGAGGGCGTGAACCACTCCGCATTGACGTAGAGCACAAAAAAGATGGCGCCGTTGTCGATGTCGTTCGGCAGGAAATTGTGCGGTTCCCACGGATTGACCGCGACGATCCAGTCCTCGCCGATCTGATAGTGCTGGTCGCAGACGTCGATGTCGGCCGGCGTCCCACCAACGTGAAAGATCAGATGTCCCTCGCGATGGGCATGCACATTGAATGGCCGATTGAGCTGATAAACCGTCGCACGGCCGAAGCGAGCATGAAAGACGGCGAGCGCCCTACTCATCACTTCCTCACCGAAATGGCTTTTATTATTCGTCAGCGTCGATCATTGCATGTCAGAAAGCAAGGGACGCGACTACGCGGCCCGAGCCTGCTCGAGCCGCGCCGCTCCCTGTCGAAAGGTCAGTACTTCTTACATTCAGGCACGGTGCGGCTCGGCAGGCCGATCTTGGCGAAGGTCGCGGCGTCGTATCCCAGCGTCTGGTTGACGTCGGGGATCACCTTCACGACCTTGCTGAACAGCGCGCCCTTGCCGTCGTCGACCACCTCGGTGACGAAGTTGGTGCCGATGGCCTGGCGGTTGGCGTCGAGCTTGATCTTGCCGTTGGGGGCATCGATCTCGATCTTCGCCAGCGCCGCCTTGAGCTTGGCCTGGTTGTTCGACAGATCGCCATTGACCTCGCGCAGCGCCAGGATTAACGCCATGGTCGAGCCATAATAGTTGGTCGCCAGCAGCGACGGACTCGGGAAGCGCTTCTCCGGCGGGAACGAGTCCTGATAGGCCTTCACGAACTTCTGCCAGCGCGGATCCTCCCAGGTATCGGCCTGACCCGATGCAGCAATCGTACCGATCAGGGCGTTTTTGGCATTTCCCTTGGACGACAGGATGGTCTGGTCGATCATGATCGAGCCGCCCATCAGGTGCGCCTTGCCGCCGGCCTGTTGATACTGGTTGAGGAAGTTGACGGCATCGGCGCCGCCGAGGCCGAGATAGATCGCATCGACATCATCGGGCAGCGCCGCGATCACCGACGCGAAATCCTTGGTGCCGAGCGGGACCCATTGCCGGCTGGTGATCTTGCCGCCCAGGCCGCAGAACTCCAGCGCCAGGCCGAACACCTGGGTGTAGATGAAGGAATAGTCCTCGCCGACGGTCGCGATCTTGCGGTAGCCCTTGGTCTCATAGGCGTATTTGCCGAGGCCGACCTGCCATTGGGCGCCATCCATGTTGAAGCGGAAGAAGTTCGGCGCAGGATCGACATAGGTCGTCTCCTGCGCACCCGACGCGGCGTTGACGAAGGTCAGCTCGGGGTGCGTCTTGGCGAAGTTCTTGACCGCGATGCCCTCGTCACCCGACAGCGGCGACAGCAGGATCTGCACCTTGTCCTGCTCGATCAGCTTGCGTACGGCACGGACGGCCGAGTCCGGCGTGGCGTCGGTCGACGCGACGACGAATTCCAGCTCCTTGTCGCCGACCTTCTTGCCCAACACGTTCAGCGCGGTGACATGTCCGCGCATTCCGTCCTCGCCGAGCACGGTATAGGTGCCCTCCAGCGTCGCGGTGACGCCGACCTTGATCTTCTCCTGCGCGAACGCTGTGCTGGACAGCAAAAGCGCCGTGAACACGGCGATACCTACACTTCGCATGTGCATCGAACTCCTCCCTTGTCGCCCATTGCTGGGGCACACGAGCGTGTGCCGGCCACTGTTTTCTTGGCCATGTTGGCAGTGGACCTTCCCGTCACCTCGCGTCATCTCTGACGAGCGACGGTGAGCCCCCATCGACCACGGAGGCTAGCGGATGAGCCGAGCCCCCGCGCAACCCGCCCCGCCTCGACCTTGACGACGAGTCTCATTTTCCATGATGCGACGCGATAACGCCCGCGGTGCATTCCGTGTGCATCGCGGTCCCGTCAGTGCCTCGATGGGAGTCTCCGGTGGGCTCGCCGCTCAGGCAGAGCCCGAGCCGTTCAGCCGCCTCGGCCTGGCTCCCTCGGGAGCGTCCTGCCGTTCAATCGTCGCGTTCGTGCCGCCACCCGGGAGCGCCGGACACGCCGCTTCCGAAACTCCAATCCGCACATGACGATATCGATGCTTTCATTCGGACGCCGCAAACGGCGCCCATGGAACGCGAGCCATTTCTCGACCTGCCGCACGACCACGCGGCCGAGGTCCAGCCGCCGCACCAACTCGTCGCGCGTATGCAGCGAGGCGATGTCGACGATGTAGTCGAGCCGTTCCGACATGGTCCGCCCGACGAGCCGCGCGTATTCACTCGACACCAGCAAGGTTACGGCCCGCTCAGGCAGATGCGGCTCACCCATTTCCATTCCTGCACTCCACCGCGCCCGCCGGCCGACCCGAGATGTCGGCAATCCAGCAATTGCAGGCACGGCGCCCCCCGATGACAATTCGACCGCGACACGCCAGGGAAGGCCCGATCGTTTCGTCTCATTTCATGACGCCGCGCGCGGCGCGCTCCTCGCGGCTTGCATTCGGCCGTCCATCACGAATACACGCGCTCAGCCTGGTCGTGAGACGGCGCCGCGTCATGTTCTCTCGCTGTTGCCGACACCAGCGACTGTGTGATCTCCTGTGCCCGCATCGGCAGCACCGACAAGAGTGTGTCGCTGAGGCCGTGCGAGGTTTCGGCGCAGCCCTGCACGTAGACCTGCGGACGAAACGCCGGGCTCGTCTGTAGACGATAGTCGCGGTCGAGCGACGCCGATTCGATGTAGCGGCTGATCGGACCGAGACACGCCGGAATCGGAGATCGCTCGTAGCCGGTGGCGAGCACGACAGCATCGTACGCGGCCCGGCGGCGGACCTCTTCGTCCTTGTTGACGATCTCGAGCACCATCCCCTCAGGGGAGGCATAGGCTGCGACGATCTCGCTGCGCGGATGGAGAGCCAGTTTCTGAGCGCCGGCAACCCGCTGCTGGTACGTCATCCGGTAGAGCTGATCGAGCAGGTCGGGGTCGACCACCGCATAATTGGTATTGCGGAAGCTGCGGACGATCGTCTCGCGCTGCCGATCGGACCGCGAATGAAAATAATCGGTGTAGTCCGGATTGAAGATCTCGTTCACGAACGGGCTGCTGTCCGCCGGCTTGAGCGCGTGCCCACGGAAGACCAGATCGATCTGGGCGTCCGGAAGCCGCTCGCTCAGATCGAGCGTGACCTCAGCCGCACTTTGCCCACCCCCGATGACTGCCACCCGCGGCGACCGGCCGTCCGATCCTGCCGCGAGCGAGGAACTCAGATAGCCGCTGGTGTGCACGACCCGCGGATCCCTCGCGATCGGTTGAAATATGGAAGGGATGTGCGGCACGCCGCCGACGGCCGCCACGAGGTGACGCGTCACGCGTGATCGCTCCTTTCCGTCAGTCATGCGCGTGAGCACACGAAGCGCGGTGACGGATTGACCGCTATGCACGGGCTCGACCGACTCGACTGTTTCTCCGTAGGCAACCGTGGTGCTGAACTGGCCTGCGACCCATCGGAGATAGTCGTTGAACTCGATCCGACTGGGATAGAATGTCTTGCAGTTGGTGAAGTCGAGCAGCCGGCCGGATTTGTGCAGGTAGTTGACGAAGGTGAACGGACTGGTCGGATCGCGCAGCGATACCAAGTCCTTGAGGAAGGAGATCTGCATGTTGCTGCCGGGCAGCAGCATTCCGCCATGCCATTTGAAGTCCTGCTGCTTTTCCAGGAACACGGACCGGCATTTCAGACGCTGCTGTCTGAAGCAATCGTCGAGCGCGATCGCCAGTGCGAGGTTCGATGGCCCGAAGCCGACGCCGACGACATCATAATCAGGGGCAGGATGATACGACATGGTGATGCTCCGTCCGCGCTAGGCTTCTGTGGGTGCTTCCTTGGCCGCCGGCTGCCACAGCCGGTCGCCGAAGAAGCGTTCTCGCAGCAACATGACGAGGGTTGCCCGCTTGTGGGGGAAATCGAAATTCTTGAGCCGGGCAAACCCCGCCAGATCCAGGTTGCGAAGCTGCTGGGAATGTGCCGCCGCCGGCTCGCCGACGACACGTTCGGTGCGACAGTCGTCGAGGAACATGTAGTGCATGAGTGAGGGAAGCCAGGCCGTGATGAAGCGGCGGCCTCGGAAACCGTCCTCGCCGACGATCACGTGCCAGCCGCGATCATAGTCCGCCGCGTCGTAGAACGGTGCGATACGATTTTCCTTCGCCCAGTAGAGCTCGAAATAGCCGAACGGCTGATCTCCGAAGCAGCCGATCAGCGGCACCATGTGCGGGTCCGACATGATCCGTGACAGATATTGCCGGTGCTTGTCGATGTCCCCCGCTTCGTTCCAGAACGAGTCCACCCGCGGATCGTTGAGCCAGCGGTGGACCAACGGGAGATCGTGAGCGATGTCGATGACGCGAAAGCTGACGACGTCGGACAGCCAGGGAATGAAACGGGCGTAGACGGTGCCGACCGGCTTGGGCGGCCGCCGCGGATGGCGCCTGCCGTCGGTCATCGCGTAGGACTGTGGAAACGCCGGGCGCGCGGCGTCCGTCAGCCAGTTCTCGCGAAACTGCATCACCATGTCCGGATACAGCGCCAGCCTGCCGTCGGTCACCACCGCGAGGCCATCGTTCGCAAGGGCCGATGCTGCTGCCGGGTTGTCGTCGAGTGCAAGGTCGAGCCTCTGCAGTGACGGCGTCCAGGCAAAGACCGCTTCGGCCATTGCCGCGGCTCCGCGCGACAGCCGGCGCCAATCATCGACCCCGTCGTGCACGATCAGACGCGTCAGTTCGCCATCCGGCCGAAGCGCCAGCAGTGGCGCGCCGTCCGCGATCACCCGAAGCCCGTCATCGTCGCGAACGACCGACATTGTCGCGTCGGTTGCGACAGGGAATGTCCGGATACTGCCCGTAACGCTCGCGGTCGCGCTCATGCGAACTCCCTCCCTCTCATTGATCTGCACGGGCGTCATCTCTGTCCACTCCCGCTCAGGATGTAGATCGGCCGGCACGACGAAGACAACAAAGTCCGTAGCGCTGTTTTTAGATTAACTACAAAGATGCGGCTCACGGCTTCGATGCTCCAAGCGATGCAGCGGGTTCATGCAGAACAGTCGTGAGCGTGCGCTGCCTTTGTGCCGGCTCGCGGCGTTCCGCGGCGTCGCTGGCGTCAATCCGACCGTCGCGCAGACGCACGATCCGATCGGCGCAGTGGAAGTAGCGATCGTCGTGCGAGATCACAATGATCGTCTTGCCGAGACGTTTGAGGTCGGCGAGCAGCTCGGTGTAGAAGATTTGGCGGAACGCTGGATCCTGATCGGCCGCCCATTCGTCGAACACCAGCACCGGCCGTCCCTCGATCCAGGCATTGATCAGGGCGAGCCGCTTGCGCTGGCCCGTCGACAGGTCGGTGGTGGAGAACGCGCCGCCATCGATCGAGACCTTGTGAGCGAGCTCGAGTCGGTCGAGATAGCGATGTGCGAGGTCAGGCGGCTGGTTGCTCTGCTGCGCCAGGGTGTCGAACAGGAAATAGTCCGAGAATATCGTGGTGAAGAGCTGCCGATAGTCGTCGCGGGTCTCGCTGACGACGGGATTGCCGTCGCGCAGCAGTACGCCGCGGTCCGGCACATAGAGCCCGAGCAGCAGCTTGATCAGCGTCGTCTTGCCGCTGCCGTTCTCACCGACGATGAAGACGATCTCGCCGCGGCGAATGCGAAGGTCGATCGGTCCGATGACAAAGGGGCGTTCGGATGACGACGCAGGGAATGCATAGGAGACGCCGCGCAGCTCGATGGATTCGATCTGCTCAGCGGTCCGATCCTGGGGATCATCGAGCAGTTCAGCCTCTGCGGCGGTGAAACGCTCCGACAACTCGGCGATCCGGCGCATCGCAACCTGGGCGCGGCCGAGCGACGGCAGCATGCCGATCAACTGGTCGATCGGTCCGCGCATGAACAGCAGCACCAGCACGAAGCCGCTGGACACCGAGGCCGGGCTGTCGGGCCACAGCAGTGGACGCAGCACCAGCGCGGTCCCGATCACCAGAAACAGCAGAACCGTCCCGAGCGCACGCGCCGTCACCAGCAGATTGATCGCCTTGATCTGCACGTCGCCGATCTGGTCGACCGTCCGTCCGATCAGATCGACATGGACATGGCGCCGACGCTGGCGATGAAGACGGAGCTCCTTGGCACCGTCGGAGATCGCGCGGTAGTGCTTCTGCAGATCGTCTTCGTATTGGCGCGCGAGATTGAAGCCCGTCATTCCGCGCTTGCGGGCGAGGTAATGGACGAACGACCCGAGCGCGATCAAGATTGCCGTGACCAGGAACAACGGCCACGACAGCACCGCGAGGTAGATCAGGCAGCCGGCGACGATGACGCCGGACACCAGGAAGGCGGGAAAGAAGAAGGCGAAATCGCTGATGGCATCGACGTCCTTGGTCAGGACCGGGATGAGGCGGTGCGACCGATAGGCTTCGAGCTGGTCGATCGGCGCCATCAGGATCTTGGCGGCCAGCGACTTGCGCAACGAGGCCACGATCCGCTGCCCGACGATATTGGCGCTGATGTCAGAGCCAACCGCCCCGATCACGATCAGGATGCAGAGACCCGCGAACGAGGCAATCAGGCCGCCGACGTCGCCTGCGCCTGCGTAAAGGCCGCGGTTCACCACGGCGAGCAGACCCGCAACGCTGGCGCCGCCGAGCAGGCCGAGCAGGATGGCTGCCGCCAGCAGCAGCCAATACGGCCGCAGCAGGCTTCCGACGTTGGCGATTGCCGGATTGGATGGCGTCATCATCGGCCGCCGGCTCCCATTCGTGTGGCGAAGACAGCGGCGAGCTTGTCGCCGATGCCGGCGCGGGCCTGGAGGGCGTCGGGCACGACGTTGCCCATGCGCAGGAACTCGTGGACCATGCCGGGATAGACCTTCAAGTCCACAGCGACGCCGGCCTCGCGCAAGCGTGCGGCATAGGCCTGCCCCTCGTCGACCAGCGGATCGAACTCGGGCAGCACGATCAGCGCGGGCGCGACGCGCGTGAGGTCGGAGGCCGCCAGCGGCGCAAATCGCCAGTCGTGGCGATCAGTGCCTTCGGGCAGATAGTGGTCGAAGAACCAGTCGACGGTCTCGCGCTCGAGCAGATAGCCCGAGCCGTAGTTCTCGTAGGAGTCCGAGATCTGCTGCGGGCTGAGCCCGGGATAAGCGAGGACCTGAAGGATCGGCTGCGGCAAGGCCCGGTCGTCGCGCGCGGCGATTGCCAGCGCCGCGGCCAGCGTTCCGCCCGCGCTGTCGCCGCCGATCGCGACTCGCCGCGGGTCGAAGCCAAGCGCCGGCCCCTCGCGCCCGATCCAGGTGAGCGCATCGACGCAATCCTCGAACGCCGTCGGAAACCGATGCTCCGGCGCCAGCCGATAGTCGATCGACAGCACCGCCGCGCCGCTGTCATCCGCGAGGCCGCGGCACAGCGGCTGGTGCGAGTCGAGGCTGCCGACGACGAAGCCGCCGCCATGCATGTAGAGCAGCACGGGCATCGGATCGGCGACATCCAACGGCCGCGCTGCATAGAGCCGTGCGGCAATCTCCGTCCCGTCGCGCATCGGCAGCGCAAGCTGCCTCTCGAACGCGAGCGGCGGCGGATCGACATCCAGCAGCGGTGACGACGCGTCGAAATCGGCGCGCGCCTGCGCCGGCGTGAGTTGCGGAAACGGGATGCGCGCGCCGGTTTCGGTTCCGAGCTGGATCATCTCGAGCAACGCGGCGATATCAGGGTGAAGGCTCATGACCACCTCATTCAGCCGGTTCGGACTGCAGCGCCGGCGATGTCTGCGCCGCCTCGTCCGGCTCCAGCCACGCGCCGAGCGCCGTCAGGAAGGATTCGTTGCTCAGGATCGCGAAGTGATCGTCGCCGACCACGCCGAGGTCTGCCGCCTGCGGCAGCTGCGCCACGAGCCGATCGCGCTGTCGAAGCCGGCCGGAGGTCCACCAACAGCCGGGCGCGACAGCGAGATCGGCCGGCCATTCGGCCGGCTGCGCCAGGTGCGCGAGATGGCGTCCGACCCTGAAGGCCGCGACGATGTCGTCGATGCCGAGAAGGCCGTCGCGCGGCTGCAGCGGTGCCATGCCGATCGCATCGGCGACGAGGCCCCGGATCACCTCGTCCGTCGCCGGCGCATCGGCGGAGCGGATCGCCGTCACCTGCGACGCGATCGCTGACAATTGCACGCCCGGCGCCGTGACCGAGAGCAGCGCGAGCAAGTCGTCAGTCCAATGCAGCGACGGCTGCTGGCCGCCATGCGGAACGAAGCTGTCGATCAGCGCCAGACGCTCGACCCGCGCGCCGAGACGTTCCAATTCGGCGGCAACCAGGCCCGCGAGCAGCCCGCCGAGCGACCAGCCGATCAGATGATAGGGCCCCTCGCTCTGCGTCTGTACGATCTCATCGGCATAGTCCACGGCCATCGCCGCCAGCGAGCGATCGGTGAAGGACGGCTCGATCAGCGTCCGGCACTGCAGACCGATCAGTTGCCGTTCTCCCTCCAGACGACGCGCCAGCGGCGCATAGTCGAACACGGTGCCGAAGCCGCCGTGAAGGCAGAACACGGGCGCCGCGCCATCGACCGGCGAACTCAGGGGCAGCAGCGCCGACGGCCGCGTGGATGATGCTGCGGGCGAGCCGAGCAAGGCGCGAATGGTCGGCTTCTGCAAGAGATCCCGCAGCTTGATCTCGCCATCGAGGACCGGTTCGCGGCGAAGCCGCGCGATCACCTTGAGGCTGAGAATCGAGTTGCCGCCGAGCTCGAAGAAGTTGTCGGTGACGCCCACTTGCGCGACGCCGAGAACCTCCGCCCACAGCTTCGCCATCGCGACCTCTGGCGGACTTTCCGGGGCGATGAACGCGCGCCCGGCTGCGATACCAGGCGCGGGCAACGCCTTGCGATCGACCTTGCCGCTCGACAGCGTGGGCAGGCGCTCGAGCACGATGATGCGGGCCGGAACCATGTAGGCCGGCAATGTCCGGCGCAGCGTGGCCGTCAGCGCCGCCGACAGGCGCTCGGCCGCTGCAGCGGCGGCGTCACCCGGCGCCCGTGGCGCCACATAGGCCACGAGCTGACTTCCTCCCGCACCCGCCACCGCGAGCACGGCAGCCTGTGCGACTGCGGGGTCGCTCAGCAGAGCCGATTGGATTTCGCCAAGCTCGATCCGGAAGCCGCTGACCTTGACCTGATCGTCGCTGCGCCCGAGATACTCGATCGTGCCGCTCGCATCCCATCGGGCCAGGTCGCCGGTGCGATAGAGACGTGCGCCCTCCTCCGTCGAAAATGGATCCGGCACGAAGCGTTCCGCCGTCATGCCTGGCTTGGCGAGGTAGCCGCGCGCGAG
The DNA here is from genome assembly GCF_051168215.1 of Bradyrhizobium sp. HKCCYLRH2015. Lineage (NCBI taxonomy): Bacteria > Pseudomonadati > Pseudomonadota > Alphaproteobacteria > Hyphomicrobiales > Nitrobacteraceae > Bradyrhizobium > Bradyrhizobium sp. HKCCYLRH2015. Next base: position 377,281 of record NZ_JBNPUO010000005.1, on the reverse strand, counting down.
CCCGAAGCCGCCGACATAGAGCTCGCCGGCTGCGCCTGCCGGAACGAGATTCAGCGCGCCATCGAGGATGTAGGCGGTGCGGCGGCCGACGGGAATGCCGATCGGCGCATAGGCCTTGTCGCATGCCGTGTTGCCATCGACCTTCCACACCAGCGGTGTCACGACGGTCTCGGTCGGACCATAGCCGTTGATCAGGATCCGCGGCTTCAGCGCCCGCCTCACCTTGTCGAAGCCGGCCTTCGGCATGGCCTCGCCACCGAACGAATACAACCGCACCGGCGGCGGATTTCCGGTCTGCTCCACCCATTCGGCGACCTGCTGCAGGTAGGCCGGCGGCAGACCGATATGCGTCACGCGCTGCGCATGAAGCTCGGCGACCGTCTGCTCAGGCGTCCACAGCTCCGCATCGCGCATGACCAGCCGTGCGCCCTGCGACAGCACCGTGAGCCACCGTTCATGCGCGCCGTCGAAGGCCAGCGACAGGAAATGCAGCTCGGTTGCGTGCTCGTCGAGCTCGTAGAGCGCAGCGGTCGCCCGGCAATGCATCGCCAGCGGTCCATGCGCGACCGCGACGCCTTTCGGCCGCCCGGTCGAGCCGGACGTGTAGATTACATAAGCCAGATTCTCCGGATGCAGGCCCGGATCCGGCGCATGGTGCGGACCGCTGTCGAAATCGAACGAGGCCAGATCGACGGCCTGGACACCTTCGGTGGCGGCGATCTCATGCGCGCCGGACAGCAGCATGCTCATCCCGGAATCGCGCATCAGATGGGCGATGCGGTCCGGCGGCAGCTCGGGATCGAGCGGCACATAGGCTCCGCCGGCCTTCAGCACGGCGAGCAGCGCGGCCATCGTCGCTTCATTGCGCGCGACGACGACGCCGACGCGCTGGTCTGGCTGGAGCCCGGCGCCGACGAGGCGGAGCGCGAGCCGGTTGGCACGACGATCGAGCTCACCGTAGGACACGTTCCTGCCGCCGATCGTGAGGGCGACACGTTCCGGGTCGCGCTGGGCATGACCGCTGATCATCTCGTGCACGAGCGGACGCGTCGCGGAAGACGCAGCCCGACCATTGCAGGCGACTGCGCGCTGCACATCCTGAGCGGTGGCCGCATCGATCGCGCCGAGCGCGGCTTCCGGACTTCGCATGATAGCCGCGAGCAGATGTTCGAATTGCGCCCTCACCTGCTCCGCCTGATCCGGCGTGAAGTGGCTCGGCATATAGGTGAACTCGACCTGCAGCGAATCCTCGACCATGATGGACAGGTCCATCGGATAGTTGGTGACGTCGACATTGCGCAGCTCGCCGAATTGAAGCGAGCCGTCGCCCTGCAGCAGGCCCCGGTCGACGGGATAGTTCTCGAACACGATGATACTGTCGAACATGCTCTCGCCAGCACGGCCGGCCCAGCTCTGGATGTCGTAGAGCGGCGTCTGCTCGAAATTGCGCATCGCCGCGTTACGGTCCTGCATGGCACGCAGCCAGTCGCCGATCGTGGTGGCCGGCGACGGCGTCTCGATCACCGGCAGCGTATTGATGAACAGGCCGATCATCTGCTCGGCCCCGTCGAGACCAGCCGGACGGCCGGCGACGGTGACACCGAAGGTGACGGTCTGCTGGCCGGTGTAGCGTTGCAGCAGCAGCGCCCAGACGCCCTGGATGAGCGTGTTCAGGGTGATGCGCTCGCGCCGCGCAAACGCCTTCATGGCCGCGGTCGCATCTTCGTCGAGCCGCGTGTAGCAGCGCTGGTGCCCGTGCCCATCGTGGCGCCGTGCTCCGAAGGCATCGGTCAGTTGCGTCGGCTGGTCGAAGGCCGTGAGCTGTCCGCGCCAGAAGCGCTCGGCGGCCTGCGCGTCCTGGGCCAGCAGCCAGGCAACATAGTCGCGATAATGCGCTGAACGAGCCGTGAGCGCCCGCCCGGAATAGCGCTGCAGGATTTCGCCGATGAAGCGGGCCGAGCTCCAGCCATCCATCAGGATGTGATGGTAGGTCCAGATCAGGCGATGGCGCTCGTGGTCGAGCTGCAGCAGCCGGACACGCTGCAGCGGCGGCACCGCGAGATCGAACTCGACGTTACGCTCCGCGGCCAGGGCCGACGACAGCCGCGCTTCATCGACGACCTGCCCGCGCCAGTCCTCCATCACGAACGGCGCGTTCGCGGCACGATGGACGGCCTGCAGCGGTGCACCGGACAGCTCGCGCCAGAGAAAACCCGTGCGCAGCATCGGATGAGAGTCAGAGACCTCTTGCCACGCGCTGCGCAGCCGCTCGACGTCCAGCCCGCGGATCTCGACGCTGATCTGGTTGACATAGACACCACTGCCGGCATCGCGCAGGCTGTGGAACAGCATGCCCTGCTGCATCGGCGAGAGTGGGTAGACGTCCTCGATGCGATCCCAGTCGACCCCGAGCCGGGCGAGCTCCTCGCTGGTCAGCCCGGACAATGCGCCGCGCGCGAGCGCAATCGCGGGCTGATCTTTCCGCGCCACTCGGCAGGCCGGCGCGAGCAGCTCGATCGTCTGCAGAAGGAATACGTCTCTCGGCTCCAGTTCGAGACCGGCGCGGCGTGCGCGACTGACCATCTGCAACGAGATGATCGAGTCGCCGCCGAGCTCGAAGAAATTGTCGGTGACGCCGACGTCCGGCTGGTGCAGCAGCTCGGCCCAGATCGCGGCGAGCGTCGCCTCGGCGGGACTGCGTGGCGCGGTCCGCTGTCCCTGCCCGGGCCGGCTATCGGGCAATGGCAAGGCCTTGCGATCGATCTTGCCGTTCGGCGTCAGCGGCAGAAGCGGCAGCACCATGACGCGCGACGGCACCATGTAGTCCGGCAGCGCCGACGCGAGCGTCGCGCGCAGCTCAGCTCCGTCGAGCCGATCGTCGCCGCTGACATAGCCGACGAGCTGCCGCCCGCCGCCGAGCTCTTGCGCCACCACGACGCTGTCGCGGACGCCGGGCTGCGTGCGCAACCGCGCCTCGATCTCGCCGAGCTCGATGCGGTGGCCGCGAATCTTCACCTGATGGTCGGCACGGCCGACATAGTCGAGCAATCCATCGGCCCGCCACCGCGCCAGATCGCCGGTCCGGTACAGCCGCGCACCGGGATCGCCGAATGGATCGGGAACGAAGCGCTCGGCGCTGAGCGCCGCCCGGCGCCAATAGCCGCGGGCCAGGCCTTCGCCGCCAATGAAGAGCTCGCCCGTCACGCCGACGGGGGCGCGGTTGAGATCGCCGTCGAGCACGTGGAGCGTGGTGCTGCCGATCGGGCCGCCGAGGACGGGTGCGGGATCGCGCGCATCGAGCCGATGACGTGCCGACCACACCGTGGTTTCAGTCGGCCCGAACAGGTTCCATACCTCGCCGCCGAGCGCGAGCAGCCGGAGCGCCAGATCGGGCGCCAGCGCCTCGCCGCCGCTCAGCAAGCGGCAGCCTTGAGGCAGCCATCCACGCCCGCCGTCGTCATGGTCGAGCAGAATGCGCCAGCTCGACGGCGTGGCCTGGATCATGGTCGCGCTATGACGGGCCACGATCGCTTTCAACGCCGCGGGATCATGGGCCGAGGCGCGGTCCGCCAGCACGATCTGCGCGCCATGACTCAGGGGCAACCAGAGTTCGAGCACCGCGATGTCGAACGACAGCGAGGTCAAACCGAGCACGCGGTCATCGCGCGCAATGCCCGGCTGCTCAGCCATGGTCGCCAGGAAATTCGTCACCGCGCCATGACGCACCATCACCCCCTTGGGCAGGCCGGTCGAGCCCGAGGTGTAGATGACGTAAGCCAGGTTTTCAGGATGGACGGCGACATCGAGATTGCCGACGTCGGCAGCTTCCTCTCCAGGCGCCTCGTCCAGCAGCCAGACCTCGGCGTGGCCGTCCGCCAGCACCGGCGCGAGCCGGTCGTGGAGCGCCGCCTGCGTCAGCAGCAGCTTGGCGCCGCTGTCGGCCAGCATGTGCGCGAGACGCTCAGCCGGGTAGTCCGGATCGAGCGGCAGATAGGCTCCGCCCGCCTTGAGGACGGCGAGCAGCGCCACCATCATCGTGACACCGCGCTCCAGCGCCAGCCCCACCACGACATCGGGACCGACGCCGTGCTCCCTGAGCCTTTGGCCCAGCCGGTTCGCGCGCGCGTTCAGCGCGGCGTAGCTGAGCGTCTCCTCATTGTGCACGAGCGCGATCGCATCGGGTGCGCGCTCCGTCTGCGCCTCGAATTGAGCGACGACACCGGGCGATATCACGGCGGCCGCTGTGGCGTTCACCCGTGCGAGCAGCGCGATATCAGCGGGATCATCAGCCGCAATGCAGCCGACCGCCTGCTCCGCATCGCGAGCGATGGCCGCGAGCAGTTGCACGAACGCCATCTGCAGCCGACGGATCTGGACGTCGTCGAAATGTTGCTGCTGGAAATTGAACACCAGCCGTAGCTCGCTTTCGAGACCGACACTCACGAACAGCGGGTAGTTGCTGGTTTCGAGGATCCTCGTCCGGCTGACGCTCAGACGGCCATCTCGGGTCTTCAAGGCCGCGTCCACCGGATAGTTCTCGAACACGAGGATGCTGTCGAACAGTGGACGCCCGCTCCTGCCCGCGATCCGCTGGATGTCGGCCAGCGGCATCCAGCCGTGATCCCGCAGGCCGAGATTGCGATCCTGCAAGTCCCGCAGCCACGCGCCGACGCGCTGCTCCGGATCCTTGGTATCGACCACCGGCAAGGTGTTGATGAAGAGGCCGACCATCTCTTCGGCGCCGGCGAGCCCGGCGGGCCGGTCCGATACCGTCACGCCGAAGCAGACCATAGGTTGGCCGGTGAACCGACGGAGCAAATGCGCCCATGCCGCCTGCACCACCGTGTTCAGCGTGACCCGTTCGCGGGTCGCGAAGCGTTGCAGCCGCTCGCTGAGATCGGCGTCCACCGCCATGGCGAGCGAGCCATGGCCGACGCGAGCGCCGGCCGCAGGCTGCGACAGCAGGCTCGGCTCGTCGAGCCCGGCCAACGCCGCTCGCCAGAACTCGACCGCCGCACCGTGGTCCTGCGCCTGCAGCCATCCGATGTAGTCACGGTAGCGCGGCGGCGGTCCCTGCAGCGCCCCCTGCCCCCCTTGCTGCACCACCTCGGCAATGAAGCGGGCCGAGCTCCAGCCGTCCATCAGAATGTGATGATGGGTCCAGATCAGCCAATGCCGGTCGTCGTCGATCCTGACCAGCCGCACGCGCTGCAGCGGCGGCCGCGAGAGATCGAAGCCGTCGGCGCGCTCGCGGTCCGCGGCCGCCGTGAGCGCAGCCTCCAGCGCCGACGGAGTAAGTCCCGCCGCACGTTCCCGCCAATCCTCCGCGACGAAGGCAACGTCGGCATTGCGATAAACGATTTGCTGCGGCGGTCCGGACAATTCACGCCACAGGAAACCGGTGCGAAGCACGGCATGACGGTCGCTGACGGCCTGCCAAGCAGCATGCAGCTTACCGGCGTCGAGGCCGCGGATCTCGGCAGCGACCTGGTTGACGTAGACCCCAGTGACGTCGTCGTGCAGCGCGTGAAACAACATGCCCTGCTGCATCGGCGACAGCGGATAGATGTCCTCGACCTCGCGCCAATCCAGCGCCAGCGCATCGAGCTCGGCCTGACTCAGCTTCGACAGCGGCACATCGGACGGCGTCAGGCTATGGACACCGCTCGTGCAGTGGTCGACCAGCTCACGCAGCGCCGCTCCGAAACAATCGGCGACGCGGGTCACGGTCTCGCGTCGATAGCGCTTCCTGCTGAAGCCGAACGACAACTGCAGACGGCCGTCGAGCACCCTCGCATTGATCGCGATATGGTGGCGGAGCGGGCTCGACGCCGCACGCGAAGGTCCTGCGCTCTCGGGCGCGATCGAGAACAGCGCCGTCTCGTCCGCGCTGCCATCGACCTGACCGAGATAGTTGAACCCGATGCGCGGCTGCACGCCCGTCCTCAGCGCCGCACGCTGGGCATCAGACCCCAGGTAGCGCAGCACGCCGTAGCCAAGTCCCCGGTTGGGGACGGACCGCAGCATCTCCTTGGTCGCCTTGATCAGCTCGGCGGGCGGCTGCGATCCAGCCGTCAATTGCACCGGAAAGGCGGTTGTGAACCAGCCGATGGTTCGCGACAGATCGAGCCCGTCGCCGAGATCCTCGCGGCCGTGGCCTTCGAGCTCGATCGCCATGATCTCACGGCCCAACCACTGCCACAACGCACGCGCCAGCGCCGACAGCAGCAGATCATTGACCTGGGTTCGGTACGCGCCGTGCGCCGCGCCCAGCAGGCGCGCGGTCAGCTCCGCGTCGATCGCGAGCAGCACGTCGTCAGCGTCGGCGCTCGTATCCCGATCCGCATGATCGACATCGCACGGCAGGTCATCCGTCTGCCGGAGACCGGACCAATGATCGAGCTCGGCAGCCAGCACATCCGAGCACGCGTGCGCGTGCAGTGCTGCGCCCCATTGGGCATAGGCGTGCGTCTTGGGCGGCAGCGTCGCCTCCTGCCCACGCATGAGCTGATCATAGGCCGCCGCGAGATCCTCCAGCAGCACACGCCACGACACGCCGTCGATCACGAGGTGATGGATCACGATCAGGAGGCGCTGCCCGCCGTCCGGCAGATCGATGCCGACCATCTGCACCAGACGACCCTGCGCGAGCGAGAGGCTCGCCTGGACCTCAGCGGCCAGCGCGGTGACCGCCTCGCCGTCGGCCAGCTCGCACGATCGGAACAGACCGGAGGCGGCCGGCGCCGACGCGTGCTCAGCGCGCCAAGTGCCGTCGATGCGTTGGAAGCGCAGCCTCAGCGCATCATGATGGGTGACGACGGCCACCGCCGCGCGCCGCAGCACGTCCCAGTCGAGCCGCTGCTGCGGCCGCAGCAGCAAGGCCTGGTTCCAGTGATCGGGCGCGTCCAGCTCCTGCTCGAAGAAGCGGAGCTGAATCGGCAACAACGGCAGTGGCCCGGAGACGAGGCCCTGCTCCGCCGTCGTCTCCAGCCGAGCGATCTGCCGCGCGTCGCGCGCCAGGGCTTCCAGTGTCTGATGCTTGAAGACGTCGCGCGGCTCGATCAGAAGGCCGGCTCGCCGCGCGCGACTGACCATCTGCAGCGAGATGATGGAATCGCCGCCGAGCTCGAAGAAATTGTCGGTCATGCCGACATCGGGCTGATGCAGCAGCTCGGCCCAGATGGCCGCCAGCGCAGCCTCGGCCGCCGTCCGCGGCGCAATCCGCGTGACTGATGCGGGCGCCTCCGGCGCTGGCAGCGCATGGCGATCGACCTTGCCATTCACCATCAGCGGCAGACGATCGAGCACCACGATCCACGCCGGCACCATGTAGTCCGGCAGCGTCGCGGACAAGGTGTCACGCAGCACGACGCCGTCGAGCGTGCCGTCACCGCAGACATAGCCGATCAGTTGGCGGCCTGCCCCGAATTCCCTGGCGATGACGACGGCCGCAGTGACCGATGGCTGCTGCCGAAGCCGCGCCTCGATCTCGCCGAGCTCGATGCGGAAGCCGCGAACCTTCACCTGATGATCGGTGCGGCCGACATAGTCGATGGCGCCGTCGCTGCGCCAGCGCGCCAGATCGCCGCTCCGGTACAGCCGCGCGCCGGGAGGTCCGAACGGATCGGGAATGAAGCGCTCGGCCGTCAGCGCCGCGCGACCGAGATAGCCGCGCGCCAGCCCGTCGCCGCCGATATGGAGCTCGCCCGTCGTACCCTCGGCGACCGGATTGAGGTCGGCATCGAGAATGCGCAGGATCGTACCCGGGATCGGCACGCCGATCGGCACGCGTGGCCCGCTCGCCTCGCGGCAGCTCCAGAAGCTGGCATTGATGAGCGCTTCGGTCGGTCCATAGCGGTTGTCGAACCGGATCGCTGGAAATACCGCGTAGACTTGGTCCCTCAGCTGGACCGGCAGAGCCTCGCCGCCAGAGAACAGGCGTTTCAAGCTCACGCATCGGCGCGCCTCGGGCTCGGCCACGAATTGCGCGAGCATCTGGGGCACGAAATGCAGCGTCGTGACGCCATGCGCAATGACCGCATCGATCAGCCGCTTCGGCTCGCGATGGGCGCCCGGCGCTGCGATCGCAAGCCGCGCGCCGACCGTCAACGGCCACAGGATTTCCCACACCGCGACGTCGAAGCTGAACGGCGTCTTCTGCAACAGCGTTTCGCCGGGATCGAGCCCGTACTCCCGCTGCATCCAGGCCAGCCGTGCCGCCAGCGCGCCACGCGTGCAGGCCACGCCCTTCGGCATGCCGGTCGAGCCGGACGTGTAGATCACATAAGCGAGGCTCTCGGCGTGGATCGGACTGCGGAGATCCGAATTGCCGGCATCGATCCCGTGCGAAGCGCGGCTGTCGTCGACGGCGATCAGCTCGGCGCCCGCCCCTGCCGTGATCTCCATCAGCCGATCGTGCAACTGCGGCTGCGTCAGCACCAGTCGCGCGCCGCTGTCGCCCAGCATCGCGGCGAGCCGCTGGCTGGGATAATCCGGATCGAGCGGCAGGTAGCCGGCCCCCGCCTTCAGCACCGCCAGCACGGCCACGACCAGATCGGCGCTGCGCTCGAATGCGAGGGCGACGGGAGCATCAAGAGCGACGCCGGCCTGCCTGATCTGTCGCGCCAGTCGGTTGGCCCGCGCGTTCAGTTCGGCGTAGCTGATCCCCTCCTGATCAGAGATCAGGGCGACGGCCGCGGGCGACCGTGCGACCTGCTGTTCGATCTGCGTCACGACGTCGACGAAGCCGTCTTTCGCCGTCGGCGCGGCGCGTCCCGAGCTCCAGCGGAGCACCCGTTGCAAAGCGTCGGCGTCGAGGCCATGCAGCTCCGCGACCGGGCGGCTGCTGTCGTCGGCGATGCGCCCGAGCAGACAGGCGAACGCCGCCTGCATCCGCTCGATCTGCGGTCGGTCGAACCGGCTGCGATCGTAACGGAATCCGAGCCGGATGCCGGCGTCGGTCACGAACACCGCGACCGTCAGCGCATAGTTGGTGATCGAGATCTGCTCGGCGCGGCTGGCGCGCGGCCCCTCGCCGGCCTGATCGCGCAGCGCCGCGTCGACCGGATAGTTCTCGAACACGAAGATGGAGTCGAACAGCGGCCGGCCGGCCCGGCCGGCAAGACGCTGGATCTCGTGCAGCGGCATCCAGCCATGCTCGCGCAGGTCGACGTTGCGATCCTGCAGGCTGCGCAGCCAGTCGCCCACCAGCGTTTGCGGTCTCGCGTCCTCGAGCACAGGCACGGTGTTGATGAACAGGCCGACCGTCTCTTCCACACCCGCGATCTCGGGCGGCCGGCCGGAAATCGTGGCGCCGAAGCAGACGACATCCTGGCCGGTCAAGCGCCGCAGCAGCTGGCCCCAGGCCCCCTGCAGCAGCGTGTTCAAGGTCACCCGCTCGCGCCGTGCCACGAGCTGCAGCCGCTCGGTTTTCGCTGCATCGATGACGAGGTCGATCGAGGCATGGCCTTCGGCTGGTGCGGCCGGCCCGCCAAGCGCATCGGCCAGCAGGCTCGGCTCGCCGAGCGTCGAGAGCGAGCGCGACCAGAACGCAATCGACGCCTCGCGATCCTGTCGTTGCAGCCAGGCAATGTAATCGCGATAGCGGCCGCGCGGTGCGCCCAGCGACGCGCCGCCGACATGCTGCATGATCTCCCCGATCAGCCTCGCCGCGCTCCAGCCGTCGAGCAGGATGTGATGATGGGTCCAGATCAGGCGGCAAACGCCGCCGCCGAGATCGATGAGACGGACCCGCTGCAGCGGCGGCCGTGACAGGTCGAAGCCGGCGCGCCATTCGGCCGCCGCCACCTCGGCCAGCGCCGCGTCACGCGTGGCTCGATCCATCGAGTCCGCACGGTCGCGCCAATCCTCCTCGACGAAGGGAACAGGAACCTGCCGATGGACGACCTGCTGCGGCGCGCTCGATAATTCCCTCCACACGAACGCGGTCCGCAGCACCGCGTGTCGTGCCGTCACCGCCTGCCACGCCGCGCGCAGGCGCGCCGCGTCCGCGCCTTCGACGTCGACGGCGATCTGGCTGACATAGTTGCCGCTGTCGCCGTCGCGCAGCGTGTGGAACAGCATGCCCTGCTGCATCGGCGACAGCGGATAGATATCCTCGACATCGCGCCAATCACGCGTCGCGCCGAGCAAATCGAGCTCCGGCTGGCCGAGGCGCGACAACGGAACGTCCGACGGCGTGAGGCCGTGTGCGTCACCGGTGCAATGCGCGACCAGCTCGCGCAGCGCCGCGGAGTAGCACGCGGCCAGCCGCTCGATCGTCGCGCGGCGATAGCGGCGGCGGCCAAAGCTGAATGTCAGCTTCAGCCGGCCGTCGAGCACCTGGCCGTTGATGCTGAGCCAGCGGCCGAGCGGCGCGCTGGCGCTGCGCGACGGCCCCGCGCCTTCCGGCGCGAGCGCGAAGGCAAGGTCGGAGCCGGCGCCAAACTGGCCGAGATAGTTGAAGACGATCCGCGGCTCGGCTCCATCCGCCAGGGCGGCGCGCTGCTCGGAGCTGCCGCAATACCGCAGCACGCCGTAGCCGAGCCCGCGCGCCGGGATGGCCCGCAAGTCCTCCTTGATCGACTTGATGAGGGTGGCGTCGTCGCTCGCGCCAGCGGAGAGCCGAACCGGAAATGCTGTCGTGAACCAGCCGACCGTGCGCGACAGGTCGATGCCTTCGAACAGATCCTCGCGTCCATGGCCCTCGAGCTCGACCAGGCATTCACCGAGTCCGCACCAGCGGCTGACCGCGCGGGCCAGCGCCGCCAGCAGCAGATCATTGACCTGGGTCCTGTAGGCGGCGGGCGCCTGCTTGAGCAGTTGCCCGGTCACGTCGGCATCGAACGACACGGCGACGTCTTCGCCGTCGGCGACGCGATCGGTCTCCCCGTGATCGTCGTCGCACGGCAGATCGTCAGCGACGCTGCGCTGTCTCCAATAGACGAGCTGGTCGGCCAGCTCCTTGCTCGCGGCGTAGTCTTCGAGCCTCCTGCCCCACGACGCCACGGACTGGCTCTTGGGAGGCAAAACAATCGCGGCCGCGCCCTGTGCCGCCTGTCGATACGCCGCGGCGATGTCCTCGAGCAGGACGCGCCACGACACGCCATCGACGACGAGATGATGCACGACGATCAGAAGCCGCTGGCTGCCGTCCGCAACGTCCATGCCGACGAGGCGCAGCAACGGCCCCTGCAAGGACAGGCTCGCCTGCGCGGCAGCCGCAACCGAGGTGATCTCCGCCGCGTCCTGAACAGTGCGGATCCAGAGCAGATCGGCGCTCGCCGGCATCTTGCCGTATCTCGCGTGCCACGTGCCGTCGCTTTGCTCGAATTGCAGCCGCAGGGCATCGTGATGCGCCACCACGGCATCGACCGCCCGCGCCATCACGCGCCAGTCGAACCGCGCCGAGGGTACGAGCATCAAGGCCTGGTTCCAGTGATGCCGTTCGCCCGCGTCCTCGGCAGAGAAGCGGCGCTGGATCGGCAACAGCGGCACCGGATCGCCGTCGCGCGCGCCGGGCTCAGCGGAGACAATGACCGCCCGATCGCGGCGCGCGACCCGCGCCAGCTCCTGCAGCGTCTGATGCCGGAACAGATCGCGCGGCTCGATTGACAGGCCACGCTGCCGCGCCCGGCCGACCACCTGCAGTGAGATGATGGAATCGCCGCCGAGCTCGAAGAAATTGTCGGTGAGCCCGATCCGCGAATGGCCGAGCAGTTCGGCCCAGATCGCCGCCAGCTCCAATTCCACGGCCGATTGCGGCGCGACATAGTCTGTCTCGGCACACAATGAATCGGGCACCGGCAGGGCGTCGCGATCGACCTTGCCATGCGCCGTGAGCGGCATCTGCGACATCGGCACGATGCGGGCCGGAACCATGTAGTCCGGCAGCTCCTTCGTCAGCGCCGCGCGCAGCGTTGCCTCGTCGAGGCCATCCTCGCCGCAGACATAGCCGATCAGCTGCTGGCGTCCGCCGATCTCGCGTGCCACCACCACCGCCGACTGCACGCCCGTCTGCCGCGTCAGCCGCGCCTCGACCTCGCCCGGCTCGATGCGGAAGCCACGGATCTTGAGTTGATGATCGGACCGGCCGACATAGTCGATGACGCCGTCGGCACGCCAGCACGCCAGATCGCCCGTGCGATACAGCCGCGCGCCGGGTGCGCCGAACGGATCGGGGATGAAGCGCTCCGCCGTCAGCGCCGGCCGATTCCAATAGCCGGCCGCGAGCCCCTCGCCGCCGATATGAAGCTCGCCGATGACGCCGACCGGAACGATGTTCAGATCGCCGTCGAGAACATAGGCCGAGCGCCGGCCGACCGGACGGCCGATCGGCGCATAGGCGCAGTCGATCTCGGCATCGGCGTCGACCTTCCAGACCAGCGGCGTGACCACCGTCTCCGTCGGACCGTAGCCGTTGATCAGCTTGCGCGGCCGCAGCGCCTGCCTGACCTTGTCGAAGCCCGATTTGGGCATCGCCTCGCCGCCGAACGAATACAGCGACACGGGCGGCGGATCGCCGCGCCACGCCGCGAATTCGGCGAGCTGCTGCAGGTAGGCCGGCGGAAAGCCGGCATTGGTCACGCGCTCCGCGCGCATCACCTCGAGCGTCTTCTCCGCCGACCAGAGATCGGCGTCGCGCATCACCAAGGCCGCGCCGCAGCTCAGCGCGGTCCACAACCGCTCATGCGCGCCGTCGAAGGTGAAGGAAAGGAAGTGCAGTTCGCGCGACTGCTGGTCCATCTCGTAGAGACCGGCCGTGGCGTCGCAATGCATCGCGAACGGTCCATGCGCGACCGCGACGCCCTTCGGTACACCGGTGGAGCCGGACGTATAGATCACGTAGGCGAAGCTCGCGGGATGGACATCGACCGCGGGATCAATCTCCGTCGTCTCGGCCGGGATCACGCCGAGATCGACGACTGCGATGCCCGGCATCGGCGGCCATTGCGATCGTCCCGCCGCATCGACCAGCACGACGCGCGCGCCGGCATCGCGAACGGTTGCAGCAAGCCGCGCTGGTGGATGATCGGGATCGAGCGGCAGATAGGCGGCGCCGGCCTTGAGGACGGCAACGAAACCGGCGACGAGATCGGGCGAACGCTGCATCGAGAGCGCGACGAGCTCGCCGGGTCGAACGCCGAGCGCCAGCAGATGCTGCGCGATGGCATTGGCGCGGCGATCGAGCGCCTGATAGCTGATCGTCTCGGCTCCGAACACCAGGGCTGTCGCGCCCGGCGTGTCCTTGGCGTGCCGCGCGAACATCCGGTGCACCGACTGGAAGGCCGCGCGCGCGGGCGCGCAGGCATTCCACTGCCTGACGTCGTCGCGCTGCCGGTCCGACAACAGCTCCAGCGCCGCGATCCGGCGCGTGGGATCTGCGACCATTTCCTGCAGGATCGTCAGCCAATGGCCGGCGAGCCGCGTGATGGTCGACCGCTCGAACAACGCGGTGGCAAAGGAAAACAGCGCCGAGACGTCCCCCGACGGCAATTCCTCGCTGTCGAGCGCGAGGTCGAATTTCACCGTCTCAATCTCGGCCGCGATCGTCTCGATCTGCAATTCAGAGCTAGCCGGCGCATGCGCCGGCCCGCGCCGATGCTGATGGTTGTAGAGCACCTGGAACAGCGGCGTCTGGCTCAGGCTGCGCTGTGGCTGCAACACGTCGAGCAGCCGTTCGAACGGAAGGTCCTGGTGATCCCTGGCCTCGAGCGAAGCCGCGCGCAGCGTTTCGACGACGTCGGCGATCGTCCCCAGGCTGTCGATCCGCGTCCGCAGCACCTGGGTGTTGACCAACAGCCCGATCAGGCGCCGCGTTTCCGGCCGATCGCGATTGGCGAGGGGAACGCCGATGCTGATGTCGTCCTGGCCGCTGTAGCGATAGAGCACCACCTTCAGTGCCGCGAGCAGCACGACGAACAGCGTCGTGTGATGTTGCCGCGCAAGCTCGCGCAGACGATCGGAAAGCTCGGCGCCGAGTGACAGGCGTATGGCACCGCCGGATTGGTCGGTCTGGACCGAACGCGGCCGATCGAACGGCAGTTGCAGCATCGCCGTGTCGTGCAGCCGGCCGGTCCAGTAGCGGAGCTGCCGCTCCTCCTCCACCGCGCCGAGCCACAGCCGCTGCCAGGCGGAGAAATCGGCGTAGTCGATCTCGAGCGCCGGCAGCGAGGCGGTCTCGCCGCGGACGGCTGCGCGATAGAGCTGCCAGAACTCGTCGGTGAGGACCTGCATCGACCAGCCATCGGCGACGATGTGGTGCAGCGTCACCGAGAGAACATGGTCGTGCTCGTCGAGCCTCAGCAGCGCCGCGCGCAGCAGCGGTCCGGATTCGAGATCGAACGGCAGCGCCGCTTCCTCACGCAGCAGCCGGCGCGCCTGCTGCTCGCAATCATCGCCGGCAATCTCGATGCGGCGAAGCGCGACCGGCGCCGGCGGTCCCACGATCTGCTCCGGCTCGCCGCCGTCCTGCCGGAACGTGGTGCGGAGCGCGGCATGGCGCATGACCAGCTCGTCGAGCGCCCGTTGAAGCGCGGCGGCATCGAGACGGCCCCGCAGCCGGATCGCGACCGGCATGTTGTAGGCGGAGCCGTCCGGATCCATCCGCCACAGGAACCAGAGGCGGGCCTGCGCGAACGACAACAGCGCGCGCTGCAGCTGCTGCCGGGCGATCGGCAGAATCGAAAGATCGATGCCCTTGGCCGCCAACTGCGTCAGGAAGGCGCGCTGCTTTGGCGCGTCGAGACGCACCAACCGGCGCGCGATCTCGCTGAGCTGCTGGGCCTGAAGTCCGGACTGATCATTCATTGGCGAACTCGACTTCTTCAAGCAGATCGAACATGGCGGCGATGTCGTCGCTGCGCCTCGGCGGCGGGTCCGCGGCGAGCGCCGATGCCATGGTCTCGACCGTGGTCAGTTCGAACAGCCGCTTCAACGGCAGCTCCCGCGCGAGATCGCGCTTGATGCGGCCGACGAGCTGGACGGCCACCAGCGAGTCGCCGCCGAGCTCGAAGAAATCATCGGTGACGCCGACCGCCGGCTTGTGCAGCAGCTCGGCCCAGATCGTCGCGAGCGCAGCCTCGGTCGGATTGCGCGGATCGACGCGCCGCGCCCCCGGCGGCGTCGCATCCGGCCGCGGCAGCGCCTTGCGGTCGATCTTGCCGTTCGGGGTCAGCGGCAGCTCCGGCAGCACGATGACGCGCGAGGGCACCATGTAGTCCGGCAGCGCCGTTGCGAGCGCGGCGCGAAGATCACTGCCATCGAGCGAGGCCTCGCCGCTGACATAACCGACCAACTGACGGCCGCCGCCGAGCTCGTGCGCGACGACGACGCTGTCGCGCACGCCCGGCAGCTCCCGCAGCCGCGCCTCGATCTCGCCCAGCTCGATTCGATGTCCGCGGATCTTCACCTGATGATCGGCGCGGCCGACATAGTCGAGCACGCCATCGGCCCGCCAGCGCGCGAGGTCCCCGGTCCGGTACAGCCGCGCGCCGTCGTCGCCGAACGCATCCGGAATGAAGCGCTCGGCACTCAGCGCCGCGCGTTTCCAATAGCCGCGCGCGAGCCCGTCACCACCGATGAAGAGCTCGCCGGTGACGCCGACCGGCGCGAGGTTGAGCTCGCCGTCGAGCACGTACAGTGCGGTGTTGCCGATCGGGCTGCCGAGCAGCGGCACCGGATTCGCGCCATCGAGGCGGTGGCGCGCCGACCACACCGTGGTCTCGGTCGGCCCATACAGATTCCAGACCTCGCTGCTCTCTGCGTTCAGCCGCCGCGCCAGATCCGAGGCCAGCGCCTCCCCGCCGCTCAGCAGGCGGCAGCCCTTCCGCAGCCATGGATCAGGATTGGCCGCGTCGTGATCGAGCAGCATGCGCCAGCTCGATGGCGTCGCCTGGATCATGGTCACGCCGTGCCGTGCGACCATCGCCTTGAGGGCCTCGGGATCATGGGCCGCGGCACGGTCGGCGAGCACGACCTGGGCGCCATTTGTGAGTGGCAACCACAGCTCCAGAACGGCGATGTCGAAGGACAACGACGTCAGCGCGAGCACGCGGTCGCCGGCCGCGATGCCCGGCTGTTCGGCCATCGTCGCCAGGAAGTTCGTCAGCGCGGCATGGCGCACCATCACGCCCTTCGGCAGCCCGGTCGAGCCGGAGGTGTAGATGACGTAGGCGAGGCTCTCGGGGTGCACGTCGACGGAAAGATTGTCGGTCTGGCCGAGGCCATCGCCGGCCGCGACCTCGAGCAGCCAAGCCTCGGCCTCGCTCCGCTCCAGCACCGGCGCGAACCGGTCGTGCAGCGTGGCCTGTGTCAGCAGCAGCTTGGCACCGCTGTCGTTCAGCATGTGCGCGAGACGCTCGGCGGGATAGTCCGGATCGAGCGGCAGATAGGCCGCGCCCGCCTTGAGCACCGCGAGCAGCGCCACCATCATCGCGACGCCGCGCTCCAGCGCGAGCCCGACCACCACATCGGGGCCGACGCCGCGATCCCGCAGCCGCCGCGCCAGCCGGTTCGCCCGCGCATTCAGCGCACCGTAGCTGATCGTCTCCGGTCCATGCACCAGCGCGACCGCATCGGGCGTTCGCGCCGCATGCGCCTCGAACTGTCGATACACGCAGGGCGCATTCGCAGCGTTGGTCGCCGTCGCATTCCAGGCCTGCAGCAGCCGCGCGCGATCATCGTCCGGAACGACGTCGATCCGGCGCACCGGCGTATGGAGCGCCTCTTCCAGTGCCAACGCGAGTTGATCGAGCGATTGCTGCATCATCGCGCCGACCCGCTCGGGCGCGACCGGCGCCGCGACCTGGACCGTCAGGTGAAGCCCATGGCCGTCATCGTCCACCGCCAGCATCAGCGGATAGTTGGTGCGCTCCTCGCCGCCGAGCCATTCGACGCCTTGCGGGAGCTCAGCATCCACCTGCGCATCCTGTCTCCGGCCGTGCCGATAGTTCAAGATCGCGGAAAACAGCGGCGTCGGCGGCGCGACACCGCTGCAGCGCTGGGCCATCGCCAGCGAGGCATGCTCATGCGCCATCAGCTCCGCCAGCCGCGCATGCGCCGCGCGAACGCTGTCCTCCACCGACGTGCCGTCGAGATCGAGCCGCACCGGCAGCGTGTTGATGAACAGGCCCAGGCTGCGGCCGGTATCGTGACCGGCCTGCATGCGGCCGAGCAGCACGGTGCCGAACACGACCTGCTCGCGCCCGCTGCTGCGCGCCAGCACCTGCCCCCAGGCGACATGACAGAGGCTGGCGAGGCTCGCGCCAAGGCGCCGCGCCTGTGCACGCAGCCGCGCGTCGAGCGCGGCCGGCAGGGGCAGCCTTGCCTCGCGCACGCCGTCGCCGTCGCTGCGCACCTCCATCAATCCGAACGGTGCCGTGGGTGCATCGATGTCGGCGAGCATGCCGCGGAAGAAACGCTGCTGCGCATCCTGCCCGGCGGGCTTGCGCGTTTCGGCGACAAGATTGCGGAATGGAATCGGCGGAGGCAGATCAGCGCGGCGCCCCGACAGAATCAGCTGCACCTCCTCATGCAACGCCTGCAGCGTGGTATGGTCGCCGACCATGTGATGCAGCAGGACCAGCAGCAGCAGGCGATCATTTTCCTCGTCACGGGCGACAACCAGACGCAGCAACGGCGCCCGGGTCAGATCGAGCCGGCAGGATCCCGGATCGAAGCGGCGGGCCAGCTCGACCTGAGCCGGCGCGTGACCTTCGAGCGCGACTTCGGTGACGCTCAGCGGTGCGTGGCGCCAGACCACCTGCGCCGGAACCGACAACCCATCCCAGAGGAACGACGTCCGCAGCACGTCGTGCCGGTCGATCACGTCCTGAACCGCGGCGAGATAACGATCCAGCAGATCGCGGCCCGCGAATGCCATCTGTGCGACCAGCACGTAAGGATCGCCCTCGGTCGCCAGCAGATGATGGAACAGGATGCCTTCCTGCAACGGCGACAGCGCGTAGATGTCCTGGACGTTGGCGACGCCGCCCGGCACCTGGGCGACCACGCGGTCGATCTCGGGCTGGCTCAGCGCGATCAGCGGCAGCATGTCCGGCGTGATGGCCGCGCTCTCCGGCGCGATCAGGTTGGCGGGGATCGCAATCTCCTCGCCGGGCCGCAGGCTGGCCGCTAGATCGCGCAGCACCGGCCTGGCGAACACCATGTGCGCATCGAGCGTCAGTGCATGGCGCTTCAGCCGGTCCAGCATGCGGACGACGAGCAGCGAATGGCCGCCGAGCTCGAAGAAATGATCGTTGCGGCCGACGCGCTCGATGCCCAGCAGCTCGCGCCAGATGGCCGCGAGGGCCTGTTCGATTTCGCCCCGGGGTGGATCATAGGCGCCGCGGCCGAACGCTTCGTCGTCCGGCGCCGGCAGCGCCTGCCGATCGACCTTGCCGTTGGGTGTCAGCGGAAACGCATCGAGGCGGACGATCGCCGAGGGAACCATGTAATCCGGCAGGCACGCCTGCAATTGCCCGCGCAGCTGCGCGGCCCATGCGGCGGCGTCATCGGTGTCGTCTGCCGGCACCACATAGGCGACGAGCCTGAGATCGCCCTGCGCATCGCGCCGCGCCAGCGCCGCCGAGTCCCGCACGCCGGTTTGCGCATTCAGCCGATGCTCGATCTCACCGAGTTCGATACGGAAGCCGCGGATCTTCACCTGATGGTCGTTGCGGCCAAGAAATTCGATATTGCCGTCGGCCAGATGGCGGCCGAGGTCACCGGTTCGATACATCCGCGCGTCGGCCGACAGCCCGAAGGGATCGGCAGCAAAGCGCTGCGCCGACAGATCCGGACGGTTCAGATAGCCGCGCGCAACCCCTGCCCCGCCGATCCAGATCTCACCCACGGCACCGCGCGGCACCGGCATGCCCTGGGCGTCGAGCAGATAGATGCGCGCATTGGCGATCGGGCGCCCGATCGGGACGATACCGCCGGCAAAGCCGGCTGGACGACGCCACGCGGTGGCGCAGACGGTCGCTTCCGTCGGGCCGTAGGCGTTGAAGACCGCAATCTCCGACGGCAAAACCTCGAACAGCTCCGACTTCGGCAACTCGCCGGCAAGAACCAGCACCTCGAGCCCGGAGAGCCGCGCGAGGTCCGAGCGGCCCTGCAGCATCGCGGGCGGCAGGGTGGCGTGGGTGATGCGATGGTCGGCGAGATAGTTCAACAGCTCGGCTGCGTCGCGATGCTCGCGGCTTCCGAGCAGATGCAGCTCGGCGCCGGCGCAGAGCGCCATGACGATGTCCCACACGCTTGCGTCGAAACTGAAGGAGGCGAACTGCGCGACCCGGCTGTCCGGACCGGTGTCGAACAGCCCGATCTGGGCCTGCGCGAGATTGACCAGGCCATGGTGCTCGATCATCACCCCCTTCGGCCGCCCGGTGGAGCCCGAGGTGTAGATGACATAAGCGAGATTGCGCGGCGTCACGCCGCGGGCATCAACATCCGGCGCGCTGTCCGGCAGCCCGCTCCAGGCCGGTGCATCGCTTTCCACATCGACCACGGGGCATGCCACGTCGCCGAGCGCACCGGCGCTCTCGCGGTCACGGAGCAGCAGCATCGGCTGGGCATCGGCCACGATCTCGCGCAGCCGCTGCAGCGGATAGGTCGGATCCAGCGGCAGATAGGCGGCCCCGGCCTTGAGCACCGCGAGCACGCTGACGATCGTATCGACGCCGCGCTGCTGGCAGATCGCGATCAGCCGGTCCGGACCGGCGCCCAGCGCGACGAGGTGATGCGCGAGGCGATTGGCGCGCAGCTCGAGCTCCCGATAGGTCAGTCTGACCTCGTCATGGACCAGCGCCACCGCTGACGGCCGGCGGCGTGCCTGCTCGGCAATGAGATCCTGGATGCAGCAGTCGGCCGGCGTGAACGATCGGGTGCAATTCCAGCTGTCCAGCAGCAGCGCACGTTCCTCGGCCGGTAGCAGCTCGATGCGGTCGACCGGCTGGCTGGTGTCAGCGACCATGGCGCGCAGCGTAGCCAGCAGATAGCCGCGATAGCGCCGCACGGTCTCGGCGTCGAACAGCGCCGTCACGTAGTTGATCTTGCCGGAGATGCGGCCACGGCTCTCACTGAGATCGAGCTCGAGATCGAACTTGACCTTGTGCTGCTCGGTCGCAAGGCGCTCGACCGCCAGGCCGGGCAGCGCCAATGAGCCGATTTCATTGCTCTGCCATGCGAACACCACCTGGAACACGGGCGTGTATTCCGGATGCCGCGGCGGCTGGAGCGCCTCGACAAGATGCTCGAATGGCAGGTCCTGATGATCCTGCGCCGCAAGAACGGCCGTCTTCACTCGCTCGATCAGCTCGACCACAGCAGGATCATCCGAGAGGTCGAGCCGCAGCGCCAGCATGTTGACGAAGAAGCCGACAAGCCCTTCGAGCTCCGAACGCATCCGATTGGCCGTCGGCGTGCCGATGACGAGATCCTGCTGGCCGGCCAGCCGCGACAGCACGATCGCCCAGGCCGCCAGCACGATGACGAACGGGGTGGCGCCGAGCGCGATGCTCAATTGCCTGATATCGGCCGTAAGACCGTCGTCGATCTCGACAGCCACAGCAGCGCCGGCGTCGGACCGCGGCGCGGGACGCGGACGGTCCGTCGGCAATGCCAGCACGGATGGCGCGTCCCGCAGCACGGTGGTCCAATGATCGAGCTGCCGCCGCAGCCGATCCGCCGTGAGCGCATCGCGCTGCCATGCCGCATAGTCCGGATACTGAATCGCCAGCGGTGGCGACGGATCGTCGCCGCCTCCGGCGAAGGCGCCATACAGCGCCGACAGCTCGCGGACGATGACGCCCATCGACCATCCGTCGGAGATGATGTGGTGCTGGCTGAGCAGAAAGACGTGATCGTCGTCGCCGAGACTGATCAGATGGCCGCGGATCAACGGGCCCCGAGCGAGATCGAACGGCGCGCGCGTACACGCATTCAGCAGGTCGGCCAGCCGCGTCTCGCGGTCCGGCCGGCTGCGAAGATCGTGCATCTCCAGCGGCAGGCCGGTATCCGGCGGCAACAGTACGGCTCGCGGCTCGCCCTGCTCGGCAACGAAGATCGTTCGCAGCGCCTCGTGGCGGGAGAACAGCCGGTCGAGGCTGCGGCGCCATGCGCCGATGTCGAGCGGGCCCCGCAGCCGCAGCGCGACGTCGATGTGATAGTTCGTGCCTCCGCCCTCGAGCTGTGCCAGCAGCCAGAGCTGCTGCTGCGCGAAGGAGAGCGGTAGCCGACCCCCGCGATCGATGCTTGGGATGGTGTTGACGTCGCGTCTGCCGGCGTTGCGGCCGCGCTGCCGTGCGCGCGAAGCCAGCTGGCGCAATGCGTCCGGATCGAGGTCGCGCAGTCGAGGCTGTCCTGATTGTCCGCTCATGATAGCTCCGCCGTCATCAGGTCCTCGAGCTCACCTTCGGCGAACTCCTGCTCGATCAGCCTGATCGAGAGGACGCGCGCGAGCTCCGCCAATTCGGGATGAGCGAACAGCTCGGACAATGGCATCGACGTGCCGAACTCCTGCGCGACGCGGCTGAGCAGCCGTACCGCCAGCAGAGAGTGGCCGCCGAGCTTGAAGAAGTGATCCGCCCGCCCGACACGGTCGAGACCGAGCAGCTCCGCCCAGATGCCGGCCAGCGTGCTCTCGATCTCGCCGACCGGAGCCTGATAGTCGTCCCACGCCTCGCCTTGCGACGTCGTCGGCAGCGCCTTGCGGTCGATCTTGCCGTTCGGCGTCAGCGGCAGCCGCGGCAGCACGACGACGCGCAACGGCACCATGTAGTCCGGCAGCACGGCCGCGAGCGCCGCGCGAAGCTCGCCGCCATCCAGCATGCTCTCGCTGCTGACATAGCCGACCAGGGTCCTGCCGCCGCCGAACTCCTGCGCGACCACGACGCTGTCGCGGACGCCGGGCAGCGCGCGCAGCCGCGCCTCGATCTCGCCGAGCTCGATGCGATGTCCGCGGATCTTCACCTGGTGATCGGCGCGGCCGACATAGTCGAGCGCGCGATCGGCACGCCAGCGCGCCAGATCGCCGGTCCGGTACAGCCGCGCACCGGGGCGGCCGAACGGATCCGGAATGAAGCGCTCCGCGCTGAGCCCGGCGCGCCTCCAATAACCGCGGGCCAATCCCTCGCCGCCGATGAACAGCTCGCCGGCCACCCCGGGCGGCAGCAGATTGAGATTGGCGTCCAGCACGTAAAGCGTGGTGTTGCCGATCGGACCGCCGAGCACCGGCGTTGGATCATCGGAGTCCAGCCGGTGACGCGCGGACCACACCGTGGTCTCGGTCGGCCCATACAGGTTCCACACCTCGCCGCTCAGCGCGACGAGCCGCCGCGCCAGATCGGGAGCCAGCGCCTCGCCGCCGCTGAGCGCGCGACAGCCAGGCGGCAGCCTCGCGGCGCCGTCATGATCGAGCAGCATGCGCCAGCTCGACGGCGTCGCCTGGATCAAGGTCACGCCGTGCCTGGCCACGATCGCCTTCAGCGCCGCCGGATCCTGCGCCGACGCCCGGTCGGCCAGCACGATGCGTGCGCCCCGTGTCAGCGGCAGCCACAGCTCCAGCACCGCGATGTCGAACGACAACGAGGTCAGGGCCAGCACGCGGTCGTCGGACGTGATCCCCGGCTGCTCGGCCATGGTCGCCAGGAAGTTCGTCAATGCGCCGTGGCGTACCATCACGCCCTTGGGCAAGCCGGTCGAGCCCGAGGTATAGATGACGTAGGCAAGGCTCTCAGGATGAATGGCAAGGTCGAGATTGTCGGCGTTGCCGCCCTCGTCGGCACGATCCAGCAGCCAGGCCTCCACTCCGCCGTCGGCCAGCGCGCGCGTGAACCGATCCTGCAGCCCGGTCTGCGTCAGCAGCAGTTTTACACTGCTGTCGCCGAGCATGTGGGCGAGACGCTCTTCCGGATAGTCCGGATCGAGCGGCAGGTAGGCGGCGCCGGCCTTCAGCACGGCGAGCAGCGCCACGATCATCTCGGCGTCGCGCTCCAGCGCCAGTCCGACCACGGCACCGGCGCCGATCCCGCGCGCGCGCAGTCGCCGCGCCAGCCGGTTGGCGCGTGCGTTCAACTCGCCGTAGCTGATCCGGCGGTCGCCGCTGACGATCGCAACCGCGTCCGGGATGGCCTTCGCGCGCGTCTCGATCTGCGCCACAAGGCCGGGCACCAAATCGCTGAACGGCGGCCGGCATGAGGTCTCGCCGACCGCTGCTCCGCTCCAGCGCAGGACGCACGCCAGCGCCTCACCGTCGACCATTCGAAGGCTGCCGACCGGACGGGTGGCATCCGCCGATATCTGCGTCAGCCAGTCCCGCAACGACGCGCTCACCTGGCGGACCGCATGGTCGTCCAATTGCGCGCGATCGTAGTTGAAGTCGAGGCGCAGCCCCTCCGGTCCGTCGAACACGATGACCGCGATCGGATAGTTGGTCGGCGTCACGTGGTCGACCCGCCCGATCTGCGTCCCGGCTCCGTCGCGCGCGGTGAGCGTCCGATCGATCGGATAGTTCTCGAACACCATCAGGCTGTCGAACAGTGGCTGCCCGGCCCTGTCGGCCAGGCGCTGGATCTCGTGCAGCGGCAGCCACTCATAGTCGCGCGCCGCGACGCTGTGCGCCTGCAGCGCGCGCAGCCAGTCGCCGGTCGCGGTGTGCGGATGCGCGCGGTCGATCAGCGGCAGCGTGTTGATGAAGAGGCCGACGATATGCTCGGCGCCGGCCAGCTCGGCCGGACGGCCCGAGACCGTGACGCCAAAGCAGACCGCTCTTTGCCCGGTATACTGCCGCAGCAATTGCGCCCAGGTCCCCTGCAGCAGCGTGTTCATCGTGATGCGCTGCTGTGTCGCGAACCGCCGCAGGCGAGCCGCGAGATCGCCGTCCACGCGCAAAGTCAGCCGGCCATGGCCGCTCGCAGCGTCGATCGCGCGGCTGGCGCGCAAGGCACCGGCCAGCGGCGTGGGCTCGAAATTGCGCAGCGTCTCGCGCCAGACATCCGCGGCTGCCGCCTGGTCGCGCGTCTGCAGCCAGGCGATGTAGTCGCGGTAGCTGCCTTGCGCCGCCGACGGCGCATGGCCGCCGATCTGCTGAAGGACGTCGGCAAGCAGCCGCGCCGAGCTCCAGCCGTCAAGCACGATGTGATGATGCGTCCAGATCAGCCACAGCCTGTCTTCGCCGAGCCGGATCAGCCGCAGCCGCTGCAGCGGCGGCCGCGTGATGTCGAAGCCAGGCTCGCGCTCGTGCACCGCCGCCTCCGCAAGCGCCGCATCGATCTCCGCCGCCGCGGCCCCATCCGCGATACGGCCACGCCAATCCTCCTCGACCACGGGCACGTCGAGCTGGCGGTATACGATCTGCTGGGCCGCGCCGGACAATTGCTGCCAGACAAACCCCGTCCGCAGCGCCGCATGCCGCGCGCTCGCCGCCTGCCATGCCGCACGCACCTGCGACGGCGTCACCCCGCGGAGCTCGATCGAGAGCTGGTTGACATAGACGTCATCAGCGCCATCGCGCAGCGCATGGAACAGCAAGCCCTGCTGCATAGGCGACAGCGGATAGATGTCCTCGACGGAGCGACAGTCGATCGTCGCGCAGAGCCTGTCGAGCGCCGCCTGATCGAGCCCCGCGACCGGAACGTCGGACGGGGTCAGACCGCCGGCAGCGCCGAGGCAGTGATCGACGAGACCACGCAGCGCCGCGCGATAGAGCTCCGCGAGCCGTTCGACGGTGGCGCGCCGATAGCGCCGGCTGCCATAGCGGAAGCCGAGACGCAGCTGTCCGTCGCGCACCTCGCCATTGATGGTGAGCCAAGCCCGCAACGGCGTGTCTGTGGCCCGCATCGGTCCCGGATTCTCCGGCGCGATCCGGTACGGCGCCGACGCGCCGAGCTGCCCATCGAAGCGGCCGAGATAGTTGAAGACGATGCGCGGGCTTGGCGTCTGCGATAGCGCCTCACGCTGCTCCTTCGCGCCGAGATAGCGCAGGACGCCATAGCCGAGCCCGCGGTCGGGCACGGCGCGCAAGCTCTCCTTGACGCGGGCGATGAGCGCACGGTCGGTCTCGCTGCCGCCGTCGAGACAGACCGGAAATGCGGTGGTGAACCAGCCCACCGTCCGCGTGAGATCGACGTCCGCAAAGACATCCTCGCGGCCGTGGCCCTCGAGCTCGATCGCGACGCCATCGATCCCGCTCCAATTCCAGAGCGCACGCGCCAGCGCGGCCAGCAGCAGGTCGTTGACCTGCGTGCGATAGGCCGCAGGCGCGGCATCGAGCAGCTGTTCGGTCAGCTCCGCCTCGACGTTGAGCACGACCTCCTCGGCCTCGGCCTCGACATCGGCGCCGCCATGATCGTCGTCACAGGGCAGCGCGCGGCCGCGCGAGGACGCCAGCCAGAAGGCCATCTCGCCAGCCAACCGATCGGACGCCGCATGCGCGCGCAGCCGTTGCACCCATGACGACGGTGCGGAGCTCGTGGACGGCAGGGTGACGGCGGCCGCCCGCCCTGCCAGTTGCTCATAGGCCATCGTGATGTCTTCGAGCAGGATCCGCCATGACACGCCGTCGACGGCGAGGTGATGGACCGCGATCAGCAGCCGCTGGCTGCCGTCGGCCATGTCTAACCCGACCGCGCGCAGCAGCGATCCCGCTGCCAATGACAGGCTCGCCTGTGCCGCCGCCGCGATCGCACCGATGTCGGCCGGCTCGGCCGCCGTGCGGATCCAAAGCAGCTCAGCCTCGGCAGGCAGATCGACCGGCGCCGCCTGCCATTCGCCCGCGACCTGACGGTACGTCATGCGAAGCGCGTCGTGATGCCTCACGATGGCGGCGAGTGCCCGCTGCAACACGCTCCAGTCGATCCGGTCCCGCGGGATCAGAAGCGCCGCCTGGTTGAAGTGATCGCGGTTGGGAATGTCGTCGGCAAAGAAGCGCAATTGGATCGGCAGCAGCTCCGCAGCGCAGGCGTTCATTGCGTTGCGTGCTGCTGCCGGCGGCGTCATGGCCGGTGCGGAGGTGGTCGCAACCACACCGGCCAGCGCCGCTATCGTCTGCTGCGCGAACATTTGCTTCGGCGTCAGCCTGACGCCGCGCTTGCGCAGCCGCGCGATGATCTGGAGGCTCAGAATGGAGTCGCCGCCGAGCTCGAAGAAATTGTCATTGCGGCCGATCCGCTCGCGGCCGAGCACGTCCTGCCAGACCTCCGCGATCGCCTGCTCCACCGCGCCGACAGGGGCGGCATAGGACAGCACGACGTCCTCGTCCGGCTGCGGCAGCGCCGCTCGGTCGAGCTTGCCGTTGGCGGTCAGCGGCAGCCGCTCAAGCACGACGAAGCGCGAGGGCACCATGTAGTCCGGCAGCATCGCCGAGAGCTGGTGCCGCAGCGCCTCCGGCTGCAACACGACGTTTGTCGCGGCAACACAATAGGCCACGAGCTCCTGGCGTTCCCGCTCCGCGTCGACGGCGCGGACCACGACGGCGGCATCGGCGACGCCATTCAACGAGCAGACGGCGCGGCCGATCTCGGCGGGCTCGACGCGGTAGCCGCGCAGCTTCACCTGATCGTCGCGCCGGCCCACGAACACGACCCGACCCGCCTGATCACAGCGCACCAAATCGCCGGTGCGGTAGAGGCGTTCGCCTGAGACTCCGAACGGATCGGGGACGAAGCGCTCGGCCGTCTGTCCAGGCGCGCCGCGATAGCCGCGCGCCAGCCCGGCGCCACCGATGTAGAGCTCACCAGCGACCCCGGCCGGCACGATATTCAACGCATCGTCGAGAACGTAGGCGCGCAGGTTCGCAAGCGGCAATCCGACCGGCACCACACCTTCGGCGTCGGCGTCCGTCCACTCATGGGTCATCACGCCGACCGTCGTCTCGGTCGGGCCGTAGTGATTGACGATCCGGCAGTGCGGCCGCAGCCGACGGACCTCTGCGATCAGGCCGGGATCGCAGGCCTCGCCGCCGAGGATCAGCACGTCGCGTGGCAGGATGTCGGCCGAGCGCCGCGCCCGCAACAGGCCGCGCAGATGGCTCGGCACGATCTTGAGGACGCCGATCTCGCCATCGCGCATCGCTTGCGAAAACGCATCCGCATCGAACGCAGCATCGGCCGGCAGCAGGTTCAAGGTCACACCGCTCGCGAGCGCGCCGAACAGCACGGTGTGGCCGAGATCGGCGGCGACCGTCGAGACCATCGCCATGCCGCCGCCGGCAGGCGGCTGCAGTCGGGACAGCAGCGCCTGCACGTAGTTGGCGAGCGCGCCGTGCGAGACGGCAACTCCCTTGGGCGCGCCGGTCGAACCCGAGGTGTAGATGATGTAGGCGGTCTGCGCCGGACGGGGCCGCGGGGCATCGAACGCGGACGCATCGCCGCGCTCAGTGCCGTCGAGTGTACGACAGGCCAGCGCCCTCGCCGCAGCCAGATGCTCGCCGGTTGCGATCAGGATGCCAATCTCGCCGTCCCGAAGGATGCGCGCAACGCGCGCCACCGGCCACGCCGGATCGAGCGGCACGACGGCGCCGCCCGCCTTGAGGACGCCGAGCAGCGCCGCGACGAAGGCCGGCGACCGCTCGATCCACAACGCCACCGGCGTCTCGCGCGTGACGCCGGCCGCGACGAGCGCGCCCGCGATGTGGTCCGACCAGCGCGCCAGCCCGGCTGCGCTGACAGTGTCCTGTCCCTGACGCAGCGCGACCCGGTCGTCGCGGCCCGCAAACGCAGTGCCGATCAGATCGAGGATATCCGTCGCGGGGAAGCTCTTCGCCTCCGCTGCGACGGTCTGCCTGACTTCCCGCGCGATCGCGAAGTCGCGCAGCGGCCGGTCGGGACCGGCCGCGATCTGCCGCAGAAAATCGACGAGCTGGCCGCCGATCCGCTCGACCGTGGCCGCATCGAACAGATCCGTCGCAAAATTCAGGCTCGCATCCATGCCCGCCGGGCCGTCGACGATATCGAGCGCGAGATCGAAATGCGAGCCGGCGAGATCGACGATGCGCGTCTCGGCGCGCAGGCCGTCGCCGAGCGCAAGTCCGGCCGGCGCGGCCATGTAGTTGAACTTGACCTGGAACAGCGGATTGTGGCCGCCGGAGCGGGCCGGCTTGAGCGCATCGACGAGACGGTCGAACGGCAGATCCTGATGCGCGAGCCCGGTGATGACCTCCTCTTTCGCCTGCGCCAGCAGTTCGGCGAAGCTCATGCCGTCGGCCACGTCGGCCCGCAACACCAGCGTATTGACGAAGCAGCCGATCAACGATGCCAGCTCGGCCTGCCGGCGGCCGGCGACGGGCACCCCGACGCGCAGGTCGGAGCGGCCGGAGTAGCGGAACAGCAGCAACTGATAGGCGGCGAGCAAAAGCATGAACATGCTGACGCGATGCTCTCTGGCGAGCGCGCGCAGCTTCAGCGCCAGATCGGGCTGGATCGCGAGGTGGATGGTGTCGCCGCGATAGCTCGGCACCGCCGGTCGCGGCCGGTCGAACGGCAAGGCGAGCGGCGTATCCGCATCGCCGAGCCGCCCGCGCCAATAGGCGAGCTGCTGCGCGGCCTCGGGGCCGGCGAGCCACTCCCGCTGCCAGGCGGCGTAGTCGGCATATTGGATGGCGGATGGCGGCGGCAGCGCGACTGCTCCGCGCCGGAGCCCGTCATAAAGCGTAGCGATCTCAGCCAGCAGCACGTCGAGCGAGAGGCCATCGGCGACAATGTGATGCGCCGAGAGCAGCAGCTCGTGGCGATCGTCCGCGAGCTGCATCAGCACCGCGCGCAGCAGCGGGCCATCGACGAGATCGAACGGCCGCGCCAGCTCCTCGCGTGTCCGCGCCGCGGCCCGCGACGCGCGCTCCGCTGCCGGCCTGCGCCGTAGATCCTCGACCGCGACGGGAATCTCGGTTGCCGCATGGATCACCTGCACGACGCGGCCATCCGGCGCGGCAAAGCTGGTGCGCAGCGTCTCGTGCCGCGCGACGATCTCGGTCAGCGCCTGCACCAGCAGCGCCTGATCGAGCGCGCCGTCGAAGCGGAGCGTGCAGGCGATGGTGTAGGCCGTGCTGGCCGGGTCCATGCTCCAGAGGAACCACAGCCGCTCCTGCGCGGGCGACAGCAGTTCGCGCACGCCCTCCGGGGCCGGCTGCAGCGGCGCCAGCGCTCTTGCATCGGTGCCGGCCGCATCGACCAGCGCCGCAAGCGCTGCGAGCGTCGGCGCATCGAAGAAGCTGCGCAGCGCGAGCTCGATTCCGAACTGCTCGCGCACCATCGCCGCGACCTGGGCGGCTGCGACCGAATTGCCGCCGAGCATGAAGAAGTCGTCGCCGCAGCCGACGGCCGTGACCCGGAGCACATCCCGCCAGATCAGCGCAAGACGGCGTTCGGTTTCCGTTGCAAGCTCCGAGGACGGCGACCGGTCCGCCGCCTCACGCCGCCGCTCGAACACCCTAAAACTGTCGAGCGTGCCGTGCGCCCACCCGGCGCGGCAGGCGGAGCGCTGCAGCTTGCCGCTGGTGGTCAACGGCATGCCCTGCGGGTTCAGCAGCACGACCACCGCCGGATAATCTTGCGTCTGCCGCATGACCGCATCGCCGATCGCCTTGATCAGCACATCGGCCGGCGTCCGCCGCAGCACCGCCCTGCTGAACTCGGCCGCCACGCCGATGCCTTCGGTGCCATCGATCTCGACCGGGAAGGCCGCGACGCGCCCCTTCCGGACCGAGGCCACGTCGGACTCGACGGCCTGCTCCAGGTCGAATGGATAGATGTTCTGGCCGCGAACGATCAGCAGATCCTTGAGCCTGCCGGTGACGACGAGCTCGCCGTCGCGGACGAAGCCGAGGTCGCCGGTCCGCAGCCAGCGCGCGCCGTCACGCGCGACGAAGGTCTGCCGCGTCGCCTCCGGATTGTTCCAATAGCCCTGCGCGACGCTCGGACCCGCGACCCAGATCTCTCCGACTTCGTTCGCCTCGGCCTGGGCGGACGCATCGGTTCTCATGATGCGGACGGCGTGACCGTCGGCCACGGTGCCGCAGACCATCAGGTCCGTCCCTGCGTCGGTATCGGCAACACGGCCGCCGGCGAGTGCTGCGGAATCGAGCGTATGACAAGCCGCCAGGCTCGCGCTGTCGCCTGCGGTCACCAGCAAGGTCGCCTCGGCAAGGCCGTAGCAAGGCGTCAGAACGCGAGGATCGAGGCCCGCAGGCCGGAAGCGCGCGGCAAAGCGATCCAGCGTCGCGCGCCGCACGAACTCCGAGCCGGAGAACGCGAAGCGCCAGCGGCTAAGGTCCAGGTGCGCGATCGCCGCATCCGATATCCGGTCCGCGCAGAGCGCGAATGCGAAGTCCGGCCCGCCGCTGCAGGTGCCGCCGTGGCGATCGATGGCCTCGAGCCAGCGCCGCGGCTGCTCGAGGAAATTGCGCGGCGTCATCAGCACGGCGGTGAAACCCGTGAACAGCGGATTGAGCAATCCGCCCATCAATCCCATGTCGTGATAGAGCGGCAGCCAGCTGACGAACACGTCATCCCGGGTGCCGCCGAGCACCGCCTCCATCGCAATCTCATTGGC
This sequence comes from Bradyrhizobium sp. HKCCYLRH2015, assembly GCF_051168215.1. Taxonomy (NCBI): domain Bacteria; kingdom Pseudomonadati; phylum Pseudomonadota; class Alphaproteobacteria; order Hyphomicrobiales; family Nitrobacteraceae; genus Bradyrhizobium; species Bradyrhizobium sp. HKCCYLRH2015. The sequence goes on along the minus strand of NZ_JBNPUO010000005.1, from coordinate 346,735 downwards.
GACGAGGTTTCGGTGGGTGACGCAGACGCCCTTCGGCTGCGATGTCGAACCCGACGTATATTGGAGGAACGCGATCGCATCGCCGTTCAGCTCCGTCTCCCGCCAGGAGACGGCCGCGCCGACCGGCACCTCGTCGACGGCAACGACATCGGCCCGGGTCTGGCCCACACAGGCCGTGACGGCGTCGCGAAGCCGCGCCTGGGTAAGAATGAGCCGCGGCGCGGCGTCGCGCAGGATGCCGTCGAGACGGCTCGCGTAGCGCTCCCTGCCGGCCTCCGGCGGATAGGCCGGCACGGCGATGACCCCGGCATAGAGGCAGGCGTAGAACGCGACTGCATAGTCCGGCCCGTTCGGCAGCAGGATCACGGCCCGCTCGCCGGCTCGCGCGCGCTCCTGCAGATGCGCGGCAAGAGCGCGGATGCGCCGGTCCAGCGCGGCGAATGACAGCTCGTCGACGACGTCGTCGCCTTCGATGAAGCGCAACGCCGGATGGTCGGCGCGCGAGGCGGCATACTCACGGAGTCGTTCGACGAGGGTCTGTGGCGGCATCTTGCGAAGGTCCGATCGCGGCTGGTGGTCGATTGCGCGGGATTCAGTTCACGCGATGGGCCTGCGCCATCGCGACGATCACCCTGCGCGGCCCCTTGAACGGCTCGCGCGCGTGCGCCGTCAGCATGTTGTCGAGCATGACGACGTCGCCGGTCTGCCACGGGAAGACGATCTTGTGCCGGTCGAGCACGCGGCGGACCGTGGCCAGCGTCTCATCCTCGATCGGCGCGCCGTCGCCGTAGAACGCATTGCGCGGCAGCTCGAGCGGATCGCCAACGATGTCGAGAAGACTCTCCCGAACCTCGGGCGCGAGGCTGGAGACGTGGAACAGATGCGCCTGATTGAACCACACCATGTCCCCGGTCACGGGGTGCACCGCGGTCCCCTGGCAGACCTGCCGTGTCCGCAATTCGTCGCCATCCTTCCATTCGCAGGCGATGGCATGCGCGGCACAATAGGCCTCGACTTCGGCCTTCGACTCCGTGCCGAACACCTGCCGCCAGTCGACGTCGAGACCGCTGCCATAGTTGCGGACATACATGACGCCGCGCTCGGCGAAACGGTTGCGGATCGCGGCAGGCATGTCGCGGTGAATGAGCCGGCTGTCGGCGACCGGCGTTTCGCCACCCTGCTGCGCCGCCTGCTCGCAATAGAACCAGATCTTCATCGGCCAGTCGCGCGTATAGGCCTGCTCGTTGTGCAGCGGGATGCTCTGGTGCGGCGGATATTCGGTCGATGTGTAGACGCCGGCGCTGACCTTCGATCGCGGCGTCGAGCCGAATTCGTAGGACAGCAGCGGATGGCCGAAGCTCGCGGCAAAGCTCCTGAACGCCTCGGCGCCATCGAGATGGAAGCCACGGAAGAGAATTCCGCCGCAGGCGTAGAGCTGGCGCTCGATCATGTCGCGGACGTCGCTGACGGCCTCCATCAGCGGCTGCTGCTCGCGGCTGGCCCGCAGAAGGAACGGCAACGATTCTTGTTCTACTTTAGATTGTATTGCGAACATGACCTCTCCCCGTCTCCCGTCGATTTCAGCATCGAAGTCTCATCACCAGCCGGCTCGCCAGCTGGGCCACGCTTTCGGCACGCCGCTCAAGGCCCCGCGCGAGCAACGGCGAGCTCCGGCCGGGCCGCGCGTGCCAGCAATGCGGCAAGGAGATTCAGCAGATCCGCCTGCCGGCTATGGATGAAGAAATGGTCGCCCGGCAACGTGTCTCGGCCGAACGCGCCGGAGGTCTCGGCCCGCCACGCCTCCAGCGCCTCGGCGCGCGTCTCGTCGAGATCGCCGCCGAACACGTGCAGCGGACAGGGCAACGGCTGGCGCCGCTGATAGACGTAGGTCCCGCACATCACGAAGTCGGCCCGCAGGATCGGCAGCGCGCTGCGCATGATCTCCATGCTTTCGAACGCCTCCGGCGGTGTGCCGTTCAGCCTGAGAAGCTCGTCGCGCAACGCGTCGTCGCCGAGCGGCTCGCGCCAGCGGCTGCCGTCGCGCACGGCCGGCGCTTCCGTTCCGGACACGAGCAACATCTGCGGCCCCGGCGCACCGCGCGCGAGCAGCCGGTGCGCGAGCTCGAAGGCGAGCAAGCCGCCAAGACTGTGCCCGAACAGAGCGTAGGGCTGCGCCAACGGCGCCCCGATCAGTTCGGACGCGAGCTGATCGGCCAGCACGGCCGCATCCGTCTGCAGCGGCTCGTCCATCCGCGCCCCGCGTCCTGGAAGCTCCAGCGGCAGGACCTCGATCCAGGACGGAAGACCTCTCCTCCAGCGCGCGTAGACCATGGCGCTGCCGCCGGCATGGGGCAAACAGATCAGCCGCATGGCAGCCATCCTCCCTCGCTTCAGGATTCGGCAGAGGCCTGCGTGTTCTCCTGCATGAATTTCCGCAGCGAGAGCGGCCGCATGTCGGTCCACACCTGTTCGATATGGTCCAGACATTCCTTCTTGTTCCCGGTGACGCCTTTGGCCGTCCACCCGTTCGGAATGTCCTTGAATGTCGGCCAGATCGAATATTGCTCTTCGTGATTCACGACGACGGTGAAGGTGACGTCGTCCCTGTCGAAGACCATCATGACCGGCTACTCCCTACTAACAAGCGACGTTGATGAACTACGAGTAATGCAGTTGATAATGACAGTCAAAAGGATACCGCCGATCGAAGTTTTTAATCTCTCCAAGGTGACACGCGGGTGACGACTCAACATCTGGATGCATCGGCTTCAAGTCGGTGATTCCGGCGGCTCTACAGCAATTGCCGTGTAGTTCGGTGTTGCATCACGCTCCATTCGCTTGCCCGCCTTGGCATGCGCGCCACGGACCGCACGCTCTCCGTCGCTTGGACATGCAACTCTACGCGTCGCTCCAACTAACCAAGCCGCCGCACATCTGCCGTGCGGCGGCCTGGTCGCCCTCATGTACGTCGACGCTTCAGAAGTTGAACGTCGTGGAAACGAGGTAGGTGCGCGGCGCGCCCAGCGTGATCACGCCACTATAGGCGGACGCCCAATAGGTCTTGTCGAACACGTTCTCGACGCTGGCGCGAACGATGATCGGCTTGCCGTTCCACGGCGAGGTGAACTTGTAGCGCGCGCCCAGGTCCACTCGCGTCCAATCTGGCAACGAGAGCGTATTGGTTGCGTTGACATATTGCGCGGCCGTGTAGACGACCCGGCCCGTCAGGGTCAGGTCGCGTGCGAACGGCGTGTCCCATTCGGCGCCGAGATTGACCGTCAGTTCGGGCACACCGATGGCGCGCTTGCCGTCCGTCGTGCCGCCTTGCGTCTTCTCCTGCACGCCGTGGGTGTAGGCCGCGCCTCCGAGCAGGCGCAGCTCCGGCGTGATCTCGCCGAACACGTTGAACTCAGCTCCGGTATTTCGCTGCAAGCCGTTGAGCACCTGGGCGGGCAATGCCACCCCTGCCGTTGCGACGCTGATGATGCTCGGGCGCGAGATGTCGAAGGCGCTGAGCGTCGTCGTGATGCGGCCGAAATCGACCTTGATTCCGGTCTCCACCTGCTTGGTCTGCCCCGGAGGGAACACCGTGCCGACATTGCTGAAATTGCCGGTGACGACGGCCGGGGTCTGCAAACCCTCGATATAGTTGGCGTAGAGCGCGACCTGCTGGACCGGCTTGATGACGAGCGCATAGGCCGGCGTCCAAACCGAGGTGTCCGCGAACGGCCTGCTCGACCCCGGCGCGACGAAATTCGTTATCTCGGTCCCCGCGGTCTGGCGGCGCGCACCGACGGTCAGTTGGATCCTCTTGTCGAGAATGGACATCGTGTCGGAGACGCCGACGCTCCAGAGATTCGCGCCGACGATCTGATTGGCTGCCAGCGTCGACGAGAATCCCGGCAGCGCGATGTTCGAGGGATCACGATAGAGATTCCAAGGCGTCGCCGCCGACAGCGTCCCCGTGACCACACGCTGGGTATAGGTGCGATCGGTGACGGAGTAGCCGACATTGATGGCGTGGTTGACGGGCCCGGTGTCGGCGGTCAGCCGAAGGCCGGCTTCGCCCGCCAACGTCTCATAGGTCTCGCTCCCCGTGAGCGGGGTTCCGGTGAGAACGCCGTTATTGCCGAGAACCGGCGACGTATAGCGATAGTTGATGTTGCTGTCGTGATAGCCGAACCCTGCGTAGGCCGTGATGTGATCGCTGAGATCGACCTCGCCCTTGACCGTCGAGAAGAAATCGGTCGGCGCATAATAGGCCCACGGCATCTGGAAGTTGGTGCCGGACGGCGGCGGCGACGCGATGCTGGTCGTGGTCGGGCCGACCGTGAAGAAGCGCAGCGGCGGATTCAGCTTGTCCGCCTGATAGCCGATATCGGCGTCGATGCGGACGTTCTCGCCGTGATAGTCGACCGCGAGGTGAGCATTTCCGAACTCGTCGGTCTGGCGGTCCCACGGCGTATTGCCGTTGGAATACTTGCTGTTGAGACGGACGCCCCACTCCTTGTGCTCGCCGTAGCGGCGGCTGACATCGACCTCCTCGCCGAATTGCGATCGCGACGCGAAGGTCGCCGTGAGTTGCGTGATGTCGGTGTCGGGCGCGTGCTTGGTGATGAGATTGACGCTGCCGCCGACCGCACCGCCGCTCGAGGCGCCGGTGCCGCCGACCGTCATGCCGTTGAGCAGAGCCGCCGGCCCCTTGAGCAGCTCGACCCGCTCGATGAAATTGGCGCCCGTCGAATAATACGGCGCAATGCCGGCGAGGCCGTTCAAGGCGTAGTCGCCGCTGTCATAGTAGAAGCCGCGGATGAACAGGCTGTCGGCGCCGCCGCCGGCCGCCTGGATCGTCCGCACCGAGGGATCATTGATCAGCACGTCGCGAATTGTGCGGGCCTGCTGGTTCTGGATGAGCTGCGAGGTGAAGCTCGTTTGGTTGAAGGGCGTGTTCATGATGCCGCGATTGCCGAGGAGTCCGAGGCCGCCGCCGCTGGCGACCTGGCCGCCGGCATAGGGCGACGGCGGCGCGCCGACTGTTCCCGTCGACGGCGTCACGTAGGCCACCGGGGCGGTCGGCGGCAGGTTGCGCGGCGCGACGCGGCGCCGCTGAACGGTTCGCGTCGCGGTCGCCTGCGGTCTCGAGGCGGTCTGCCGGACTTTCGGCTTCGGCGCGTCGACGGTCACGTCGGGGAGCTTGGTCTGCGCGAAGGCCGGTTGAACGCCTCCGACATTCAGCGTGAGCGCCAATGAGCTCACAAGTCCCAACGACATCGTCAATCCAACGTCTTTATCCAAAATGCGACAAACCATCCTGACACCCCGATCATTCCAAGTTCCAACTCGGCTCGTCGGTGGTCCTAACACACAGGTATTTGAGGATGGCGTCGCGCGACGTAGAACTCGTCTAACGAGCGACAGTCTCGCCGAATCGGTCAGCTCAACAGATTGCCGCTACTACGAGATTTTTTTCCCGCCGCTTCTTTGAAGCCTTCCAAAGAAGCGCATGTCGCGCGGAAGGCCGACGTGATCGTGTCGGCTGATACAACTCAGGACACCAATCGTCTCGAACTCATCGAAATCATTTCGATCAATCGTACGATGATAACTAATCACATTGCCACTTTTGAATCAATCTTTGCGTTCAAATGCGCCGCATCTCCGCCGCGCCGCGCGCAGATCGGAGAGAGCATCGTGACCGTTGTATCTGTTTGTTTCCGGGGCGGAGAGACGCCGCTCGCGGCGGCGCTCACTGCGCGAGACCGATCACGCGCCGCCGACGCAGCGTGCGGCCATCGCGATGACGCGGCGCGCGAGAGAAGACGCGTAAGAGAAGAGATGCGTGGGATCGTTGGCCGGCCGAGCGCGTAGTCCCGCGGCCCGGATCGAGGTCAATGATGCGGGGCGTCTTCCGCCGACCGGCGGCGGACGTCAGCGCTCAGAGCGGCCCATCCTGCGTTCCGGCCTTCGCGCCGCGGCTCCGTCTCGTGCCGTAGGCGAGCGACAACAGGATCGGAATCGACAGCCCGAGCCAGCACAGGCCATCCCACAGGCCGTCGCCGAACAGTCCGAAGGCGAGCCCGGCCGCGGCGACGAGGCCGATCAGCAGCGGCGCACGAAACACCTGCCAGGTCGAGAGTTGCGCGACGCGGGAGGACGGCGTCGCCGAGGCAGCGGAGGAGCTCATGTCGACACCACTGCCGGCGCGGCCGATGCCACGACACCTGACGCCTTCCTGCGGAAGCCCCAGCGCTTGGCGGCCCACAGATAGAGTCCACTGCACAGCACGATGATCGTGATCACGTCGAGAGCGGCCCAGATGATCTTCAGCGGCAAGCCGCCGTAGTCACCGAAGTGCAGCGGCCGCGATACCTGCAACGCGGTGAGGTACCAGGCGAGCTCGGGCACGACCATCTTGCTGCTGTCCTGGGCGTCGACCAGGACCGGCTTGAACATGCGCGCGGTGAACGGCGTGCGGCCCTTGGTCCAGATCATCAGGTGCTGCGGGCTGCCGAACCGCGTCGTCGTCGGCAGGGTGATGGACGTCACCAGCCGGTCCGGGAATGCGGTGCGGACGGCGCCGACGGCGGCCTCGATCGACTTTGCTTCCGCCAGCGGCTTGCCCTGATAGGGCGCGAGCAGCGCCGGCATGGTCTTTGCGCGCCAGAGGTCGAACAGCGGCACCGCCAGCGTGTTGATGGTGCCGGTCAGACCGACCGCGAGCGCCCAGCTCACCGTGACGATGCCGAGCAGATTGTGCAGGTCGAGCCATTTCAGCCGCGCCGAGCGATCCCGCACCGTGCCGAACTGCAGGCGCCGCATGAAGGGCCAGTAGACGACGACGCCCGAGACGATGGACGCCGCGAACACCAGTCCCATCAGTCCGAGAAAGAGCTCGCCCGGCAGGCCGGTGAACATGTCGCGGTGGATGCGCAGGATCACGTCCATGACGTCCTGATGCGGCGCCTCCTCGCCGAGCACGACGCCGGTGCGCGCATCAACGGTGAGCCGATGAAACTGCCCGGGCACCGGAATGGCGGTCGGCGACATCGCGACCACGATCAGCGGCTCCGCCTGCTTCAGGCTCACGAACAGCGCATGCTGCTGCGGCAACTGCTGCTTGGCCGCCGCGATCAGGCGGTCGAGCGGCAGCAGCGGCGTGTCGGCCGGCATCACCGGCGCGGCGATCTCGTCCTCGAACAGATGATCGATTTCCTCATGGAAGATCAGCGGAAGCCCGGTCAGGCACAGCATCAGCAGGAAGATCATGCTGATCAGCGACGTCCACGTATGAACCTGAACCCACAGCCGCATGCGCTCGAACCCACCCTTCGTCATCGACGTTGCACGTGTTGAGCCGAACGTCCGGCAAGAGAAGGGCGGCAGCAAACTGAATCGATCTAAAGCCGTTGGAATTTCTTTAAAGTAGCGCGCCTGTCTGCCGCAACCAGCGGAGCTGCAACGTGAATTTCGATCGTACCTCGCACCATCGATGCCCAGCGGGGGCGCGTCTCACCGCCGCGACGTCGCGCGCCGACGTCGCTGCTGCCGATGTCTCGGACACAGTTCGAATCGTTTCCGCGCATGGCCGCGCGGAATGCAACCGGCTCCGGCTGCATCCAACGATGCGCCAGAGCCGGGCCACAGATGAGTTCCCGCCTCAGAATGGGTAGTGCCGCTCGCCGGTCTGCACCGTGATCCAGCGCAGCTCGGTGAACTCGTCGATCGCGGCCTTGCCGCCGAAGCGGCCATAGCCGGAGGCCTTGACGCCACCGAACGGCATCTGCGGCTCGTCATGCACCGTCGGCGCGTTGACGTGGCAGATGCCGGATTCGATCCGCTTGGCGACAGCGATCGCGCGAGCGATGTCGCGGCCGAACACCGCCGACGACAGGCCATATTCGGTGTCGTTGGCGACGCGCACGGCCTCGTCGACGCCGCTGACGCGCACGACGGTGACGACGGGACCAAAACTCTCCTCGCCATAGATGCGCATCGGCGGCGTGACATGATCGACGATGGTCGCGGGCATGATCGTGCCGCTGCCGCGGCCGCCGGCCGCCAGCACCGCGCCCTTGGCCACCGCGTCCTCGATCAGGCCGCCGACACGGTCGCAGGCGGCGGCGCTGACCAGCGAGCCCAGCACCACATCGCCCTTGCGCGGATCTCCGTAAGGCAGGCTGTTGGCCTTGGCGGCGAACTTCGCGACGAATGCATCCGCCACCTTGTCGTCGACCACGATGCGCTCGGTCGACATGCAGATCTGGCCCTGGTTCATGAAGGCGCCGAACGCGGCGGCATTCACCGCGGCGTCGAGATCGGCGTCGTCGAGAATGACGAGCGGCGCCTTGCCGCCGAGCTCGAGCAGCGCGCGCTTCAATTGCCTGGCACAGGCCATGGCGATGAGACGGCCGACGCGGGTCGAGCCGGTGAAGTTGACACGGCGGATCGCGGGATGGGCGATCAGCGCCTCGACCACGGCCTGCGCATCCTCGGGCGCGTTGGTCACGACGTTGACGACGCCGTCGCCGAGACCGCCTTCGGCCAGGCACGCGCCGATCAGCCGATGCACGCCCGGGCTCATCTCCGAGGCCTTCAGCACCACGGTGTTGCCGCAAGCGAGCGGCATCGCCACCGAGCGGACACCGAGGATGACCGGCGCATTCCACGGCGCGATGCCGAGCACGACGCCGACCGGCTGGCGATGCGCCAGCGCGATGTTGTCGGGCACGTCGGTCGGAATCACCTCGCCCGCGATCTGCGTCGTCATCGCCGCGGCCTCGCGCAGCATGCCCTCGGCGAGATGCACGTTGAAGCCGGCCCAGCCCGCGGTGGCGCCGGTCTCGGCCATCATCAGCGCGACGAACTCCGGTGCATTGCGCGCCAGCGCATCGGCTGCCGCATTGAGCCGCTTGCGGCGTTCGCCAGGGCCGAGCCGGGACCACGCCGGAAACGCCGCCGCGGCGGCATCGGCGGCGCGCAGCGCGTCGTCGATCGACGCCGCCGCGACGATGGTTGCGATCTCGCCGCTGATCGGATTGAGGCGCTGGAAGGTGCGCTGATTGGCGGCGGACTGATCCTTGCCGCCAATCAGGAGATTGATCGCGTTCATGGAAGACTCCCGGATTCGCTGGAGGTTGCTGGAGATTTCGGCGCGCGCGACTGGCCGAGATAGGCGCGCTGGATGTCGGGATTGTTCTTCATCTCGGACGCCGCGCCTTCGCCGGCATTGCGCCCCTGCTCGATCAGGTAGACGCGGTCGGCGATGTCCAGGCTGGCGCGCGCGTTCTGCTCGACCATCAGGATGCCGACGCCGTCGCCGCGGATCGTCTTGAGCGCCCGGAACACCTCGCGGCTCAAGAGCGGCGACAGTCCGAGCGACGGCTCGTCGAGCAGCAGCAGCTCGGGCCGCGACATCAGCGCGCGGCCGATCGCGACCATCTGCTGCTCGCCGCCGCTCATGGTCCTCACGGCCTGGCTCATGCGCTCGGTAAGGCGCGGAAACAGTTGCAGCACGTGCGCGAGCCGCGCGGCCTCGCCGTCGCGGGCGCGCGCCGGATAGGCGCCGAGCTGGAGGTTCTCGGCGACGGTGAGATCGCCGAAGACGCCGCGGCCTTCCGGCACCAGCGCGATGCCGCGCTCGACGATCAGATGCGGCGCGAGCGAGGCGATGTCCGTCCCGCCGAGCCGGATCACGGCCCCGGGCGACGGCCGGATCAGTCCCGCGATCGCCTTCAGCAGGGTCGACTTGCCGGCGCCATTGGCGCCGAGGATGGCGACGATCTCGCCGCGCGCGACCTCGAGCGCGACGTCGGTGAGCGCCTGGTGCTTGCCGTAGGCATGCGACAGCCGCGCGATCTCAAGCATCGGGCTCTCCGAGATAGGCCGTGATCACGGTGGGATCGGCGAGCACCTCGCCCGGCGTGCCGCGCGCGATCACGTTGCCCGCGCTCATGACCACGCAGCGGTCGCACAGCGCGCGGATCGCATCCATCACATGCTCGACCATCACGATGGTGATGCCGCGGTCGCGCAGCGAGGCGATCAGCCCGATGCCGGTCTCCAGCTCGGTCGGATTGAGCCCGGCCAGCCATTCGTCGAGCAGCACAACACGCGGATGCAACGCCAGCGCGCGGGCGAGCTCCAGCCGCTTCTGGTCGATGTAAGTGAGATCGCCCGCCAGCATCTCCGCCATGCCATCGAGGCCGACCAGGGCGAGCAGCTCATGGATCGATTCCGCGGCCGCACCGGTCTGGCGCGTGCGGAACAACGCCGACGCCGCGACATTCTCGGCGACCGTCAGGTCTGGCATCACCCGCACCAACTGGAAGGTGCGGGCAAGCCCGAGCCGCGCGATCCGGTGGGCGGCCATGCCGTTGATGACGGTGCCGTCGAAGCGGATGGTGCCGTCCGACGGCACCAGCGCGCCAGAGAGCATGTTGAGCAGCGTCGTCTTGCCGGAGCCGTTGGGACCGATGACGCCGAGGATCTCGCCGGCGCGGACGTCGAGACTGACCTTGTCGACGGCGCGCAGGCCGCCGAAGGATTTGCCGACGGTCTCGGCGATGAGCAGCGTTCCGCCCTGCTCCGGCTTGGCGCCGGCGACCTTGGGCTCGCGCCGCCAGACCCGATCGACCACCCCGATCACGCCCTTCGGGAGCGCCATCACGATGCCGATGAAGATGAGGCCGAGCACGATGCTGAAATGGTTCGGCAGCGCGGCTGTCAGCACCTCGAACAGCAGCACCAGCGGGATGACGCCGAGCACCGGGCCGATCAGCGAGCCGGCGCCGCCGAGCAGCGCCATGATCACGACCTGGAACGAGATCATCGGATTGAAGGCGATCGCCGGATCGATATAGGTCCAGCGCGGCGCCATGATCGCGCCGGTCACCGACATGAACATCGCGCTGAGGATGAAGACCCCGAGCTTCACCGCCGTCGCATCGATGCCGGAATGGCGCGCGGCGGTCTCGTCGGCGCCGATCGCGCGCAGCGCGAGGCCATAGCGCGAGCGCGTCAGCAGAAAGCCCGTGAGGAAGACCAGCGCCGTCAGCGCGCAGAGCTGCCAGTACAGCATCTCCTGGGTGATGTCGCTGAACAAATAGCGGCCGACCGATTTGTGGATGTTGACCTCGTACCAGATCACGAGCTGGCGGATCAGCTCGGCCAGGCCGAACGAGAAGATGATGAAGTAGATGCCGGACAGCCGCAGCGTCGACAGGCCGGTGATGGCCGCGACGACGGCGCCGACACCCGCAGCGGTCATCAGTTGCAGCGGCCAGCTCAGCGTCTCGCCCGTCGCCGCCGCCGTATAGGCGCCGATGCCGAAGAACGCAGCCGTCGCCAGCGAGACGTAGCGGGTCGGTCCGGAAAACATGGCCCAGGCGGTTGCCAGCACGGTGAAATAGAGAATGCTGATGCCGAGCGCGAGATAGTAGCCGTTGGCATAGAGCGGCAGCGTGACCGCTGCGGCAACGCCGACGAGCCCGATGCACCAGGCGAGAATCTTGCCAGGGCTGATCACGACGCCGCCTTTCCGAACAGTCCGGTCGGCCGGATCAGCAGCACGGCGAGAAACATCGCAAACGTCGCGGCCAAGGTCAGCCCGGGATCGACCAGCCGCGCCACCGCGGTCTCGACGACGCCGAGCAGCAGCCCTGCGGCCAGCGCGCCCATGACATTGCCGACGCCCCCCATGATCACGACCACCAGCGCCTTCATCGTGAAGACGACGCCCATCGAGGCGTTGAAGGTGAGGAACATGCTGACGAGCACCCCGCCGGCGGCGACCAGTCCACCACCGAACGCAAACGCCAGTCCTGCGAGCCAAGCGACATCGATGCCGACGAGCCGCGCGGCATTGGCATCGACCGCGATGGCACGCACGGCCGTACCGATCCTCGTCCGCGTCAGCGCGAGATAGACGCCGGTGCCGATCAGCGCGGCGAAACCGAGCGCCACCAGCCGGTTCACCGCGAGCGTCGAGCCGAGCACCGTCACGGGAATGGAGAGATAGCTGTAGCTGTAATACTGCCCGCCAAAAGCGACCAGCATGATGCCCTGGATCACGAACAGCACGCCGAAGGTGACGAGGATGCTGTCGACCTCCTGGGCACCGGCGTCCTTGCCGCGGCGGATCAGGCGCTGCAGCAACAGCCTGTAGAGCAGCCAGTTCAGCAGTCCCGCGGCGGGCATCGCCAGCAGCAGCGCCAGCAGCGGACTCAGTTGCAGGCCGGAATAGAGCGACAGCGTGCCGAACGCGGCCGCGACCAGCGACTCGCCATAGGACAGGTTCATGATGCGCGCCACGCCATATTGCAGCGTCAGGCCGAGCGCGATCAGGGCATACATGCCCCCCAGCACCAGACCGGGCAGCAGGATGTCGAACAGCAGCATGGGATGGTGCCTCTTGCGCGAGGCCCGCGGACGCGCGCATTGACGCGCGTCCGCAAGCTCACGACCTGGTTCCGGCTATTTCCACTCGGGCTTCGGCACGACCGCGGCGCGTGCGCCGGGCAGCGAGGCCGGCGCCAGGGCGTAGAACTCGCCGTTCTGCCACTGGCCGACGCTCCAGACCTCCTGCAGCAGGCCGTCCTTCAGCTTCACCTTGCCGATGATGGTGTCGAAAGAGCCCTCGCGGATCTCCTTGGCGACCGCGGTACGGTCGACCTTGCCGACCTTCTCGATCGCCTGCTGCAGCACCTGCAGGCTGGCATAGGTGATCGGGCTCGCCCAGCGATCCGGCTCCTGCCCGGTCGCCGCCTTGTGGCGGGCGAGATAGTCCTTGAGCGCGGGCGCGTCGGCGTTCCAGCCGCCGATGCCCATCACGCCGTCGCTGCCCGCGCCGAACTTGCCCTTGAACAGCGGGAACGCCGTGCCGACGCCGACATAGAAGACCTTCGGATTGTACTTGAGCAGTTGCGCCTGCTCGGTCAGCCCGATCGTATCCGGCGGATAGCTGAAGGCGACGAAGGCATCGGCTTTGCTCGCGATCGCATCCTTGAGCAGCGGCTGCAGATCCTGCGAGCCCATCGGATAGGTCTTGTCGTAGGCGACGGTCAGTCCGGCCTTCTTGAAAGCCTCGCGCCCGGCGGCGGCCAGCTCGATGCCGAACTGATCGGCGACGCTGACCATCGCGACGGTGCCGCCGATCTTGCCCTCGCTCTTCAGCTTGCCGAGCAGCTCGGCGAGCCCGTTGGAGATCTGTGCCGACGTGCCGAGCCAGAAGGTGGTATTAGCCCAGCGCTTGGCGAGCTCTGGCGCCTTGTCGGTCACCGACGTCACCGCGAGATGCGGATAGCCGAGCCGGTTCAAGGTCGGACCGACCGCAAGGTTGAGACCGGTGCCCCAGGGCGGCAGGATGAAGTCGACCTTGTCCTGGTTGGCGAGGCGCTCGATCGCCTTCACCGCCTCTTCCGACGAGCTGCGGTCGTCATATTCGACGATCTCGACCGGCAGTCGCTTGTCGCCGAGCTTGATGCCGCCGGCCGCGTTCACGTCCTTCACCCAGAGCTGATAGTTCGGCAGCGTGGTGATGCCCGCGCCGCCGGCATAGGGGCCGGTCTTCGAGATCGCGTAGCCGATGCGGATCTTGTCCTGTGTCTGGGCCTGCGCGGCCGATACGGCAAAGCCGGCTGCGATCGCCGCCGCTCCCGCGATCCGTAGCACCTGACGACGGTTGGTCGAAGTCATGTCCTTGTCCTCCTCCCATGTTCACGCGCGCGGACCGCGCGGGTGAATCGGTGACGTTCCTCTGCCCCGGCGTCGTCCGCGGTTTTTTGTTTGCGGTCGTCGGGACTTGACGAGGGAAACACCGCAAGCTTGGGTGGCGCAATGGACAGTTCCGGCAAAAGAGTGCACTTTTCTGGGGCGACGACTGCGCGTAATGCCGCGCCTCGGACGCTGCCGCCGGTGGCTCGCGGCACCCCGGCAGCGCTCGGCGCCGAAGCCATTCCCACGCATTTCGAGGCACGGCGCTGGGCCTTGCGCTCGGATGCCGCGCGGCCGTTCGTCCACCTGCTCTGCCTCTCCGCCGGGGCTGCCTCGGCGCGCTTCGCCGATGACGAAATCCAGACCTGGTCCGGTCCGGCGCTGGTCTGGCTGCCGGCGGGAGAGGCCGAGCATCTCGACGTCGCGGCCGGCTCGGCCGGCCATCTCCTGCGGCTGCGCTCCGGGCTCTGGCACCGCCACCTGCCCTCCTCCGCCGAGCCCGCCTATCTCGACCTCGCAGGCACCGAGGCCGTCCTGGCCTTCTCGGTCACGGCCGAGTTCGCCGCGGTCATCGCGCGCTCGATGGCGGCGATCGCAGCCGAGATCGAAAATCCGTCACGGCGCGGCGCGGCCTCGATCACGTCATCGGAGCTGACCCTGTGCGTGCTGCGCTTCTGGCGGCTGTTTGCCGACGACGGCGCCGGCGAGGCGCAGGGCTCCAGCGCCGAGATCCTGAGCCGCTTTCGCCGGCTCGTCGAGGAACGCTTTCATCAGCAACTGCGGGTCGCCGACTACGCTGCGCTGCTCGGCGTGACGCCGGATCGCCTGCACGCGCTGTGCACCCGGGTGCTGCAGCGGTCACCGAGCGCGCTGATTCAGCAACGCGTCATTCAGGAGGCGGCGACCCGGCTCGAAACCACCACCGCGACGATCAAGCAGATCGCCTTCGCGCTCGGCTTCAAGGACAGCGCCTATTTCAACCGCTTCTTCGTCAGGCACACCGGCCAATCACCGGGCGCGTGGCGCAAGGGCGTTTCGTCGCAGCGGACCAAAGGCCAGCCGCGGGCCATCCTCAACTTCGCCGACTGGCCGTGACGGAGCGGCGCAGCCAGGCGCCTCGGTCGTCCTCCTTGTCGGTCCAGGACGACGCGTCAGCGTCGGACCAGAAAATCCCGAGGTTCGGACGGGCGGCGCAATCGTTGGATGCTCGATGCGCCGAGAAACTGATTTCCGCTGCGCGATCAAGCTGATTTGGCCTGTCCAGTCCCCGCGCCGAAAATATTTCTCTTTCGTTTTTCCGAAAATCATGGTTCTATTCCTACATCCCGTCTCGAGCTGAGGGGCGTATCGCGGTCGTCACGACATGCGAGGCGGGGAGCGGTGGGCGTGGTGGATTGCAGCGCGGGTTGCTCGCGCCGACGAACAATTCGCCACGCACGGTCAAGTCGCGCGGTCCTGATATCCCGATGCTGATATCAACTCACGTCGAGGCCCTGGCTTCGCGTGGGGATGGTGGCCAGAAAGCCCGGCGCACCAGGGAGAACGCGAAGCAGCCGTTCAACCATCGCGCAGGGAGGGCCGGGTTTCCGGCTGACCTGTGGTACCTGCCGCCTGCATTTTTTTCGCAGGCGGGCCACGGGCCTCAGTCGAGGTCCGGCCTTCCCTGCGCCCTCACGCTTTCCGAGGGCCTCACGACGCATCACCCGGACGGGCCATCCGCCGCGGGATCGCGCGATCATGCGCGCCTTTCCGCAAGCGAGGCGACCTGATGCTTCCACATTGATGTCAAATCGTCGCAGGCTTGAACGGTCCCGCCGGCATCGAGGACACCCGAGGGAGCCGTCCGACATCGTTCCCCCCTCCCCGGAGCGACCGCGAGCAAGCCGGCACCGTTGCTACTCTGCCACGAATGCGCTATGAGTTGAACATGATCAGCCGGTCCTGGTCGCACTCGAAATGCCAGTACCGCAAACCGATGCTTCGCGCTCGGCGCGCGACGTCGGTCGATACGGGCGCCGCGATCGCGCCCTCATCGCAAGCTCCGCGCTTCGCGCTCATTCGCATTCCGTAGTCGTGTCCGGGAGCCCGAACGCAGATGGATTGTGAAACCTGTGGTCGGCCCAATCCACCGGGCTCAGACGTCTGCGGCGGGTGTGGCGGGGCGTTGCGACAGCCGTCATCCGATACGACGACGAGCTCGCGCCTGCTCGGCATGCATCGCGCCGAGCGGCGGCAGGTCACGGCGCTGATCTGCGATCTCGTCGGCTCCGTCTCGCTCACGGTCAGGCTCGATCCGGAAGATATGACCAGCGTCATCGACGCCTTCCTGACGACCTGCGAAAACGTCATCGGCCACCATGGCGGCGCCATCACGCAATATGCCGGCGACGGCGTGCTCGCCTATTTCGGCTATCCGCGCGCGGGGGAAGACGATGCAGCCACCGCGATCCGCGCCGCCATCGCGCTGCGCGACGCCGTCGGCCGGCTCGAGGCCCCGCATGGACAGAAGCTGCGCCTGCGCATCGGCATCGCCACCGGCCTCGTCGTGGTCAGCGACCTCATGCCCCGCGCCGACGGCCGCCCGGTCGACATCGTCGGCGAGACGCCGAATCTGGCGGCGCGGCTGCAATCGATCGCCGCCCCCGACAGCATCGTCGTGGCCCGGACCACCGAGCGCATCGCGCGCGGCATGTTCGACTTCCGCGATCTCGGCACGTTCGCGCTGAAGGGATTCGCCGCACCGGTCGAGGCGTTCGAGGTGCTGGAGGAAGCCGCCGTCGCGAGCCGTTTCCACGCCCGCATTCGCGGCGAAAGCTCCCCTCTGGTCGGGCGCGACCAGGAGCTGGCGCGTCTATTCGATTGCTGGGCGGCGGCGCGGTTCGGCAGCGGACAGGTGGTGCTGCTCCATGGCGAGCCGGGCATCGGCAAGTCGCGGCTGGTCGAGGAGCTGCGTCGGCGCGTGGCCGACGTCTCCCAGCTCCAGATGATCTGGCACTGCAGCCCCACCCGTTGTGACAGCGTGCTGTATCCGATCTCGGAGCAGCTCGCGCTCATCGCCGGCTTCGACCGCTCCGACGGCGCAGCGACGCGTCGCGACAAGCTCGATCGCTTCATGAACGCGCACGGCGTCGGCGACGCCACGGCGCGCGCCGTGCTCGCCGATATCCTGGGCGTCGCTCCCGAGCCGGACAGTCCGCTGCAGACGATGACCGTCGAGAAGCGCTCGGAGGTCACGCGGGAGACGCTGCTCCGGCTGATCGACATGATGGTGCCGACCGGGCCCGCGCTGCTGGTGCTGGAAGACGCGCATTGGAGCGACACGACCACGCTCGAGCTGCTCGATCGGGCGATCCGGCGCGCCGCACAACGCCGCTGGCTGATCGTGGTCACGGCCCGGCTCGAATATGAGCCGCCCTGGGCCGGGAGCCCGCAGGTCACGCGGCTCCCGCTCGGGCGATTGAGTCACGGCGACGCCGAGCGGATCTGCACCCATGTGGCCGCTTCGGCCGCGCTGCCGGCAGCGACGCTGCGCCAGATCGTCAGCCGTGGAGAAGGCATTCCGCTATTCCTGGAAGAGCTGGCGAAGTACGTCGTCGAAGCCTCCGCGGCGCCCGCACGGGACGGCCATGCGAGCGTGGCCATTCCTGCCTCGCTGCAGGACTCCCTGGTTGCGCGGCTCGACCGATTGGGGCCGGCGCGCCGGATTGCCAATCTCGGCGCCGCCATCGGTCGCCGCTTCAGCTACGATCTGTTGTCGGCCATCGTGGCGGAGCCCGAAGCCAGGCTCGGCGAGAGCCTGGATCAGCTCGTCAAGTCCGGCCTCGTGGAGAGCAGCGGCGCGCCGCCCGACGGCCTCTACACGTTCAAGCACGCGTTGATCCGCGACGCCGCCTACGAGTCCCTGCTCCGGCGCGAACGCCAGACATTGCATGGCAGGATCGCCGCGGTGCTGCGCGATCGCTTTCCCGAGACGCGGGACACCGAGCCGGAGTTGCTGGCCTACCATTTCACCGAGAGCGGCGCGATCGCCGAAGCCATCCCGCTATGGGCGGCCGCGGGCCGGCGCGCCGCCTCGCGCGCCGCGCATGTCGAAGCGGCGCGACATCTGCAAACGGCGCTCGACCTGCTGCGTCATCAATCCGCCGACGGCGAGCGCGCCGACTTGGAGCTCGAGCTCCTGATCGGGCTTGCCGTCAGCCTCGCCGCCTCGCGCGGCTACACCGTGCCCGAGGTCGGCAAGGCGCTGTCCGAGGCACGGGCGATCTGCGACGCACTCGGCAACACCGCCGGCCTGTTCGCCGTGCTGCGCGGCATCTGCAGTTTCCTGATCATCGCGGGCGATCTCGACGGTGCCGAGGAGATGGCGCATCTGTGCCTGGGAATCGGCGAGCAGACCGGCCTTCCCGAGCACCGCATCGAGAGCGGCGTTGCGTTGGGCTACATTCTCTTCGCCAGAGGCGACCTCCCCGCCGCGCGCCGGCTGCTGGCCGCCGCGGTGCAGCTCTATCAGGCGTCGGACGGCGCGCGGCTGCCGCAACTGTCCTCGCAGGATCCGCTGGTCGCCGCCCAGGCCTCGCTGCTGCAGGTGCTGCATGCGATGGGCGACGACGCTGGTGCGGCCGCGGTCGCCAGCGATCTCATCGCGCATGCGCGCCGGCTCGGACGTCCGTTCGACCTCGCCTGGGCGCTGTCGTGGCTCGCCTTCTATCAGCTCGCACGCGGCGACTACGAGGATGTCCTCCTCGCCACCGAGGAAGCCCTGACCATCTGCCGCGACCATGGCTATCCGCTCTATCAGCTGGTGGCGGGCAGCCTGCAGGCGCACGCCCGCGGCCATCTCGGCAGGAATCCAGACGAGGCGCTGGCGGCGGCGTGCGAGGCGCTGCCGGCGTTCCAGACGCTCGGCATGATGCATTTCTCCTGCTTCTATCTCGGCGAGGTCGCCGGCCTGCAACTGATCGTCGGCAACACGGCCGAGGCGATGCAGACGATCGATGCGGCGATCGACGCCGCGCGGCGCTATGGCGACGGCTATTTCCTGTCGCCGCTGCATCGGCGGCGCGCCGAGATCCTGGCCGCCGTTCCGGATCATGCGCCGGGCCAGGTGACGGCCGCGCTGCGCGAGGCCGTCACGGTGGCCGAGGCGCAGGGCGCGGCGGCGTTCCTGCGCCGGGCGGCGGCGCGGCTCGCCGCCGTCGATGATGACGCGCCGAGGCGACAATCGGCGTGACGACCTGTTCAGGCCATGGGGGTGGCCGTCGCGACGGTGAAGTCGATCTCGGCCCAGATGCGCGTGGTCGCGGTCAGGACGAGCTTGCCGTCGACGGGCGTGCCGAGCCCGAGGTCGCGAATGAACGGCAGGCTGTCGAGCGCGCTCATCTCGATCGTCCAGTTGCCCGATTGCAGTTGCCAGCTGCGCAGCGCCGTCAGGTCAAGCGCGCCGTTCAACAGCGTCTTGTAGCTCGCCGCGGTGAGACTGTCCGCCGACCGCGCCTGCTTGAGATAGAACACGGGAATCGGCAGACCCCAGACGCCGCCCAGAAACGACGCCATGCCGGGCCCGGTCGTCACCTGCTTCAGCCGCTCGTCGTCGGCTCCGGCACAGAGCCGCTGGAACGCATCCGCCGGCGAGGCCACCGCGGTCGCGGTCGGGGGCGATCCGTCCGTGCCTTCGATTCGGATGATGCGCTGCTGGCAGGCATGGGCATCCGGCCCGTAGCAGGCAATCGCCAGCCCCGAGACGTCGAACGGGTCGTTCGATGGCGCGCTGGCCGGCTGGACGATGGTCGCGTGATATTTGGGAAAGCCCCAGACCTCCTGCCCCGCAACCACCGACCAGGCATTGTCGACGAACAGATAGGCCGGCACGAAGCCGATCGATTTCGGCAGCAGGGCACCCCGCTCATAGCTGCCGACCAGGAGCCACAGCCCGATATCGGTCTCGGACATCGTCCCCTGCTCCGCGAATGGCGGCGTCGCGGCCTGGCTCTTGCGCACCTGGATGACGTTGACGAACGCCATGTCCAGCATCACGCGGAACTGGTCGCGGCCCGCGACGCGGTTGAAGGAGCGGTCGAGGAATCGCTGGCAGGCACCGAGGTCGGCCGGCACGGCGAAGCCGTAGAAGGTCGAGTCGTTGCAGAGATAGGGCGCCGGCGGAAGCGTGATCCATCCGGCGTAGTCGACATAGGCGTTGGTGATGTACGGCTCAGGGCTGGTGGAGACGATCGGAATGTAGACGCCCGACAGCGCCGACGCCGCGGCAAGGCCGGACATCGCCGCGACCTCCACGCATCCGGCGTTGATCTCAGGCACACGGGTCCAGTCGCCGGCGAGGAAGAGATTGTCGTAGCCGGACTTGCCGGGCTCCATCCGGTGCCGCAGCGTGCCCGGCAGGCTCAGCACATAGCGTTCGCTCGGATTGATGTTGGCGCGCCAGAACTGGAAATCGAGCCGCGCCGATCCGCTGATGTCGCTCGGCGCGTGCAGCAGATCCCAGCGGAACGTGCTGCCGCTGCCGATGTTCGTCCACAACGTATCGAGCCAGGACGTCATCCAGTCCTTCGATGCGTTTTTCACATAGTCCGCCGCCAGTTCCTCATTGTCCGGCGCGCTCTTGTCGCTCATGATGGCACAATAATAGGCGATCGAGCGCGGCCCCGGCGCCGGCCAGTCCTCGGCCGGCAGCAATTGCGACATGTCGGAATAGGTGTCCAGCGGCGGCTTGCAGGTGGTGACGATCGGCCCCATCGTCTCCAGCGACGGTCCAGGCGCCACATAGGGGCCGCCGAGATCCCCGACCGGGCAGTCGAGCCAGAGCTGCAGCGCCATGGTGCGCACGGTTGGGAGATTGCCGACCATGTCGGCCCAGGCCGGCTTCTGCTGCACCAAGGGCCGGCAGATCTCATCGAGCGCGCCGACCGCGATGCCCAGCACCACCTGGTCGAAATCCTGGCCGAGCTGCAGGCTGAGACGCGCCGCCGGAGGCGGCTGCGGCGGGTTGGGAGGACCATAGGCGTTCTCGAAATTGTAGCCCTTCAGCGCGTAGTACTCGCCGTTCTCGATCTCTGTCCATTTGGGCTCGGACGGCCAGCACCAGTAGTTCTTCACCAGGACCAGCGGATCATATTTGCCATCGACGAACTCGACCTGCTTGTCGATATGGATGGTCGCGATGTTGCGGCCGTCCTCGGTCGGCTCGAGACTCGTGACCTTGTGGAAGAACTTGAAGTTCACGCCGCGCCGCGCCAGCAGCTGGTAGATCGGGGTGCAGATTGTATCCCCCATGCCGACGACGGACTTATAGAAGAACGCCCCCTTGTAGGTGAAGAACAGCCGCAGCAGTCCCTGAACGGCCGAGCAGGCCGACACCTGCTGCTCCGACGGCTCGCGGGAGCCGCTGCGAAAGGCGAAGATGTACTCATAGAGAGCGGTCACGATGGCGTTGTTGGCAGCCTCTTCATCCTGCTGCGCCAGAAAGCTGCGGAATTCGAACCTGTCGAGAACCTCCAGCCCATCCGTCAGGCAGTCGTTCTCGATGATGCCGAGCAGCATGCAGATGCCGAGATTGGCGAGGATCAACAGCCGGCGCAGGCCTTCCTCGAGGCCATCGATCTTCTGATGCTCCTTGACGATGCCGCGGAACGCATGGAGAAGCGCCGCCATGTCGCCCTGGGCATCGCGGCGGATCGCTTCGACGTCACTGTGCAGATTCTCGCCGACGCGGTGAGCCAGAAGAAGCAGCGGATGGCCCTTGCCATTGGACGGGACGGCCGCCAGCCGGGCCCGTCGCTCGGGGGGCATGGCGGCGACCGCCTTCGCCAGCTCGGCATTCTGGTCGCCCGGCCAGTCCTCGAGATAGTAGTTCAGGTTGAAGATGATGCTGGCGATGGTCCGCAGCAGCAGGGTCGAAAGCGGTGGCACGATGTTGTCGGCGGGCGCCCACAGGCTATCACGGCCGGGATAGACCGATTCGTCGACATCCGGCTGAAACCAGAATGGCCAGGGCAGCCATTGGTTGTCGGTATACTCGGCGTAGAAGATCTCGTTCTGCCGCTTGAACGCGTCATCGATCGTCCTGATCGGATCGCTCGGCGGTGCATCGAGTGCCTTCAGCGCGGCACGCAGGATGGTGAATGCGTTCTCGTAGAAGCCGGCCCAGATATGCAGCCCATGCTCCTCGATGCGCTGGCCCTGCTTGGCATTGCGTCCGCTGGCGGTCTTGCCTCCGAGACGCCAGCCGAGCTGATACAAGGTGATCTCGTAGAGCTCGCCGCGCGGATCGATCTCGCTCAAGGCAAAGGCCGCACTCAACGCGCCGATGCCGCCGCCCAATATCGCCACGCGGGTCTTTCTTGCTGCCATGTCGATGATCCTGCCCTGACCTCGGACGTTCTCGCCCGGGCGAGCCGGAACGACGTCGTCCATCGGCGCACGAGTCCGCGGTCCGCGCGGCCCGTGCGGTTGAATGACATTCGGTACGATGGGTTTACAAAATCGGCGCCGCGCCCAGTTCAATCCGCGTGGCGATGCAATGAGGATGCATCGAATACCTATCACAATCTCCACGCGATCATCAAGCGGGCGCATCGTCGACGTCGCGTAAGGCGAAGACCAAGCCGCCGCGTCCTTCCCGCCCGCTACGTCGTTATCTCAACTTTTGCGGGAAGAACGGCGAATTGCCATCGCTTGAAGACAGCGCTCCGATCACCACGCTGCCATCGATCACGTCAGATCGGAATGCACATCGCCGGGCCCGTCGAGAAACAGCGGCAGCCGCACGACGATGCGGGCGCCGCGCGGCGCGTCAGTGATCTCGATGCTGCCACGATGCGCCTCCACCAGCGTCCGCACCACCGCCAGTCCGAGCCCGGCTCCTCCGGTGCCACGATTGCGCGACGTGTCCAGGCGCGTGAACGGCTCAAGCATGGCCTTGCGCTGGTCGCCGGGAATCCCGGGACCTTCGTCATCGACCGTCAGCACGGCGTGCTCCGGCTGGCGTTGCAGCGAGACATGCGCAGCCTCGCCATATTTGAGCGCGTTGTCGATGATGTTGGCGACGATCCGGCGCAGCGCGACGCGGTCACCGAGCATCAGCAGCTCGCGTCCATCGCCCGCATGGTCGAGACGCACCCGCGCCCGGTGCGCACAGCGATCCTCGACCTCGGCCCGCACCAGCTCGTCGAAGGCGATGAGCTCCTGCGGCAGCTCGCCGGCCCCCGCCCGGCTCGCGAGCAGCGCGTCGTCGAGCAGACGGATCATGTCGGAGATATCGACCACGGCGCGCTGCCGCTCGGCGTCGTCCGGGATCTGGTCGATACGCAGCCGCAGCCGCGTGGCGAAGGTGCGGACGTCGTGAGCAATGCCGCCGACCAGCGCCATGCGCGCCTGCATCAGATCGGCGAGCCGGTCCTGCAGCCGCCCGAACGCCGTGACCACGGCGCGCACCTCGGGCGCGTTGCGGCGGACGTCGGGCAGTGGCACCGCCGCTCCGCCGAGGTCAACCCGGTCGACGGCGGCGGCAAGGCGTGCCAGCGGCCGCGTCTCGCGCTGCATGATGAGAAGCGCGAACAGCGCGACCACCGTTCCGAACAGGCCCGCGCCGAGGCCGATCGGCAACCCCTGCTGGGTCAACACCAGCGACGAGCGCGAATCCACGACGAGAACGTCGCCGCCGTTCAGGCCGATGCGGAACTCCAGGGCATTCTGCGGTGCCCGCGCGAGCCGAGGAAACCACCTCCCCTCCGACTGCTGCACGGAGGTGATGGCCAGCGAGCGCGTACCGAGCGCTTCGGCATAGGCCTCGCGCAATCCGGACCGGACCGCCGCGGGCTCCGTCCGCGGAAGCCGGGCCGCCGCGTCGGGTCCGACCAGTCTGACCTCGAACCGGTCGGAGGACACGGCATCGGCGACCCGGCCCCGCTCCATCAGGGGCGTTCGCTCGATCAGCTCGGCCAGCGCGGCCAGCCGCATCGGCGGCGGCGACGCGCCTTCGAGCTCCGCGGTACGGGCGCGGTAGAACCGCGCCAGGGTGATGATCCAGATCGCCAGCAGGCCGATGATGACGATGAGGCCGATACGCATCGCAAGCGTCAGCCGCATCATCACGCCACCGGCCTCACCGTCGCCGTGAACAGGTATCCGCCGTTGCGGACGGTGGTGATCAGGTTCGTTCCCGGGCTTGCGGCCTCGAGCTTGCGCCGCAACCGCGAGATCAGCATGTCGACGGTGCGGTCGAAAGGCTCGGCGGAGCGGCCGCGCGTCCAATCCAGGATCTGGTCTCGGCTCAGCACCCGCCGCGGCCGCTGCACGAAGCAGGCGAGCAGGTCGAACTCCGCCGAGGTCAGCTGGATCGGCGCGCCCTGCGCATCCGGGATCTCGATGCTGCGGGCATCAACGTCGAGCACGAAGCGGTCGAAACCGAAACGCCGGCTCGCGTCTCGCGGCGGGCTCGCCTGGGTACGCCGCAACAGCGCGCGCACGCGGGCCAGAAGCTCGCGTGGCCCGAAAGGCTTGACCATATAGTCATCGGCGCCGAGCTCCAGCCCAACCACGCGGTCGATCTCGTCGCTCTTGGCCGACAGCATCAGGATGGGAATGTCGTCGCTCGCCCGCAGCCGGCGGCAGATCGAAAGCCCGTCCTCTCCCGGCAGCATCAGGTCGAGAATGATGAGATCGGGGCGCAGCCGCCGCAGCACGGCATCCATCGCCGCGGCCGTGGCGGCGACCTCGATCTCGAACCCTTCCCGGCGCATGAAATCGCTCACGAGCCGGCTGATCTCCGGGTCGTCCTCCACCATCAAAAGCGTGGCCGCAGGCATGCTCATCGCCAGGACTGATGCCCAAAACCCGTGGCTTGGCAATGGTCCGGCGACGGCCGTTACACACCGTTACGCGACGGCCAAAGACCGAGACCCAGGCGAGCGGGACGCCGGTATCCGGCTGGAGAAGCCCTTGCGGGCGCAAGGGCGCGCTCCACAACGGCGATATTTAATTCGAAAGGCCACTTGCTGAGCAAAACCTTATTTAATATAAATTAAATCGCGCGGCGGTCCCAGATCATTTAATGGTTCCGAATATATAAATTCTCGTTCTCGCAGGCAATCGGACGGCTCCGACGTCCGAAACGCAACTGATGAAGCTTCAAAACATGCTGCACAATCCCAACGCGAGCACGCCTGCCTACCCCCCTCAGCAGGAGCAGGGTTGGGACCGGAACGGACCCGGGCCGTTTGACATGGCGCTGGGATTCCTGCGCCGGCACTATCTGGTGATTGCGATCACCACGGTGCTTTCGCTACTGGCAAGCTTCGCCCTGCTGAAAATCCTCCCGCCGACCTACTCGGCGGACGTCAAGATCATGCTGGGCACCTCCAAGGCCGCGGTCGTGCAGCCGCAACCTGCGGTTCAGGACGAGCCCCCGCTCGACATGGAGTCGCAGATCGAGATCCTGAAATCCAAGTCGATCGCGACCAGCGTCATCAACCAGTTGAACCTGGCCGACGACCCCGACTTCAACGGTAAAGGCAGCCCGCTGCACGGTGCGGTCAACGCGGTCCGCAGGCTCGTCGGTTTGGCGCCGGAGCCAAACGCGCCGTCCATGGACGATCTCCTCGACGAATTCCAGCGCCGGATGAACGCCTTCAGGATCGGCACCAGCTCGGTCGTCGAGGTCGATTTCAGCGCCAGCGATCCCCATCGGGCGGCGATGATCGCCAATGCCATCGCCAAGGAGTATTTCGATCAGCAGCTCAAGGCGGAGGCCAACGAGCAGCGCACCATCACGGCTTGGCTCCACGACCGCCTGCAGGACCTCGGCAACGACGCGACGACGGCCGAGCGCGCCGTCAACGAGCTGAAGAGCCGGTACAATATCGTTTCGGCAGACGGCAAGCTCATCGACCAGCAGCAGGTCACAGAACTCACCAACCGTCTGGTGGCGGCGCGCACCCATACCGCCTCGCTGATGACCCGGCTCAATCGGTTCGACGACATGCTCGCGACGAGCAATGCCGATATGCCGGTCGACCGCATTGCCGCCGTCTCCGACTTCTCCCCGGCGGAACTCAGCGGCAATCTCAATCCGCCGGACGGCCTCTCCTTGAGCAATTCCAACAGCACGACGATCATCAACAGCCTGCGTCAGCAATATCTCGATAACGCCAAGCGCGAGTACGAATATGCTGCGAAATATGGCAACGATCACGTCGCCGTCGTCAATATCCGTGCGACGATGAAGAGCATCCGTCAGGCCATGCTCGACGAGGTGCGGCGCCTTGCCGACGTCGCCAAGCATGACTATGCGGAGGCCAAGCAGCAGCAGCAGGAGATCGAGAGGCAGCTGGCGCAAGCCGTTGGCAAGTCGCAGGACACCAGGGCCGCGGAGGTCAGCATCCGCGAGCTGGAGACGAGCGCCAAGAGCTATCGTGCCCTCTACGACACCTTCCTTCAGCGCTACATGGGCTCGGTCCAGCAGGGCTCCTTCCCGATCGCCAAGGCGCGTGTGATCTCCGCCGCCACACCACCGAAGAAGAAGATCAAGCCGAAGTCCATCGTGCTGATGGCGATCGGCCTGTTCGGCGGCCTGGCGCTCGGGGGCGGCTTTGGCCTGCTCGCAGAGGCCAAGGACCGCAGCTTTCGAACGACCGACCAGGTCGAGGATCGCCTGCGCCTGCCCTGCCTCTCGGTCGTCCCTCTGCTCAAACGAGGCGAAGTCGACAAGTTCACCAAGAAAGCGACGGCCAACGCCGTCGCCAAGGTCGAACCGGACGGCAGCCAGCGAATGGTCTCAAGAGGCCCCGGGACCTGCTGGGCCGCATCCGCGATGCCCACTTCGCGCTTCGCCGAATCCATCCGCTCGTTGAAAGTCGCCATCGACCAGGACCCGAACCGGACGTCGCGGAAGGTCTTCGGACTGACGTCCGCCCTGCCGAACGAGGGCAAGTCCGTCATCGCCGCGTCGCTGGCGCAGTTGGTCGCCAATTCAGGCAAGCGGGTGATCGTGGTCGACTGCGACCTCAGGAATCCGTCGCTCTCCGCCATGCTCGCCCCCGATGCCGGGACCGGGATCGCCGACATCGTCTCGGGAGGGCGTCAGCTCGCGGACGCCGTCTGGACCGACCCGGTGACGCGCCTGGATTTTCTGCCCGGAATGGGCGCCGCACAGCGCGACACCAGCGATATCCTCGGCAACGAGCAGATGCGCAAGCTGTTCGAGCAGCTCCGCGAAGCCTATGACTACGTCATCGTCGATCTTCCGCCGCTCGCCCCCGTCGTCGATGCGCGGGCCATCTCGGCGCTGCTCGACAGCTTCGTCCTTGTCGTGGAATGGGGACGGACGCCCGCCGAGGTGGTCGAGCATGCGCTGAACACGGCGCCCAACGTCTACGATGCCCTGTTCGGCGTCGTGCTCAACAAGACCGACATGAAGGCGCTGAAGCGCTACGCCAATCACTTCGGCGACTACTACAACCATAAATACTATGCTCGTTACGGGAGCGTGATGGCCGAGTAGGTCCATCGGCGCGCGCCGGCCGGTGCGCGCCATGGACGGCAACCGATGACGGAGATCGATCGGCCGTCAGCGCTGGTGCTCGGCGCGAATGGATGGCTGGGCGATGCCGGCACGCTCCAGAGCGCTGCGAACGTAGATCCCTGAGAGATAGCCGACCTGGACTGCAACCAGACCGGCGCCGGCATAGAGCGCGGCCGGCAGCCCGCTGATGATCGACGCGGCGATGCACTCCATGAAGACGATCGCGGCAAGCGCCAGCAGCGTGCGCACCGTGAACATCGTCCCGGCAACCACTCCGGCTGCAAAATGAAGCGCTATCACCCACATCAGTTCATGCCTCCTCGGGCGTCTCGAGAGGCTAGCGGCCAATGGTTAGCGATGAGCTAAGCCGCCCGGGAAGATTCGAACAAGCGCATCGGAGCAACACTTTCAGGCGAAAGATGCGCCTACGGCCCGCTGAGCGGGTGCAGCATTGTCTGGCGGTTCTGCCAGTGCGCCCGGTAGAGCCAAAGCACCGCGGTCACCAGGACGACATCGAACAGACCCATCACGGTCTGGCCGTAAACCTGCGGGTGGACGCCGCCCAGGAGGAGCGCGAGTTTTACCGATTGCCGCACCACCTCCGACCCGAGGAACGCGATCAGCGAGTTCTGGCCGACGTTGAGGATGAGCGCGACTGCCGGCGATCGCCGGGTGCGCGCGTACACCGCCCACAGCAGCGCCAACAGCAGCGGCAATGTCCAAAGCAGGTTGAGGAGCTTGTCGAACCGATAGGGGTATTTTTCGCCGTTGCTGGGAAAGCCGAGGCTGTAATCGAGCAGCAGCCCGAAGATGAAGATCCCCGCCAGCGCCGTGTAGAACGCGGGTCCGATCAGACGGTTGGACCGATGGAGATCTCCGAGCCAGATACCGACCACGAAGAACATCTGCGCCTGGAGCGAGAACAGCAACAGTATGGCGGCCGGATTCTCGAGCTCGGCGGCCGTGCTCGTATTGCTGAACCAGGTGCAGGCCACGAAGATCGCAGCAGACAGCGCCAGCACCAGGAGCCTGCTGCGCTTGAACATCGGCAGGATCACCGGCAGCAGCAGGAAGATCAGCCCGTAGAATTTGAGGATCGTGATGGCGGTCGGCTCGGACTGGAACGTCAGCACGTCGAAAATCGCCTGCCCCACCGGCTCTCGTTTGTTCCCCAGAACAGCCATGCCGATCGCGACCGGCACCGAGATGACGAAATAGGCGGCGAGCACCTTCAAGCCGCGGACGACGAGTTCTCCGTGTCTCTCCTTGTGCAGGTAGACGTACCCGACCATGAACCCCGAGATCACGACGAACAGCTCGGCGAAGGGATTGAATTTCGTGAACAGATCGACGGAGTCCGGAAAGACGTTGGCCGTGTGATGATAGAACACGAACAGCATCGCGCAGCTTCGATAGAAGTCGATCAGAAGCTCGCGCCGCTTTCCGCCGGCTGCGCTCATCGCTCGAGCTCCGAACATGCGCCGCACCATGGGCGACGATCGGCCGATGGGCGCCAGCGGGACTGACGACTCCGACAATCCTTCGCAACGCGGGCAAGCGTCGCGGCGGCGATCATCGAACCATCGACTGCTGAAGCCGTGATGCCACCGATGACAGGCCTCCCCCTCTCATTGCCGGTCCAGACCGCCGAAGCGGAAGATGCGGGCCATCAGCGGCGAAACGCCCACGAAGGTCGCGGTACAGCCCTGGGCTTCCAACTGCTTCCTCAGCATCAGCAGCAATCCAAGGAAGCGCGCATCGATGGCGCAGACGTTGGAGAAATCGACCGTGACCGGCTTACGGGACGCCGTCGCGGCGCGGAAAACCGGAATGGCCCGGTCGACGTGGCGCGAGTCGGCGGGCCCCGACAGGCTGAGCGTGACCGCGCGTGTCCCATAGTCCTGCGTGATGGTCAGCGCCTCACCCCGCTCATGCGTGCGGCGCATCCACCAGGTCCACACCACGAACGGCAACACGTGGGTGAGCATGAGGCCGAGCATCGCCGTGCCGTCGTTCCAGTAGCGGCGCCAGAGATAGGGCTCCTCCTTGATGCGCCACAGCCACTCGAAGCCTGATCGGCGCAGGAACGCCGGTGCTCGCTTCACGGTGCCGGCCTGGAAGTTGAGCGCGGCGCCGAGGTGGGCGCGAACTGGAATCTCGAGGCGCTCATGGTTGCGCTGCAGCCATGATTGTCCCTTCACGCTGCTGAGCGAGGCAACCAGGAAGTCCGCCCCGCTGGAATTGATCTCGTCGATGATGTGATCCCGGCTCAGCTCCTCGGCCGACAAATAACCGGGGTTCGACCAGCCCACGCACTGCAATCCCGCCGACTGACCGTTCAGCGTCCGGGCGGCCCGTTCGGCGGCCCCCTCCGGGCCACCGAAAAGAAAGAGCTTCAGCGCGCTTGCCGGCGCGGCCTCCGACTTCAGCGCGTCGAAGATGTCCGCGCCGGCCGTCCGGCTCTTGATCGGAATCCCGAGCAGCCTGGCGATCCAGACCACCGGCATGCCGTCCACCGTGCAGAGATCGCTCAGGATCAGCGACTCCCTGAAACTCCTGTTCGACTGGCTGGCGACAAGGAAGTTGAGATTAGGGGTCGAAATGAGAAGCCGCGTTCTTTGTTGAGCAGCATCGCGGATGCGGCGCAGCACGCCGCGCATGTTGATGGCATCGACCGGTATTCCGAGGACGCAATAGACGTCGCGCGCGAGGTCGTCGGGAATTGCGGCGTCGGCCGGGGCGACAGCATCGACCTCCGGCCGATCGCGACCCGCCCCGGAGCGCCCCACGCGATAAAGGGAGGATCCCGGCTCCTGCAATTCATGCGTGGTCAGCATCAACCGCTCTCCCTCAATCTGCCCCGCCGCACGAGGATGCCGGGCCGCGGACCCCTGCCGCACCTCCCCGACCGAAAAACGTGCGACCTAAAAGCCACTATTTAATTTTAAATCACATGATTTATTTAATACGATTTATTTGTGAATGCCAGAGCAGATTTTCGGCGCGTCCGCAGCGATACCTTCCGAGCACGCGTCGAAGGTTCTTTTATTTAATTCCATCTCTGGATAATATCATGGACGGTATTCCCGGCGGCTGCCGGGGGCCGCCCCGTTCGAATATCCGAGTGAGATTGATGCCGAGAATTGCAGCGAGCACGTCGATGTCGGCCGGGCCGCAGGCCTCCGCGGGGACGTTCGACGTCTGCGCGCTGATTCCGGTCCTCGCCTTCGCCTACTCGTCGCTCATTCAGCCGCTGATCTATTTCAGCTTCCCGCCATCGCCCGGACTCCAGGGCTTGCTCGAGAGCAGGGTCGAGAACCGGGTCTTCTGGCCTGTTCTCGCGGCCGTCGCCATCATCGTTACGATGCAACGCCTCGCCCGCGGCGAGCGGTTTTCCGTTCCGCCCAACATCATCAGTCTCTGCGCCTATTTTGGATTGGCTGGCGCCAGCATTGCGTGGGCATTCAAACCCGAATTCGCCTTCGTCCGTTTCGTCCAGGAAGCGATGGTCCTCACCGCCATCGTGCTGCCCGCCCTGCTATCGAGGCCGAGCGCCGACGTCCTGCGCGGCATGTTCCTCTGCTTTGCAGCGGGGGCGATCCTCAATGTTCTGCTGATCCCCGGCGGCTACGCGACCTACGCGCAGTACGGCAACGCGCTGGTCGACATCGGTTATCAGGGCTACTTCTCGGGCAAGAACCTGCTGGGCGAGTTTGCTGCCATCGCCTTCCTGCTGTCGGTTCACGAGCTGCTCTATCCCGGCACGCGCCGCGCGCTTGGGATCGTCGTCGCCGCCGCTGCCGTCGTCCTGATCTTCTTGTCCAGTTCGAAGACCGCGCTCGGCCTCGCTCTGGTCGCCCCGATCCTGGCCGTCCTGACGCTGGCGCTTGCGAGAACGCTGCGGGTTGCACCGCTTCTGATCCTGATGGCGATCATCCTCGGCTACTTCGTGGTCGGCGAGCTCGCGGGCTTCACGACCGGCCGCATCGCCTATCTGCTGACGGGTGATTCCAGCTTCACCGGCCGGACGACCATATGGGCCTTCTCGAATCTGGAGATCGCGAAGCGGCCGCTCCTGGGATGGGGCTATCAGAGCTTCTGGCTGGTCGGCGCCGACGCACCAAGCATCACCGATGCACCCGGCTGGGTGAAGGCCATGCCGAACTCCCACAACGGCTACTACGATGCGATGCTGGAGCTGGGCTATGTGGGCTTTGCCTTTCTCCTCGTCTTTCTGGCGGCCACCGTTCACGTCATCGGCCGCGTGATGAAGCACGACTACAAGCGGGCGTGGATCCTGCTGTCCGTCGCGCTGTTCGTCATGCTCTACAACCTGCTCGAAACCCTGTGGCTGCGCGCGTTCGACGTGACCTGGGTGGTGTTCGTGCTCGTCACGGTCGAGGCCGCGCGATACTGGCGGAGGTCACAACAGAGCATGCCCGCCGCTCAGCCGGCGAACAGGCGGCCGGCTCGTTGGAGCCGTACACGGCCGGCTTGGCGCCCGCGGCTCGGCGTCCGCACCTGACGGAAACCCGTTGGACGTCTCACGCCCGCTCTATTGCGTTGATCCCGGCGCGGCCGCGAATGGCGCGCCCGCATCGAATCTCGCCTTGGCCGGCAACGTATGCAGCTTGGTATCGCTGGTCGGGTCCACCCAGGGCCACGGATGATCGCCGAAAAAGCCGGGTTTGGCTCTGAGATACAGCGACGCCGGCAGCGGCTGCGCCGCGAGAGCGTCGGTCCAGACCACCTTGCCGGTGAGATAGTCGAAATTGCCGCCGCGGATTACCGTGGCCAGCGTCTTCGGATCGGGCGCCATGGTCCATCGCTCCGGGTCGTAGCCAAGCATCCAGACGTTGCCGACACCGCCCTGCCCCCAGGCGGCCGTGCCGGCCCGCATCGATGGATCGTCGTAGGTCCAACCGCCCATGCGTCCGGGTCGGCCCAGCACATTGCCGGCGAACGAATCCCACCACGAGCCGTAGGCGAGACCCACGGCCCGGATGCCCGAGCGATCGACGAAGCGCTGGCGCTGGCCGGTGAGATGGTTGCGGAAAAAAGTGAGATAGATCGCGTTGCCGTGCGTGTAGTCGCTGTCGGCATTGTGGGACAGATTGCCTTCGAACAGGACGTGATGCGCGCCGGCCATGTGCGATGCGTTGATGCCGACCTCGACCCAGCCGGGATTGTCGAAATCGAACGAGTCGTCGGCATAATTATAACCGACGACGCTGCCCGCGCCTGACGACCGAAACACCATGTTCTTGCAGACATCGACCAGGATGTTGTTCTCGATCAGAACCTCCGAGGAGCCGGCCGCCAGGCTGATCGCGTAGCCCGCCCCGCCCGGCTGCGGCCACGAGCCGGCGTGAATGTAGGAGTCGCGCAGCTCGACCCGGAACGAATTGTTGATCGCCACGCCCTCGCCGAGCCATTGCGTCACCTCGACGGATCGCGCCCAGGAATAAGCAGCAGCTTCGAACCGCAACGCGCCGTCGGCCCCGCCGATGATGCTCAGATCTTCGACGCCCACCTTGGTAACGTGGATGTCGCGATTGTTGGCGGCGTGGCGACCGCTGTTCGGGTCGGTGCTGTAGGGCGTGAGCTGCGCCTGGTGATCCCTGCGATAGCTGATCGTGAGCGGCGAGGTGAATGTCACCGTGCTGCCGGTCACCGAGGCGATCTCCTTGATTTCGGCGGTCGCCCGGTCGGTCCGGGCGAACCACGACATCGACTTCGGCAGCATACCGGGGGTCTGGTCATATGGACCTCCGGCATTCGCGCCGGCATTGTCGTCCCCCGGCTGAACCGGATCGTGCATGTTCCAGGCGACCCGATCGCCTTGCCAGACCTTCGCTCCCGCCGGAAAGCCGGCCGGTGTCGCCTGCCACGATGCGCCCGAGACCTCGTCGAGCAGAACGAAATCCCCCGGCTTCAGGTTCGCGGTGTTGGCAAGGGTCACAGTCGACGTTCCCTGAACGCCGTCGGCCAGCAGGTCCTGCGACGCGCTGCTGTCGGGGCCATTGTTCCAGCGCGAAGGTCCGACGATGATGATCGGCTTGGGATCATAGCTGTACGTGCTCGGATCGACCGGCGTCAGGATTCCCTTGGTGCCGGCAATCACGGCCGACGTTCGTGCCCGTGCACCGTTGGTTTTCACCAGCCTGGTCACACCCGCGCCCGCGCCGCGCAGCGTCACCGGCCGGCTGATCAGGAGCGGCTCGTTGACGATGAACGTCCCGGGGCCGAGCATCACCACCTGGCCGGCGGGCGCGGCGGTCAGGGCGGCCTGGATCGCGCCGCTGTCGTCTCTCCCGCTCGGAGACAGC
Organism: Bradyrhizobium sp. HKCCYLRH2015; assembly: GCF_051168215.1. Lineage (NCBI taxonomy): Bacteria > Pseudomonadati > Pseudomonadota > Alphaproteobacteria > Hyphomicrobiales > Nitrobacteraceae > Bradyrhizobium > Bradyrhizobium sp. HKCCYLRH2015. Next base: position 313,162 of record NZ_JBNPUO010000005.1, on the reverse strand, counting down.
GCGCGATAAATGATGGTGCGGTTCGGAATACCGCCGGCTGACATCAACCCGGGATTCCAGGCTGCGAGACGCTCCACCGGCAGCAGATTGCCGGCCAGTGACGGCCCGGCGGACGCGGTCGGCTCGGCGGCTGCGGCAATGCCGCGGACAGACAGCAGGGCAAGCGCCGCCGTGAGCAGCGCCCGGATGCAGGCGGCGTCGATCCGGCGCGTCCCACGCGCGACCGGCCGGGCCGAAGCCTGGGTGCAGCCGGGGATCACGGGGCCGATGCCATCCATGTTAACCTCTCGCAGGACCGGTCACAGCGAACGAGGGCGCCGATTTAAAAACACCATGACTTTGACACGCGCCCTGACATAATATTAATTCACGATTTAATTTATTGAAAGGCGGCCGGCGACGCCCCTGCTCGGCAGAGATTCGTCGCAATCTTCCGCCTTCGGCAAGGGATTTGATACGTGACGCCATCGCGCCGCTACCTGCTCATCTCGCCCTGCCGGGACGAGGCCCAATACCTCCGCCGGACTCTCGACAGCGTCGCTGCGCAATCGGTGCCGCCGGCGCTGTGGATCGTGGTGGACGACGGATCGACCGATGACACCCCGGCCATTCTCGACGAGTACGCCCAGCGCCTGCCCTATCTGCGCGTGATCCGCCGCGCCGATCGTGGCGGACGCAAGGTCGGGCCCGGCGTGATCGAGGCGTTCTATGCCGGGCTGGAGAGCGTGCGGCTGGAGGATTTCGACTATCTCTGCAAGCTCGACATGGACCTCGATCTGCCCGCGCGCTACTTCGAGCTGCTGATGGAGCGGATGGAAAGCGATCCGCGGGTCGGGACCACCTCGGGCAAGCCGTGGTTCGTCCATCCCCAGACCGGCGCGCTTGAGCCGGAGGTCTGCGGCGACGAGATGTCGGTCGGGATGACCAAGTTCTACCGCGTCGCCTGCTTCCAGGAGATCGGCGGTTTCGTGCGCCAGGTGATGTGGGACGGCATCGACTGCCACCGCTGCCGCATGCTCGGCTGGATCGCCGAGAGCATCGACAGCGAAGCGCTGCGCTTCATCCATCTGCGGCCGCAGGGCGCCAGTCACAAGGGCATCTGGACCGGGCGGCTGCGCAAGGGTTTTGGCCAGTACTTCATGGGAACGTCGCCGCTGTATCAGTTCGCGGTGGCGGTCTATCACCTGCCGGCCTATCCCGCCCTGATCGGCAGCACCGCGATGCTGTGGGGCTATTTCCGGAGCTGGCTGACGGGCCTGCCGCGCTACGACGATCTCGAATTCCGCCGCTTCCTCCGCGCCTACCAGCACGCCTGCCTGCGCCTGGGCAAGCGCGCCGCCACCGCCCGGATCAACGCGGAGCGGGCCCAGCTCTGGCGGGCCAGCCACGCCGCGGCCGACACGCGATGACGCTCGGCGACCGATCGCCGCGGCACTGACACGACGATTACGAAGCTACGTGTTTCTCCGACTCCGTCTGGACAGCATGGCCAAGATTCTCGAGCTCAGCCGCCTTCGTGCCGCGTCCGCTCTACCGCCGATGACGGCGCCCGGCGACGGGGCGACCGCGCCAGCGGCATCACGCGGAACGAACATCAAGGGCAGTGCATCCACGCTTATTCCGTCACTCGACGGCATCCGCGCGCTGTCGGTGCTGATCGTGGTGCTGGGCCATTCCGGACTTCAGGCCATCGTCCCCGGCGGCTTCGGCGTCACCATCTTCTTCTTCCTCAGCGGTTTCCTGATCTCCACGCTTATGCTGGCCGAGCATGAGCGAACCGGGGGGCTCGACGTTCCCAGTTTCTATGCGCGGCGCGTGTTCCGGCTGATGCCGCCTCTGCTGCTGTCCCTGGCGATCGCCTACGGCCTGACCGCCGCCGGCCTGCTGGACGGCGGAATGACCGTCAAGGGCCTGGCCGCCCAGGTGTTGTATTTCGCCAACTATTACGGCCTGTTCTTCGATCCCGGCAACACGGTGCCCGACGGCACCGGCATTCTCTGGTCGCTCGCGGTCGAAGAGCATTTCTACATCGTTTATCCCTTGCTGATGACGCTGCTGCTCGGATCGGCGCTGCGGCCGCGCACCATCGGCGCGCTGCTCGGGCTCGTCTGTCTCGGCGTCCTCGCCTGGCGCTTCCATCTCGTGCATGCGCCTGGGTTCTTCTCCGACCGCACCTATTACGCCTCGGACACCCGCATCGACTCGATCGCCTATGGCTGCATTCTGGCGCTGGTCATGAACCCGGTGCGGCAGCGCTCTGCCTCGGGGCGGATGTCGGCGGCCCAATGGGCGCTGCTGGCCGGCGCCGTCGCGGCGCTGCTGGTCTCGCTGGTCTACCGTGATCCGGTGTTCCGGGAGACCGCGCGCTACAGCCTTCAGGGCCTGGCGCTGATGCCGTTGTTCTATTTCGCGGTGCGTTTCGCCGACGCGCCGCTGTTTCGTGATCTCAACCGCTCCTGGGTGATGACGCTCGGCACCTATTCCTATGCGATCTATCTGATCCACAACGTCGTGATCCGAACGATCGACAAGAACCTGCCCGCGATCGCCGCCAAGCCGTACCTCCTGTTTCCGCTCGCGCTCCTGATCTCCGTCATCTACGCGGCGGCGATCGAGCGCTTCATCGAGCCGTATTTCAGGCAGCTCCGGCACAAGTTCAGGCCTGCGCCTGCTGCCGGAGCGGTGCATGACGCGTCCGGCGCAGACTGGCCGCTCGGCAACCGTCTCGCCGAGAGTCCGACGCCGCGCGCATCCTGAGCGGATCGGCCCACGTCACCGCTCGATCGGCTGCGGCACAAATGCGTCAAATTGTGCAATTTAAATAATTAGTCCCGCATTTAATACTGCGACCCGGGCGAATGAATACTTTCGGGGACGGGTGGATGCGGATCGCGCGCGCGGTTGCACGACGAATTCGGCGAAACACGCTCGGTCCCCTGCCGGACGATCCGGCGCTGCGCCCGTTGAAGTCCCCGCTCCAGATCAATCTCTCGGGCAAGGTCGCGCTGGTCACCGGAGCGGCCGGAGAGCTCGGCCGGCCGATCGCCCGGACGCTCGCGGCCTGTGGTGCGAAGGTCGCGATCCATTATCTGACGGCGCGGGCTGCCGCCGAAAGACTGTGCGAGGAGCTGAACGAGCTTCAGCCGCAACATGCCTGCACGATCTCGGGCGACGTCGCCGAGCTCGAGGACGTGCAGGCCATGCGCCGCGCCACCGAGCGCGCGCTCGGTCCTGTCGATATCGTCGTGAACAATGCGGTGACATGGTACGACGAACGTCCCGTGGTCGAGCAGACACCCGACCAGTTCGACAAGGTGTTCCGCTCTTCGGTCCTGCAGGCCTGGGCGACCGCGCGGGTGTTTTCCGGACCGATGATCGAGCGGAAATGGGGACGCCTCATCTCTCTCGGCACGGAGATGACGAGCCTGGCCCTGCACAACCGCGCGCCATACACGGCGGCCAAATGCGCCATGGACGGCATGCTCCGATCGCTGGCGCGGGAGCTCGGAGGGCATGGCATCACGGTGAATCAGGTCGCCCCGGGCTGGGTCATCTCCGACAGGGACCGCCGCGACCGCGACGAGGTGCAGCCGCTCTACGAGCGGTCAGTGCCGCTCGGGCGGCGTGGCTACGATCAGGACGTCGCCAACATGATCGCGTTTCTGGCCTCGGACCTCGCCGGCTTCGTGACCGGCGTTCGCGTGCCAGTGTGCGGCGGAATCGTCATGCCGGAAGCCTGACCACGCGCGCTTCGATGCAGCCCGCTCACCTGATGTCGATCGCGCCTCAGTGGAAGACGCGATGACGGTGGCACCAACGCACGAACACGTAGATCGACCAGACGCGCGACCAATAGATCCCCGGCGCGCCATCGAGGAAGGCGCGCCAGAGGCGCTCCACGGCCGCAGGCTCAAGCCCCACCGGCGCAATCGCCTGTGGGTCGCGCAGGGTCCGGTCCATCGCATCCTGCAGGCCGCGCCGTATCCAGCGATCGAGCGGCAACACGAAGCCGCTCTTCGGCCGGTCGAACAACGACGGATCGAGGCCACGCAGGCCGATCCGCCTGAGCATCGCCTTGCTTCGCAGCGGCGCGTAGCGCGTCGCATCGGGCAGCCGGTCGACGCTTTCGAACAGCACCTGATCGACCAGCGGCACCCGCTGCTCCAGCGAGGCCGCCATGCTCGCCACGTCATTGTCGCGCAACAGGCGCTCGCCGAGAAACAGGCGCTGCTCCATGACGCTGATCGCCGACAGCGGGGTGCGCGCGCGGGTCTCCGCGGTGATCTTCGCTCTCATCGCGGCGGGCAGCCCATCGTTCAGCGTGTCGACGAGATCAGGCGCGAGCAGCTCGCGCTGAAAGCCGGGGAGGAACAGCGCATAGGCCATTTGGTACAGCGCCAGGAGATCGTCGCCGCACCGGACCATCTCCGGCAGCTTGGCCCAGCGCGTCTGCGGCGCCACCGTCCCGCGCGACGGCGACAGCATCTGCGCGGCCAGCTTCGCCGCAGCGGCTTTGACGCCGGCCGGCACCCAGGCGGTGCGCTCCGACCATCGCTGCAGGATGGGCAGGTCGCGAAATGACGTGTAGCCGCCGAACAGCTCGTCGCCGCCGGTCCCCGACAGCGCCACCGTGAAGCCTGCGCCGCGGATGGCGTGCGACATGAAGTAGGAGTTCAAGCCGTCGAAGGTCGGCTGGTCGAGGCTGTCGAGCGCGGCATCGAGGTTGTCGACGAAGTGCTGCTCCGTCAGCACCACCTCATGATGCTCGGTGCCGATGGCGGCGGCGATCTGTCGCGCGATCGGCCCCTCGTTCAGCTCCTGCTCCTCGAACGCCAGCGTGAAGGTGTGGATCGGGCTCCTGGCCGCACGCTGCGCCAGATTGGCCATGACCGAGGAATCGATGCCGCCCGAGAGAAACACTGCGAGCGGCACGTCGCTGGCGAGGTGCAGCCTCAGCCCCTCCTCGAGGATCTCGGCAAGCTGGTCCTCATCCATCGTCGGATCCGGAGCCCGCTCCGGGATCGACCAGAAATCCTCATCGCGGACGGTGTTGCCGACGCCGTCGAATGCGGTGAGATGGCCGGGAGGCAGCAGCTCGACGCCCTTCACCGCGGTACCGGGGCCGACCACGAAACCGTTCCAGACGCCGCTGGCGACGGCCTGCGGATCGAGCTGGGCGCTGCCCAGAAGGCCCGACGCCAGGAGAGCACGCAGCTCGGATGCGAAGGCGACCGACCACCCCGCGTCTGGGTTCGAGGCGCGGGCGACGTACAGCGGCTTGATGCCGAGCGGATCGCGCGCCAGCAGCAGCCGGCGCTGCTTCGGATCCCAGCAGGCGAACGCGAACATGCCGCGCAGCCACGCCACCGCCTCCGGCCCATGAAGGCCGAGCGCGCGCAGCATCACCGCGGTATCGCCCGTGGAGCTGAAATGCTGGCCGTCGGCGACCAGACGCTGCCGCAGGTCGGCGAAATTGTAGATCTCGCCGTTGAAGACGATGACGTGCCCGCTGACCGGGTCGATCATGGGCTGCACACCGGCCGGCGACAAATCGAGGATCGCGAGCCGGCGGTGCGCCAGCAGCGCGCCCCAGCCACGCTCGTCCGCGGGCGAGGTCCAAATTCCGCCGGCATCCGGACCGCGATGGAGCATGGCGTCGTTCATCCGCTGCAGCGCGGCGCGGTTGTCGTCGTCCACCCGTCCGATGATCCCAGCGATGCCACACATCAGAACAATCCGTTTGAGACGCGCGACGTCAAAATGACGGACGGCACGGAATGGCCTCGCCCGCGAGATCGCGGACTAACAGGGCACGGGCATCGCTGGACCATTGTCGGCCCTCAAATGGAAGCAGCCGTTCCGGACGACCAGGACGCCGGCGCTGGCGCCGAAGCCGGCAGCGGCCCGTAGGTCCGCGCCAGGCATTGTTCGTAGTCGAGCGGCGGCGTCCAGCCGAGCGTCTCCCTCAGCTTGCGATTGTCGAAGCGCAGCGGCTTGAGCATCGCATCGAATTTCTTGGGCGTCAGGATCGCCGGCACTTTCGTGGCCCGCCTGAACACGGTCGCAAACGCCAGCCGCACGACGGCGCTGGCCAGCCAATGAGGGATGGGCAACCGCAAGCCGCGCGCGCCGGTGCCGCGCATGTAGTCCGACAGATAGGACCAGACCCGCTCGCCGGGACCATCCACGACGTTCAGCGTCTGGCCGATCGCCCGCGAATCCCTGGCCGCCAGCGCGAAGACGTCGGCGCAGTTCTCGACATGAGTCATCGGGATGCGGGTCAGCGGCCCGATCACGACGTGGTGGCGTCCGATCTGCTGGCCGAGCGCGGCGAGATAGCCGTGGCCGCGACCCCAGATGAACCCGGGACGCAGCACGGTGAGATCCCAGCCATGCGTCTCGACGCAGCGGCGCGTCACCCGCTCCTGCCACCATTTGGCGACGGTGTATCCGCCACGGGTGTAGACGTCAGGTGTCTGCTGCAGCGGCGCGCGTTCGTCGAGGACATCGCGCGTCGCCGTGTAGTCGTAGACCGAGAAGCTGCTGCACAGCACGAGCCGGCGGCAGGCACTGCCCGCCATCGCCTCGAGCAGCCGCTCGGTTCCGCCCACGGTGCCGGCGAATTGCGCGTCCTCGCCGCCGGAGACCACGGCCGCCAGATGGATCAGCACGTCCACATTCTCGAACGCGCCGACAAGGTCGCGCGAGGTGCGCAGGTCGGCCCTGACGACGTCGACCGACGACGGCCAGCCGAGCGCATCGACGCGCGTCGCCGGGCGCACCATGGCGCGAACCTCGACGCCGCGGGCGAGCAGCGCATCGACGACATGCCGGCCGAGAAAACCGTTGGCGCCCGTGACCAGGGCTCTCATATCGCCAGCTCCCTCATGTTCGCCTGCTCGGTCGGCTTCATTGCCTCGACCATCCGATTGACCGCGAGGACGTCCTCGATCGTGATCGGCAGGGCCGTTCCCGCGCCGAGCGCCTGATAGGTGCGCGCCAGACACTCCCACAGCCCCTCATAGGCGCCCGGGCCCTTGAACTTGCGCAGCAGGGTCGAGAGCGCCGCGCGGCGGATGTCGCGGCCCTCCTCCAATCCGCTGAAGAACGGGCGCAGCGGCTTCGGCACGTTGCGCGGGCCATCGAAGGTCAACCGCGTTTCGAACAGATTGGCGGTCGCCTGCATCCGCTCGCCATAGACCCGCAGCCAGAACGCGTCGGGCTGAGCGCTGGCGCTGAAGCCGAGCGTCGCCGTGCCGCGCTCGGCTTCGACCACACAGCGAAACTCGTCGTACGGCAGCGGCGACGGCTTGCGCTTGCTCCAGACCGTCTCCGCCTTGCGGTGCGGGCCGACGAACGCATGTGACAGCGAGGCGAGATGCGGCAGGAAGTCGGCGATCGCGCCACCCGCCAATTTGAGCGCCGGATGCGGCGAGTTCGGATCGGCAAAGCCGTCGGGGCCGAGGATGTCGAGGCAGATCAGCACGTCGACATGGGTCACTGCGCCGAACTCGCCGGTCTCGATCCGGCGCAGGATGTCCTGCGGCGCCCGGTTGAAGACGTAGTTGTAGTCCTCGACGACGTGGCGGCCGGTCTGCTTGGCGCGCAACGTCAGGGTCTGCAGCTCGTCGAAGGTCGAGGTCGCGGGCTTCTCGACGATCACATGCGCTCCGGCCTCCAGCGCGTCCATCACGAGCCGGAAATGCGAGGTCGGCGGCGTCGTCACATGCACCACATCGGGCCGCACCGTCTGCAGCATCGCGCGATGATCGGTGAACCAGGACGGAATCGCGTAGCGCTCGGCCGCGGCCTCCGCGGTCGCTGGCGACAGGTCGCAGATGCCGGCCAGCTGAACGCCCGGCAAGGTGTTGAGGCAGGCAAGATGCTGGCGGGCGATCTGCCCTGCCCCGATGAGCACGGCCTTCATCACGAACTTGCCTCCAGTATCTCGCAATAAAAGTCTTCGAGCGCCTGCGCCGCCGCGCTCCAGGCATACTTCTCGACCGCGACCTGCCGCGCCGAGCCGCCGATCCGCGCCGCGAGATCGGGCTCGGCGAGCAGCCCGCTGACCGCATCTGCAAAGGCATCCGGCTCGTCTGCGATGAGGATGTCACGCCCGGGCATGGCCTCGATGCCCTCGGCACCCAGGCTGGTCGAGACGATCGCCTTGCCCATCGCCATGGCCTCGACGATCTTGAGCCGCGTGCCGCCACCGAGACGGAGCGGGACGATCACCGCCGCCGCGGCGGCGAGGTGCGGCCGCAGGTCCGGCACGAAACCGGTCAGCTCGATCCGCGGCCCGGCCAGTGCCGTCAACGCCTGCGGCGGCCGGCCGCCGATGATCTTGCAGCGCGCATCCGGGTGCCGCGCGGCGATGCGGGGCCAGATGTCCTGCACGAAATGCGTGACCGCATCGATGTTGGGCACCGTCGACAGCAGGCCGAAATAGACCAGCGTACGGCCGTCGGGCGCGGGATCGGTACCGCGCGGCTGATAGAAGTCGACATCGGCGGCATTGGGGATGACCGCCGTGCGGGCGTTCGGAATGTCGTCATGCAGACGCTTCTCATCGTCCGTGCTGCAGAGATAGACGCCGTCAGCTTGGCGATAGGCTGCGATCTCCTCGCGGCGCAGCTTGCGCCAGTTCGCGCCGGCATAGAGCCGGCGGCCCAGGCTCGCCCCCGTGGCCGCGAACTGCCGCGCCAGATCGTAGGCGATCTCATGCGAGTCCACGATCAGCCGCGGCGGCGTAGCGCCTGCCGGCGCCTGACGGAACAGGCAGTGACCGAGATAGGGAAATTCGAGATTGACGATGTCGAACCGCGTGGACCGCAGCACCCGATCCAGCACCCGCTGCAATTCCGGCAGGGCCACGCGCAGCCGGTCGAAGCTCCGCACCGAGACCAGCGAGCGCAGCTGCAGCAGCCGCTTCGCGAGACCGTCGCGGCCGTAAGGGTTCGGCACCAGCACCACGTCGCGGCAATAGGACTGCATGGCCAGCCGGCACTCGTCGATGTCGAAGGCGTCATCGACCAGCATCACCGCCGTGAGGTCGTGGCGGCGCGCGAGCTGGGTCATCAGCCCGTGCATGCGCGCCTGTGCCCCGAACCGCGGCGGGCTCGCCGGCATATGCGAGACGCAGAGGATGCTGAGCCGCCGTCGGTCGGCGAAACCGGCCACCGACCATTCGGGATCGCGCTGCGCCGGCGGCGCAGGCTCGACCTCCATCACATCCAAGCCTTGGTGGTTGTCGCGGGCCATGACCATTTAAAGCATTTAAATCACGGGATATTTTATATGTGGCATTTAACGATTGCGATAGTTAATCGCGACGTGCGGTGCTGTCCGAGGCCCCTTCGTTCCATCTCAGCGCCTGCCGGCGAAATCATGGATGATCGTACCTGCGATCCTGAGCGGCTCGCGGACCCGGAACATTCCGACCACGATCGCGAGATAGAGACAGCCGCAGAAGCAGCCGGACAGAACCATGCGCACGAGCGCGGGATAGGCTCCGAGAAGCGTCGCTTGCATCCACCAGCCCGCAGCCGCAGTCGCAACGGCGCCGACGGTCTGCGGACCGACGGCCCGGATCACCAGTTCCGCACCGATCCCGATCGGACGTCCGGCATACATCACCGACGGCAACGCGATCAGCGAGTATCCGGCCACGACGCCCCAGGCGACGCCGACCGGCCCAAAGGGCAGCCCGGCCAGCACCGCAACGACCTGCGCAAAGAGAGAGATGATGCCCCAGGTCTGCCAGCGGTCCGCCCTCCCGAGCGACAGATGCAGCCAGCCCTGCGAGCCCTCGACGACGTGCGAAATGCCGCGCAGCGCAATGATGCTGAGCAGCCCTCCCGCAGCCTGCCACTTCTGCCCCAACAGCACGACGGTGAGGTCCTCCGCGGTGACGGAGAGGATCGCCGCCGCCGGCATCAGGAAGAACGCCAGCATCGAGAGTGCCACCTCGTACTTCTGCCGAAGCGCAGCCGGATTCGCCTGCAGCTTGCTCAGCGCCGAGCTTCCCACCGCATGCGTCTGATTGAGCGCCGCATAGATCGAGTTGTCGTACAGGTTCATCGCATTCTGGTAGTAGCCGACCTGATCGGGCCGGTAGAGCAGCCCGAGCGCGATCCGGTCCACCGCCCGCGACAAGGTATAGGCCACGGTGAAGCCGACCACGTGCAGCCCGAACCGGACCATCGACCTCACCTCAGCATCGAAAACGGGGACGCCGGGCCTCCAGCGACAGGCCGACCACGCGGCGACCACGACGCAAATCGATGTCACGACGGGACGAATGACCAGCGCCCAATAGCCGTAGCCCTCGAACGCCATGGCGACGGCGGCAACCGTCCCTGCCAGCGTGCCCAACAACTGGATCCGGCCGATGCGACCGAACTGCAGCGTGCGCCGGAGCAGCGCCATATGCTGGTTGGTCAGCCCGGACAGCACGAAGGTGATCGCGACGCAAAGCGCGATCGGCTCCAGTCGCGGATCACCGTAGACCCAGGCAATCAGCGGGCTGGATGCCGCGACGACGATCGCCACCGCAACGCCGATGCCGGTGCTGACCCAGAACAGGCCGCTGACCTGGGCCGGCGTGATCCTGCTGCGCTGAGCGGTGGCATCGAGCAGGCCGAAGTCGATCAGCAGCGGCGCGAAGCTCGTCAGCACGGTGACGATGGCGACGAGCCCGAAATCCTCCGGCGCGAGCAGCCGGGCCAGGACGATGGCCGCTCCGATCTGGAGCACGGCATTGCCGTATTGGATGACGATGGAAATCAGGCCGCCGCGCAACGCACGGCGTCCGAGATCGCTCGATTCCCGATGTTCCTCGAAGTAAGCGGCGACGGCTTCCGACATCTCCGTTCAATCGCTTTCAATCATCGTAACCAACCTTTCGATTCCCAGTCACGGCCAAACAGATCCGTCCAGGGCAATGAAAATCCGATCGTCGAAAATGCAGCCGGTATAAAATAGCTCGCGGAGGCCGCTGGAGCGATGACGCCACTTTGTGGCGGAGAAAAGGATTGAAACGTCACTGCGCCAACAATACCGGCTTGCGATTTAATTCCTGCTCGCGAGCCATCCCCGAGCCAGCCGCCATCTCCGCCAGCCTCTTCAGCCGATCCTTGCGGGCAGCGAGGCCCGGCATCGGCTGCAGACCCGTGGCCTCCAGGATCGTCTCCCACCGATACACCCAGTCGTGCCGCATCAAGGTCTGGGCCATGCCGGTTCGCCGCATCCGGTCCTGGCGGACCGGATCGCCGTCCAGCTCCCTGATGACCCGGTCGATGTCGGGCGATGTGTGCGGCACGTCGATCATCACCTCGGGCCAATCGAACAGCCGCGGAAACAGGTCATTGTCGGGACGCTCGCCGAGCATGATGGCGCCCGCCGCCGCGCCCTCGAAATACCGGTAGCCGAACTCGACTTGCCGCCCGGTCTCCCGCGGCTCGTCGAACTTGCCGGGATTGACCAGAAAATACCTGCTTCTCTTGGCGAGGTTTGCCATCTGCGTCCGGTGCTCCCGGAGGTCGATGGCCTGGCTGCCGCCGATCGTGTCGTGGAGATAGAACAGGCCGCTCTGCTGCGCCATCGCGAGCAGCGACTGGTGGGTGATACGGGAGCGACGCCCCATGCTGAAGACGTCGATGACCCTCTCGGGCGGATCGGGATAGGGACAAAAGCGGATCGCGTCGATGGCGAGCGGAAGATGCACGCAAGCCTTGCCGATCTCCTCGCCGAGCGGCTTCACCGTGCCGATCTGGAACGGCATCACGACATCGAACTTGGCGAGGATCTTCAGGAAATGCCGGTGCTTGGCGATCTCCTTGATCCAGAGCTCGTCCAGCAGACACACCGAGGTCCCGCACGCACCTCTCAGATCCTCGATCGCGTCGAACATGATCAGGTCCTGCGGGAACCCGCAGATCGCGAACAGAACGTCGTATTGCTGCTGCGGCTTGATCCGCGTGAGCCCGGGATTCAGCAGCACGGGCGCGTGGTAGCCCAGCCGGGTCGCGAAGCTCGCCCGTCGGCTCGACGGGTCGAGCTCGGGTGCGAACAGCTCGGCGGAATCGACCTCGCAGATGATGTCCTCGAACTCGACGTGAGGACCGCGGTTGAGGGCTTTGCCGAAGATGTTTCTGAGTGAGAAGACGGCGATGCGGGGCTTGCCCGGCTGCGAACTCATGACGCCTCACTCTGGTGTTGTTGGACCACTTGCACGGTGCTGTACGAAGGCGGCGACGTCACGATGATGAAACCGGTGTTCTGATGAGATCGGCGTCCAGCGCGATCCGCGCAGCGGCCTCGATGCGCGCGAACGGAACGTCGGCCCGGATTGCCATGTCGAGCAGGCTGTGCCTGCCATCCGCGAGGTTGAGGACCCATAGCAGGTCCATCTGCGTCGCCCCGCCCGCCTCGCGCTGGCCGGCAATCGCGCGATACAGGCCGCGCCGTCCCAGTTGCGGCTCCCCTCGCCCATCGACGCGCTCATAGATGCGGTCGCGATCGAGCAGATCCAGCACCTCCTCGATGACCGCGTAGGACTGCTCGAGACAGTCCGGCTTGACGAAATCCAGATTGTCCGCCGAGGTGTGATATTCGGGAAACGTGCCGTGCACGCCGCGCATCAGGCACCCGACCGGCAGATCGAATCCCGGCGAGCAGAACTGCCGCTCGTCATATCCATAGGGGCTGAATGGCAGAATCTCATGAGGATGGCCTGAGTGCTTCAGGACATGCGCGACGGCGCGATCGATGCTCGCCCCGCTCCGGCTCTGCTTGTAGTGAAATCCACTGGAATCGCCGAGACAGGTGAGGACGAGGCCGTGTTCAACACGTCCGAGATTCCGCTCGTTGCGGTCGAGCCACGCGAGCGCGCCGATGGTCGCCGGCAGGAACAGAAATCGGTATCCGAGTCGGCGCGGCTGCTGCGCCTGCCGCATCGCCAGCGCCGTCATGACGGCAATCCCTGAGAGATTGTCGTTGGCGAGACTCGGGTGACAGATATGGCAGGTGATCAGGACTTCCTTGTCCGTCTGCCCGGGGACGAAGAATTCGCCGTAGGTCAACGCCCCCTGCGAGAGCTCGCTGTCGATCTCGACGCGGTAGCTGTCGTCCGTCATCCCCCGCCACAGACGATCTTGCAGGCAGAAGCCCCAATCGTCGGCATAGTAGCCGGTCCGGTAGGGAATGAGATCAGGCTGGTCCGGCAAGGTATGGACGTGCTTGGCAAGCTCGGCACGGCTGAGCACCGCCTGGACCGGCTTGCTGTAGCCCATCACGTGCAGATTGTTGTCGGCGAAGTCGACGAGAACGCGGCCCGACAGGGTCGAGATCGTCGCGCGACGAATGTTCCACTCCGCCGGCACGTGCCAGTCCAGGACCGGCGTGCCGGACGGCACCTCGTGAATCGCAAGCCCGACATTCCGAGCGACGATGCCGAGCGTCTGACGGACACCCGCCCCGGTGAGGCTGCGGTTGATCGGAAACAGTTCGGCGACCAGATTGTGGAGATCGATCGCCGGCGTTCTCGGACCAGCCGGGGATTTGAGGATGTCCAGCATGACGCGTCAGCCCTACTTCATCGGTCAGGCCGACGCCTGCGCGGCATCGGCCGCGAGATCGCCGGCCGGCAGCGGCACGATCGTCGGCTGGTAGACCAGATGCTCCGCCGGAGCTTCCACCTGATCGTATGTCGTGACGATCTCCTCGGGCAGCCGCGCGAGATCGGCCACCCGCAGGAAGTCGCGCAGGTTCGTGCCGGTCGATTCCGAATCGATGTTGACGGCGCCGCGCCGGCTGCTGACATCGGCAAAATGCACGGTACGGAAATCGATGCTGAAGCGCGTCACGCCCGAGGTGTTCGGGACGGACGAATGCAGATGCGCTCCGGAGAAGATCGTGACGCCGCCGCTCGGCGCGATCACCCGGATCTGCGGATCCAGTGCAATCTCCTGCTCCGGCTTCGGCTGCACCCGTGTATCCGTCTTGATGTGCTGCGCCGCCGACGCACGCGAGGTCCTGTTCCACTCGTAGTAGTTATAGGTCCTGGAGCCGTTCTTGATCGCTTCATCGAAATAGCGCGGATGAAATGCAAGGCCGTTGTCCGGCGCGATGTCATACACCGGCAGCCACCAATTGAGCTGGCACGGCGGCGCCGAGTACCAGGTGTCGCGATGAGGGTGGAATGCGAACGCGATCCCGGTGGTGAGATAGTCGTTGCTGGTTGCCGACCGCAGCCGCGGCACGTCGAAATAGGTCAGCTCGGGATCGCAGCCGAACTCGCGGAGCGTGCCCTGCACCAGCTCCTTCGACCGGGCGTGATGGATGAAGAACGGCTTCAGCCTGGCGAGGATCTCGACGTAGCGCTCGACCGGGAGCTCGAATTGCGCCGTCCGGGGATCGTAGGGATGAAACGCCTCCTCGATCAGCTCCCTGGCGAACGCGACCAGCGCATTGAGCGAGGGCGTCGGCGAATGCAGGAACAGCGCGCCCTCATACAGTTTCCGGCGCCGCTCGTCATCGGGCATCGTGGCATCAACGAAAATGTTCGTCATTCCGTGATCCTCCTCGACAAATCGTCAGAACGTTCGAGACGATCGGGCCGCTCCGTGGCCGCCAGATCCCTCCCCCAGGATACCGCGCTGTCGTCATGCTGCTTCACCAAAGACCCCGTTCGGCAAGCGAGGGCCAAGCGGCATCCTTGGCTGACAACACCGTCACCGGCTGCGGCCATCGGATGCCGATCATCGGATCGTCGTGCCGGAAGCCGTCCGAGAGCTGCTCGACATAGTCTTCGCCCATCAGATACTCGACCGTGACGTCGTCGGTCAGCGTCTGGAATCCATGGGCAAAACCGGCGGGAACGTAGAGCATCCGCGCCGTCGAGGGGCCGAGCTCGCAGGCATAGACCTCGCCGCGCGTCGGCGAGTTCGGCCTGATGTCGACGATGACGTCATGGATCAGCCCGGCGCTGCAGCGGACGATCTTGGCGTCAGGCTTCGGCGCACGCTGGAAATGCATGCCGCGGACGCTGCCGCGGAGACGCGTCACCGAGCTGTTGCCCTGCATCGGGACGAACGCGATGCCCTGCTCGGCAAAAGTCTTCGCGCACCAGGTCCGCGTGAAGCTGCCGCGCTCGTCGGAGCGAACGGTCAGCTCGATCAGCCGCGCATCCGACCGTCCAAGCGGGACAAACCTCATGGCTCAACACTCTTCGCGCATATGGTGCGGCAATGCCCTGCTCTACTCCTCGATCGTCGCCTTGGGGACCGGCACGATGAAGCGGCCGCCCCAGTCGCGGATCGCCGCCATCTGTGCCTTGATCTCGCTCTTGATGTTCCACGGCAGGATCAGGACGTAATCTGGCCTGGCTTCGAAGATCGCTTCCGGCGGCAGGATCGGAATGCGCACGCCCGGCATGTAGCGGCCCTGCTTGGACGGGGCGCGATCGACCGTGAAGTCGAGAAAATCGGTGCGGATGCCGCAATAATTCAGCAGCGTCACACCCTTCGCCGGGGCACCGTAGCCGACGATCTTCTTGTTATCGCGCTTGAGCGCCGTCAGCAATTCGAGCAGCGCACGCTTGGTCTCTTTGACCTGCTCGTTCCAGGCCATGTAGATGGCATCGTCATGCAGCCCATAGGCCCGCTCCCGCGCCAGGACATCGGCAACGTTCGGGCTCTCCGCATGAGCGGCCTCCGCGTGGCAGACGAAGAACCTGATCGAGCCGCCATGCGTCTCCGGAAGCTCGACGTCGAACACCCGCAGGCCCGCTTGGGCGAAGATGCGCAGGCCCGCGATCAGCGACAGATACGAGAAATGCTCGTGATAGATGGTGTCGAACTGATGCCGCTGCATCAAGGTCAGCAGGTGCTGGACCTCGAAGGTCGCGACGCCCTCCGGCGCCAGGAGGATTTTGACGCCGCCGACGAAGTCGTTGATGTCGGGAACGTGCGCGAGCACGTTGTTGGCCGTGAGGAGATCGGCCGACCAGCCCTCCTCCCGGAGACGGGTCGCATAGTCGCGGCCGAAGAATTCGACCCGGGTCTCGATGCCCTTGGCGCGCGCGGCCAGCGCGACGCTTTCGCAGGGTTCGACGCCGAGACAGTTGATGCCCTTCTGGAGCGAGTATTGCAGCAGATAGCCGTCATTCGACGCGATCTCGACATGCCGCGAGGCCGGGCCGAGCTTGAAGCGATCGGCCATGGCTTCGACATAGCGGCGCGCGTGCTCGAGCCATGAGGTCGAGTGCGAGGAGAAATAGGCATAGTCGGCGCGGAAGATCTCGGACGCGGCCAGGAGGTCGCGCGTCTGCGCCAGACGGCACTCGCGGCAGACGAAGGTCTCCAGCGGATAGAACGGCTCCGCCCGCATGTAGTTGGTCGGATCGATGTAGTCGTTCGCGACCGGCGAGGCGCCGAGATCGATCAGCTTGAGGGTCAGGTCGTCGCCGCAGTGCCGGCACTTGGGCGCGACGCCGACGGCGGTGGGAAGGGTCAGTTCCATGGTGTCTCCGTCACTGTCCTTGCCGGCTGAGGCGAGCATCTGCCCGGCGCGGCCGGCGCGATCACGTCCATTGCAGCCTGTCGTTGATCCGGGCCGTCTCCATGTGGTCCTGCAGGACCTTGAGACGGATCAGATCGGACGAGCGAAACTCGGCATCCTTGAACTGCATCCTCTTGAGACCATCGACAAGGTTCTGGATCGACTGGTCCAGGGTGACCTGCGGCTGATGATCGGGGGCCAGCGAGCGGTACAGGCCGAAATCGACCTTGTAGGAGCGGCTGTCCACCGGCGCGGAGGTGTTGATCGACACGCTGGTCCCCGGCACGCGCGCGGCCACCGCGTTGGCGAGATCCTTGACCTGGTAGTTGCGGTCGTCCGAGCCGGCATTGATGGTGAGGAAGCGGCCGCCCGTCGCCGCCGGCCGGTCGATCGCCCAGTCGATCGCCCGCGCCATGTCGGCCACGTCGATCAGGGGGCGCCACGGCGTGCCGTCGGAGAGCACGCTGATCTGGCGGCGGGTGAGCGCGCAGGCCACGAAATCGTTGAGGACGAGGTCGAGCCGCAGCCGATCCGACATGCCGCAGGCGGTCGCAAAGCGCAGACAGGTGATGGTCATGCCGGTGTCGATCGCGGCGAGCTCCTGCTCCGATCCGATCTTCGACTTGGCGTAGGCCGTGATGGGATTGAGCGGATCGCCCTCCTTGCGCGGCGGTCCGTCGGCGATGCCGTAGACGCTGCAGCTCGACGCGAACACGAAGTTCTTCACGCCGGCCGCCGCAGCCTTCCTGGCGAGCGACACGGTGGTGTTCTGGTTGATGTCGAGCGTCACGTCCTGGAAGCGATTGCCCATCGGATCGTTGGAGATCGCCGCCAGCTGAACCACGGCATCATAGCCGCGGAGGTCGAGCGACATGTCGCGGACGTCGCCATGGATCTGCTCGTCGAGATATCGCTCGGGAACGACAGGCGCTCCGGTCAGGCAGTGGGCGAAATAGGCGTTGTCGAAGCCGTGCAGCGTCGCATCCGGGCGCTGCGCCCGCAGATGCCGCGCGACGACCGGACCCACATAGCCCATGTTTCCGGTGATCAGGACCTTCAAAATCTCACCCTCTACGATACCGACCAAAACAAAATTTAAATCACCTGCAATCGATTATAATTTAATATTCCAGCCGGCGTCCAGTGAATCCGTCGGCAGCGGCGGTGCCGCCCGCCTTCTTCGGCGGGATACGCAAAACTCGGTAAAAATCCCTTCTCCGCCATCTCGATCCGCCTGTTACCGTGCCCCATCCGGACGGCGCCGATCGATGCGGCATCAGGCAACCTCTCCCATTTAATTTATTCCACCAAATTAAATAATGCCACAATAGGAACAAATGTTGACCGCAAATCTCGGCAGCTTTAATTCGATCCATGGAAATGAGGACGTCCCGCGTGCGGGAACGCCCCGGCCTGACGACGCATTGATTGAAGCATTGAAAGACAGAGCATGACACTATCCGCCGGCGACTGGGTCGAAGTGCGCAGCAAGGAAGAGATCCTGGCGACGCTCGATGCCAACGGGCGCCTCGAAGGGTTGCCGTTCATGCCACAGATGTTCAAATGGTGCGGCCAGCGCTTCCAGGTCTACAAGCGCGCCCACAAGACCTGCGACACGGTCACCGGATACAACACCGGCGAGTGGCTCGGACGGCGCCTCCCCAACGCCGTGCATCTCGAGCATCGCTGCGACGGCGAGGCCTATGGCGGCTGCCAGGCGGCCTGCCTGATCTTCTGGAAAGAGGCGTGGCTGACCCCGGTCGATCCGGCCAAGCCCGCCGCGGCCATCCCGGACCGCGCCGCTGCGCTTCAACCGCCCGGCGGATGCACGGTGCGCGCGGTGTGGGATGCGACCAAGTCGCCGGACCAGCAGCCGGGAAAAGGCCCCCGCTATGCCTGCCAGGCGACCGAGCTCCCGACCTACACTCAGCCGCTCAAATGGTGGGACGCCCGGCAGTACGCCGATGACATCGCGTCCGGCAATGTCTCGCTCGCGAAGATGTTCAAGGGCCTCCTCTACTTCGCCTATGTCGGCGCCACCATGGCCCGCCGTCCGCGGCTCGGCCGGCCCGCGCGCTGGATCTACGACCGCATCCAGTCGCTGTGGGGCGGCGTACCGTTCCCGCGCAAGCGCGGCGTCCTCCTGACCGACAAGGACGCGCCGATCGCCGATCTCGGGCTGCAGCCCGGCGATCTCGTCCGCGTGCGCCCGCACCAGGAGATCCTGGCCACCATCGACAAGCAGACCAACAACCGCGGCATGGGCTTCGACGCCGAGATGGTGCCCTATTGCGGAAAGGTGTTCCGGGTACGGACGCGGGTCGAAAAGTTCATCGACGAGCGCACCGGCTACATCCGGCGGATGAAGACACCGGCCGTCATCCTCGACGGCGTCTATTGCCAGTCGCGCTACAGCGAGAACCGGTTGTTCTGCCCGCGCGGCATCTATGCATGGTGGCGCGAGGTCTGGCTGGAGAAGGTGCCGGCCACCGCGATCGAGCGTCCGCCGGCAGAGGAGATCGTCGAACTTCCGCGGCGGGCGGCCGGCTGACGGCAGGCCGCCGCCGGGCAAAGCGGCCGGGCGCCGCTCATCGCCTCGCCATCGGGCATGGATAGACCGTGTGCGAGGGCCTCGCGGCGAGGCGGCGGCTTCAGCCGCCGTTCACCCCAGTGACAGCTTGCGCGCGACGAAGGCCTCGGCGTAGCGCTCGGCGGCGCGGCATTCCATGCCCCGCAACCGCGCCAGGCCCATGAATGTTTCCGGATCGAACCATTGCTTGGAGCGCTGGCTGCCGAAATGCGTCATCAGCAGCGCGACCTTCCGCTTCATGATCCGCTCGGAGAGGGGCATGTAGACGTTGGGCCGTCCGAGATCGCCGTCCCATTTCGGAATCTCGTATTCCAGGACGAGATGATCGCGGAATGTGTTCCAGACCAGGCGGTTGACCTGCCGATGGTCCTGATGGGCGTCGTCGCGGCGGTGCGCGAGAATGACGTCCGGGTTGATCCGGCCCTTGAGCTGCTCGAACCAGGCCTTGATCTCCTCGCCCTGCTCGGGGAAGAAGCCGTCGCGGAACTGCATGATCTCGAGATTGCGGCTGGCGACCTCGGCGAGGAAATCATCGGCCGACGCCCGCGCCTCGACGCCGCGCTCGCCATTGCCGCTGAGCACGCACCAATGAACATCCAGGCGGATGCCCTGGTCGAGCCACGACAGCAGCGTGCCTCCGGCCCCGATCTCGATGTCGTCGGAATGCGCGCCGAGACACAGGACCGACAGCCGGTCGCCGCGACCGGCGAGCTGCAACGCCCTCATCCGTTCACCACCGCCGGAAGACTGGAGCCGAGATGCCAGGGCGTGTCGCCGCGCTCGATCATCTCCTCGAGCACCTGGCGGTCGCGGAGCGTGTCCATGGCCCGCCAGAACCCTTCGTAGCGGTAGGCCATCAGCTCGCCGCGGTCGATCAGCCGCTTGAACGGCTGCACGACGAGCTCGTCCCCTTCCTCGATGTAATCGAAGATCTCCTTGCGGAAGATGAAGTAGCCGCCGTTGATCCAGATATCGGAATCGTTGCTCGCCGCCATGCGGCCCACGGTGCCGTCGGCGTCGAATTCGGCGAGGTGAAAGCTGATCGGCGGATGGATGGCGATGAAGCAGCCGATCTTGCCGCTGCGCTTGAAGCGATCGATCATCTCCGGCAGCGGCGCGTCCGTCAGGCCGTCGCTGTAGTTGGCGAGAAAGATCTCCTCGCCCTCGACCAGGTGCCGGACGGCCCGCAGTCGCTGGCCGATGTTGCGCCAGATGCCGGTGTCGACCAGCGACACCCGCCAGTCCGGCGGGCGGTCGCCCAATAGCTCGACCTTCTTGCCGAACTGCGAGATCGTGCAGTCGGTGGTCGCCGCCTGATTGTAGTTCAGGAAATAGTCCTTCACCACATTGGCCTTGTAGCCCAGGCACAGAACGAAATCCCGGTGCCCGTACTGGCTGTAATACTGCATGACGTGCCAGAGGATCGGCTGGTGGCCGATCGGAATCATCGGCTTCGGAATGCTCTCGGAATATTCCCGGATCCGCGTCCCGAGTCCTCCACAGAACAATACGACCTTCATGGCGCGACGTCCTTCGGGTTCTCAATCTCTGAAATGAGCAGCACTATCTTCAACCTCGCCGGCGGGCCTCGACGACAGCTCGCCGTGCCCTCGTGTCGCCCTTCCGTCCGCGCAGGGAAAAACTCCCTCCGCATCCGGTCGGCTACGGACGCCACCCGCGTCACGGGCACCCGGCACCGGATTAATAATCCAATTATATCTCTTTTTAAATGCCATTCTTGGCGGCGAGCATCGAAATATCCGTCGCCTCAAACATTAATTTGACTACCTTGATTTTCCGGAGCCGCTTCCGTAGCGGGCACGGGCGGTATCTTTCGGCGCCTAAGCGCCACCGTCAGGCGTCACGCTGCCCGCGACGCAGGTATCGGGGGATAATCCGACCGCGCGAATAAATTCCAATGGCAATTTTTCATTGTTTAAATTAAATGCCAAAACATATAATAAATAGCTAATCGCTATTTAACCGAGTTTCGAACACCGACATCCCATGCATTACGTGGATCAGCCCGAGACTCTCGATCGAAACGGCATGCCGGCCGTCCTGGTGGAACGGCAGTTCCAGGGGCGCAAATGGCCCGTCCACTACGACTCGGTGGAGCCGTTCGCGATCGTGGCGGACATTGCGACGATCACCATGTCGAGCGTCCTGTCCGGGTTTCTGTATCACCTGCAGGATGCGGCGGGCGCCAACGACGTCAGCAAATCGCTCGGCCTGGCGATCCTCGTGTCGGCGCTGTTCGTCTCGCTGATGAAGATCCGCGGGATGTACCGGCCGGCCGAGCTGCTGATCCTGCCGCGCCAGATCCGCGCGGCCTGCCTGACCTGGGTCACGGCGTTCCTCGTGCTGGCCGGCGCCCTGTTTGCGCTCAAGATCGGCAGCGAATTCTCGCGCGGCACGAGCATCGTCTTCGCGATGTTCGGGCTCGCGGCGCTGATCCTGCATCGCCGCACCACCGCATATCTGCTGGCAAAGGGCTTGGCGGAGAGACGGTTCTCGGGCCGAAACATCGTTCTGATCACCGATGAAGCAAGCAAGGACAACGCCGGGCTGACCCAGGTGCTCACCGACACCGGCTTTCGCGTCCAGCGGCATTTCCTGCTTCCCGAGCCCGGTGCGGATCCGGATCAGCGGCAGCGGATCGTGTCCAGCGTGATCGACTATGTGCGCGGCTCCGACATCGAAGAGATCGTCGTCGGCGCCAATCCCGAACCCTTGTCCGACCTGCGCACGCTCGGCGCCGAGCTGAGAGTCCTGCCGTTTCCAGTGAGCTTCGTGCCGGTCGGAGCGGCGTCGGACATCTTCAAGCGGCCGTGCCGCGAGCTCGGCAATGCCGTCTCCATCGAGCTGCAGCGCGGCCTGCTGAGCCCGCTCGAACACGCCACCAAGCGGCTCATGGATGTCATGCTGGCCGGCATCGCGCTGGCCTTGATGTCGCCGCTGCTGCTGCTGGTGGCGATCGCCATCAAGCTCGACTCGGCCGGACCGGTGCTGTTCCGGCAGCAGCGTTGCGGATTCAACGGCCGGGCGTTCCAGATCTACAAGTTTCGCACGATGTCCGTGCTCGAGGACGGGCCCTCCATCGTCCAGGCCCAGATCGGCGACAGTCGGTTCACCCGGCTCGGGACCTGGCTGCGCCGGACCAGCATTGATGAGCTGCCGCAGCTGCTCAACGTTCTGGACGGCAGCATGTCGCTGGTCGGCCCCCGCCCCCACGCCTTGGCGCACGACAACGAATTCGACAAGCTCGTGCGCAACTACGCATTCCGTCGCCGCGTCAAGCCCGGACTGACCGGCTGGGCGCAGGTGCATGGCTGCCGCGGCCCGACGCCCACGCGTGCGTCGATCGAACAGCGCGTCGAATTCGATCTCTGGTACATCGACAATTGGAGCCTGTCGCTCGACGTCGCGATCCTGCTGAGGACGCCGATCGAGCTGATCCGCGGCAACAATGCCTATTAGCGCATATTCGCAAGGGATGATGATCGCAAGCCTACCGGCGGAGCCGTGCGGGCGGATCGGACCGATCTCAGGCTCGAGACTGCGGATCGCGACGCGGGGGCGTCAGACCGCTCACATGTCGTTCGCTGATGTTGAGGGAGCGAATCAGGTGCAGAACCGACGCTGCGCGTCGCTCGGGCTATCGACGGGCTTGACTCAGTCGGCCCCGATTAGGCCCGCTGACGGCGACTTTTCGAACCGCCCGCCGCTCCATTGATCGCAAACTCCTCGATCCGATGCCCGGTCTTGATCGCCGCCACCAGCCAACGCGGCTGCTTGCCTCGGCCGGACCAGGTCTCGGAAGTCTGCGGGTTGCGATACTTCGGCAGAACCCGGGGATATTTGCGCCGCGCCTTGCCGCTCGTGGTGTAGGACTGCCCACCCTCACTGCCGGCACCTTCGATGGCACCGCGGCTGCGGTTGAGAACCGCCAGACGACGTTCGAGCTCGCGCTTCTCCGACGTGATCCTCACGGCGAGGATCTGACTGATCTGCTCGTGGAGAGACCAGAGGTCATCGAAAGACATCGCCTCGAAATCGATCTTCTTGGTGGACATACAGCGACCTTTGTCTGTGATCTCTATCCTGCCGGATTAACGTCATATAATTCGGTATTTCGTTCCGCAAGTGGCTCGCGGTCGGAAAAACTGAATATTTGAGTTATACCAACCCGGCCAAGCCATATGGTTGTAACTCAAATAAAACTCAACCCGCAACCCCATTTCCGAAACGATGTCGCGCCGCCTTCGAGATTGCGGCAGCATTCGTTTGCACGCCGGAAGAAGCCACCGAATCAACACGATCTGCAACGGATTCGTCGCATACTACGGCAAGACCGCGTCAAAGTGACGTAGTTTCGATGATCGAACTTGCGCGTATTTGATAGCTGACATTCTCACCACGACATGGTTTTCAAAGCTGCCGCGACGGACTTACAACCTTTTCGAGCGAGCCCCCTGAAGACCCGGATCGAGATATTTTTGCATGCGCACAAAATGCCGCCACCGGGTTTAATTGAGCACGCCACCGTGAATATGCCGCAAAGCAGCCGACATCGTTCCGGCGAATCAAACGCCTTCCCTAAATATTGGATCCTTCAGATGCGCTCACGCAGATCAGACTTGCGCACGTCGCGCCGACAGCGGGGCGCGCGGCGTCAGACAGGCACACACCGGCAGCGGAACTAACTGCCGCTGCGATCGGCCGTGAGGTTGAGGACGGCTGCGGACACCCGCGGCCGATCCCGAAAACCCGTTGTCCAAAGTCATCGTCCGTGGAGGCGACATCAGCGGCCTGTGTGCCGGATGAAGCGGCCGCATCGCATGGCTCGCCGCGATATGGTTTCGGGCCCGTCTTGGAGCGCCGTCCTTGCCCGACACGACGGCTGAAGGACGTCCGGCCGTCGAGCGGCCGCCGACAGCAGCACGGGGCGACCTGACGCGTCATCAGGGTCAATGCCGAACGGCTGTCGTCTCGCGCCGGCAAGCGGCGCGGCCATGACGGCCGGCCGCCGCAGCGATCAAATTCCGATGCGATTATTTCTGCTGCCTGGTTCGACCCGGCACCGCCGGCCGGGGCGGAATCACGTGCGCCGTCCCGCGGCCGTGCCGCGTGGCCATCGGGCGACGCCTGGGTGCCGCGGACTTCTTCGCGCGTTTGCCGAGGCTGGTGCTGATGGATTGGATCTCATCGAGCAGGACATCACAAAGCTCGATCTGCGACCGCAGCACGGATTGCTGCGAACGGCCCGACCTTGGCCGGCCGAAACGTAATTTGGCAAGGCGTATTTTATTCAGCGATTTCAGGACGGCATTCAAAGCGCGACCGCCGCCATCCATCTCAATATCCTCAATCAACGCGGCACCAAGCTCGTCACACAAGGACGGACCCCACTCGTTGGCGAGTTTTGAGGGCATCTTCCCCGAATGCCGAACCGTCATCGCGATGATGCACGGATTCGATTTTCGGCATTAAATTAACCACTCGCGACAAGTTAATTTACCATCTGACAGCAAGACATTAAATACTTCTGGCACTCGCTACGGTTTGCCGTAAAATGCTACCGCGTTGCCAGAAAGACCTTTTTAAGCACCTTTCGTCCGGTACAATTGAAGCTTTAGTTTGTTCAGTCTACCCTTTTATGTCTCCGACCGTGCAGAATCGTCTCTACACAATTAATTTAATTCTAGATTACGTAAGAATACGGTGTGGAACTTGCCCATTTAATCGTCTGAGCGACGATCGACGTTGCCGAACGCGGCCGGACCGGCCGAGCACGGCCCTCATCAGTCCTCGCCGCCAAGCTTGACCATGACTCGGCCGAGCGGAGCGTCCAGCTCCTTCGGAGACGACGAGGAAGGGGTCGGGTTACCACACCATGGGCCGCTCCGGCGCCCCGCACACCACCGCGCGGCGGTACAATACGCCCTGGGGCGTCTCGACGGCGACACGCCGAATGCACCCGGGATGAATCGCAAGATTGTAATGAAACGGAGTGGCCTCGAATGTCCCGTGCAGCCGGCAGAGTCTGCTGAGATCTGGCCCGCACTCCGTCAGCGGATAGAGGCCGCGCGCCGACGCGGGATCGGATAGGCCCGTGAAGGCGATCGCGAAAGCGGCTGCGGCGATCCTGATCACGTTCGACAATTGCGTGCTCCGTTGCAAAAAGAGCCTCAAGGGCTGGCGCAGCAGCATAGACTTGATCGGCGGCCTTGGACAACCGGCCGCCCGCTTGCAGTCCCGACGCCCGCACGGCCTTCGAATCTCGCCAGCTACAGCCCGCCTTGGCGGCGCCGGTCCGCCTCCCTCGGCTGTCCGGCTGCCTCGGCTCACCGACGCGCTGCGCGGGCTGCGATGTCGTCGCCCCCTGCGCGAGCAAGCGACTCGGGCTAACCGTTGCGCAACGGCTTTGTGCTTAAAATTGTTCGGACCCTGTTAGGTCGAATGGATCATCCCTTCACCGTGGGACCTCCGGCAGCGCCGACAGCTTGGGGCGGTAATATGGTGATGTCAGACTGTGACCTAATTGGCACGGCCGGGCAAAAGCGGACCAATCCGAACGGCCGTACGCTTTCGTCCAGTATGGCCGCCGGGTAGGTTGAAACACGTGGGACGTTCTCCCTTCTTGGTGGAGGGAGCAGCGTGGGGAAATGTTTTTTTGCTGTATTCGGGGACGCGTTTGAAGGCCTTGATCAATCCGCCCGGGCCGACCGGCGGCGGGGGGTCTCCTGTGCGCAGCAGTACAGTGGACCCGCGCAGCTTTCATGGCCTTTGCCGCCGCTCGCGCGCGCTCCTCACCCTGGCGATCTTGGCGCTTCTGCCCGCCTGTTCCTTGCTCCCCGGGACAGGACCGACCAGCGACGCCGTGAACGACAATGCCACGGCCAGCGTGCGGTCGAACACGGCGCTTCCCTATGCGCTGGTCGACGTCAGCTCCGAAACGATCGGCTTCCTGTCGCAGCCCAATCTGATCACGTTCCAGGGCGTATTCCCGGACAAGCGGCCGAAGCCGGTGCAGGTCGCGGGCGTTGGTGACGTGCTGAACGTTTCCATCTTCGAAGCGGCGCCCGGCGGGCTGTTCACGCCGCCCACGGCCGCCGGCGCCCGCCCGGGCAACTTCGTGGATCTGCCGGCGCAGGCGGTGGACCAGCAAGGCAATATCCGCGTTCCCTATGCGGGCGAGATCACCGCCGCCGGCCGGACGCTGCCGCAGATCGAGCAGGAGATCGTCTTCCGGCTGCAGAAGCGCGCGCTCGAGCCGCAGGTCGTGGTCAGCCTGAACCAGCAGCATTCCAGCGTGGTCAGCGTGCTCGGCGACGTCAATACGCCGGGCGTGCTTGCCCTCAACAGCGTGGGCGAACGCCTGCTGGCCGTGATCGCACGTGCGGGCGGCCCGAAGCACGAGGCCATCGAAAGCTATGTGACCCTGCAGCGGGACGGCAAGCGCGTGCGCGTGCTGCTCAGCCGCGTCGTGCAGGATCCGCGCGAGAACATCTTCATCCGTCCGAACGACGTCGTCTACATCACGCGGGAATCCCCGACTTTCACGGCCCTCGGCGCCCTCAATCAGAACGTCTTCGGCTTCAATTCCGAGATTTCGTTCGATACCGAGACCCTCACGCTGGCCCAGGCGATCGGCAAGGCGGGCGGACTGAACGATCAGCAATCTGATCCGGCCGAGGTCTTCCTGTATCGCTACGAGGAGCGCCCGCTGCTGCAGAAGCTCGGCGTCGATACCAGCCGCTTCATCTACGACCGCATTCCGACCATCTATCATATCAACCTGCGCGATCCCTCCGGCATGCTGCTGGCTTCGGGCTTCCAGATGCGCAGCAAGGACGTGATGTACGTCGCCAATGCCAAGGTCGTCGACTACTACAAGCTTCTGACCCTGATCAACACCACGGCGACGACGACGTCCAACACGGCGACTTCGGTGATCAACGTCAACACGGCGACGAAGACCCGGTGGTGAAGCGCAACGGCGGGCCGGTAGCGGCCTGAACGGGCGCCGGAGCGTCGAGGGGCGGCGGACCGGAGTCCGCCCCGCGCGATGTCGTGGCATCGGACGGCCGTCGTGTGACAAGCCGTTACAATCCAGCCAATCACCGCGACCAAACGACACCGGCGGTGCATCAGGCCGCGACATCGAACGCGCAGTATCCCCTTGCAGGCGACGCGATCGCCCGCGCGAACGAATTGGGAGACTGACGTGAAGACATCCATCGCGACATTTCTGCTCGTGGCAGTGCTTTCGGCGGCAGCAGCGGTCGACGCGAATGCCTGGACCCGCAGCGGCTCGGTCACCGGACCGCGCGGCACCACCTCATTTGGCGGCTCAGGCAGCTGCTCCGGCGGCGCCTGCGCCTGGCAGGGTGGCGGCACCGGTCCCGCCGGCCGCAGCTGGTCGCGCTCCGGCTCCGCGAGCTGCAGCGACGGCAGCTGCACCCGGCAGGGCCAGGGCACGGGACCGCGCGGCAATTCCTACAGCTACAGCCGCACCGTCACGCGCTGAGCAGACGCCGCGGCGCCGCTGGCCGCGGCCCTCCGGAAGCATTGACATCGCCGGTCCGCCTGCTGTTCCGGAGCGGGCCGGCGCGCCGTCTCCATCCGATGACGCCGGACACGCGCCATGCCCATCCTCTCTTCCCTGCCCCCGTCGACGCGCATGATCGTGCTGCTGACGGCGATCGGCTTCATGACGCTGGAATATGGGCTCAGCCGGCTCGCCGGTCGCGAGACTCACGACCTGCGTGAGACCGCAGCCTCGTTCGCCGTCGCGGTCGGACAGCACCTGATCCGCGCAATGGTCGCGCTCGTCGCGGCCGTTCCCTTCATCATCGCCTATCGCCACAGGATCTTCGATTTCGATCCGAGCCGGCCGCTGGCCCTGCTCGCATTGTTTCTCGCCAGCGAGTTCGTCTATTACTGGCACCATCGCGCCTCGCATCGGGTTCGCTGGCTGTGGGCCACGCATGCCGTGCATCACTCTTC
>NZ_JBNPUO010000005.1:0-280000 GCF_051168215.1 Bradyrhizobium sp. HKCCYLRH2015 | reverse complement strand
CCGGAAATCCAAAACCTCACGGCCTTGAATTCTCTCGGTCTCCCAATCGAACACCAAGACTCGAGGTCTTGGAGTTCCGGCTATCGAAGGTGGGTTTCCCCATTCGGAAATCCGCGGATCAAAGCTTCTTCGCAGCTCCCCACGGCTTATCGCAGCGTAGCACGTCCTTCATCGCCTCTCAGCGCCAAGGCATCCACCGAACACCCTTAAGGCACTTGATTGCTCTCATTATCAATGTCCACACACTCGGCAGAATGTTCACTGCTCTCACCTGCCCCGAAGGACCGGCGTTAGAGACAGCGAGGACACTGATTAGAAAGACCAGCTTGCTTCTTAAGATCGAACCGATCGCCGTGCGGTCAAGCGCAGCGAACAGAGTCATTTACAACAGGACACACGCTTCACAGCGTCATGCTTCGCAGCATGGAGTGTCTTGCGCCGAAATGACCCGGAGATAGTGAAGGCGTCGGTGCAAAGTCGAGGTGCGGACCGCTTGCGCGGTGGCCCTCATTGCACGACCCTACTCGGATCGATCTCCTCTTCACGATGTCAGATAACACGCAGTTGCCTGTAGTCCCGGTGAGGACCAGACAATGCGAAATGTTGTCTCGCGGACGAATGTTTGAACACTGCTCGATCGTGGCCATAGCCCGCCTACGCCCTGTCGGGCTTCGGCGCGACAGCCTTCGCGCATCTGCTGGCTTGCCGAGCCGAAGCAGGCGTAGCCTGCGAAGGCTGGTGGAGCCTGTCGGGATCGAACCGACGACCTCATGCTTGCAAAGCACGCGCTCTCCCAGCTGAGCTAAGGCCCCATACTCGGAAAGACGAATGCAGCAGCGCGATCGTCGAGACGATAACTAGCCGAAGCTCGCGTTGACCAGTCCGCCTTCGCCCAACTGGGCTACGGCGCGACAGCCTTCGCGCATCTTCTGGCTTGCCGAGCCGAAGCGCCGTGAGGCGCGAAGGCTGGTGGGCCTGGGAAGACTTGAACTTCCGACCTCACGCTTATCAAGCGCGCGCTCTAACCAACTGAGCTACAAGCCCTAACGCTTGAGAGGCTCGGATCAAGTCAACCACCCGGTGCCTTGCAGCGCCATGATGATGCACAGCGCCAAGCCCCAGGCAGCGTGTTCGTCCGCGAAGAAAGAGAAACGAAGACGGCGAAATCCCGCCAATGGAGCTCAAGCAAGATCTGGCGATCTCGATGGCCCCTGATGTTTCTAAAACAGCTCGATAGCTGACAGGTCCGAAGACCAGTCGATCCGAAGATCATGCTGAAGAGCCATCCTTAGAAAGGAGGTGATCCAGCCGCAGGTTCCCCTACGGCTACCTTGTTACGACTTCACCCCAGTCGCTGACCCTACCGTGGTCGGCTGCCTCCATTGCTGGTTAGCGCACCGCCTTCAGGTAAAGCCAACTCCCATGGTGTGACGGGCGGTGTGTACAAGGCCCGGGAACGTATTCACCGTGGCGTGCTGATCCACGATTACTAGCGATTCCAACTTCATGGGCTCGAGTTGCAGAGCCCAATCCGAACTGAGACGGCTTTTTGAGATTTGCGAAGGGTTGCCCCTTAGCTTCCCACTGTCACCGCCATTGTAGCACGTGTGTAGCCCAGCCCGTAAGGGCCATGAGGACTTGACGTCATCCCCACCTTCCTCGCGGCTTATCACCGGCAGTCTCCTTAGAGTGCTCAACTAAATGGTAGCAACTAAGGACGGGGGTTGCGCTCGTTGCGGGACTTAACCCAACATCTCACGACACGAGCTGACGACAGCCATGCAGCACCTGTGTTTCGGGCTCCGAAGAGAAGGTCACGTCTCTGCGACCGGTCCCAAACATGTCAAGGGCTGGTAAGGTTCTGCGCGTTGCGTCGAATTAAACCACATGCTCCACCGCTTGTGCGGGCCCCCGTCAATTCCTTTGAGTTTTAATCTTGCGACCGTACTCCCCAGGCGGAATGCTTAAAGCGTTAGCTGCGCCACTAGTGAGTAAACCCACTAACGGCTGGCATTCATCGTTTACGGCGTGGACTACCAGGGTATCTAATCCTGTTTGCTCCCCACGCTTTCGTGCCTCAGCGTCAGTATCGGGCCAGTGAGCCGCCTTCGCCACTGGTGTTCTTGCGAATATCTACGAATTTCACCTCTACACTCGCAGTTCCACTCACCTCTCCCGAACTCAAGATCTTCAGTATCAAAGGCAGTTCTGGAGTTGAGCTCCAGGATTTCACCCCTGACTTAAAGACCCGCCTACGCACCCTTTACGCCCAGTGATTCCGAGCAACGCTAGCCCCCTTCGTATTACCGCGGCTGCTGGCACGAAGTTAGCCGGGGCTTATTCTTGCGGTACCGTCATTATCTTCCCGCACAAAAGAGCTTTACAACCCTAGGGCCTTCATCACTCACGCGGCATGGCTGGATCAGGGTTGCCCCCATTGTCCAATATTCCCCACTGCTGCCTCCCGTAGGAGTTTGGGCCGTGTCTCAGTCCCAATGTGGCTGATCATCCTCTCAGACCAGCTACTGATCGTCGCCTTGGTGGGCCATTACCCCACCAACTAGCTAATCAGACGCGGGCCGATCTTTCGGCGATAAATCTTTCCCCGTAAGGGCTTATCCGGTATTAGCACAAGTTTCCCTGTGTTGTTCCGAACCAAAAGGTACGTTCCCACGCGTTACTCACCCGTCTGCCGCTGACGTATTGCTACGCCCGCTCGACTTGCATGTGTTAAGCCTGCCGCCAGCGTTCGCTCTGAGCCAGGATCAAACTCTCAAGTTGAACTTGAAGCTTTGAACCGGCTGATCACAACGTTTGACGAGGTCCCACCAATCGATCTCCACGCTTCACAGCGCGAAAACCATGGTGTTACCTTTGAAACATTGTCCGCCGAAGTCTTCTCGTCCGATCTCAGAACCAAAAGCCGAAGCTCTCAACCCCGAGACCCGCAAGGACTCCGCCGTCCACGTTTCTCTTTCTTCATCTTCACTTGTCAAACAGCCCGCACTTGTTAGTTCGCTTGAACTACTTAGTGCATCATCTTCGATCGTCTGTTTCGCCGAAGAAGTCCCGATGTCCGGGGCGCTTCACATAGCCGATTTTCAGAGACCGTCAAGAGCATTTCTTGAAGAAAAACTCAGGAGCCAGTCAGACGAAAAGCAACGTCGGTCCCGAAAGTCGGGTGCCTCAGTCATCAGTGATGTCCGGCTGGCGTGGTGGTGAGATAGTGCGATGCCGCATCCCGCGCAAGAACTTTTTGCGACGGCTGTGCAGAAATGTGGATAGCGCTGTCGCCCCCACGCTCGAACCCCTCACACGCGGTTTCCGTTCCATTTTGGAACGGTGGGCGCGCGCAGCGTCGGGAATTGCCCGCCTTCGGTTGCACCGGCGCACGATACGAGCGCGGCATGGGCATGCAGGACGACATCCTTCCGCCGGGCAAGGTTGGTCGAACAGACGCTGTCGAGATTGCGGGTGTCGATTTCGACGGTCGCGATCCCCTCCCCGCCTGCGACGATCGCAGCGCGGACGCGGAAACGCCAATGGTTCCGCACCGAACACGCCGCTGAGCCCGGGATCGAAATTCGCGGCGTCGCACCACATTCGCGAATGCGAACTGGCATTGCTCTCGCCACCGCGAACACCGAAGTGACGCCGGTGATACGGATCGGCGATATCCGCAAAGCCTGGCGGTGACGCGGCCGGGAATTGGCTCGCCGTCTCGGCCGGATTCGGTCAGCCCTGTTGCCGCAAGCTCCGGAAATACCACCAGCCCGGCGCTCTCGCCTTCGCGGCCGCAGCCAGATCAGCGATGCGCGCGACGACGCCGGACGGAGCCGGTCGAGAGCACCCCCAACGCGACACGTCGTCCGTCCCGCGTCCCCAAAAAACGCCCGTCGGCCGTGAAGCCGAGGGCGCCCTCGCCACCAACCAAACATGCTTCAATCCGCGCGGCCTTGGAAATGGTGTGATCGTGCTCGCGTCTCTGGACTGCCTTGCGCAACGCATGGTCGTTGCGGTCGCTCAGGACGTCGATCCTGTCGAGCGCGTCGCTGCAGCGATGTCTGCATCAATTCGAGTCCGCATGCCGCAAAAGCAGCCGCGGCATTGTTGCTCGGTCGACATTGCTGCTTGGTGACCTGCTGCGTGGTGACCTCCGCGGCGTCGCGCCACGTCGTCCGAGGCCGGCGCGAGACGGCGTCAACGCGACCGCGGCGGCGTGCTGCGTGCTGGGGCCGTCAGGAAGCGATCGAGCTCGACGATCGCTTCGGCCTCGCGGGCGCGCCGCAGCTGCCTGGCCTGTTCGATGCCCGGGGGCAGACGTTTCGCCCTGTCTCGCGCCTCGCGCGCCATCTCCAGCAACCGCTCACCCAGCGACATCGTCTGCTTGACACGCCGGCGCCGCTTCTTTTGACCTTCTACTTCCATGCGGGATTGCATCCAGTTTCATTGATGCGCATCGACAACTCTAGATCAGGCGATGCCGCGCGCATCAACATAGGTGAATCGGCCGTGACCAACGTCGTCCCGGACGGCAGACCAGCAGCGGCCGGCCGCGCCGGGAGCATCGACGGTAGCCGCGGTGCCGGCCCGCTCTCGGATCATTTGATATGCAGCGGCCCAGGTTTTCCGGCAGCTCTCTCAGGAACCAATCGAGCCGGTGTATGGTTCAAGGCATTCGACGAAAGGGGGTCTCATGAAGAACAAGCAATTTGCCGCCCTGCCCTTTCGTATCGAGGCCGCGCAGCTCAGCATCCTGCTGATCACCACCCGGCGCAAGCAGCGCTGGTCGGTGCCGAAGGGCTCGCCGATCCTTCGCAAGGATCCGCATCGGGTCGCGGCGATCGAGGCGTATGAAGAGGCAGGCTTGCGCGGCAAGATCGGCCGCCAGCCGCTCGGCCGTTTCAAGCACAGCAAGCGCAAGATCCCGTGCGAGGTCAAGCTCTACCCGCTGAAGGTGACCAAGCAGCACGGACGCTATCCCGAACGCGGGCAGCGGAAGCTGGCCTGGCTGCCCGCCGCGGAAGCCGCACGTCGCGTGCACCGGGCCAAGCTGCGGCGCCTCATCGAGAGCTTTGCCAGCGGGCACGCCAAGCAGCGTTGATCGAGCCGCTCGATCAATTGAGCGCTCCAGATCCGAGACCAACGCCGCCGCTCAGGATTGCGTGAACTTGATGGTCGACACCGGCCAGCGCCCGTCATGACCGCTGAGGGTGATGCGCAACCCATGCAGCTCGTCGAGATACACCTGCTCGACGGTTCCCGCCTTGCCGTCGCTCAAGGCCACGCATTTCCCGATCAGCTCGGTCTGGGCGTGCTCGAACTCGCACAGAATGGTGAAGGCTCGCGTCTTGACGGCAACCATGATTGAACGGTCTGAGGGCTGATGGGAGCCGCAACGCTGCGGAGACAGGCCGGCGCTGGCGGATAGATCGGCTCGTACCCATCCCAATTCAACCGCTCATCAAGTGATCGTGCACCGCGCAGACGACATGCACCACCGGTTCAGCGGCACTCGAAATTCGCCGCACCCTCGAGGCTGCCGCTGCCCTTGTAGGTCAGCACCTTCGGGAACGCGCAGAGATCGCGTGTGCGCCCGGGCCATGGCACATCGGGCGCGCGCCGCGCGGTGGCCCGGATCGCCTCGGGCGCCGCGGCCGTGCCCTCCACCCATCGGTCCAGCGCGCTCAGCAAGTCGAACTGATCGGTGGCGGGTCCGCCGCCGCAATGGTTCATGCCGGGAACCAGGAACAGCCGCGCAAAGCCGTCGGCATCAGGGCCGTATCTGGTCTTGAGCTGATCGACATAGTCGATCGTGTCGAGCGCCGAGAAGATCGGGTCGGCCGTGCCGTGATAGAACAGCATCTTGCCGCCCTTCGCCTTGAAGGCGTCGAGATCGGTCGAGATCGCGGCCTCATATTCCATGCCGGCGTCGAAGCCGCCGGCGCCCTTCATCACCTTCCGCGGATCGCGGTCGAGATCGAAATTGCGCACCCAGGCGACGAGATCCTCCGGCGTCTCCGGCGGGCTCATGAAATCATAGGCGACGCCGCCGGGAATGAGCGTGAGGTTGCGCGCATTGGGCGGACTCGCTTTGGGCGTACCGAGCTTCCAGGCGCGCCAGCCGGGCGCGGCAAGGCCGGGATCATACGGCCAGCGCGCATAGATCAATCCGCCCATGGAATTGCGGCTGCCGTCGAACATCAGCCTGACGGCCTTCAGCTTTGTAGCGGACAGGCATTGCGCGCTCTCGCCGTCCTTGCAGGCGAGCACGGCCGGATCGAAGCGGCAGGCCATGACATCCTGCACCATGCCGTCCTTGGCACCGTCGGCGCCGTCGCAAGAGCCGGTCACGGCATCGGCGACGAGCTTCAGGTCGTCGTCGGTCAGCGCGCTGCCCACATCGGCCTTGCCGTCAGGTCCCGGAGGCGCGATCGCCAGCAGCGCCTGCTCCTGCGCGATCACGTCGATGCCGGCCAACGGCACGCGATAGGCCGGGGCGCCGGCGATGACGCCGTCGAACAGCTCGGGGAAGCGCTGCGTCACCGCCATCGCCTGGCGGCCGCCGTTGGAGCAGCCAGCGAAGTAGGACCGGCGCGGTGCCTTGCCGTACAGCTTCTCGGCCGCGGCCTTCGCCGCCGCGGCCACCGGCGGGATCGAGCTGTAGCCCTTGTCCCGCCGCGCCTGCGGATCGAGGCCGAACAGATACGGCCCGAGCGGCCCCGGCTCCTCGAGATGGCCCGAGTCGGTCGAGGCGACGGCATAGCCGTTCGAGAGTCCGTTGGGCGGCGTCGCGCCGGTGAGCAGGCCGAGTGCCGGGCGCAGCACGCCGTCGACGCCGCCGCCGCCCTGAAAGACGAACTTGCCATTCCACGTCGCGGGCAATCGCAGCTCGTAGCCAACAGCATAGGGCTTGCCGTCGATGCCGGTACGCTCGTTGATCTTGCCCCGGATCAAGCAGTGATCCGGCGCGGGTGCGGTCGCGCCCGCAGGCGCGGGCGGCGCCAGTTGCACGCCGCCTGCAGCGACGAATTCCGCCGTGACGATGCGGCCGCTGCCGGAGAAGCCCTGCGCCAGCGCCGCACAGCTCGCCTTGAACTCCTCCGCGTGCGCGGCCGCCATGGCGGACGTCGTCAGCAAGACCGCGGTCAGCGCCGTCACACGGATCGTCATCACGGTCGTCCTCACGATCGTCCTCACAGTCGTCCCCACACCTGCGGGCCAAAGCCCGTCACGCATCGTCGTTGCTTCGCGGCGCGCTCGATCGCTTCCGACCATAGCCAAGCCTGCGCCCGCCGCAAGCGGCCGTGCGCAGGGGTGCGATTGAAAACGTCGGCCGAAGCGTGCCATCTGATGGGCGTCGAGGAAGCGCCGAGGGACATCATGGCTGCGGACATCAGGTTGAATGCGTTTGCGATGAACTGCGTGGGGCACCAGTCGCCCGGCCTGTGGCGGCATCCGCGCGACCGGTCCTCCGACTACAATCGCCTGCCCTATTGGCTCGACCTCGCCAAGACCTTGGAGCGCGGCCGCTTCGACGGACTGTTTCTCGCCGATGTGCTCGGCGTCTACGATGTCTATGGCGGCAACCCCGACGCGGCGCTCCGTCACGCCATCCAGGTGCCGGTGAACGATCCGATGATGCTGATCTCGGCCATGGCCGCCGTGACCGAGCATCTCGGCTTCGGCGTCACCTGCACGCTGTCCTATGAGCCGCCCTACCCGTTCGCGCGGCGGATGTCGACGCTCGATCATCTCACCGAAGGCCGCATCGGCTGGAACATCGTCACCGGCTATCTCGACAGTGCCGCGCGTGGCATGGGCAAGGACCGCCAGACCGCGCATGACGACCGCTACGATGTCGCCGACGAATACATGGAGGTCGTCTACAAATTGTGGGAAGGCAGCTGGGAGGACGACGCCGTCAAGCGCGACCGGGCCAGCGGCGTGTTCACCGATCCCACGAAGGTCCACCGCGTCAGCCATCACGGCGAGAACTACCAGCTCGACGCCATCCATCTCTGTGAGCCGTCGCCGCAGCGGACGCCGGTGCTGTATCAGGCCGGCACCTCGCCGCGCGGCCGCGTGTTCGCCGGCCGGCATGCCGAATGCGTGTTCATGTCCGGCCCGTCGGCCAAGATCATCGCGCCGCGCGTCGCCGCGATCCGCCAGGCCGCCGCCGACGCGGGTCGCGCGGGCAGCGACATCGTCATCTTCAGCATCGCCACCGTCGTGCTCGGCGAAACCGATGCGGCGGCCGAGGCGAAGTTCGCCGACTATCGCCGCTACATCGACCACGAGGCGTCGCTGACCCTGATGTCGGGCTGGACCGGCGTCGACTTCTCGACCTACGACCTCGACCAGCAGGTCCGCCACGTGCTCAACGATGCCGGCCGCAGCGCGATGGACAACGTCACGCGGGCCGATCCGGACCGGGTGTGGACCGTGCGCGAGGTTGCCGAGCATGTCGGCATCGGCGGCATCGGCCCGGTGTTCGTCGGCGGGCCTGCGAAGGTCGCCGATCTCATCGAGAGTTGGATCGAGCAGACCGGGGTCGACGGCCTCAACCTCGCCTTTGCGTTATCACCGGAGAGTTTTGCCGATGTCGCCGACATGCTGGTGCCGGAGCTGACCAGACGCGGCCGCTACAAGAAGGCCTACCAGCCGGGGACGCTGCGCGAAAAGCTGTTCGGCCGTGCCCGGCTCGCGGCCCCGCATCCCGCGGCAGGCTACCGGCCATAGCACAGCGGCATTGGACTGCTCACGCGGACAGCCGCTGCAGCAATTGCGAAACCGCTGCCGCGATCGGCTTGATGATCGGCACGGCGAATTGCGGCTGCAGCTGATCGGCCGCCTGCGCCAGCGGTCCGCCGCCGATGATCACGGCCTGCGCACCGTCCTCCGCGATGCAGGCGCGCGTGGCTGCGGCCAGAGCCGACGCAAGCCGCGCCGGGTCGGCGGCGAGCGCGGCCGGATCGCCCTCGGTCAGCCGCGTCCCGGTGAACTGCGCCGACAGCCCGAGTCTCTCTGCGAGACCCGCGATGCTCGCGACCAGCGCCGGGGTCACCGTGGCGACGCCGAAGCGCCGCC
Organism: Bradyrhizobium sp. HKCCYLRH2015; assembly: GCF_051168215.1. NCBI lineage: Bacteria > Pseudomonadati > Pseudomonadota > Alphaproteobacteria > Hyphomicrobiales > Nitrobacteraceae > Bradyrhizobium > Bradyrhizobium sp. HKCCYLRH2015. Next base: position 270,910 of record NZ_JBNPUO010000005.1, on the reverse strand, counting down.
CGCCTTGCGCAGCCTCGCGCATCGACGCCTCGCCGATCCCGGCCACCGGCATCGGGCAGAGCCCGCGCAGCTCCGCGGCGCCGGGATCGCCGAACGCCGCAACGATGATGCCATCGCAAGCATCGCGATGCGCGCAGCCGATGTCGACCACCTCCGCAGCCGATGCCGCCAGCGCCTCGGCATCGACGATCATGGCCGGCGCCCGCATCGCGGTCGCGCCGACCACCTCTGCCCGGCCGGCGCAGCAGGCGGCCGCAATCGACACCATCATCGCGGTGGTCGCGGCCGAGCTGTTGGGATTGATCAGGAGGATACGAAGCATGCAGGTCGGTCGCTCACGATGAGGGGACTTCCTCGTGACCAATCGCCGGTGGAACGTCAACTCCCGATCCCCTCGTTTTTGAGGACGACAGGCATCGCCGTTCGTCGCGCGCCGCTCACCCAAGCCGCATCGACAGCTCGACATCGTCGCCGAACGGCACCGAGAGGTAGCCGTTGGCCGGCGAACGGATGTAGGCGAGATAATCCGGGCTGTCGTCGGCGTTGTCGGCCATGATGAACGCGCCCGCCCTGAGCCGGCTCTCGAGCAGCGCCAGGATATCGCCGTACAGCGGCTTGGCACCGTCGAGCAGCACCAGATCGATCGTCTCCGGAAGATCGGTGCTGAGCGTCCGCAGCGCGTCGCCTTCGCGGATCTCGACGAGATCGAGCAGACCGCCGGCGGCCAGATTGCCGCGCGCACGCGCGATCTTCGACGGCTCGAACTCGGTGGTGATCAGCCGGCCGCCGCCATTGTCGCGCAGCGCCGCGGCGAGGAACAGGGTCGAGATGCCGAACGAGGTGCCGAACTCGACGACGGTGCGGACCTCGAAGCTGCGCGCCAGCATGTAAAGCAGCACGCCGGTCTCGCGCGAGACAGGAAGCGGAAAGTCCTTCAGCTGCGTGTACAGCTCGACATGGCCGGACTTGCTGCGCATCAGCTGCTCGCCGCGTTCGGTCATGCCGGCAAACATCGGGCTCGTCTCCGGCCGCAGCAGCGTGGCCTCGGCGAGCAGGCGATCCAGCAGCGATGCCACTGGTTGGGTGGTGAGGGTGATCATGTTCGTTCTCCGTCCTCTGAGGTGGGTCGTTTGCGTCCAGGTCAAAATACGACTAATCATTCGCATTCGCTAATCGCATTCCGGACCACGCCATGGCCCCTGCTCGAAAAACCCAGATTTCCGCGAGAAAACAGCCGCAACAGGCACGCTCGGCCGACCTCGTCGCGGCCATTCTGCAGGCGGCTGTTCAGGTTTTGACCAAGGAAGGCGCGCAACGTTTCACCACGGCCCGTGTCGCCGAGAAGGCTGGCGTCAGCGTCGGCTCGCTCTATCAGTACTTCCCGAACAAGGCGGCGATCCTGTTCAGGCTGCAGAGCGACGAGTGGCAGCAGACGACGAAACTGCTGCACGGCATTCTGGAGGACACCCGCCGTCCGCCTCTGACGCGATTGCGCGCCCTCGTTCACGCGTTCCTGCAATCGGAGTGCGACGAGGCCGCCGTGCGCGGCGCACTCTACGACGCCGCCCCGCTCTATCGCGACGCGCCCGAGGCACGCCAGGCCAGGGCCAGTGGCCGCCGCGCCATGCTCGCCTTCATGCGCGAGGTGCTGCCTGGTGCCGGAGAGGCCGAGCGCGCGCGGGCCGCCGATCTGATCAAGACGACGCTCGGCCAGGTCGGCAAGCACTTCTCGGAGACACCGCGCAGCCGGGCCGAGATATCGGCCTATGCCGATGCGATGGCCGACATGTTCTGTGCGTACCTCTCCACCGCGAACAAGCCTCACAGGCGTAAGGCCGGGTAGTCCTAGAGCCGGCGTGTCTCCGGTCAAGCGGCCTCTCGGGGTGTTCCCGCCATGGGCGGGCTTGTCCCGCGCATCCACGCCTCTCCCACGCAAACTGGGAACCTCTGCACGGCCACGGGGCGCCGCGACGCTCCGTTGACTTGATGCCGTCGTATCCCAGATCGCCGCCGACTTGATGCAGCGCCGCAGGTCGGGGGTCCGCAGCCAACGACGGACCTCTCATCAGAGTCCGTGATTGTCGGTTAAGGGCGAATTCCGGACACGATGAGGCGTCCAATCAAGTCGCGAATTGACCCATTGAAGACGTCGCATGGTTCGGTAAATGTGAGGCTCGGAGATATCTCACGACCAACGGAGTGAGAATGAATTTCGTTGCCGTCACTGCTGAATACGGGATCGTCATCCGTCGGCGCGCCTTGACCGAAAGGGGCGTATCGTATCAGGCCGTACTTAATGCCCTTGAGACGGATAAGCCGCACGGTGCTGATGAGGAGCTACTCTCTTTTGGTCCAAGCTTCGGTCCAGAGGCACTCGCAACTCTGACGCGGAGGCTCATCGATCTGGGCCTCGTCTATTTCGATGACTTCTTCGAAGTTCGCCAGCGACGTCCCGCTGTGGTGCAAGTTTGCCGTGGCGTTTGTGGCGACTAAGTCAACGTGAAACCAGCGCACTGGATGTCTGCTGTTAGTCCGTCGCGGATCTCACGGTCGGTGGTCGTGAAGTCCGCATTCTGGTTTCAACCGGAAGTAAGCCGCCGGAGGGCCGGAGGTCGCTTTGACCCAGAGCGGACCTATGATGGGACTGTTCCCAGTTCACCGCCGGGCGTGATCAGTCAGCTTTTCTCAGCGTGAGATTCTGGCTTTGAATGGCTCTGATACGGCTGATGTTCAATGTATCCTTAAGGTCGACGCAATCAATATACGCTACTGGCCGTCCCCCGACCTTCGCTTGGCAACGGCCGGCGCCAAGGACAACGTTCAATGTACTTACTCATTGTCTGTCTAATCATTATAATCGTTAGTGCCCAGATATCATCTCGTTGGGCCTGGAACCTGTTCCGGGACTATGAGCTGGCGAGCCCATCCAAGCGGCTCGCCGCGCGGCGGCGCGCGGTTTTGCCAGTACTCTGCGTGGGAGGTGTGGGGCTTCTTGTCGTCCTGCTACTTCGTGTTTCAGGGCCAGAACTTGGAGCAGCCTTAGTGAATGCTCTGATGGTGGTGGTTTCCATTTTTTTCGGCCTGTTTATTGGCATCATTGGTGCCGTCGGCGCGCACCGTAATTAACAAGCACTACAATGGCCGGCACTTCCGCTTCTGTGAAGGGTTTCGGACGCCGGCCGCATGATTGACGGCGCGGCACATTCGGGCGGCCGGCGTGCCCTACCGCGCGAGCGGTTTAATCCATTGGCCCATCTCCGACCTTCCGGTCTACGCCTGGGATGTCCGCGACGCGCTGAATGCGGACGCCGCCGACTCGATCGCAGAGGTCTGCCTTAGTCACGGGCTGTCCTCCCGAACGTGCCCGCTCCGCGGCTCCTGCCCCCCATGGCTGCTGGCTTACTGCACCGCGCAAGTATGCGGGCTTCGGCCAAATCCGCTCATGAGCCCCCGCGCTTCATTTCGGCCGGCAGATGCAAGGCAGTTCGATCGGACATGCCCGCCCAGACCTCTGCGGAGAGTCGCTAAGACGTCATGGCCGGGCCGAGGCCCTGCCATGACGTCGCGGCAGAGGGGCACAAGCTGATTGTGATATGCCGAAGCCCCAGGGCTTGCGTGACGAGCCGATGGCTTCTCCTCGCGCGTGCGCGACGAAGTGGAATTCGCCCGCATTCTCAGGCTGATTTGCCCTGTCCAGTCCCGCGACGAAAAATATTCTTGTTTCTTTTTTTCGGAATTCATGGTTGTATCACCCCATCCCGCCCGATCGAGAGGGGCGCTTCGCGAACGTCACGAAACGTTGGTGTGGGATGCGATGGCCGGTTCTCGTCGCAGCGTGCGTCAAGCGCGCGGACGAACGAGGGGAGCCGGACGGCGAAATCGCGTGGTCCTGATACTCCGACGCTAGTATCAAGTTCGCGAAGATGCTTGCGTGTCTCGCGGATGACGGTGGCCAGAAAGCCCGGCGCACCGGGGAGATCGCGTATAAGCCGTAAGCCCATTGCGCAGGGAAGGCCGGATGTCCGGCTGATCCTGTGGTAACCGCCGCGTGCTTCCTTTTTGCACGCGGGCCATGGGTGTCAGTCGACGCCCGGCCTTCCCTGTGCCCTCTCATCGAAAGAGGGACAAACGGCAGACACATCTCGGACGCCATGCGCGCCGCGAGGATGCGAGCGGCTATCCACCGGGTCTCTCACGCGCCAAGAAAACAAACTTCTCGCGACGCGGCCACATGAAGAACTTTCCTCTCCATCCGAACCGATCTGCAAAATTGCGCAACACTCCCGATCCTGCGAATGATCCGGGACAAGTGCACGCCATCGCCTGTTTGGGAGATTTCCGAATGACCCCGTCCTTCAGCGGACTGCGCCGCGCGCGATCCTCGCATCTCGCCCGCCGCGGCGTCCTGGTGATGGCGCTCGCCCTGCTCGGCGCGCTCGCCACGCCGCGAGCGGACGCCGCCGAGACGCTGCGCATCGGCTATCAGAAGTCCTCGACCCTGATTGCTCTCCTCAAGAGCAATGGCGAGCTGGAGAAGGTGCTGGCGCCGCTCGGCATCAAGGTGTCCTGGCACGAATTCTCCAGCGGCCTGCCGCTGCTGGAAGCGATCAACATCGGCAGCATCGATTTCGGCGCCGATGTTGCCGACACCGTCCCGGTGTTTGCGCAGGCCGCGGGCGCGAAGCTCGCCTATGTCGCGGAGGAAGCCGCCTCGCCGTCGGCGCAGGCGATCCTCGTGGCGACGGCATCGCCGACCAGGACGCTGGCCGACCTGAAAGGCAAGAAGATCGCGGTGACCAAGGGCGCGGGGAGCCACTATTTGCTGCTGTCGGCGCTCGCCAAGGCTGGTCTGACCTTCAAGGACATCACCCCGGCCTATCTGCCACCCGCCGACGGCCGCACCGCTTTCGTCAGCAACAATGTGGATGCCTGGGTGGCGTGGGATCCGTTCCTGACCAGCACCATCCGCCAGTCCGGGGCGCGCGTGCTCGCCGACGGTAGCGACGGGCTTGCCAGCTACAAGCGCTATTATCTCGCCGCCGCCGACTATGCCGCGGGGCATGGCGACGCGCTCGACGTCATCTACGGCAAGCTGGTCGAGACCGGCAAATGGGTGAAGGCCAATCCGGCCGCCGCGGCCGGCCAGCTCGCGGCGCTCTGGGGCATCGATGCCGCCACCGTCGAGGAGGCCAACAGCCACCGCTCCTACCAGGTCGGCGCGGTCACCGCGGCCGGCCTCTCGGAGCAGCAGAAGATCGCGGACGCTTTCCTTGCCGAGCGCGTGCTGCCGGTCAAGGTGGACACATCTGCGTTGGCGATCTGGACTCCCAAGGCGCCGTGAGCCACACAGGGGCCGAGGATTGTGCTCCGCAGCGAGGCGCGGCACGAGGCCCGACGACGGGCCTGAACGAAGGAGACCACCGTGACTGCCCATCGTCCCCCGCCGACCGATCGCATCACCGAGCATCCGGCGCATCGCATCTTCGTCGATCGCTGGTCGCCGCGCGGCTTCAGCGACGAGGCGCTGCCCGAAACGGAGCTCCTGACCTTCATCGAGGCGGCGCGCTGGGCCCCCTCCTCCTACAACTCGCAGCCCTGGCGCTTCCTCTACGCGCTGCGCGGCTCGGCCGAGTTCGACACCTTCCTGGCGCCGCTGGTCGAGTTCAATCGCGGCTGGGCGCAGCATGCCGCGGCGATCGTCTACGTGCTGTCGAAGAAGACCTTCATCCCGGCGGGCAAGACCGAGCCGGCACCGACGCGGACGCATTCCTTCGATGCCGGCGCGGCCTGGGCCAATTTCGCCAACCAAGCGGCGGTGTCCGGCTGGGTCACGCACGGCATGAGCGGGTTCGACGTCGCCGCCGCGCAGACGGCGCTCGGCGTCCCCGACGGTTTCGCCGTGGAGATCGCGATCGCGGTCGGCCGCAAGGGCGATGGCGACAAGCTGCCGGCCATGCTCAAGGAGCGCGAGAAGCCGAGCGCACGCCTGTCCATCGCCGAGATCGCCTCGGCTGGCCTTTTCCCGCAGCGCTTCGCCGGCTGATCGATGCGTCAGGGGCGGCGTGCCGCGCCGCCCCTGACGGACGGCGAAATCTGTGGCAGAAGACGCGTTCTGCTTGAGGAGAGTTGATCCGCATGCCGCCGCCGAAACCGCCCGCCTTCGAGACCCTGAGCCTGCACGCGGGCCAGCACCCGGATCCCGCAACCGGCGCCCGCGCAGTGCCGATCTACCAGACCACGTCCTACGTGTTCGACGACACCGAGCACGCCGCGGCGCTGTTCAATCTCGAGCGCGCCGGCCACATCTATACCCGCATCTCCAACCCGACCACGGCCGTGCTCGAGGAGCGGCTTGCCGCGCTCGAGGGCGGCGTCGGCGCCGTCTGCACCGCGAGCGGCCAGGCGGCGCTGCATCTCGCCATTGCCACGCTCTTGAATGCGGGCGATCACATCGTCGCCTCCTCCTCGCTCTATGGCGGCACCATCAATCTGCTCGCCCACACGCTGCCGCGCTTCGGCATCACCACGAGCTTCGTCAAGCCCAGGGATCACGACGGTTTCCGCGCCGCGATCAAGCCGAACACGCGGCTGCTGATCGGCGAGACATTGGGCAACCCCGGCCTCGAGGTACTGGACATTCCCAAGGTCTCGGCGATCGCGCACGCGTCCGGCGTGCCGCTCCTGATCGACAACACCTTCGCGACGCCCTTTCTCAGCCAGCCGATCACCCAAGGCGCCGACATCGTGATGCACTCCGCCACCAAATGGCTCGGCGGCCATGGCATCGCGATCGGCGGCGCGATCATCGATGGCGGCCGGTTCGACTGGCGCGCCTCGGCCAAGTTCCCGCAGCTCACCGAGCCCTATGCCGGCTATCACGGCATCGTCTTCGACGAGCAGTTCGGCGCAGCCGCCTTCATCATGCGCGCGCGCACCGAGGGCCTGCGCGATTTCGGCGCCTGCCTGTCGCCGACCAACGCGTTCCACCTGCTTCAGGGCGTCGAGACCTTGCATCTGCGCATGGAGCGGCATGTTGCCAACACCGCCGCGGTGCTGGCGGCGCTGACGGCCAACAAGGCCGTCGACTGGGTGCTGCATCCCTCGCTCGAAACGCATCCGGACCATGCGCTCGCCAAGGCGCTGTTGCCGCGCGGCGCCGGCTCGATCATCTCGTTCGGCATCAAGGGCGGACGTCCCGCAGGACGCAAGTTCATCGAGAGCCTGAAGCTGATCAGCCATCTCGCCAATGTCGGCGACGCCAAGACGCTGGTGATCCATCCCGCCTCGACCACGCATCAGCAGATGGACGCAGCCCAGCTCGCCGCGGCAGGGATCGGCGAGGAGCTGATCCGGCTCTCCGTCGGCATCGAGGCGGCCGGCGACATCATCGACGATCTCGGACAGGCGCTGCGCGCCTCGCAGAAGGTGTGAGCCATGCAGCTGTCGATCGGAGATCATGAGGTCTTCGCCGCCACGGGCGGCCGCGAGTTCGATTCGTCCTTGCCCGCCGTCGTCTTCATCCATGGCGCCGGCTTCGATCATTCGGTCTGGGCGCTGCACAGCCGCTGGTTCGCCCATCACGGCTTTGCCGTGCTGGCGCCCGACCTGCCGGGCCACGGCCGCTCGGCCGGCCCGGCGCTGCCGACCATTGCTGCGATGGCCGACTGGATCGTCGCGCTCTTGCAGGCGGTGCACGCCAAGCCTGCGCACCTGATCGGCCACTCGATGGGCTCGCTGATCGCGCTCGATGCCGCGGCCCGCCATCCCGATCGCGTGTCGGCGCTGAGCCTGATCGGCACCGCGGCCACGATGACAGTCGGGCCTGACCTCCTGAACGCCGCCGAAGCCAATGATCACGCCGCCATCGACATGGTCTCGATCTGGGGCCTCGGTTTTGCCGCCGAGCTCGGCGGCAGCCGCGCGCCGGGGCTGTGGATGCATGGCGGCGCGCAGGCGACCCTGGAGCGCTGCGCGCCAGGCGTGCTGTTCAACGATCTCTCCGCCTGCAACGCCTATCAGGATGCGCTCGCGGCGGCGGCCAAGATCAAGGTGCCGGCGCGGCTGATCCTCGGCGAGAAGGACATGATGACGCCGCTGAAAGCCGGCAAGGCGCTGGCGGCTGCGATCGCGCAATCGCGCACCATCGTGCTGCCCGGTGCGGGGCATACGATGATGACAGAATGTCCGGATGCGCTGCTCGATGCGCTGATCGCGTAGCTTGCGGTCACGGTTCCCCTCTGGGATGCGACCTCGTGCCGCCGACATGCTCCGTCGCGGCGCGGAACGGAGGACGGCGGCGAGCCGTTGCCCTCCGCATAACGAACAGAAAGGAGCACGCAGATGGATCTGCGCAAACTTTTCACGGTCGCCACCATCGGAACGATGACGCTCGCGACCGCATCGCCGCTCGCCGCCGCGCCGTTGCTTCCGAACCATCCGGCGCCGGCCGCCGCCACGCAGAACGCGACCGAGCTGCAGCAGGTGCAGTATCGCCACTGGCGCGGCGGCTACGGTCATCACCACGGCTATTACGGCCATCGCTATGGCGGGCACGGCTACGGTGCGGGTGCCGCGGCCCTGGGCGGTCTGGCGGCCGGCGCGATCATCGGTGGCGCGATCGCCAACAGCCGCGCCGAGGCCGCCAATGCCCAGGCCTATTGCGCCCAGCGCTTCCGGTCCTACGACCCGGGCTCCGGCACCTATCTCGGCAATGACGGCCTGCGCCATTCCTGCCCGTAACGACACCCAGGTCGATGCCGGTCTCCGGCATCGACCGCCACCTGGACCAATGGCGCGCGACAAAACGTCCGTCGCGACGACTGCAACGAAGATCGTCTCTTCCGGTTGAGCATGACCCAGAATCAACGGGAGACAACAGGATGGTCACCTTCAAAGCCGCCGCGACGCTCGCCATCGCCGGCGCACTTTCTCTGTCCACGCTGCACTCGGTCTCGGCTGCGCCGCTGACGTCGCTGTCAGCAGCCGCCAAACCGGGCGCCGAAAGCGCGCATGCCGTCCAGGTCCGCTACGGCGGCTGGCATGGCGGCTGGGGCGGCGGCGCCGCGATCGGCGCGGGGCTGCTGGCGGGGGCCGTGATCGGATCAGCGATCGCCGCCCCCTCCTATTATGGCGGTTACGCGCCCTATCCCTATTACGGCGGGTATCGCTACGCCGCCTACCCCTATGGCTATGGCGGCTACTACCCGGCCTACCGCCCCTATTACGGCGGCTATGGCTACAGCTACGCTCCCCGCCCGGTCTATCGCAGCTACGGCTATTCCTATGGCCCGCGGCCGTGGCGGCACAGCTACGGCTATTACCGCGGTCCGGGTTGGGGTCATCATCATGGCTGGCACGGCGGCCGTCATTTCGGACACCGCCACGGCCATGGCGTGATCCGCACCCATCATCGCTGGTGACGTGAGTTCGCCGGTGCGTGGGGCTCGCCCGACGCACCGGCACGTCAATGCGCAACCTCCGCCGCGCGGATGACGGACTCGTCATGATCGCGCCACGGCAAATGCTGCCAACGCCTCATTGCGCCGAGCGCCATCACCCACCAGATCTGCTAGAGACCCATGACCGTGGCGACGAAGGCGCAGACGACTCCGGCGCGGAATTCCTCGGCAGCTCGACGTCCGGATCATCCTCTTCCCGCAGATGGAGCTGCTGAGCTTTCGCGTTTTCCTTGATCCGCCCATGCCCATCCCGCCGACCGCAATCGGTGCCGCTGTCTCAGCGCAGGTAACTGGCGAGGTTCAGGCTCTGGATCTTGGAGATGGCGGTATAGCTCGCCGTGAGCTGGGCCTGATATGTCGAGAGCTGGGCGGTGACCGCAGCGACGTCTACGCTGGTCAGGTCGGTCGCCAAGCTCTCGGCATAGCTCTTGTAATCGGTCTGCTGCGACTTCTCGCTCTCGATCCGGGACGCCGCATCGGAGAGCTTGGCCTGCACCGTCGCGACGTCGTCCACCGCCTGATCGGCAAGCGTCAATGCGGAGGTGACGTCGGTTCCGGAGAGGGTCGAGCTGTTGGCGACGAACTTCAGGACCCGCATGACCTCCTCGAACGCCGGGTTGTCGGCGGTGACGCCATAGGTGACCGACTGCCCATCGGAAACCCGGACCGAGGCCAGCTCGCCGTCGCCCCGATAGTAGCTGCTATCCGTCGTTGTCAGAGATCCCGTGCCGGAGGCGAAGCTCGACGTGTCGACCGCCGCCGTCGCGGTTCGTCCGCCGCCGAACAGATACTGCCCGTCATACTGGGTGTTCAGGATGCCCGCCATCTGCTGCAGCAACTGCTGCGCGCTGCTGATCGCGGACGTGGTTCCCGTGCTGCTGCCGGAGCTCGCAGCGCTCAGCGCCGTGCGCAGCTGACTGACGATGTCCGACACCTGTCCCACAGCGGAATACATCACCTGCACCTTGCTGTCGGCCAGGGTCGCGGCATCGATATAGGACTGCGCCCGCGTGACCGACACCTGCAGATTGACGACGTGCTGGGTGTCGGCGCCATAACCGGCGAGATACTCGGTCTTCAGCCCCGAGGCCTCCTGCACCTGGAGGTTGGCCATGGTCGCCTGCGTCCGCAGCGCGCTCGCGATCATCTGGTCGGAGTTCGAGAATGTCGCAATCCGCATCGTCATGATAGGCGCTCCGGACTAGGTCGACTGCACGGCAGTGAGCAACGACGAGAACATGCTGTTGATCACGGAGATCAGCTGAGAGGCGGCAGCGTATTTGTTCTGCAGCGAGCTCAGCCGCGCCGTCTCCTCGTCGAGGTTGACGCCCGACTGCGAGGACAGCGAGCTCGCATAGCTCGACTGGGCCGTCGATTTCGTGGTGTACGCCGTCGCGGCCTGCGACGCCTTGCTGGCCACATTGGCGACGATCGCCGCGGCATAGTCGGCAAACGAACCGCTCGTTGCGCTCAGGCCGCCGGCCGAGGCGAAGCTGGTCGAGCCGGTCAGCTTGTCGATGAGCGCATTGATGACCGTCGCCGAGCCGGCCGTCAGCACCTGGCTGCCGGTCGTCAGGGTCGCGGAGCCGTCGAGCGTGCCGGTCGGAAGACCGGCAGCGCCGCTCAGGATGCTACTGTTGACGGCAAAATTGGCCGCGCTCGTGCCGGTGACGAGGTCATTCATGCCGAAATAGCCGGCGAAGCCGCTGCCGCCGATCGCGCTGGTCATGTCGTTGATCGCGATGCCGTTCGACGACGACGTGGCGCTGATCGACAGGTGCCCGCTGGAATCGATCGAGGCGGAGACGCCGGAGATGCCGTTGAGCGCCGTGACCAGATCGCCCACCGTCGCATAGGACGACAGGTCGAGATCCTGATACGAAACGAGATTGCCGCTCTGGTCAGCCACGGCGATGCGGACCGTTCCGGATGCCGCCAGGGCCGTCGTGCTGCTGACGCTCGCCGATCCGGTCAGGGTAGTCGGAGGTGGAACGGCCGACGCGCCATCGGTGATCGAATTCAGCGCCGATTTCAGCTGCGAGGCCAGTTGATCGAGCTGGGTCTGCGCGGCCGGCAGGGTTTCGTCCCGCAACGTGACCAGCGAGCCGATCTTGCCCGACGTGATCTGGGACGTGACGTCGACGCCGTCGACCGTGATGCCGCTGAAGTCGCCGGACGCATAGCTCGACGCCGCCGAGACATTCGCCGAGGCCGTATAGCTCAGTGTGTGCGCCGAGCTGTCGACCAGAGCCCGCCCCGACGAGGTATAGACCTGAAGATCGCCGTTCGACGCCGTGTAGTAGCTGACGTTCATGTAGGACGACAGGTCCTGCAGCGCCGCGTTGCGCTCGTCCTCGAGATCCGCGGTCGATTGGCCGGACGCCGCCATCTTCCGGATCTCGACGTTGAGATCGGCGACCTGCTGCAGGTCGTCGTTGACGCTCTGGACCGACGACGCGATGTCCTTGTCGGCATTGGCGCGCAGCGTCTGCACGCCGCTCGACGTGCTGCGCAGCTGGCTGGCGAAATCGTCCAGCGCGCTGACCACGGCCGATTGCAGCGACACGCTGCTGGGCGAGCTCGCCAGCGACGACAAGGCGGACTCCAGCGAGGCCAGCGAGTTTGCCAGCGACGTTCCCGTCGTCGAGGTGCCGGACGTGGACGCGCTGCCGAACAACTGCTGGAGTTGCGTCAGGTAATTGTTCGTGGTGTCGGCCGCGCCAAGCTCGGAGTTGGCTCCGATCAGGGATTTCAGCAGCAGCTTGTCGACATTGCTCGAAATGCCGGTAATGGAAACGCCGGTTCCAACTCCCCCGGTCACGTTCGTGACCTGGTTGGCCGTCTTCTGCGTATACCCCTTCGTGTCGGCGTTCGAGATGTTCGACGACGCCACGCTGATCTGCAGCTCCGTGGCCGAGATGCCGCTGAAGGCGACCAACCGTGCTATGTCGAGCGACATTGCCCTACTCCCGCTGCTGGCTGGCCATCACGCCCTCACATTGGTTCCGCACGATGTCGCACGCGCGGTACGACGTCCACCGGCTCCATAGGGGGAGGCATTTGCGATTTGCTCGCGGATCGCCTGCATGACCGCCTCGATGCGACGATTGCTGGCTTCGATCGCGGCCCGCAGCCGCACGAGGTTCTCATCCATCGCGCCACGCAGGTTGAGGATGTGCTCCATGAGCTGCTCGCGCAGGACGCGGTCGCGGACGTCGAGGCTTGCCGTCTGCCTGGCGCATTCGGCCACCCGCTGCTCGAACAACCCGGCCAACCGGTTCTTGTCGTCGAGCTGCTTCGAGCGCGAGGCCGGCAATCCCTTGGCGAGCTCCACATTCTCCTCCGACACCACCGCGATGAGTTCGTCGATCAGCGCGATCAAGGTCCGCACCTCGTCCTCGCTTGCGGGCCGTCGATCGGCCTGAATTGCGTGTTTCATCCTCTCGCTCCCCTCTTACTGTTCACGCTGCGGTCGGCGACTGATTTGCGCGACGCGGGCATAGGTATTCAGCGCCGTCACCCTCACGGTGGCGACCTTGAGTTCCTCGTCGAGCAGCGCACATTCGCGAAGCAGCTTTCGTCGGACCGTTTCGATATCGTCGATCAAGGCCAACAGTTGCACGCGGTCGTCCTTGCCGGCGGTCGCGGCGCGCAGTCTCAGCCGCCGCAGCTTCTTCAGCAGAACCTCGCCCTCGCCGAGCCGCTCCCTCTTGAGGTCGGCCATGATCACCTCATCGACGAGATCAGGGTGTCGTACATCTTGTTGACGGCCGAGATCACCTGCGACGCCGCCGAATAGGCCTGCTGAGCCGAGATCATGCTGCTGAACTGGCCCGTGGTATCGGTCGTGCTCGACTCCAGCTCGCTACCGTAAATGGTCCCTGCACCATTCTCGCCGGATGCCTGCAGGGTCGCGTTGCCCGATGTCGCCGTCGACGTGTACATGCCGCTGCTATGCGCCACGAGGCCATTGGGATCGGCGAAGGTCGCCACCGCGATCTTGTAGATCGGAACCGTCTGGCCGTTGGAATAGGTCGCCTCGACGAGACCGTTCTTGCCGACCGAAATGCTGCTCAGCGTTCCGAACGAGATGCCGTCGGAATTGGCGCTGAAATTGGAGACGCTCGGCGTCGTGCTGCCGGACGACAATTGGGTCAGACCGTCGGTGCCGCCGCCGGTGGTGCCGAAGCTGAGCGCGATCGAGCTCGCCGCGGCGCCGTTGTTCCAGGTGATGCCGAGATTGGTCGAGGAGACCGTGCTCAGCGAGCCGTCAGAGTTGAAATCGATCGTATAGGTGCCGCTCGTCACGGTGCCGTCCGACGCCGTGGCAGGCGCGACATCGGCAGTCCATTCGTTCGCCGTCGCCCCCTTGGTCCAGGTGACGTTCAGCGTGTGCGACTGGCCCAGCGAATCGTACACCGTCATCGAGCTGCTGAAGGTGTCGCCGCTTGCGGCATCGGCCGGCAGATTGGCGGCAAGCGAGGTCTTGGTGGTCGCCCCGCCATTTGTGAGCGCCACCTTGGTATTGACCGGCTCGAGGCCGTTGCCGACCACGTTGCCGCTCGCATCTGTGCGCCAGCCTTCGAGATAGTAGCCGTCGTTCTCGAGATAGCCGGCATTGTCGGTCGTGAACGCGCCGTTGCGCGTGTAGAAGGTCTCGCCTCCGGCCGAAGTCGAGTTGGTCGCGACGAAGAAGCCCGAGCCCTGGATGGCGACGTCGGTCGCGTTGGTGGTGGCGGCCAGCAGCCCCTGCTGCGTGATGTTGGCACGGCCGGAGACCGAGACGCCCCCCGAGGAATAGGCTTTCGAGCTGCTCGATGCCGTCACCAGCTGCTCGAACAGGCCGGACGTGGTCTTGTATCCGGTCGTATCGGCGTTGGAGATGTTGTCGCTGATCATGGCGAGCGACGAGCTCTGCGCGTTGAGCGCCGAGATCGCCGATGACAGGGCTCCAGAAAGACTCATGATTGTACTCCGGGTAATGCGGTCAGGAGGTGACGCCGATGATGTTGCTGGCGCTGACAGGAACGCCGCCGACGGTGAGCGACGGCGTGCTGGTCGAGGTGTCGATGCCGGTTACGGTCCCGGTGACCGTCGTGTAGTTGAGGACCGAGGTGCCCGCGGAGTCCGTCGCCGTCACGGAGATCGTGTACTGGCCGCCATTGCTGAGCTGATTGCCGCTGGAATCGGTGCCGTCCCAGGTGATCGAATTGGCGCCCTTGTTGCCGGTCCCGGTGCCTGTCCAGACCGTGCTTCCGGAGGAATCCTTGATCGAGATCGAAACGTTTGACGCTGCTGACGACAGCGAATAGCCGAACGTCGCCGAGCCGTTCGAGAGGACGGCAGTGTCACTCTTGGCCTCGACGGTGTGGCCGATGTAGTTCACCGAATTCAGCGTCACCAGGCTCGAGAACGAGCCGGCCAGCGAGGTCATGCTGCTGTTGAGCGACTGCTGCGAGGTGAAATTGGCGTAGGACGTCATCTGGTTGATGAAGTCGGTCACGCTGGTCGCGTTGAGCGGATCCTGGTTCTGCAGTTCGCTCACCAGCAGCTGAAGAAAGTCGGTCGAGCTGAGCGTCGTACGCGATGTGTCGCTGGACGATGATGTCGATGAGGTGGTCGCGGTCGACGAACTCGCGGCGGTGACGGTCATGGCAGAACTCCGGCTCGCGCCGCGAGCGGCGGCGGGACACAGCACGACCACGCGGTCGTGAAGGCGTTTGCTGATCAAACGGCCAGAGCGCCGATTCCAGGCGCACAATTAGTCGATCGAATTAGTTGATCCGACGGCAGAATTTGCCGCCGCGCTGTTGCGCAGAGGCGGCAAAAATCGCCTGGTGCGAAGCCCCGATCTGCATCGGCGCGACGGCTCGCCGTCGTCGCACTCGGGCGCCCTCGATTCGCGCGCAAGCGAGCTCAAGAAACTGAGCGAGATGACAGTTGCGATGGTGTTGCGGTTCCAGCGGCGAAGTCCGACCGGCCGAAGCGCAGCCGCGCAAGCGCGGTCCTGGCTAAGGCTCAGCCGGGCTGATGGGCGTCAGCCGGCGGGGTTGCCGCTTCCTCTTGGGCCAGGCGATGGGCCGCAGCAAGGATGCGCGACGTCAGGCCGGCGGGTGCACGAACCGGCGGCGACGACAGCGCCTCACGAACGAGACGTGCCTCGGATAGCAATCGATCGGCTTCGGGAGAGGACGCAAGCAGATCAGCAGCGGATTGACGCTGCTCCGCCGGCCAGCGCGAGAGGTCCTCACCCAGCCTGCCGATCAGATCCTCGAATTCCCTGACGTCCATCGTCCGCCCAATCCAGCGCTTCCAGCTTGGTCATAAAGCATTCAGCCCGCGAACGAAATTGATATCGGCAATTGTGACGATCGACCGCAACCAAGCTCTGGAAACTCCGTACTTTTCGGGAGTCGTATGCACGCGAGGCCGCACTGGATACCGAAACGGGAGACAATGCAGCCCATTTCTGATCGATTTCTCAAGATTTCCGCAGCGCGGCGAGTGCCCGATTCGGCGAGATCTACCGACGGTTGGCCGAATCAGCAGCCGCTCGCTTTCCCCGGGCCGCCACATCGACAGCCTCCCACGCCTGCCGCAGTTCCAGCAGGCTTTCGGTGATCCGCTGGAAATTCTCGCGCATGTGAGGTCGACCATAGGCCCGCAGCGCGGCCACGATCAGGGCGTTGTAGGTTCCGAACAACTGGTCGGCGACCGGTCCGCCGCGCGTGGAATCGAGGTGCAAGCTCAACCCGCGCAGGATCGCCGTTGCCCGGGTCAGGTGGGCATGCCCCTCCTCGAAGCGACGCACCTCCTGCGCTTGCACGGATTTCTGCAGGCAGGTGACCGCGCCGTTGAGCAGCATGATCACGGCCCGCAGCGGCGGAACCGCGACGGCCGTGCCGCGGTAGGCCTGACTTGCAAATTGCGCCATCGAACTCTGGGTCATCAGTTACTCGAACTCGAATTGAGGAGGGCTTTCAGATAGGTCAGCGTATTGTTGGCGCTCTCGATCGCGGCCTGGTACTTGGCGTATTGCGCCGTGAGCTGGGTCTGGAACGTCGCAGCCGAGCTCTTGATGTCGTTGACCTTGGCCTGCATCGTCTCGTCCTGGGACGTCAGATTGTCGATCAAAGTCTGCAACGAGCCGGTGCTGGACGATGCGGTCTTGGCGATCTGGTAGATCTGGGTTGCAAGCCCCTGGGTCGAGGTCACCGTGATCGATTGCGAGGTCGAGCCGGTATAGGTGAAAGCCATGCCGGCATAGATCGTCCCGGAATTGCCCACGATCGTGTTGCCGCTGACCGTGAACAGCGAACTGTCGCCACCGACGGATGCGGCCGAGAGATTCCCCGAGGCATCCACCGTCAGATCCAGGGTGAACGACTGCGGCGACGACCCGGTATTGACGACGCTGAGCTGGCTCGACGAGGTCTTGGTCTGCGCCGACAACAACGTCGTCACACCGCTCAAATTGGTGCTCAGGATCGTCGACAGCGTGCCCGTATCGAGTTCGAGTTCGTTCTTTTCGTTGAACGAGAGACCAAGGTCCGCCATCGTCAGCCCGCCGACGGACGTTCCGAGCACGGCCTGAAGCGAGTTCATGATGTCGCGCATGGTGCCGTCGCCGAACAGCACCGAGCTGGATGAGGCGGTTCCGTCGGAGTTGGTGGTCTGCTGCGCAATCACGGCATCGCGGAACGCATTGTAGTCGGTGACGAAGGTCTGCAGCGCCGACGAGATCTGGCTCGTATCGGCGCCGATGGTGACGGTCAGCGTCGTTCCGGAGGGTGTCGCCTGCAGCAGATCGAACGTGACGCCGCTGAGCACGTCGGTGATGTCGTTTGTGTTGCGGGTCAGGCTGATCCCATCGAGCGTGAACTCCGCGGCCTGGGCCGTCTGCAGCACCGTCGCGAAGGCTCCCGAGCTGTCGGTCACCCCGAGCTTGTTGAGGATGTCGTCCCCGGACGAGCTTGCATAGGTGATGTCGGCGGCATCCTGGGTCCCCGTCAGCACCAGTTGATAGGACCCGCTCGATACCTGGACGATCGACGCCTCGACATCGGTCGTGGAGGTCTGCGCGTTGATCGCGTCGACGACATCCTGCAGCGACATGCCGCTGGTGATGGTGATGTCGGCCGTGCTGCCTCCGGACAGGCCGAGCGAGAACGTGCCGGAATAGCCGAGGGCCGCGGTCTGGCTCGACTGCGTCGTGCCCGTCACCTTGTGCGCCGTGGCGACCTGGCCGATCGTCAGCGTGTGGCTGCCGGTCGCGGCTCCATTGCTCACCGACATCGACAGCGCCGATGAGGCGCTGACGTCGCCGGTCGCGCTGATGGTGGCGGCCCGCGTGGCGAAGGCGTTGGTCGCAAGCGAGTTCACCATCGATGTCGCCAGCGACGACAATCCCGATGACAGTGTCTTCAGTGCGGTCTGCAGCGTCTGGTACGCCGTGATCTTGGCCTCATTGGCGGTGATCTTGGTCGAGATCTGGGTCGCCTGGGTGAGCTTGGCATTGACGGCGGACTCGATCAGCGCGGTCCAGTCGATCGTGCTCGTGGTGCTCGTTCCCGACGTCGTGAGCGAGCTGCTCGAACTCGTCGATGATGAAGAAGACGATGTCGTGCTGCTCGTGCTCGAGGTTGCGCTGCTCACCGTCATCCGTCGTCGTCCTCCGAGGAAAAAGCCGGACCGGCGAGGCGCCGGCCCGGCAGATCACGGCTCAGCCCAGCAGCTTCAGGAGGTACTGCGGGATCTGGTTGGCGGCGGCTTCCGCCGATACCGCGGCCTGGGTCTTCACCTGCGCCGACGACAGCTTCGCCTGCTCCGAGGCGATGTCGACGTCCTTGATGGCGGAATTGGCCGATTGCAGGTTCTGCGTCTGCGTCGAGATCGAATCGGCCGAGAAGTTGAAGCGCGACTCCTGCGCGCCGATGTCGGCACGCGCCTTCGACACGGTGTCGATCGCGGTGTCGAGAGTGGTCAAGGCTGCGGTCGCGCCGGTCTGGGTGCTGACGTCGAGCGACGAGACGCCGAGCGTGCTCGCGGTGAGATCCGACAGCGTGATGTTGATGGTGTCGGACGCGGACGATCCGACCAGAACCGAGACGCCCGACGAGAACGTGCTGGTGCCGTCGAGCAGGCTCTGACCGCTGTAGCGCGTTCCGGTCGCGATCGACGAGATTTCGCTGATGAGCTGCGAGAATTCCGACTGGATGTAGGTGCGGCTGGTTCCGACCGTGGTGCCCGATGCGGACTCGGAGGCCAGCGACTTCATGCGCGCCAGGATGTCGCTGATGTTCGACGCGCCGCCATCCGCGGTCTGCAGGATCGACGTCGCCTGGGCGGCGTTGGTCGCGGCCTGCTGCAGCGTGGTGATGTCCGAGGAGATGCGCGTGGAAATGGCGAGACCGGCCGCGTCGTCCGAGGCCGACGTGATGCGCGAACCGCTCGACAGCTTGGAGAGCGAGCTCGTCTCCTGGTTGGAGTTGATGTTCAAGTAGCGGACGGCGGAGTTGGCGGCGATGTTGGTGGAAATTGCGGGCACGGTGAGGACTCCTGAGTGATCGGCAAAGCACGCCGCATCGTGGAAGGACTGACGGTGCGGATCGGCCCCGTCTGACCGATCAAACGGAAGCGCCTGCGGGAATCAGGCGGGAATTCTCCCGCGCCGGGAATTTTATGGTTAGCAATCGGTGAAGGCGCCGCGAATGTCGCGCTCGTGACGCCGCAGCATGTCGCGCAGATGCTGGCGACCCCGCTTCAACAGCGACTCCACGGCGGCCACTGTCGTGTCCATCACCTCGGCGATTTCGCCGTTGCTCATGTTCTCGTGATACGACAGGATCACGGCGATCCGTTGCTGCTCCGGAAGCCGCTGCATCGCTCCTTCCAGGAGGTCGCTGAGCTCCGCACGCTCGATGACGCTCACGGCATCCGGCTTGCCGTCCGCAACCTCGGGCACCACATCGACATTCTCGGTCCGCGGCTTGCGGCGGATGTCGATGCAGCGGTTGCTGACGACGCGATAGAGCCAGGTCGAGAATTTGGCACGGCCGTGCTGCCACCGCCCGCGATGAGTCCAGACCTTCAGCATCGTATCCTGAACGACGTCCTCGGCGTCGGCGGCATTGCCGACGATGCGCAACGCAATCGCATAGGCGCGGTCGATGTGGCGCTCGACGAGAAGGCGAAATGCGAGCTCCTCTCCGGTGGCCAGCCGGTCGAGCAGATCCTTGTCCTCGTCGAAGACCATGGTCTCGCCCGGCGGCGCAGAGTCTGGAACGGTGCTGACCGACTCGCTCGACGGCAGCACCACCGCGACGTCCGGGGACCCCGGCTCCTTCGAAGATACGCCATCGGCCGGGGCCCAGACGTCCAGCGCGTAGCTCATTTCCGCATCTCCAACCCGCAATGCCGAATGCGGCATTCGCAGACGGCTTCCGATCGTTGAACGCTGTGATCGAGAGAAGCAGGCGAAGATTCTTCGTGATTTTTCAGGTAGTTAGATGGAATGTTTTGCCTAGGGACAGGCAAATTCTGCCGCACGCGGATCGAGCGCTCGACGATCATTGAGAAGGAGAGGCCGATGTTCGGCATGGCGCGGGTTCATTCCGGAAGACGAGTTCAGCAGAAAACGCGGGCTGCAACGCTTACTAACAGCATCCCTGGATGCGGACCGCGCACACCAAATCTGCGGTCGATCAAGATCCGGAGTTCTTGCGAAACGATCATCTCGCCCGGCAATTTTTTCCGAATCACCTCGACGAAATTATCGCATTTTTCGACTCTGTCAGTTTCCGCAGACGCGATTTTTGAATCTCGTGACGATTTTTGCGACAAGGCGCGCCTGATCTGTCGTGCTCGTACGTTGTAGTTGCTGATGGAACGACAAATGAAGCGATCGACGTGATGCGTCGCGCGCCGACGACGCACGCGTAGGTGTCAATCGATGTCTGTAGCGTCACCGAATGTTGCTCAATGTTTCGATCGACGTCGACTTTCGTGAGTATCGTCGCGTTCGATATCTCAGCGCGAAGCGCGCGATCCGCGCCCGCGACTGCTTTTTAATGCCCGATTTCGTACTTCGGCGTCGACCAAGCGCTATCAGATCGAAAGCGAATGCCCGTACGTCTTCTTACGCATCCACGATGTTGATTCATCTGTGCGGGCTTCGCGCGGCGCGCCGGCAACATTGCGAAACGAAGTTCGCGTTTTCCGTGTCGAGAGCTTCGTCCTGCTCGCATCATCGCAAGTGACCGACGCCGGCGCATGCGTGATCGACGCGCCTGATTGGCCGACGTGGTCCGTTTGATTGTGCAGGAGGACCCGGCATGATGCGACAAGACCCGAAAGCCATCGACGACGACCCGACGCAAGCCTTGCGCGCTCGAGGCGTCAGGCTCGGTCAGCAGCAAGGTCTTCGTCTGCAGTGGCTGTCGCGGACATTCGGGCCGCTGGTTCACTGCGACGAACGTCCATCGCCTGGCCGCGGCCGCACGATCGTCCTGCTCGATCCGCCAACCGGCGCGGGTGCGGAGCTGCTGTACGGCACGCTGACCTCGCACGATGCCGTGGCGATCCCTTTCGGCGAAAACCCCGCGTTCGATTTCCTGAAATCCAAGTTGACGGCGTTCGGCACCGTCGGCACCTCGGCCGACGGTCCGCATGAATTGTGGTGGGGCGGCCGCGACTGGCCTGCTCCGGAGACGGCACCCGCAACTACGATGCGTGTCGTGTCCTGCCATCCGACGACGGTCGGCGACTTGCACGTCTATCATCTCAGACGCTCGCTGCAGCGGCTCGGGCTCCCATTCGACATCGAGGCGATCGATTGCCGCCCCGGCGAACGCCTGAGCGCTGCCGACAAGGCCGACTTCGTCGCGCGGATGTGGCAGCGGCACCGCGAGCCGCTGTTGTACGTCGAGGCGGACGTGATGTTTCAAGCCGCCCCGGGCCTTCCTCATCTGGCCGGCTGCGACTTCGCCGTCCATAAGTGGAACGGCTGGGAGATGTCGCCGCGCACTCTCTATTTCGGCCGCTCCAAGGCGGCCGAGACCATGCTGACGACCTGGCGCGAGATTGCCTCGTCATATCCCGATGTCTGGGACGGCTATCTGATCGACCAGGCCTGGAGTGCGGTGACGTCCCAGATCGCACTCGATACGGTCTGGCTTCCCCGCAGCTACCATGCCGTTGCAGGGGAAGCCGGAGTCGGCAACGCGACGATCGTCCACAATCTGAAGCCGACAAACGCTGATCTCGGCCCCGACCCGGACTTCGCCGAAGTGGCACGCTCGCCGCGGCGGGCGGGGCGCGTCGGCGCGCTGGAGTCGCTGCTCGTGGTGCGCTCGAAAGTAAAATCTGGCCGGGGCGTCACGGTCATCCTGCGCGATGTCGAAGGTAGCAGCGCGCGCGCAACGGCCGACAGCATCGAGCGGCTGACGAGCGCCTTCGTCGCCGATTGCGGCGGCTTTGGCCGCCTCGAGCTTTCGCTGTGCTCGTGGGCGCCGGAGGTTCGCATGGCGCGGCGGGCCGCTTTGCTGGCCGACAACATGGTACTCGAGATCGTCCCCGGTCAGGAGCTGCCGGCCGATCTGTTCGCGGCCACCGCCGCCTCGGAAGCCATGCGCCGGCCCGCCAGCTTCAACGCCCATCGCCACTGACGCCAGCCAGGACAAATCATGTTCGACACCATCATTCTTCTCACCGGCAGCCGTGACCAGCAGCTCGCGTTGTCCGAGCTCCTGCGGGCGCACAACGCTGCCCTCGCATTCCGCTGCGCGGTCAGCCTGCAGGACCTCGAAGCCATCGAACGCGACGTGCTCGGCAGATCCCGCCTGCTTGCGTTCACGACCGGCGTCGTCGTGCCTGCCGCCATCCTTCAGGCGCTCGGTTACGGCGCCTACAATTTTCATCCGGGCCCACCGGATTATCCCGGCTGGGCGCCGGCCCATTTCGCAATGTACGACGGTACGAAGCGCTTCGGCGCGACGGCCCACGCGATGGAGACCCGGGTCGACTGCGGCGCGATCGTCGGTGTCGAGCCGTTCGACATCCCCCAAGGCGTGGATGTCCGCGGCCTGGAGCAGATGGCGTTCGTGCGGCTCGCCTATCTGTTCTGGCGGATGTCGCGCGACCTCGCCTGCCAGGCCGGCCCGCTGCCGGCGCTCGGCACCGGTTGGAGCGGCACCAAGAGCACGAGGCAGATGTACGCCGCCCTATGCGACATGCCCGCCGACATCGATCGATCCGAGATGGCGCGCCGCATCCACGCCTTTCACGACGATTTCCGCGGCATTCCACTGACCGTCAACCTGCACGGCACACGGTTTCAGCTCATGCGCGCCGAGGCCGCCGTCGGCGAGCCGATGACGGTTGACGCGCCGGCGTTGGCGCTCGCGTCGTGACCTAACGCTTGAGCGGCTTGATCACGGTCTGGTCGAGCCGCGTTTCCCAGCCGTGACGTTCCAGCTCGGGATCGTCATGCTCCTCCTGCGGCCAGCCGACGCAGAGATACGCAATCAGGCTCCAGTCCGACGGCAATTCGAGCGCGCGACAGACAGCCTCCGGGTCCAGGATCGACACCCAGCCAACGCCGAGACCTTCCGCGCGCGCCGCCAGCCAGAACGTCTGGATCGCTGCGACCACCGAGTAGCGGAGCGTTTCCGGCATCGTGGCGCGGCCGAGACGATGCCCGGTGGCAGCGCCTTCGTCGGCACAGACGGCGAGATGGACCGGCGCCTGCGTCAAGCCTTCCAGCTTGAGGCTTGCATAGAGCGCGCGCCGCTCACCATCATAGCCGGCGAGCGCCGCCTGGTTCGCATGCTGGAAGTTCTCGATCAACGTCGCGCGGCGTTCGGCGCTCTCGACGAACACGAACCGCCAAGGCTGGCAGAAGCCGACGGACGGCGCGTAGGACGCGAGAGCGAGCAACTGCTCGATCAGCTCAAGGGAGACCGGATCGGCGCGGAAACGGCGGACGTCGCGACGCCAGCGCACCAGCTCGGCAAAGCGCTGCCGGAATGTCGCGTCGAACTGCGGAGGGCTTCGGCCTGGCTCGCTCATGCGCCCTCCCCGCTCAGGACGTGCAGGAACGATCCGGTCATCGACCCGCGCCGGGCGCCGCGCTCGGCGATGACGCCGCCCGAGGCATCGCGGCACGCGATCAGCGGATCGTCTGCCTCGCTCAGGATGGTTGCATAATGGAATTCGTGGCCGTGAACGACGGCCCCTCTCGGGCCGAGGCTGCAGTCGACCAAGAGCGTCGCTTGACGATAGCCGAGATGCAGGCGGCGTCGCGCGAACGACGTTTCCAGTGACAGCAGCCCAGCCATCGCATGCCGGACACCATGGGCATCTTCGAGTCCCGCGCCTAGCGTCATGTAGCCGCCGCACTCGCCGTGGATCGGCACGCCGCGCGAGGCCATCGCGCGCAACGCGTCGAGGAACGACCGCGCCGAGGCCAGCCGTCCCGCATGCAATTCGGGATAGCCGCCTGGCAGCCACACCGCGTCGGCTGCTGGATCAGGAGCCTCGTCGTTCAACGGCGAGAACGGGATGGTCTCCGCGCCCTGAGCGCGCCAGTGCCGCAGCAGATGCGGATAGCTGAACGAGAAGGCCGCATCTGATGCGAGCGCGATGCGCTGTCCGGGCGGTTTGATGCCGAGGCTGGAGCTCTGCGCGGCGAGGCCAGGCGCCCGAATCGGATTTGCGAGAGCAAGCACCGCGTCGAGATCGACCGACCCGGACACGCTTGCCGCAAGACGCTCGAGATGGGCCTCGATGGCCGTGATCTCCTGGGCCTGGACCAGCCCGAGATGGCGTTCGGGCAAGGTCAGTTGCGCGTCCCGCGCCAGCGCGCCGAGCACCTCGATTCCGACGGTCGCAAACGCCGGCTCGATGAGCGCCCGGTGCCGCTCGCTCGCGACCCGATTGAGGATCACCCCGGCCACGTGGACATCGTCGCGAAAACGCGCGCAGCCGAGCGCGACGGCGGCGGCCGTCTCGGTCTGCCCGCTGACATCGAGAACGAGCACGACCGGCCAGCCGGTCAGGGCTGCAAGATCCGCAGCCGAGCCCCTGCCCGCGCGCCCGGGATGCGACGCGCCATCGAACAGGCCCATGACGCCCTCGACGATGGCGATATCGGCGTCGGCGGCGACGCCGCAGGCAAGCCCGAGCAGCTGCGGCGCGGACATCGCCCAGCTGTCGAGATTGTAGCTCGTCCGTTGTGCCGCAGCCGTGTGATAGGCGAGATCGATATAGTCCGGGCCGCATTTGAAGGGTTGCAGGCGCGCGCCGCGCCGGCTGAGTGCACGCAACAGCCCGAGCGTGACGGTCGTCTTGCCGGCGCCCGAACGCGGCGCGGCGATGATGATTCCGCTGGGCGCCGCCGTGCTCATGGCCGTAACGCCGCCGAGGCATGGCAAAATGTGCTATGCGAACCGACATGATGGACATCGCGGATCCGCCGAACCGACCGCTGAAGCGTGGCTGGACGACCGGCAGCTGCGCCACGGCCGCAGCGCGCGCCGCCTACGAGCTGCTGATCACGGGCAACTGTCCTGCCATGGTCGAGATCGCCCTGCCTGGCGGACGTCGCGTCGGCTTTGCGATCGCGATGCATGAGGCCGACGGCATCAAGGCCACCGCGGGCGTGGTCAAGGACGCCGGCGACGATCCTGACGTCACGCATGGTGCGCTGGTCAGAGCAACCTTGCGGCGCGGTGCAGACAATTCCGGCGTAACGTTCCGCGCCGGCCCCGGCGTCGGCACCGTGACACGACCGGGATTGCCGCTGCCGCCGGGAGAGCCTGCGATCAATCCGGTGCCGCGCGAGATGATCACGGCGGCGATTGGCGAAGCCTCGGCAAAGCTCGGTGCGACAGGCGACGTGGCCGTCGAGATCTCCATTCCCGGCGGCGAGGAGCTCGCCAGAAAGACGCTCAACCCGCGGCTCGGCATCGTCGGCGGCCTGTCGATCCTCGGCACCACGGGAATCGTGGTGCCGTTCAGCTGTGCTGCCTGGATCCACTCCATCTATCGCGGCATCGACGTCGCGCGCGCGGCCGGCCTGCCGCACATCGCCGGCGCGACGGGAAGCACATCCGAGAAGGCCGTGCAGCGGCTCCATGGCCTGCCGGAGACGGCGCTGATCGACATGGGCGATTTCGCCGGCGGCATGCTGAAATATCTGCGACGGCATCCGGTCGCTCGCGTCACCGTGGCCGGCGGCTTCGCCAAGATGACCAAACTCGGCCAGGGCCTGCTCGACCTGCATTCGCGCGCCGGCGAGGTCGATCTCGGCTGGCTGGCGAACACGCTGCATGACGCGGGTGCGCCGGCCACGCTGGTCACGAGCGCACGCACGGCCAACACCGCGCTGCAGGTGCTGCAGGAGTCCCAGCGGGTCGGGTTTCCTGCCGGAGAGGTGATCGCGCTCGCCGCCTGGACGACGGCGCGGCGTGCGCTGGGCGACAACGACATGGCCCTCGACATCGCCGTGTTCGACCGCGACGGCCGGCTGGTCGGACAAAGTCATGGACCGGCTCACTCCCCTCTCCCGCGGAAGCGCCGCTGATAGTCGGCATCATACAGCGCGCTGTTGCGAAAATCCTCGGTTGCGAGTGCGCGGCCCACCAGGATCAGCGCGGTCCGCTCCACGGCGGAAGCCGCGGCCTGGCCGACGATGGTCGCCAGCGTGCCGGTCAGGACCAGCTGGTCCGGCCAGCTCGCGCGATAGACGATCGCGACCGGACAGTCGTCACCGTAATGCGGCCGCAGCTCCTCGACGACCTTGTCGAGAACGTGGATCGAGAGATGGATGGCGAGCGTGGCGCGCGACTGCGCGAACAGCGAAAGCTGCTCCGTGTCCGGCATGGCCGACGCGCGGCCGGAGGTCCGCGTGAGCACCACCGATTGGGCTAATCCCGGCAAGGTCAATTCGCGACCAAGCGCGGCCGCCGCCGCCGCGAACGACGGCACACCGGGTGTGATCGTGTAGGGAATCCGCAATGCATCCAGGCGCCGCAATTGCTCGCCGAGCGCGCTCCAGATCGAGAGATCGCCGGAATGCAGCCGCGCCACGTCGTCGCCCGCGAGCGTGGCGCGCTCGATCTCGGCCACGATCTCGTCGAGCGACATCGGTGCTGTGTCGACGATACGTGCGCCGGGCGGGCAATGATCGAGCAGCGCGCGAGGGACCAGCGAGCCCGCATAGAGACATACCGGACAGCGCGCGATCAGGTCACGGCCGCGCAAGGTGATCAGGTCCGGGGCGCCGGGACCGGCGCCGATGAAGTGCACCGTCATGGCGCACGCTCCGCATCGATGGCCGCCTCGCCCTCCGCCAGCGCGCAGGTCGCTACGGCGTTTGCGACGCGCGCCAGGACCAGCCGGGCATTCGCGCCGGCGGCAGCCAGCGCCGCCGTCTCGGCGACCGAAGGTACACCCTTCAGGCGCCTGACGCGATCGCTTCGCGTGATCGCGCGATCGGCGACAGCCGCCATGTCAGCAGAGGCCACTCCGACGAGCGGGCGGCCAAGCCGGCGCGCGGCGCTGATCACGCCGGGTTCGCTGACCTTGTCCGCCGCTGTGGCGAGCACCGCCACGTCTGCCGGGGCGAGGCGTGCAAGCGAGAGCGCCTGTGCGATCACCGCCTCGATGTCTGCGACGCTGGCGGCACGCCGGCAACCGATTCCGAGCGCGATCATGGTTTCGTCACCCGCCACTGCGTGATCGGCAGGGCCTGCCGCCAGCCGTGCATGCGGCCGACCGGCTCGATGCGCGAAACCGCGATGCGGATCAGTTCACCGCCATGCTGGCCGAACAACGCGCTCAGCCGCGCCTCGCCTTCGAGCGACACCACGTTGGCGACGAGGCGGCCGCCACGCTTCAGCCGCGACCAGACCGCTTCGAACACACCCGCTTCAGAAATGCCGCCGCCGATGAAGACCGCATCGGGCGCTTCGAGATCCGCCAGCATCGCCGGCGCGCGTCCGATCACCAGCTTCAGCTCGGGAGTGCCGAGCGCCAGCGCGTTGCGCATCGCCCGGTCGGCCCGGTCCTGCCGCGCCTCGATGCCGATCGCGCGCAACGAACCATGACGAAGCAGCCACTCGATCGCCACCGCGCCCGAGCCCAGCCCAACGTCCCACAGCAATTCGCCCGGCCTTGGCGCGAGCGCAGACAGCGTCACGGCGCGCACGTCGCGCTTGGTGAGCTGGCCGTCATGCTCGAACAGGTCATCGGCAAGACCAGCGGTCAGCGGGATCACGGGTGCATCGGTCTCGGCATCGACCTCGACCGCGATCGTCGTCAGCGGATGAATATCAGAGAGATCGAACGCGTCGGCCAGCGCTCTGCGCACCCGCTCATGCGCGCCGCCGATCGCTTCCAGCACCGTCAGGCGCGAGCGTCCCATGCGGCGCGAGGTCAGCAGCGCGGCGAGCCGCGCGGCGGTGGATCCGTCCCAGGCCAGTGCCAGAATGCGCGCGCCCGGCGCGAGATGGCGGATAATCCCTTCGAGCGGGCGGCCGTGCAACGTCACCTGCGCCACATCCTGCAGCGGCCAGCCGAGCCGCGCCGCCGCGAGGCTAAAGGCCGAGGGCTGCGGGACGCAAAGCATCTCGGCGGACGCGAAGCGCTGCATCAGCTGCTTGCCGACGCCGTAGTTGAAAGGATCGCCGCTTGCGAGAACGACGACGGGCTGTCCCCGTCGCGCCGCGATCTGGTCGAACGCGAGCTTCAACGGGCTGGGCCAGACCAGCCGTTCCCCCGCGATCAACGGCGCTGCGAGCTCGAGATGACGCGCGCCCCCGACCACGAGGGCCGCCTGCGCGATGAGACGTCGTGCAGATACCGAGAGGCCGTCGACACCATCCTCGCCGATCCCGACGATGGACAGCCAGCGCTGCGCGTTGCAAGTTGCGGCCGAGTTCACCATGGACACTGCCCCGCATGCGTATTCTCATTCTTGGCGGGACGACCGAGGCTTCGGAGCTGGCGCGGCTGCTCGCCGGCGACGACCGGTTCGCAGCGACGCTCTCGCTCGCCGGCCGCACCGCCGCGCCCAGACCGCAGCCGCTGCCGACGCGCATCGGCGGCTTCGGCGGCATCGCCGGACTGGAAGCCTGGCTGCGGGATCATGCGATCGACGCCGTCATCGATGCCACGCATCCCTACGCCGACCAGATCTCGCGCCATGCGGTCGCAGCCTGCCATGCGCTGTCGGTGCCGCTGGCGTCGATCCGGCGCGTGGCCTGGCAACGCCAGGCCGGCGACCGCTGGATCGAGGTCGGCAGTGCCGACGACGCGGCTTCCGCGCTCGGAACGGATCCGGCGCGTGTATTCCTCAGTCTTGGCCGCCTGGAGCTCGCAGCCTTCGCAGCAGCCCCGCAGCACCACTACGTCGCGCGAACCATCGACCCGCCTGGCGACGTCGCGTTGCCGCCCGACATTCGCTTCGTCCACGATCGCGGGCCGTTCGACGAGCCGACAGAGCAAGCCTTTCTGACCCGAGAGCGCATCGCCTTTGTGGTATCGAAGAACTCCGGAGGCGCGGCCACGTATCCGAAGATCGCAGCCGCGCGGCGGCTCGCGATTCCCGTGGTGATGATCGCAAGACCCGACAAGCCGCATGGCATCGCGCTGGACGGCGCGCGAGCCGCATTGCAGTGGCTGGAGGCACAACTGACTCATGCGCCGCCCTCGACCTCACGGCGCAGCGTATAGACAAACGGCGACTTTCCCTCGCGCGCGATCAGGCGCGTGGCGGTCGATCCGATCAGCACGAGCGTGCGCATGTCCGCCTTGCCGGGATCGACCTCGCCCAAGGCGGTGATGATCCGCCCGACATCACCACTGCCCGCGGCCCGCACCATGACGACGACGGTCGAAGCCGGCTTGATCTGGCGCAGCAGCGCGAACGCCTCGCCCAGCTGATGAGGCCGCGCCTTGGACAGCGGATTATAGAGCGCAATGACGAAATCGGCCGCGGCGGCCGCCTCGAGGCGGCGACGGATGGTCGTCCAGCTCTTGAGATTGTCGGAGAGCGAGATCGCGCAGAAGTCGCCACCGAGCGGCGCCCCGACCTCGGCCGCGGCCGCCAGCATGGCGGTGACGCCAGGCTCGACGCGGATGTCGAGGTCGCGCCAAGCCGGCGGTCCCGCCTCGACCGCCTCGAACACCGCCGCGGCCATCGCGAACACGCCGGGATCACCGCCCGACACCACCACGACCTGCTTGCCGTCGCGTGCGAGCGCCAGTGCGTGGCGCGCACGGTCGAGCTCGACGCGATTGTCGCTGGCGTGCCGGATCTGGCCCGGACTCGTCGAGGTCACCCTGTCGAGATACGGTCCATAGCCGATCAGATCGGTCGCGCTTGCGATGGCGGCCGCGGCGGCGGGCGTGATCAATTCGGCCCGCCCCGGGCCGACGCCCACGATGGTCAGCGTGCCCGTCATAGCCGTCGCCCCTGCCCGGGGATCAGGATCATCGAGAAATAGGGACCGCGGTCCAGCTCCACCTCGGCCAGCGGCGCGACGCGCTGCGCCTCCATCGTGCCGCGCTCGACATAGAGCGCGCGATCGAGCAATCCGGCGCTGATGATCGCGCGCTTCACCTTGGCGAGGTTGCGCCCGACCTTCATGATCACGGCAGCCTCGCAACGCGTCAGCCGATCATGCAGGACGTCCTCGCCCAACGTGCCCGGCAGCACCGAGAGGACGTCGTCGCCCCAGGTGATCGGAACATTGGCCTTTGTCCAGCAGCCGGACATGCCGGTGACGCCCGGCACCACCTCGACCGGATGATCGTGCTCCAGTCGCCGCCACATATGCATGAACGAGCCGTAGAAGAACGGATCGCCTTCCGACAGCAGACCGACCGATCGCCCCGCCGCCAGATGCGCGGTGATGCTGTCCGACGCGCGCCGATAGAAATCGGCGATCTCTGACTGATAGGACGGGTCGGCGACGGGCAGTTCCTCCGTGACCGGATATTCGAGCCGCAGCTCGTGGCGGCCGGCTTCCATCAAGGGCGTCACGATCCGCCGCGCGTTGCCTTCCATGCCGCGCTTGGCAAAGAACGCCACCACATCGACGGACCGGACCAGGCCCGCGGCGCGCAAGGTCAGATAACGAACGTCGCCCGGACCGACGCCGATGCCGTACAGCGTGCCCGCATTGGCCGAGCCCGCGATGGTGTCCAGCAGGCTCATTCGACTTCGCTCGCGATCGCATTCACCGCGGCGACCGCCATCGCGCTGCCGCCCTTGCGGCCCTTCACGATCAGATACGGCACCCGGCCATCGGCCGCGAGCGCCTCCTTGGACTCCCGCGCTCCAACGAACCCAACCGCCGTCCCGATCACCGCGGCCGGTCGCGGCGCGCCCTGATCGAGCATGTCGAGCAGATGAAACAGCGACGTCGGCGCATTGCCGATCGCCACCAGCGCGCCGCCGAGATGCGGCCGCCACAGCTCCAGCGCCGCGGCGGATCGGGTGGTCCCAAGCTTCGCGGCAAGCGCGGGCACCTCGGGTGCCTCGAGCGTGCAGATGATCTCGTTCTTCTCCCGCAGCCGCGCCCGCGTGATCCCCTGCGCCACCATCTTGGCATCGCACAGGATCGGCGCGCCGCCATCGAGCGCCGCCCGCGCCTCCGCGGCGAAATGTTCGGACATCGCGATGTCGGAGGTGATCTCGACCATGCCGCAGGCATGGACGATGCGCACGGCGATCTTCTCTTCCAGTCCCTGGAAGCGCGACAGGTCGGCCTCGGCGCGGATGGTCGCGAACGAGCGGCGGTAGATCTCCGCGCCGTCCTTGATGTAGTCGCGGAGCTCAGACATCGGCCTTTTCTTTCGTTTCGAACAACCCGTCGACGTCGATCTCGGCGGGATCGAGCATGCCGCAGGGCTCGCTCTTCACCGTGCCGTGGCGGACGATGTGATAACCTTTGGCCTCGCCGACCAGCACGATGTCGGCAGCCGCCGACCGTGCACAGCCCTTGGCGCAGCCGGAGACGTGCAGCGTGCCGTTGAATCCCGTCCGGGCCATCGCATCGGCGATCATGCGGGCATGCTGCCGCGTCGCCAATTCCGTGGACGGACAGCAGCCGGCGCCCGAGCAGGCGTCGATGCGCATCAGTGGATCGGCGTCGTCGACGACCAGGCCGAGCCGGGCTGCGTCCGCCACCAATTGCCCTGCACTCACGGCGCCCGCGACGACATATAGCGCGCGCCATGGTGACAGGCGGACCTCGGCGACATCATGTGCCGCGAGCACGGCCGTAAGCCGCGCCAGCGCGTCGCTATCGATGCGGCCGAACGGCACGCCGAGACCGACGGCGCAGGTTTGATCCGTGAGAGCAATGACGCCGCAATGTCGCTGCCCCATGGCGGCTGACGGTGGCGCGATGTCGGAAACGTCAAGGTTCAGCTCTGCGCTGACCGCGGCGATCGCGGACGGCGGCAACGTCGCGGAGCGGCGCGTGGGGCTAAGTTGCAGCACCAGCCGCGCGAGGTGAACGGCCGTCGATGCCGCGTCGATCACGGCTGTCGTTCCGAGCCACACGGGATCATCGGAACCCGCAATGCCGACGGCGACACGCCTCCCCCGAGTGCCGCCACAGGCGACGAGACGAACATCCGCGGCGAGCTCCGTCAGCGGCAGCCGGCCGCCGCCGTCCAGCGCAAAGCCGAACTTGGGCGGCAGCGCATGGAGCGTCTGATCCGAGGCCAGCAACGTCTCCAGCTCGGCCGCGACGGGTCGCATGTCGGCCCGTTCGGCCGGGTCGTGTCCCGCCAGCGGATTGACGACGATGTTGCGGATGGCTTCGCGCTCGGCGCTGTCATCGAGCAGGCCGAGTGATGCCATCAGCTCCCACAGAGGCACGAGCGTCTCGGACGATACGCCACGTATCTGCAGATTGGCGCGGCGCGTGAGGTCGATCTCGCCGTTGCCGTAACGCCGCGCGGCCTCGGCAAGCTCGCGCAGCGTCGACACCGGCAGCGCGCCGCCATGCGGCCGGACGCGAACGATCAACCCGTCGCCGCTCGGCATCGGACGCCGCGCGCCCGGACACCAGCCCTTGATCTCGACCGCGGCGCTCACGACACGCTCTCCTTTTGCGTGAGGCGCGCGCGAGCCTGCACGATCTCGTCAGCGACCGCATTGCGGCGCGGCACCCAGAGCTGCCGGCGCAGCGCATCCTCGAACCGCGAGACGATCGCAGCGACAGCCGCAGGATTGCGCGCGACCATCCCGTCCAGCACGGCCTCGTCGCGCAGCAGCGCGCCATGCGCCAGATCGAACAGGTGCTCGGCGACGGCATCGGAGGTGGCCGCAAAGGCATAGAGCGCGTCGACGCCCTGCGCGATCTCGGCCACGCCGCGATAGCCGTGAGCGAGCATTCCGTTGATCCACCGCGGATTGGCGAGACGGCCGCGGACCACGCGGGCAATCTCCTCACTGAAGCTCCGCGCCGTCGGCGCCTCCGGACGGCTGGTGTCGAGATGCAGCAGCGCGGGCGACGCGCCGAGCGACGCTGCGGCGGCAGCAAATCCACCGGCGAAGTCGGCGACCTCCTCACCGTCGAGCAGGTCGCGCTCACGATCGTCCTGCGGATGCACGAGGGCATCGGCGCTCCGAACGCGGGCGCGAAAGGTGTCGGAGGCCGACACGCCGTCATGCGCTCCGCCGAAACTGTA
Organism: Bradyrhizobium sp. HKCCYLRH2015; assembly: GCF_051168215.1. Lineage (NCBI taxonomy): Bacteria > Pseudomonadati > Pseudomonadota > Alphaproteobacteria > Hyphomicrobiales > Nitrobacteraceae > Bradyrhizobium > Bradyrhizobium sp. HKCCYLRH2015. The sequence goes on along the minus strand of NZ_JBNPUO010000005.1, from coordinate 237,743 downwards.
AGCGGTGCGCTCGAGATACGCCTCGCCGAGCTGCGACCGGCTCGTCCAGTCCATCCCGAGCGCGAGATCGGCGGCAACGGCGCCGTAGCTGCCGGGCGCGCCGCCAAACACGCGCGCCAGGCTCTCGCCGCGCCGCCGGGCCGCGGCCAGCGGATTGTCGGCATCGTCCTCGTCGAGCGCCGCCACCTTCTGCACGGCGAGATCGAACAGCGCGATCTGCGCTTCGAACAGGTCGCGGAACAGCCCCGAGATCCGCAGCGTCGCATCGATGCGCGGGCGATCGAGCATCGCCAACGGCAGCACATCGACGCCCGTGACGCGATTGGAGTTGAGATCCCAGCGCGGCCGCACGCCGAGATAAGCCAAGGCCTGGGCCAGATCGTCACCGCCGGTACGCAGCGATGCTGACGCCCAGAGATCGAGCATGAGCGCGCGCGGATAGTCGCCATGGTCCTGCAGATAGCGCCGGATCACCTCGTCGGCGGCGCGCTGGCCAACCAGAGCCGCAGTGCGGGTCGGAATCGCGCGCGGGTCGATCGCGGTCAGATTGCGGCCCGTGGGCAGCACGTCGAGACGGCCGCGGCTCGGCGCGCCGGCGGGACCGGCGGCGACGCGCCGGCCATCGAGCGCGGCGAGCAACGCGCTGCGCTCGGCCGCCGCGCTCCCGTCAATCCGGGCTGCGATGTCGGCGCGATCGATAGTCGCTGCCGCCTGTCCCGCGGCCGCAATGATCGCATCGGCCAACAGGCCGGTCGCCGCCGTGTCGGGCGCCTGCCCGAACACGTGCAGGCGGTCACGCACCGCGAGCTCCTTGATGTCGCAGAGCTGCGCATCGAGCTGCGCGATCGCCTCGCGTCCGGCCATGGCACGGTCGAGCCCGCAATCGGCGGCCAAGCCGCTCTGCCAGGCCCGCGCGACGATCTCCTCCTCGAGCAGCTTCAAGCGGCGTTTGTCGAGACCATCCGCCTCGGCATACTCCTCGACCAGCCCCTCCAGCTCCAGCAAGGGTCCGTGCAGGCCGGCATGCGACAGCGGCGGCGTCAGATGCCCGAGCGTCAGTGCCGACAACCGCCGCTTGGCCTGCATCGCTTCGCCGGGATTGTTGACGATGAAGGGATAGATCACCGGCAACGGGCCCAGCACGGCCTCCGGCCAGCACGCGCTCGAGAGCGCCAGCGCCTTGCCCGGCAGCCATTCCAGCGTGCCATGCGCACCCAGATGAATCAGCGCATCGATCCGCTCGGCCTCACGAAGATGCGCGTAGAGCGCGACAAAAGCGTGCCGCGGCGGCACGCTGGTGTCGTGATAGCCGGACTTGCGGTCGGCGCGATGGCCACGATCCGGCTGCAACAAAATCAGCAGTTTTCCTGTACGCAGCACCGGGAAACGGAACGCGCCATCCCGGAATGCCGGGTCGACATCCGCCTCTCCCCAGGTATCGCGCAAGGCGCGCTGCAGATCATCCGGCAACAGCGCCAGCGCGGACCGATAGGTCGCGAGCGGCACGACGAGCTCATCTGCCTGGTCCCGCAGCAGCGCTTCGATGTCGTCGGCGATCGGCGCTGCGCGGCCGATGTTGTACCCGCTGTCCGCCAACAGCCGCGCGATCGCGGCCGCGCTTGCGCTGGTGTCGAGCCCGACCGCATAGCCACGGCGGCCGCCGCGCGCCGGATAATCGGACAGCACCAGCACCACGCGCCGTTCGCTGGCCGGCAGCGCGCGCAATTGCGCCCATCGCGCCGCGAGCCGGGCGACGTAAGCAATACGGTCGTGTTGAGGCACATAACGCATCGCGCTGAACTGCAGACGCTCGTCCGCCGGCGCCTCACCCTTGAACGCAATCGGGCGCGCCAGCAGTCGGCCGTCGAGCTCCGGCAGCACGACATTCATCGCAAGGTCCGTCGGCGACAGTCCACGCGCCGAGGAAGCCCACGCGTCCTCGGTGCTCTGCGCCTGGATGATCTGCAGAACCGGCGCGTCCGCGAGGTCGAGCGCCGTTGTGCCGTCCTCGCGCTGCGCCGAGAACGCGGTCGCGTTCAAGATGACCGCAGGACGCCGGTGCCGGACCAGTCGCACCAGCGCATCGTCGATGCTGGGATCCTTCAGGCTGGTTACCGCGACCGCGACGGCCGCCAGCCCTTCGGCTTCGATCGCCCGCATCAATTCTGCAATCCCGGCCGTATCGGCAGCAAGCAGGCTCGCACGGTAGAACACGATCAGCGCGCTCGGCCGTGCATCATCGTGGCTGCAGAGGTCATCGATGCCGACCGCGCCGCGGTCGCGCGTAAAGCCGACGATCGGACCGATCGCGATCGGCTCGGCAAACGGCGCGTCACGGCCAAGCAGGCGCGCGAGATAACGCAGCGCCTCGCGCGCATTGCCGACGCCGCCCTCGTGCAGATAGCCGTAAAGCCGCGACGTCGCGTCGTGCGGCAAGGTCGAGAGCGCATCGAGCCGGTCGTCGGCGCGATCATCGCCCGGCAGCGCCGCGAACAGAATGTTGCTGCTGCGGCAGGTCGACGCGATGCGCTCCAGCCCGTAGCGCCAATAGTCGAGCCCGCCGAGACAGCGCACGACGACGGCGCGCGCCCCGAGCACGACGCGGTCGACATAGAGATCGACCGACATCGGATGCTTCAGCCGCTTCAGGCTGGCGAGGCGCAGGCTGGGCAGCTCGGTCGACGTCGCGGTCCAGGCTTCGGCCAACGCCGACAGGTCGTTGTCCGAGAACGACAGCACGACGATCTCGGCCGGCGACTGCGCAAGATCCACGGCCTGTTCGAGGTCGTCGAGATCCCCGCCCGTTGTCGCCAGCAGGTGCATCGGTGACGCCTACCCTGTGATCAGGCTCTGGATGGCGGCGGCATCGAGGCCGCGCTCGCCGATGATCACCAACCGCCCCTGCCGCGATTCGCCCGAGCGCCACGGGCGCTCGAACTGGTGCTGAATGCGGCTGCCCACGGCCTGCACGAGGAGGCGCAGCGGCTTGCCGGCAACTTCCACGAACCCTTTCACCCGCAAGACATCATGCGCATCGACGGCGGCCGCGATGCGGTCGACGAGCGCATCGGGCGAGGCCTGCGCCGGGACGTCGAGCACGAAGCTCTCAAAATCGTCGTGATCATGCTCGGCCTCGTTGTCGTGATGCGACGGCCGGGCGGCGAGATCATCCTCCGCCGCGGCGCCGAGCCCGAGCAGCACCGACGCCGACAGCCTGCCATGCTCGGTCGCGATCACCTTGACGGCGCGCTGCACCTTGGCGGCAATCTCGGCGGCGACATCCTTGCGCTGCTCCTCGCTCATCAGATCGCTCTTGTTCATCACGACGAGATCGGCGCACAGCAGCTGGTCCTCGTAGACCTCCTCCAGCGGGTTGTCGTGATCGAGCGAGGCATCGGTGGCGCGCTGCGCCGCGAGCGCTTCCGGATCGTCGGCGAAGCGGCCCGCAACCACCGCCGGGCCGTCGACGACCGCCACGACGCCGTCGACCGTGACACGCGTCGCGATCTCGGGCCAGTTGAAGGCCTGCACCAGCGGCTTCGGCAAAGCCAGCCCCGAGGTCTCGATCACGATATGCTCCGGCGGCTCCTTCTGGTCCAGCAGGCTCCTGAGCGCGGGCACGAAATCGTCGGCGACGGTGCAGCACAGACAGCCGTTCGACAGCTCGACGATGCGATCCTCCGGACAGTCCGGCACGCCGCAGCCTTTCAGGATGTCGCCGTCGATGCCGACGTCGCCGAACTCGTTGACGATGATGGCGAGCCGGCGGCCGTTCGCGGTCTCGATCAGATTGCGCACCAGCGTCGTCTTGCCGGCGCCGAGAAAACCGGTGACGATGGTGCAAGGCGTCTTGGCGAACGACTTCGTCATGGCGATGCGATCTCTCGGTTTCAGCGTGGCGCCGACAGCGCAGGCACGCGCGCGACGGTGTTCTTGCGGATGTATTCGGGACGCTCGCGCCAGGCCGGCAGGCCGGCGTCATGACGCTGATGCAATTGCGCGAATGTCAGCACATCCCGCGCATGCAGATCCGGATCAAGTGCGCCGAGCACATAGGTCCATTTGCCCGGTGCCGTCACGGCAACCGTGCACGCACGATTACAGTTGGACAGGCATTCGACGCCGACGACGGCGACGCCGGCGCGTTGCGCAGCCGGCACCGTCTCGATGGCCGCGAGCAAACGGGCGCCGGCCCGCGGCTCATCCGGCGGCGCAGCCTCGGCCGCCTGCGTGCGGCAGGTAACGCAGACGAACAACGTCGTCTCAGCAGATGCGATCATCGATCAGCCGATCACGCCGGCGGCCGTTGCGGCGGCGACACCGCCCACCAGCACGATGGCGGCGCCCGCGAGCCGCAGCGCCAGCGGCGCAGCCGCCTTGGCCTTCGCCGACAGCAGCCTGGTGCCGAGGAACGCACCGGCGGCGATGACGGTCTGGATCAAGAGCAGACCGGCGAGATAGGCGCCAAGCGGCGAGTTCTCGGCGCCGACGATCGATTCACCCAGCGCATATCCATGGACGAGGCCGGTCACGGCGAACAGGCCGGCAACCGGCAACACGCCGAAGCGCCCACGCATCACCACCACGAGGCCGACCACGGCGGTGGTCAGGCCGACCAGCAGCTCGGCAGCCGGGATGTTGGCCTTGGCCACATGCAGGCCGACGCCCGCGATCATCGCGGTGGTGAAGGCCAGCACCGGCGCGAAGCCGCGGCCCAGCAGAGCTGCAACGATGCCCGCGCCCACGATCGCCGCCAGATGGTCGATTCCGATGATGGGATGGCCGAGGCCGGACAGCATCCCCTGCGCAAACGTCTGCGGCAGCTTGCCGCCCATCATGTGATGCGCGAAGGCGGGATCGGCGGCGAGCAGCAACAGGCTCGCGGCTGCAAAGGTCGTGGTACGGGTCAACTTCATGGCCGTCTCCGTCGCTTGCCGGCTCCCCAGAGGACCGGACGATGCGCTGCATCCGACGGCATCCCGCCCATCCCGGCGGGATCAGAACCAGCATCGCGACTCCCCGCGCGACGGGTCGGCCAACAGCAATGTCGACGGCAGGTCTCCTGGCTCTCGGGTCGCTGCATCAGGCCACCTTCCCGGTTTCCCAGTGGTGTCTTGGCCTCACACTCGCCGATTACAGTTGCGGGGGCAGCCACGGCCTTGGGTCAAGAACCCGCACCGTGTTCCCTAAATCTCTCCTTTCGGAGAACCGTCATCTGTTAGATACGGGTCGCGCCAAAGCCCGTCAATCGGAATCGTCCCCATGGCCCCTGCCCCGCCGCACCCCGTCCTGCCGCGCCTGACGCTGGTGCTCGGCGGCGCGCGCTCGGGCAAGAGCCGCCATGCCGAGGCGCTCGTCACCGCCCTTCCGCCGCCCTGGACCTATGTTGCGACGGCGCAGGCGTTCGACGCCGAAATGACCGACCGGATCGCCCAGCACAAGGCGCGCCGCATTGAGGGATGGCAGACGCTGGAAACGACACATGATCTCGCCGGCCTCATCCGGGCACATGGAGATTCGGGCACGCCGATGCTGATCGATTGCCTGACGCTCTGGCTCAGCAATGTGATGCTCGCCGACATGGACGTACCGGCCAGATGTGCCGAGCTGATCGATGCGCTCAGGAGCGCGAATGGCCCCATCGTGGCCGTGTCCAACGAAGTCGGGCTGGGCATCGTGCCGGACAATGCGCTGGCGCGCGCCTTTCGCGACGCCCAGGGTCGACTGAACCAGGACGTCGCGGCCGTGGCCGATCGCGTGATCCTGATGGCGGCAGGACTGCCGCTGACTTTGAAGTGACAAGGAGAACATGCCCGTGACCGAAAGCGCCGACGATTCCCGCCACAAGGCGAAGATGGAGAACCGCAAGGCGGTGCAGGATGCCGAGGTCGCCTCCAAGACCGTGGAGAAGGGCCTGCTCATCGTTCACACCGGCAAGGGCAAGGGCAAATCGACGGCGGCGTGGGGCCTGATGCTGCGCGCGATCGGCCGCGGCTTTCGCATTGGCGTCGTGCAATTCGGCAAGGGCGCGTGGGAGACCGGCGAGCGCAAGGCCATCGAGACGTTCGGCGACCAGGTGTCGTGGCACACGCTCGGCGAAGGTTTTACGTGGGAAACCCAGGATCGCGCGCGCGACGTCGCCGCGGCCGAGCGCGCCTGGGCCAAGGCAAAGGAGCTGATGGCGGATCCGTCGATCCGGCTGCTCGTCCTCGATGAGCTCAACATCGCGCTGCGCTACGATCATCTTGATATCGCCGACGTCGTCGCCACGCTCGCAGGGCGCCGTCCCGATCTGCACGTCGTCGTCACCGGCCGCAACGCCAAGCCGGAGCTGATCGAGGCCGCCGATCTCGTCACCGAGATGAACCTCGTGAAGCATCATTTCGCGGCCGGCGTGAAGGCGCAGGAAGGCATCGAGTACTAGGCTCATGAGCGCGCGCGCCATCATGTTCCAGGGCACCGGCTCCGACGTCGGCAAATCGCTGATCGTCGCGGGGCTCGCGCGTGCGCTGACCTTGCGCGGCCTAAAAGTGGCGCCGTTCAAGCCGCAGAACATGTCGAACAACGCCGCCGTCACCACGGATGGCGGCGAGATCGGCCGCGCCCAGGCGCTGCAGGCGCGCGCGGCGCGGCGGCCGATGACGGTGCACATGAACCCGGTGCTGCTGAAGCCGCAGAGCGAGATCGGGTCGCAGGTCGTGGTGCAGGGCCGCGTGATCGGCAACGCCAAGGCATCGGCCTATCAGGCGATGAAGCCGCAATTGATGAATACGGTGCTCGAGAGCTTTCACCATCTGGCTGCCGATGCCGACATCGTGCTGGTCGAAGGCGCCGGCTCCGCCTCCGAGATCAACCTGCGCGCCGGCGATATCGCCAACATGGGTTTTGCGCAGGTAACGCAGATTCCGGTGGTGCTGATCGGCGATATCGATCGGGGGGGCGTCATTGCGAGCCTGGTCGGCACCCAGGCGGTGATCGCGCCCGCGGATGCCGCACGCATCGCGGGTTTCCTCGTCAACAAGTTCCGCGGCGATCCGGCGTTATTCGCGTCGGGCATCAACGAGATCGCGCAGCGGACGGGCTGGACGTCGCTCGGGCTCATTCCGCATTTTTCCGATGCGCGCCGCCTGCCCGCCGAGGATGCGCTCGGACTGGCTGAACGCGGATCATCGGGAGGACAACGGCCGAAGGTCGTCATCCTCGCCTACCCCCGCATTTCCAATTTCGACGAGTTCGATCCGTTGCGACTGGAAGATGGAATCGATCTGCAGTTCCTGCGGCCGGGCACGCCAATTCCCGGCGACGCATCGATCGTGATCCTGCCGGGCTCGAAGGCGACGATCGCCGATCTCGCAGCCCTGCGTGACGCCGGCTGGGACATCGATCTCATCGCGCATCTGCGCCGCGGCGGCCGCGTGCTCGGCATCTGCGGCGGCTATCAGATGCTCGGACGCATGATCAGCGATCCCGACGGACACGAGGGGGCATCTGGTTCCGTCACGGGACTTGGGCTGCTCGACGTCGAAACGACCCTGACGGATGACAAGGCGTTGCGCGAGGTCCAGGGCACGCTGATGGACGGTCAATTGCCGTTCCGCGGCTACGAGATGCACATCGGCCGCACGGAGGGACCAGCGACACAGCGCCCCTTCCTGACCTTCTCCGACGGTCGTCGCGATGGCGCCATCGCGCCTGATGGCCTGGTAGCCGGCTGCTACGTGCATAGTCTGTTCGCCGACGATGGCCTGCGCAGCCATTGGCTGCGCGGCCTCGGTGCGACGACCAGCGGCCTCTCTTATGAGACCGATGTGGACACAACGTTGGATGCACTCGCGGCGCATCTCGAGCGCTACGTCGACGTTGATCGTATCCTGGCATTGGCGAGCAAACCCGCGCCCCCCGTGGCGACTACAGGATCCTGACCAGGACGAGGCCTGCGACGACCGCCGCCTGAACCAGACACGCCAGCCGATACAGCCGCAGGGCACGCCGGATGTCGGACGCGTCGAGATCGGCGCGCCCGTCTCCCATCCAGGCATCGGTGACGAGATGACCGTGATAGACGCGCGGCCCTGCCAGGCGTAATCCAAGCGCACCGGCCATCGCCGCTTCCGGCCAGCCGGCATTGGGCGAACGATGCTTCGATGCATCGCGTGCAACGTCTCGCAGTGCGGCCGAAGCCGAGGCGTTGGGGATGCAGACCGCAGCGGCTGCGATCCACAGCGCGGACAGGCGCGAGGCCGGCAAGTTGACGAGATCATCGAGCCGCGCCGCCGCCCAGCCGAACGCGCGGTGACGGTCAGAGAGATGACCGATCATGCTGTCGGCGGTGTTGAGAGTCTTGTAGATCAGGATGCCCGGCAGTCCGCCGATAACCAGCCAGAACAACGGCGCAACGACGCCATCGGAGAAGTTCTCAGCCAGGCTCTCGACCGCAGCCCGCGCGACGCCGGCTTCATCCAGCCGCTCGGGATCGCGGCCGACGATCATCGCCACGGCCCGGCGGCCGCCGTCGAGTCCCTGCTGCTCCAACCCCTCTGCGACCGCGGCGACATGCGTATCGAGACTGCGCTGGGCCAGCAGGCTGCTTGCCGCCACACCAAGGATGATGGTTGCAACCGGCTCGCCGACGAGCGCCTGCACGACCCATGTTGCAATGAGGCCGGTGGCCATCAGCCCGACGACGAGCAGGCACACGAGCGCAATGCCGCGCGCGCGTCGTGCGGCAAAGCTGTCTGCTGCCCTGTTCCAGCGGCGGTCCCCCCATGCTATCAGCGCGCCCATCCACATCACGGGATGTCCGATCCGCTGCACCAGCACCTGGGGATAGCCGACCGCCGCCTCGACGAGGAGCGCCGTGAGCGCGAGAGAGACGAACATCGATCTCCGCTTAAGGAAAGGCATGTAAAGGAACGAGATGGACGACAGAGCGACTAGCACGCATAAGGATGAGCCGGAAGCGATCCTTCACGGCGGCGATCTCGCTGCGGTCAGCCGTCTCTACCCGGACGCACCGCTGCCGTGGATCGATCTGTCGACCGGCATCAATCCGATCTCTTACCCCGTGCCGACGGTCCCGGCTGAGAGCTGGACACGGTTGCCCAGCAAGCCCGACGAGGACGCGCTGCTGTCCGTTGCCGCTGCACGGTACCGCCTGCAGACACCCGCATCGATTGTTGCGGCCGCAGGCACCCAAGCGCTGCTGCAGATTCTGCCGCGCCTGCGCGCTTCGAGTTCGGTCGCTGTGTTTGCGCCGACCTACGAAGAACATGAGCTCTGCTGGCGCCGCTGCGGTCACCGAGTGCGTTTGGTCGACAAGGTCGATGCGCTGGCGGAAGCAGACGTCGCCATTGTGGTCAACCCGAACAATCCCACTGGACGATTGCTGCCACGCGCCACGCTCCACTTGCTCGGCGTGACGCTCGCGCGTCGCAACGGCCTGCTTGTGGTAGACGAAGCTTTTGCTGATTTCTGTCCCGTGGAGGCGAGCCTGATTCCGAACTTGCCACCAGCCACTCTGGTGTTGCGATCGTTCGGAAAGGCTTACGGCTTGGCAGGATTGAGGCTCGGCTTTGCCATAACTTCCCAGGACCTGGCCGATCAATTGCGCCGTGCGCTGGGTCCATGGGCCGTGTCTGGACCTGCGCTTGCGATAGGTTCGATTGCTCTGGCTGACGACCAATGGCTGCGGGACGCACGCGTGAGGCTGGTGTCCGACGGACAACGGCTCGATACGATGCTGACCGCGTCCGGCTGCCAAATTCACAGCCTCGGTTCCAGGGCTCTTGGCGGAACACCCCTGTTCAGGCTGGTCGAGAACGCGAATGCTGCCGCATTGGCCGAGCGGCTCGCCCGGCACGGCATCCACGTCCGGCGTTTTCCGGCTCAGCCGAACTGGCTGCGCTTCGGCCTGCCGGGCGATGAGTCCGAGTGGCAGCGGCTGGCGCAGGCGCTCGGCGGCGCCTTCTAGCCGAGCACGCAGGCGGCAAGCAGCAGCGTTTCCGTGACCTCGATGCTGGCGCCATGGCAATCACCAGTGATGCCGCCGAGCCGCCATTGCCAATAGAATGCGACCGCCGGCAGGAGCACGATGGCGAGCAGCGTCGGGACCGCGCCGGCCAGCGCGGCGATCACGAGCACGCCGCCCCACGCGATAATGACATTCCAACCGACGCTGTTCGAGACGCTCGCGCCGAGCCCCGGCTTCAACGACAGTAGCGTCTTGGTGCAGACCAGCGTTCCCAGCCGTGCCCAAGCCGGGATCAGCAGCAGCACCCAGGCCGTCGGGCCCGTGGCCAGCTCGGCGATCAGCACCAGCTTGGCGGCGATCTGCAGCGATATCGCGACCACGGCGAAGCTGCCGGCATGGGGATCGCCGAGCACGGCGACGAAGCGCTCGGGCTTGCCATGCGCGGCGCCGAACGCATCGGCGACGTCGCCGAGCCCGTCGAGATGCAGCGCGCCGGTGATCCAGATCCAGGCGACCAGCACGGCGAGCGCGACGATCCACGGATCGGCCTCATGAAAAAGGCGGGCGATCAGCGCCAGACAGGCGCCAATCACCAGTCCGGCTGCCGGAAACCAGACCGACGCCCGCGCAAGATCGTCCGGCCGCGACTCCGCGACGCGCGGTGTCGGTAGCCGCGTCAGGAACTGCAATGCGATCCAGAATTCACGCAGACTCATGGCTGGATGATCTCGACGATTTCGCCCCAAGCTACACCATCATCGCCCTGCCCGGCTTCGAGCGTGATCCGCGTGCCGGGACAGATACGGAGGCTCCATAGCTGGCGCAGCGGCCAGCCAAGCAGATGCGACAACGCGGCACGCATGGCGCCGCCATGCGTCACCACCAGAACCGGCGCAGACTCGGACTTTGCCAGAATGCGATCAGTCGCGCGCGTGACACGCGCTCGCAGATCGACCCAGCTCTCACCGCCCGGTGCCCGGACTGTGGGATCGGCATGAAAGGCGTCGAGCAAGCCTTCACCCCCGGACTCGGCGGCGATGTCACGGCGGCTTCGCCCGTCCCAGCGCCCGAAATCGAGCTCGCTCCAATCCGCGTCGATGTTCAGCGCGCAGCCGGTCTGACGCGCATAATCCTCCGCTGCCGCACGTGCGCGCGCCAACGGCGAGCTGACGACGCTGCGCCAGATCCGGCTCTGCGTCTGCCGCCGGAATTGATCCCAGCCGGATTCGCTGAGCGGCGGATCGGTGCGGCCATCGAGATGGCTATCCCGCCCCGTCGTCCCGTGCCGCAGCAGATCGATCCGCATCAGGACTTGGCTCCCGAGACGGCGGCCTCCGCGAAGGTCGCCATGCCCCCGTGGAGCGCGCAGGCCAGCCGGATGATCGGCAGCGCGGTGGCGGCGCCGGAGGCCTCGCCGAGCCGCAGATCGAGGTCGATCAGAGGACGGGCGCCGAGCACGTCGAGCACGATGGCGTGGCCGCGTTCGGCCGAGCGGTGCGAGAACAACAGCCACGGACGGCAGGACGGATTGAGGCGGACGGCAACCAGCGCCGCGACCGAGACGATGAAGCCGTCGACCAGCACCGGCCAGCGCCGCTGCGCGGCGGCGACGATCGCGCCGGCCATCGCGATGATCTCGAAGCCGCCGACCGCTTTCAGGATGTCCGCGACGGCCGCTCCCGCCGTGAGCCCGTGTCGCCGCAATGCGTCGACGATCACCGCGGCCTTCCTGGCCCGCCCGTCGGCGTCGAGCCCGGTGCCGCTGCCGACGGTGTCCGCAGGCGCACAGGACAGCAGCGCGGCGGCGATCGCTGCCGCCGACGTCGTGTTGCCGATCCCCATCTCGCCGAAGATCACGAGTTGCGGCGCGTGATCGGCCTGCCGCAGCACCGCGCGCCGTCCGGCTTCCACCGCGAACGCAACCTCCTCCGGCGTCAGCGCCGCCTCGGTGCTGAAATCGCGGGTGCCGCGCCGTGGCTTGTCGACGACGACGCCGGGCACCGGCTCATGCGCCAGCGTCCCGACGTCGACCACCTCAAGCGGGCAGCCCAGGCTGCGCGCCAGCACCGAGATCGCCGCACCACCGGCCGCGAAGTTGTGCAGCATCTGCACCGTCACTTCCGGCGGATAGGCCGACACGCCCTGCGCCGCGATGCCGTGATCCCCTGCGAACAGCACCACCGGGACCCTGTCGGCCCCCGGCCGTTCCAGGGCCTGCAGCGCCGCCAGTTCGACCGCCACCTGCTCCAATCGCCCAAGGGCGCCAAACGGCTTGGTCAACTGCGCCTGGCGTTCCAGCGCCGCCTGCCGATGGAGTTCGGACGGGGCCGCACAATCAAGGCTGATCCATTCAGGAAGCACCGCGGATCCTTTCAGCGTCACTCGGGTTCGGGACGATTGCCACCGCGAGACGGCCGAGACAAGCTCCGTGAGTGCCCGATTGTCATCGAACCGTCATCGAACGTGACGACAGGTGGCTGCCCCACCCAGCCCGAAAGACGCTCATGGATTACTTCCGCCGCTTCACCTTCCTGTTCGCCGCGCCGGTGTTCGAGACCGACGATCTCGCCGGCGTCCGCTTCAACCAGATCATTGAGGAGATCCAGCGCTCGGGCTTCGAGGTGGTGCGCGCCCGCAAGCTGGAGGACGCCGAGATCGCGGTGCAGACGGATGCCGCGATCGGCTGCATGGTCGTCGATTGGGGCAAGAAGGGCCTGGAAGGCAAGACGGCGTCGCTGATCAACCTGATGCGCCGGCGCGGTCTGGACTTCCCGATCATCCTGCTGATTCGGCGCAAGCGCTTCGAGGACCTGCCGGTCGAGGTGCTCGATTTCATCGACGGCTATGTCTTCCTCTCCGAGGAGACGCCCGCCTTCATCGCCAAGAACCTGATCAGCCGGCTGAAGCAATATGCCGAGACGCTGAAGACGCCGTTCTTCGGCACGCTGGTCGACTATGCCGAGGAAGGCAACCAGCTCTGGACCTGTCCCGGCCACAATGGCGGCGTGTTCTACAGCCGCAGCCCGATCGGCCGGATCTTCGTCGAGCATCTCGGCGAGGCGGTGTTTCGCGACGACCTCGACAATTCCGTGCTCGATCTCGGTGATCTCCTGACCCATGAGGGACCGGCGCTGCGCGCGCAGAAGGAAGCGGCGCAAATCTTTGGCGCCGAGAAGACCTATTTCGTCCTCAACGGCACCTCGACCTCCAACAAGGTCGTGTTGGGCGCGCTGGTCACCGATGGTGACCTCGTGCTGTTCGACCGCAACAACCACAAGGCGGCCCATCATGGTGCGCTGCTCATCTCGGGCGGCGTCCCGATCTACGTCCCGACAGTTCGCAACCCCTGGGGCCTGATCGGCCCGATGCGCTGGGACCTGCTCGACGAGCAGCACCTGCGGCAACAAATCCGCGACAACCCGCTGGTCAAGGATCCCGACGCCTGGCGCAAGCCGCGCCCGTTCCGTGTCGCAGTGGTCGAGCAGTGCACCTATGACGGGACGATCCACAGCGCCGAGATGATCCTCAAGCGGATCGGGCATCTCTGCGAGTACATCATGTTCGACGAGGCCTGGGCGGGGTTCATGAAGTTCCACCCGCTCTATGCCGGCCGCTTCGCCATGGGCCTCGGCGATCTCGGACCCGACGCACCAGGCATCATCGCCACGCAATCGACCCACAAGCAGCTCGCGAGCTTCTCCCAGGCCTCGCAGATCCACGTCAAGGACCGCCACATCAAGGGGCAGCGGCGGCGGATCGAGCATCGGCGCTTCAACGAGAGCTTCATGCAGCACGCCTCGACCTCGCCGTTCTACCCGCTGTTCGCCTCGCTGGACGTCGGCGCGCAGATGATGAAGGGCCGCTCCGGCGAGGTGCTGTGGGACGACACGATCCGGCTCGGCATCGAATTGCGCAAGAAGATCCGGGCGATGCGCAGGGAATTCGAGGAGAAGGAGAAGGATCCGGCACGGCGCTGGTTCTTCGAGCCGTTCGTTCCGGATCGCGTCTCGATTCCCGATGCGGCCAATCCCGGAGCCAGCCACGATGTGGCCTGGGAGGCGATCTCGACCGACCAACTCGCGACCGACGCGTCCCTCTGGCAGCTCGCGCCCGGGGCCGCATGGCACGGCTTTCCGGATCTCGCCGCCGGCTTCACGATGACCGATCCGAACAAGCTGACCCTGCTGACCCCAGGCTTCGATCGCGCCACCGGAGGCTATGCCGACCACGGCATCCCGGCGCCGATCGTCGCGCAATATCTGCGCGAGAACCGCATCGTGGCGGAGAAGAACGATCTCAATTCGCTGCTCTTCCTGCTGACGCCGGGTGTCGAGGCCAGCAAGGCCGGAACCCTGATCAGCGGTCTGGTCGCCTTCAAGCGGCTCCACGATGACAACGTGCTGCTGGAGGACGCCATTCCGGAGTTCACCCGGAAGCGCTTTGCGCGCTACGGCAAGCTGCGGCTGCGCGACCTCTGCGGCGAGATGCATCGTTTCTATCGCGACGCCGAGGTGAGCGCGCTGCAGGCAAAGCAGTTCCAGCCGCAGCATTTGCCGGAGATCGCGATGTCGCCGCGTGAGGCAGCGCGTGCGCTGATGCGGAACGAGGTCGATTACCTGCCGATCGACCAGATCGCCGGGCGCGTTGCGACGACGCCGTTCGTGGTCTATCCGCCGGGCATCGCTACCATCGTTCCGGGCGAGCGGCTCTCCGCGCGCGCCCAGCCGATGATCGATTACCTCAAGATGTTCGAGCGGGCGTTCAACGCCTATCCCGGCTTCGACGTCGAAATCCAGGGGCTGTACAAGGAGCTCGACGAGTCCGGCCGGGTCCGGCTCCATACCTATGTCTGCGCAGAGTAATTCGAACCATGGACAGCACGATCACGGCTGGCGATACCGAGCCGCCGGTCCTCGTCAGGCCGTCACGCGACGAGGACGTCGAGGCCATGCTCTCGATCTACCGGCGGCATGTCCGCCGCGGGGTCGAGGACAGCGCCCCCGGTTCCGGCGCGCCGGAGCCGGACGATCTCAAGCAGCGGCGCAAGAATCTGCGCAATCATCGCCTGCCGCATCTGGTTGCGACATTCCGCGGCGAGGTCGTGGGCTATGCCTATGTCGTCCTGTTCAGGAAGCGGCCGGCCTATCGGTTCGCGGTCAAGCATTCGATCTATGTCCACCATGAGCATCTCGGCCGTGGTGTCGGCCGGCTGCTGATGCAGGCGCTGATCGATGCGTCCGCCGCGGCAGGATATCGGCAGATGATCGGCTATATCGACGCCGACAACGTCGCCTCGCTCGGCATTCACGAACGCTTCGGGTTCGCCAGAGTGGGGCTGCTGCCGGGCGTCGCCTACCGCTACGGCCGCTGGTGCGACACCGTGATGGTGCAGCGCTCGCTCGGCCCCGGGGCCCGCGATGCACCGGCTGGGCTGAGCCGCTGAGCCGCAGCTCAGGAGGGAAAGTCGGCCGCCTTCACCTCGATGCGGTCGGCGTGCAGCGACCAGTCGCGCAGCTCCTGCTGTTCGCAGAACCTGGACTTTGCGATTTCTGCGGCTTCGCCTTCGCTGTCGGCCTCAACCTCCAGCGTGCTCTGGCAAATCTCGCACTGGCGGCCATTCTCGCCCAGCACGTCCTTCAGGAAATGGATGACGTAGCGCGACATGCAACCTCCTGCCTCTCACGCAGTGATCGAGGAGATGTTAGCGCGCTTCTCCGTCCGCTGTTGACCGATATCAAGCGGCCGACGCAAATATTTGACGCAGCTCGTGGAACCGGCGCTTAGGCTCCGACCGAAGGCAGGCTTGCGGCGGCAATCGCGACGAACTGCGAGACGGCGCGACGGACGCGGCCATGGGTCGACTTCAGGATGGCGTTCAGCCGGCGCATCGGACCAGTTTCCCTTCCGCGCCGAGCGAAAAAAATGGCCTAAGCTCATGGCGCCCCTGAAAAAATGATCAGCCGCCGCCGGGCTGTCGAGACGGCGCGGAAAATAGCAATGTCCACGTCGCCGCAGCCGCCCGGAAGAGAAGATTCATTACCACCCCGCGGCTTGCGACGCATGAAATCTTCTCCCCGCAACTCCCCCTCTCCCGGCTAGCCCGGCGCCACTCCGAACGCCTCGCGGAAACGGGCGCTGTAGCGCGGCCAGGCCTCGGGATTGATCAGGCGCGGCGGCCGGCCGCCGTCGAGCGCGGCGAGCAGTTGCTCGGCCGCGATCCGGCCCATGTTCTGCCGCGCCTCCCGCGTCACGCCGGCGGTGTGCGGGCTCGCCAGCACGTTGTCGAATTGGAGCAGCGGATGATCCGGCGGCGGCGGCTCCTTGGCCCAGACGTCGAGCCCAGCGCCGGCGATGCGCTTTTCGCTCAGAGCAGCGAACAGCGCCTCCTCATCGTGGATGAAGCCGCGGGCGGTGGTGACGAAATAGGCATGCGGCTGCATCAGCGCAAACTCCCGGGCGCCGATCATGCCGCGGCTGTCTCTCGTCAGCGGGCAGTTGATCGAGACGAAATCCGAGCGCCGCATCAGGTCATGGAGGTCCACCTTCTCCGCGCCGCGGGCCGCGATCTCCTCCGACGCGAGACAGGGGTCATAGGCCAGCACCGTCATGCCGAGGAGGCCGCGGCACAGCTCGGCAACCCGGCGGCCGACATTGCCAAGTCCGACGATGCCGATCGTCCGCCCCTGCACCTCGTTGCCGATCAGATCGTTGCGGTTGACGTCCGCCTCCCGGCGCAGCCGGCGGTCGGACTGGATGATGCGCTTCGACAGGGTCAGCATCATGCCGAGCGTGTGCTCGGCCACCGAATGCGCGTTGCCGCCGGACTGGTTGACGACGAGGACGCCGGCTGCGGTGCAGGCCTCGACATCGACGGGATCGTATCCCGCGCCGTTGCTGGACACGATCAGGAGGTTCGGCGCGCGGGCGAGCAGCTCCGCATCGACATGGAAGCGCGGCGCGAGCTCGTCGCGGGCCGCCCCGATCTGGTAGGCGTGGGCGGCGGCGAGGATCGGCGCCGTCTCGGCCTCGGAGCTCTCGTTCTCCAGCCGGTCGAGCCGGACGTCGGGGCGGCCTGCGAGCAGCTCGCTGAAGATCGGGTGCGCGAGATATTTGACGTAGAAGACGCGCTTGGAATTCGCGGCCATGAACAGGCGACCTCCTGGTATCTTGGTTCTTGATTTCGGACTTGAAAGGCGGATGCCTGACCGGCCGGGCCGGCATGTTGACAATCGTCCCGGTGCCGTCAAGCTCGGCACCAAACAGAGCCCCATCAGGGACGACCGGAGGAACAGCAATGGCCGCCGATGCCGACGCGGCGCGATCCGCAGCCGCTGTGCCGAATTGGCACGAGATCGTGCTGCAGACGTTCAAGCGCAACGACGTCGATCTCATCCCCTACGTTCCCGACCGCGTCCTGACGCCGCTGATCCGGAGCTTGCACGACGATCCGTTCTTCACGACGTTTGCGACCGCGCGCGAGGAGGAAGCGGTCGGCATTCTCGCCGGCGCCTGGATGGGCGGGCGGCGCGGCGCGCTCCTGATGCAGACCTCGGGCTTCGCGACCTTGCCCAACGTGCTGGCCTCGCTGGTCGTGCCCTGCCAGATCCCGCTCATCATGCTCGTGTCGGAGCGCGGCACGCTCGGCGAATTCAATGTCGGCCAGTCGCTGGTGTGCCGGACCATGCGGCCGGTGCTCGATGCGCTGGCGATGGAGCATCACACCATGACGCGGCTCGACGAGCTCGACTTCATCGTCGACCGCTCGATCAAGCAGGCGGTCGCGACGCAGGCGCCGGTGGCGCTGATCCTCTCCCCGCTGCTCACCGGCGGAAAGGTGTTCGCATGACCGCGCCGATCCTCAACACCAAGATCATGAACCGCCATGACCTTACCTGCCGGCTGGTTGCGAAGCTCAAGCATGAGGA
Organism: Bradyrhizobium sp. HKCCYLRH2015; assembly: GCF_051168215.1. Classification (NCBI taxonomy): domain Bacteria; kingdom Pseudomonadati; phylum Pseudomonadota; class Alphaproteobacteria; order Hyphomicrobiales; family Nitrobacteraceae; genus Bradyrhizobium; species Bradyrhizobium sp. HKCCYLRH2015. The sequence goes on along the minus strand of NZ_JBNPUO010000005.1, from coordinate 219,848 downwards.
AGCCGTCATCGGCGGCATCGGCAACACCAATTTCGATCTGTGGGCGGCGGGCCCGCGGCCGCAGAACTTCTACATGCTCGGCAGCATGGGGCTGGCCTGCCCGATCGCGCTCGGCGTCGCGCTGGCGCAGCCGCAGCGCCGGGTGTTCGCGCTCGAAGGCGACGGCTCGCTGCTGATGCAGCTCGGCTGCCTCGCCACGATTGCGACGCTGGCGCCGAAAAATTTGGCCATCATCGTCATGGACAACGGCGTCTACCAGATCACCGGCAGCCAGCCGACCTCGGCCCGGCAGGCCGACGTCGCAGCCATTGCCGCAGGATGCGGCATTCGCGCCAGCCATTGGGCCGCAGATGAGGAGGATTTCGAACGCCTCGTCGATCTGGCGCTGGGAACCGCCGGCCCGGTGCTGATCGCGGCCCGCATCGACGACAAGCCCGGCGTCGGCGCCACCCGGCGCGATCCCGCGCAGATTCGCGAGCGCTTCATGCAGGGGTTGGGCGTGCGGCAGCCGATCTGAAAAGCCCGGCGACGGCGCCGCGCGGTAAGATGAGACGCCATGAACCTCGGCCCGCGCCGCGTTAACTACACTAGGGGCTCAAGCCGCTGTGAGCCCGGCCCACAGCCCGGATCGTGCTAAGCAGAGCTCATGAAGATCGTATTCCGCCTTTCGGCCTGGCTGCTCGCCGCAGCCGTCGCCTTCGCGACGCTGGGCCCGCCGAACTACCGGCCGCATTCCCATCTCGGACAGGACGGCGAGCACGCCCTCGCCTTCGTCCTGATCGGCCTGGCCTTCGGCCTCGCCTATCGCAGCCATCGGCTGCTGACCACAGGGATCGCGGTCATCCTGATCGGGGCGCTGGAGCTGGCGCAATTCCTGGCGCCCGGGCGCCATGCGCGGCTGGAAGATTTCATCGTCGACGCCACCACCGCCTGCATCGGCTTCGGCCTGGCTGCCGCGCTCGACTGGCTCGCGCGCCAGATCCGCACCCAGACCACCTGAACGCAGAAAGGCCCGCCACGGATGCGACGGGGCCTTCCGGCGCGATGATGTCAGATCACTCGATGATCTTGATGACGCGGCGCGTGTGCGGATCGACGATCACGCGGCGATCGTTGACGACCGCATAGCGATACTCGGTGTAGCGCGGCACGGGACGCAGCTCGACGGTGGCGGGCAGCGGCTCGCCGACCACGACGCGCTCATGCACCACGACCGAGGGCGCACGCTCGGCATCGATCGACGTGATCACCGCATTCGGGATCTCCACCGCGGCGCCAACGGCCGCACCGACCGTGCCGCCGACCATGGCGCCGACCGGACCGGCAACCGCGCCGCCAGCCGCCGCGCCATTGGCGGCACCTTCGACGGTCGTGGACTGGGCGAACGCGGCGGTCGATGCCAGCAGCGAGGTGGCGATCAGCGAAACGGCAAGACGGGTTCTCATCATCTCTCTCCTCCAGTGTGTTCGAGATGCCGTTCAACACCAAGGGATCGGCTGCAGTTCCGGTTCCAAATGGCCGAAACTTCATCATGTCCGCGGGAACAAAACTTCGAACTCGTGGACAGCACGGAGAGACGGCTCAGCTGCTATTCACGTTTCAAACAACCACGCGCACGTTCGCACTCTCGCGGCGGATCACGCCCGAGTCCTGCGATCGACCGCCCTTCGATGACATCGAGAGGGCGCAGGGAATGCCGGGTGAGGGCCTCACCCATGGCCCGCCTGCTGAAAAAAATGCAGGCGGCAGGTACCACAGGCAAAGCCGATCAACCGGCATTCCCTGCGCGGCGGTCTTAACGCTTCCTTCGCGCTCTCCTCGGGGACCGGCTGATTGACCCCGTCGCATCGCGCGAGAGCACAAGCCCTCGTCGCGAACTTGACCTCGGCACCGGGAGGCCAGGACCACACGACTTCGCGTCCGTGATGCGTCGTTCGTCCACATGCGCTGAGCACGCTGCGACACAACACGGCCACCGCATCCCTGCCCCACGTGTCGTGACGATCGCGCGCTACGCCCCTCTCGGCGGGACAGGATGCGTGCATCATGCATGATTTCTGGAAAAAAGAAAGTGATTTTTCCTGGCAGCGACGAGCTGCGACATCGGATTGATCCGACGAGCGAATTTCGACCTACATCCATGGCATGTTTCGCGCGCTGCGCTTGGCGAGTTCGATGGCTGCGCGCAGGATCGGCGGTGATTTGCCCGACGAGCACGTCGAAGACGCCGGGGAGCCAGCGTTTCGGCCACAACGGCTGATCCCGCTTTTGACCCGAAGGCGACATAATCGGTTGGTTCAACTCCCCATTGTGCAGGCCCTCTTCCCGCAGGAGCCAAGAATGCGTCTCGTTATTTTGCTAACTGCTTTCTGTTTTGTCCTTGAGCTGACAGTGGCGAACGCGGCGGGTGTCAAAAATTTCGACATTCCTGCTGGCGGGATGGGACCGGCGATCAGGCTGCTCGTTTGGACACCTTGTGCAGAGACCCCGCGCGAAATGGATGCACGTGGTGCCATTTTCCTTGCAGTCCCCGGATGCGCCGTGACAGGGGAAAAGCTTCCCCTCATCGTGATATCGCACGGCAGACGAGGATGGTTCGGCGGCCACCATGACACTGCAGCCGCCTTGGCCGACGCGGGCTTTGTCGTCGCTGCACTCAATCATCCCGGTGACACCTGGCGCGACACCAGCCGTACCGATAGCCTTTCGGTGCTGGTGGAGCGCCCTGCGGATATCAAGCGGCTGATCGACTACATGCTCGATGGCTGGCCCGACGCGGCGCGCATCGACGCCCAGCGTATCGGTCTCTACGGATTTTCGTTTGGCGGCTATACGGGTCTTGCCGTCATCGGTGGTCATCCCGATTTGCGAAAGGGCCTGCCCAATTGCGCGACGTCCAGCCTGTTGGCCTGCAAGCAGCTGGAAAACGGCGACGCGCCCGGTCAGCCAGTCACGTCCGATCCGCGTGTGAGGGCCGCCGTCATCGTTGATCCTTATCCGGCATTTGTGTTCCCCGAGAAGAACCTGAAGGAAGTAGCGGTTCCCGTGCAATTGTGGAGTTCCGATCCTGCTCAGAACGGCGATGGCCTGTCAGGATGCTGTGCGGCAGCGATCAAACAAGGGCTTCCGAGACCGGATTATCACTTCGTCACAGACGCCAAACACTTCTCTTTCCTTGCGACCTGCACACCGAAGGAAGCGCAGGGTAACCCGTCGGCTTGCACCGATGCGCCGGGCTTCGACCGTCACGATTTTCATCAACACCTTCACGCTGAGATGATCAGGTTTTTCCGTCAGCATCTCGCTGGAAGCCAGTGACATGGCTACGCAGCCCTTGCCGGTGTCGCTGATTGATTCATCCCAGATCTTGCGGCCCGGGTTCAACCGGAAGCAAGTCGTTCGACCGTCGGAAGACTGCTTTTGACCCAGAGCGGACCTATGATGGGACTGTTCCCGGTTCGCCGCCGGACGCGATCAGTTGGCTTTTCTCAGCGTGAGATTCTGGCTTCGAATGGGCCTGATACGGCTGATGTTCAATGTAACCTTAAGGCCGAAACAATCAATATACGCTATTTGCCGTCCCCCGACCTTCGCTTTTGCAACGGCTGGCGCCAGGGACAACGTTCAATGTACTTACTCCTTGCCTATGCGATCCTTATAGTCGTTAGTGCAAAGATATCGTCTCGTTGGGCCTGGAACCTATTCCGGGAGTATGAGCTGGCGAGCCCATCCAAGCGGCTCGCCGTGCGGCGGCGCGCGGTTTTGCCAGCACTCTGCGTGGGAGGGTTGGGGCTTCTGGTCGTCCTGCTAGTTCGTGTTTCAGGGCCAGAACTTGGGACAATTTTAGTGAATGCCCTGTTGGTGATTGTTTCCATTTTCAGCGGCCTGCTTATTGGCATCATTGGTGCAGTCGGCACGCACCAAAATTAGCAGCACTATAATGGCCCGCACTTCCGCTTCTTGCCCATGGCGCCCCTTCCCAGCCCGCGCCCGCGACATCCGCTTTCAGAGTGCAACCGGGCGTTGGCGACCGTGAAACATCAGGACCGCTTATGACCCATTGGCGACATCGGTAGCGCAACATGGTAGACCATAGCTGGTACGTCCGATGGGCCAGTCCTATTCAACATTTCGGAGCTAAAACGTGCGTCTGCTCAGCGACTTCAGATCGGCGGCGCTCGCGCTGTTCACCGGCGGCCTCCTGGTTGGCAGCGCGGCTGAGGCGCATCCGCATATTTGGGTCACGTCGACAAGCGAACTGGTCTATGCGGCCGATGGCTCCGTCACAGGCGTAAGACACGCCTGGACCTTCGACGACATGTTTTCAAGCCACGCGCTGCTAGGCATCGAGGCCAACACGAAGGGCGTCTATACCCGCGAAGAGCTGCAATCTCTGGCGCAATTCAATATCGAGGTGCTGAAGGAACACAGCTATTTCACATCTCTGAAGGCAAGCGGAAAACTGACATTTGAAGCGCCAATCGATTATTTCCTCGACTACGCGGGCGACCGACTGACTCTTCATTTCACGCTGCCACTAGAGACGCCTATTAAGTCGAAAAGTCTCCTTCTAGAGATAGTTGATCCTTCGTATTTCATCGACTTCCAGATGGCAAAGGATCACCCGGTCAAGCTCGTGGGCGCACCCGCCGGCTGCGAGGCGTGGCTAGCTCGGCCAATTGGTAACGATCGCGACCGCAAGATGGCACAGGCTGCGAGCGAGGACTCCTTCAGGGAGGGTGGCGCGAATGTCAGTGTCGGCCTGCTGTTCGAGAACAAGATCATGGTGGAATGCCCCTGATGGCGCTCGTTCGCCCCCACCGCTGGTCGTGATGCGCTCCGCGCTCCAGCGCAAAGATAAAAGTCACGGCGCAAATCCGATATCTGCTTTTGGCCCTTCGCGACGAAATCGCCTATCTCCTGCATGTCGGCTCTGAGGGGGAGACCACTGCTGAATACGGGATTGTCATCCGCCGTCATGCCTTGAGCGAGAGAGGCGTGCCCTATCAGGCCGTGCTCGCTGCCGTTGAGGCCGACAAGCCGTTCGGTGCGGATGAAGAACTCCTCACGTTCGGTCCAAGCTTCGGTCCAGAAGCACTCGAAGCTTTGACGCGGAGGCTGACCGCTTTGGGCCTCGTCTATTTCGATGATTTCTTCGAGTTCGCCAGCGACTTCCCGCTGTGGTGCAAGTTTGCCGTCGCCTTTGTCCCGACTAGGTCAACGTGAACCAGCGACAGCACTGGACGTCTGCTGGTGGCCCAAAGCCGACGTCTGGGCCCGACCGACGGATCCGGTCCTGACCCTTGGCTGACCGAATACGACCACGACTGACTTGGGCCTGTGGTACGTTATTTCGCGGATGCGATTGTCCTGAGCCGCCTTCGGGCAAACCGAGCCAGAAGGAAAGACGCGCCCGTCGAAGCCAACATCAAGATCGGGATGGCGGCCACCCTTGAGCCGAGATCGGGTACCTCTCGACTAGAGAGAACAACTGCCCAAGCCAGGCTGGCCCCGATGCCACAACAGAAGCCAAACACCGCCAGAACCAACATCGTTCGGTAGCGAAGGGTCGCCGTCATCCGGCAGCTAAGAATTGCTGTCATCTCGTTCTCCAGGACCGCCTCAGCTCGCAGCGTCTTTCATATCAGGCGAGAAACGGAATGTCGGCCAATGACTCAAAGGACCTCGGGGAGCTTCAGGACCGCCCCTGCACAGCCATTCGCCTTTGTGAACTCGCTGAGGGTGGGGGAACATTGCGCGCCGAGACCGGTTCCCCCAAGTTCCCATAGCGCTTGTAACCCTGCAGGCGGTTGCTCTCAGAGGGTCTGCCGATGTCATCGCTCGATCCCGTCAAAAGTGCTCACGATGGTCGTCAACGAAGGTTGCTGATCGTGTTGGCTTTGGGATTTGTTGCGTTTGGCGCCGCCGCGGCGGCCCTCTTCTACGTGTTGCAGCCCGAGACCCTCCGGATCGCCGTTGGACCGGCCGGCAGCGACGACCACCGGGTGGTCCAAGCCATGGCCGACGCTTTCGGCGAGGAAAGCAGGACCGTCAGGCTGTCCCCGATCACGACCGGGGGAGCCGCTGAATCTCTCGCACTCCTGGCCGCCGATAAAACTGACCTCGCGGTCGGCCGCGGCGATCTCAGCATGCCGCCCGATGCGCAGACATTGGCGGTCCTGCGGAAGAACTACGTCGTCCTGTGGTCTCCCTCGGGACGGCGCGGCAGCGATTCCAAGAAGAAGGGTACCGGCACTATCAAAGAGATCGCCGGTCTGGCGGGTCATAAGGTCGGGATTATCGGGAAGACCGGGGCAAATGTCGCAGTCCTCCAGGCCATTCTGGAGGGCTCCGGCGTGCAGCCCGACAAGGTGGCCACGGCTCAATTCGGGACAGATGAGATCCAAAAGCTTGCGCAAGATCCCACCCTCGATGCGTATCTCGCAGTCGGTCCGCTCGACAGCAAGATCACCGCGGACGCAATCACCGCCACCTCCCGAGGGCGCGGAGCTCCCACGTTTCTTCCGATCGATGCATCCGAGGCTATTGCCCTGAAGCACCCGCGCTACGAGGCCGAGGAAATCCCGCCGAGCGTCTTCAGCGCGAGACCGGCCTGGCCGGAGGACAAGATCGACACTGTCAGCGTCAGTCATCTGATCCTGGCAAGAAAGGAACTCTCCGAGGCCAAGGCGGCGGCGTTCTACCGGCAGCTCTTTGCGGTCCGCGACACGATCACGCAAGGCACAGCCGGCGCTTCGCGCATCATGAAGCCCGACACGGAGAAGGAGACCGAACCTTCCGTGCACCGGGGCGCCGCGGCAGTGATCAACGGCACGGAGCGAACCTTTCTGGACAAGTACAGCGACTACTTCTGGTTTGCCTTGCTTGCACTTTCCGGCATCGGTTCGGCCGCCGCCTGGCTGCGTCGCTATCTGAATCGGGACGAAACGAACGACAGCACCAGCTGCCGCAGCCGCGTTCTCGAGGCCATGTCGAAGGTTCGCAATGCCGGGTCCGAACAGGATCTGCTGACATGGCAACGGGAAGTCGACGCAATCATCGGCGAAACTCTCAAGGGCTATGACGATGGAGCCATCGAGCCAGAAGACTTGTCCGCATTCGGTCTCGCGGTTGAATTGTTCAACCATGCCATTGCCGAAAGGCGAACAGCGCTGCAGGGCGGTCCCACCGATCAACCACGGACGATGGGTAACCCTCGGCTCTCTTCGATAGGGGCGCCCGGCCAATGACTCCTCATTGGCGCCTTGGATTGCGGCGAAGCGCTGCAAGTTCCTGCCCCATTAGACGCCCGATATGATAGCCATCAGAATGCGAGCCTTCCGCCTTGATAGGCTCGGCGGGAAAGGTCCCAAGGTCAGGCCGAAGCCGAAGCAGCAGGCGCCTGCCCGAAGGCTGCTTTTGACCTGTACGGCCGTCTATCGTCCACGCTATTCGGCTTCGACATAGCGAATGATGCTCCGGTTCTGAACGTTTGCGACCAGCTCGTCGGCGCGCGACAACAGCCGGCGGAGCAACGGCGACCGATTTGAGCGGTTATATCCCAGGGCCAGGTCGACCGTCGGGGTGCCGCCCTCGAGCGCCCGCGCGACGACGTTGGGGGCGAGCATGTTCTGCGCATAGAGCGGAACCAGGCTGATCCCGCCGGTCGATGCCACCAGCGACATCGCGGACGATATGTTCTCGCCTGCGTACTTTGCCTCCAGGGTGATGCCGACCCGCGAGGCATAGTCCTGGATGACCTCCTGCAACACGGGGGAGGTCCGCGCCGAGCTGACATAGATTTCGCGGGCGAGATCCTGCGGCCGGATCTTCTTGCGCGAGGCCAGACGATGATCGGCCGGCAGCACCGCGATCAACGGCTCCTTCGCCAGCACCTTGAAGACGACACCCTCGTTGTCTTTCTCGGGACGGAGAAAGGCGATGTCCAGCTTCCCCCGCATCAATGCCAGCGCGAGCTCCGGCGAGGATTGCGTGCTGAGCGTGACGTCGACGTCCGGGGCTTCCTCGCGCAGGATGCGCAAGAGCTGCGGAAGCCACATGACCTCCAGCCCAACCAGGAATCCCATCGAAAGGAGAGGCTTTTGCGGGCGAGCCGTCTGCCGGGCCCCCTCGGTCGCCGCCTCGACCTGAAGCAGCGCCAATCGCGCGTGATCGAGAAACACGCGTCCGGCGGAGGTCAGCGCCACGCCGCGGGCCTGGCGCTCCAACAGCGGAACGCCGACTTCGGATTCGAGATCGCGGATCTGCCGGCTGAGCGACGGCTGCGAGGTGTTCAGTCGCCGCTGGGCAGCGGTCAGCAGGCTGCCTTCTTCAGCGACGGCAACGAAATAGCGCAGATGCCTGAGCTCCATGCCCCCTCGTATATCTTCCAAGCATAGCTCGAAGCTTACAAGGTCTTGGTCATCGGCAAAAGATGAGATCTACCGTCGCGCCGTCTGCAACCCAAAATGGGACAAGAAACATTGTCGACGCCGAAGCCCAGCATCGTCTTCTGTCATGCCCCTTCGGGCCGAGCAGGAGCAGAAGCTGGTCTGGGCAACCCACCATCCGCCGGCCGCCGACCTGCTCGAGCAGCAAGATCTCGACGCGGTCGCCTGGAGATCGAAGCCGAGCTGGTACATTCTCGCCAAGAACGACCAGACCGTGCACCCCGATCTGCAGCGGTTTCTTTCCAAGCGCATGAAGGCGACCGTGATCGAGGCCGACAGCAGCCATGTCGCCATGCTGTCGCAGCCCGACCTCGTCATCGAGGCCATTCGCAAGGCTTCCGCTGCCGTTTGAGACCGTCGGCCGAACTGAGGTTCATCTCACTCGCGAAGGGAGATGCCGTTGGCCGGAGCGCATCTCCCTTCCGCTGGTCTCCGGGCAAGGACCGCGCGGCCCGGCACGCGATCCGGCGCACACCAGCCGCCAGTCAATCGATGATGCCCGGACCCTCTGCCATCGCCCGCGCAACGCCCTCCTTCATCTTGGTCAGCACATCCGGTGCGTGCCCCTGCCAATCGACGACCTCGGCAACGACCCGCAGCGGCGCGCGGGATCGATAGGACTTTGTCGGATTGCCCGGGTACTTCTTGTCCGTCAGGTTCGGGTCGTCGACGATCGGTCCCGTGGGCTCCACGACATAGATCCGCTCACGTCCGCTGCCGGCGGCCAGCTCGGCTCCCCAGATCGCCGCGTCCAGCGTGGCTGCGAAGTAGACCCAGGACAGTGGCTCCGCCTCGGTGAAATTGGAGGGATGGCCGACAGCGACGAGATCGCCCGGCCGCAGATCGGCGCGTGTGCCGTGGAAGAACGATTGCGCAAACACGGTCGCGACAGACGACATCAGTGACCTCGCATGGACTCTCCAGCGCGTGGGATCACGCGGCGGATGTCGGACCCTCACAGCGGCGACAGCGCGGCCTCGCGAGAGATCTCACGGCCAGACAGGGACGCCGTCCAGACCTGCGGTTTCCGGCAGGCCGCAGATCAGGTTCGCGTTCTGCACGGCCTGGCCGGCCGCGCCCTTGCAGAGATTGTCGACCACGCCCATCGCGATCACCAGATTGCGCTCGGGATCGGCCGCATAGCTGACGAAAGCGAGGTTCGAGCCGGTCGCCCATTTGGTCTGCGGCGGCTTGTCAGTGACGCGGATGAAGGCGCGTCCGGCATAGAAGCGCCGGGCCGCGGCGAGGCACTGCTCCGTGGTGGCACGGCCGCGGCAGTAGATCGTGGCGAGGATGCCGCGGGTCATCGGCACGAGATGCGGCGTGAACACCAGGCCTGCCGCGCTGCCGCCGCTCAGCCGCGCGATCGTCCGTTCGATCTCGGGCATGTGGACGTGCTTCAGCAGGCCGTAGGGCACCAGGTTCTCGTTGCTCTCGGCGTAGCCGAATCCGGAGCCGCCGCCCCGGCCGGCGCCGGAGATGCCGGTCTTGGCGTCGATCACGATGTTGCCGGGCTCGATCAATTTGTCGGCCAGCAGCGGCGCCAGCGCGGTCAAGGTCGCCGCGGGGAAGCAGCCGGGATTGGCGACGCGGGTCCGCCCCTCGATCTCGGCCGGCCAGACGTCGGCGAGGCCATACGACCAGCCCTCGACGTAGCGGTGGTCGCCGCCGATGTCGACGATCTTCACCTCCTTCGGCACGCGCGCCAGCGCCTCGGCCGAGTTGCCCGTGGGCAACGAGGCGAACAGCACGTCGAGCTTCGGCAGCGTGGCCGGATCCCACTTCTCGATCACCAGCCCGGCCAGCCGCGCCGGCACGCCCGGAAAGCGGTCGACCAGCCGGCTGCCGGCGCTGCCCTCGCCCGCGGCGTAGACCAGTTCGAACGAGGGGTGGCCCGCGATCAGGCGCATCGCCTCGCCGCCGCCAAAACCGGAGATGCCGACAATGCCGACGCGAATGGTCATCGTGGTGTCCTCGTGCTGCCGCGGCGGCTGGCGCCGCGAGCGCGCGTTGCATGAGCGACAGCAAATTGCGTAGGTCGCAGGGCCTGTCAAGCACACTCCGAGACGGCGGCGACGTGAGCAGCAAGCGCGGCGCGGCGAAACGGACGACTGGCCGCCTGTGCATGGTCACCGCCCCAACATGCCCGCACCTCCCGTGCGGCAGCCCCTCACCTCAACCCTCTCCCCGTGAAGAACGGGGAGCGCATTGTGCTCCGGGGCCGGCGTTCGCTGCTCTTGGGACATAGCGGCGCATCGCTGTCGGAAATCGCTTACGAACAATGCGCACCAGGCGACGCTCAGTCGGCCGGAACGATCGCCCGGTCCGTCATCCACCCCAGCCCGTCCGCGGTCGTCGTCAGCGGCTTGTACTCGCAGCCGATCCAGCCGGAATAGCCGATGGCGTCGAGGTGGCGGAACAGGAAGGGGTAGTTGATCTCGCCGGAGCCCGGCTCGTGGCGGCCGGGATTGTCGGCGAGCTGGATGTGGGCGATGCGGGCGAGATGCTTCTGCAGGGTGCGGGCGAGATCGCCCTCCATGATCTGCATGTGGTAGATGTCGTACTGCACGAACAGATTGTCGGACTCGACGTCTGAGATCAGCTGCAGCGCCTGGGCCGTGCGGTTGAGGAAGAAGCCGGGGATGTCGAGCGTGTTGATCGGCTCGATCAGCAGCTTGATGCCCTGCGCCTTCAGCGCTATCGCGGCAAAGCGCAAATTGCGCACCAGCACCTGGTTGAGCTCGCGCGGATCGGCATCGTCGGGCGCGATGCCGACGAGGCAGTTGAGCTGGCGGCAGTCGAGCGCCCGCGCATACTCGATGGCGCGGCGCACGCCGTCGCGGAAATCGTCGACACGATCGGGCAAGATCGCGATGCCGCGCTCGCCGGCCGCCCAGTTGCCGGCGGGCAGATTGTGCATCACTTGGGTCAGGCCGTGGCGCGCGAGCTGCTCGCGCAGCTCGGCCTTGTCGAACTCGTAGGGGAACAGATATTCGACGCCGCTGAAGCCGGCGGCCTTGGCGGCGGCGAAGCGCTCCATGAACGGCAGCTCGTTGAACAGCATCGTGAGGTTGGCGGCAAAGCGCGGCATGGCGTGATCCTCGATGATCGGAGTGCGCTGAGATCAAGCCGGCAGCAAAGTGCGCGCCGGCCCCGCCGGCGTCTCGTCGACCGGTAAGTCGAGCACCTCCTCGAACTCCACGACATTGTCGATCTCGGTACCCATCGCGATGTTGGTGACGCGCTCGAGCACGAACTCGACCACGACGGGCACCTGGTACTCCGCCATCCATTCGCGCGCGGTCGCGAACGCCGCCTGGGCCTGGCGCGGATCGGTGACGCGGATCGCCTTGCAGCCGAGCCCTTGCGCGACCGCGACATGATCGACGCCGTAGCCGCCGACCTCCGGCGCGTTGATGTTCTCGAACGACAGCTGCACCTGGTAGTCCATCGAGAAGCCGCGCTGCGCCTGGCGGATCAGGCCGAGATAGGCGTTGTTCACGACGACGTGGATGTAGGGCAAATTGAACTGGGCGCCGACCGCGAGCTCCTCGATCAGGAACTGGAAGTCGTAGTCGCCCGACAGCGCGACGATCTCGCGCTTGGGATCGGCGGCGCGGACGCCGAGCGCGGCCGGCAGGGTCCAGCCGAGCGGGCCCGCCTGCCCGGCATTGATCCAGTGGCGCGGATGGTTGACGCTGAGGAACTGCGCGCCGCCGATCTGCGACAGGCCGATGACGCTGACATAGCAGGTGTCGCGGCCGAACGCCTTGTTCATCTCGTGATAGACGCGCTGCGGCTTGATTGGCACCTGGTCGAAATCGCTGCGCCGGAGCATCGTACGCTTGCGGTCCTGACATGCGGCCGGCCACGCCTGCCGCTCGCGCAATTTGCCGGCCTTTCGCCACTCGCGTGCGACCGTGATGAACATCTCCAGCGCGGCCTTGGCATCGGAGACGATGCCGAGGTCGGGATTGAACACGCGGCCGATCTGGGTCGGCTCGATGTCGACATGCACGAAGCTGCGGCCCTTGGTGTAGGTCTCGAGCGATCCCGTATGGCGGTTGGCCCAGCGGTTGCCGATGCCGAGCACGAAATCGGACTCCAGGAAATTGGCATTGCCGTAGCGATGGCTGGTCTGCAGGCCGACCATGCCGGCCATCAGCACATGATCGTCGGGAATGGCGCCCCACCCCATCAAGGTCGGCACGACCGGCACGTTGACGGTCTCGGCGAAGGTGACGAGGAGATCGCTGGCGTCGGCGTTGATGACGCCGCCGCCAGCGACGATCAGCGGGCGCTCGGCCGCATTGAGCATCTCCAGCGCCTTCTCGATCTGCTTGCGGCTCGCCGCGGGCTTGTAGACCGGCAGCGGCGTATAGGTCTCGTCGTCGAACTCGATCTCGGCGAGCTGCACGTCGAGCGGCAGGTCGATCAGCACCGGTCCCGGCCGGCCCGAGCGCATGATGTGGAAGGCCTGGCTGAACACGCGCGGCACGAGGCCAGGCTCGCGCACCGTCACCGCCCATTTCGTCACGGGCTTGGCGATCTGCTCGATGTCGACAGCCTGGAAATCCTCCTTGTAGAGCCTGGCGCGCGGCGCCTGGCCGGTGATGCAGAGGATCGGAATCGAATCCGCGATCGCCGAATACAGCCCGGTGATCATGTCGGTGCCGGCCGGCCCCGAGGTGCCGATGCACACGCCGATATTGCCGGCCCTGGCGCGGGTGTAGCCCTCGGCCATGTGCGAGGCGCCCTCGACGTGACGGGCGAGAATGTGGCGGATCGAGCCGCGGCGTTGCAGCGCGGAATACAGCGGATTGATCGCCGCCCCGGGAACGCCGAAGGCGCAGGTGACGCCCTCCTTCTCCAAGATCCGCACCGCAGCATCGATCGCCCGCATCTTCGCCATCTCGCGCCTCCCGCTTGTTTGATGCGCGAGGATCGCTGCTGCGGGCTGCGATCTCAATTCAGTCGTCGATTTTTCCCACGATGCGGCACGCTCGGCAAAACACCGGCGGCCTCAATTAGTTAGGACAGAACGACACTGACATGTCCTAACAGGATGAGACGCGAGTAGTTATTCGAACAGCGGCGCTAGTTCCATCTGCGGCACGAGCACGAGGCCCTTGTCGGTGATGCGAATTTCCGGAATGACCGATAGAGGAATCAAATTGAAGCCCATGTAGGGAATGGTGCAGCCGGCTTCCGCCCACTCTTTCTTCAACAGCTTTACCTCCTCGGCGACCTCGGTGACGCGCTTGTCCGACAAGAGTCCCGCGATCGGCAAGGGAACCATCGCCCTCACCTCGCCGTCGGCGACCACGCAGACGCCGCCCTGGTGCTGGCCGATCGCGGCGACCGCGGCCTGCATGTCCGCCTCGTTGGTGCCGGCGACGATGATATTGTGGCTGTCATGGCCGACGCTGGAGGCGACGGCGCCGCGCTTCAGGCCAAAGTCCTTCAACAGGCCATGCGCGACGTTCCCCGCCGACTTGCCGTGGCGCTCGATCACGGCGACGAAGCAGAGACCATGGCGCGCGAACAGCGTCTCCCAATCGTTGGCCGGCTCGATCGCGACCTTGTCGTGGATCAACGTGATGCCCGGCAGCGCCGTCTTGATCGCGTTGACGGTGCAGGCCTTGGTGGGAAGCTGCGGCGTCAGCGTCATCTGCGCCGGCAGCTTCACGGTCGCATAGGCCGCCTTCGGATATTGATAGCGCTGCGACAGCGCCTGATCGAGCCGCGCGGTGATCTTGCCGTTGTCGACGACGAGCTCGCCGCCATACCAGGTCGATTGCGGCTTCAGGCCGTCGTCGAGCAGCACGAGGTCGGCGCGGCGGCCGCCGCCGAGGCCGCCGATCTCGCCATCCAACGCGAAGCGCGTGGCGCCGTGCAGCGAGCCCATCGACCACGCCTGCTCGGGCGACATCCCGGCCTTGACTGCCTCGCGCACCACCCAGTCGAGGCCGAACAGCATGAGATCGTCGGCATCGCGGTCGTCGGTGCAGACAGCCGTGCGCTTGTGCGACGCGCCGAGCTCGGTGATGGTGCGGATCGCCTGCGGCAGGCTGTGCCACGGTGTCGTGGGCGGACCGCCGCGCAGAAAGATCCAGACGCCGGCATCGAGCAGATCGTCGGCGATGTCGCGGTCGATCGCCTCATGCGTGTCGGTGACGCCGCTCGCGGCATAGGCCGCGACGAACTCGCGGCCATAGACATGGCCCGACACCGGCCGCCCGCGCTGCAGGGCCGCAGCGAGAATGGCATGGCTGCGCTCGTCGCCCATGCAGACCGGCACGAAATCCATCTTCTCGCCGAGCGCCACCGCCTCCGGCCAGCGATCGAACAGGCCGGCGATCTTGTCCGGCGTGAGATCACCGCCGGCCGTTTCCAGCGCCGCCGATGTCGCCGGCACCGTCGAGGGCACGGTGAGGAAGATCGACAGCGGCGCCTGCCGTGCGTCCTCCAGCATCGCCTCGACGCCGGCGACGTCCATCACGTTGCCGATCTCATGGCTGTCGCAGAAGATCGTCGTGGTGCCGTTGAGCAGCGCGGCCTCGGCATAGGCGCAGGCCGTGACCATCGAGGATTCGATGTGGATGTGCGGATCGACCAGGCCCGGCGCGATGATGCCGCCGGCCGCGTCGTAGACCGCAAAGCCGCCGGGAAGTGACTTGTGCGCACCAGCGGGCTTCACAGCCGCGACACGCCCGCCGGTGATCCAGAGCTCACGGTTGGGATGGATACGCTCCGAGTAGGTCGACAGCACCCGCGCCCCGGTGATGACGAGATCGGGCGCGACGCGGCCCGAGGCGACGTCGGCGAGACGCCGGGTCATGCTGTGCAGGGGCGCGACCGAGAAGCGGGTGAGTTTGGACATGACTGGCTCGCTGGGCGTGTTCGGGTGATCCACTGCGATCGTTGCCTGATGCACACCCGGCGGCAAGCACAAATACAAGAAAACGACTGCTTACGCCTTGAGCATACGCGGGATGCCAGTGCTATGTCACGGGCATTTAAATTGCGTCAAAGACCAAGCGCTTTCGTCAGCCAGTAATTTTCCGCCAAGAATTCTGGCTTTGCAGAGTTGGGTAGGAATCGACCAATCGTCTCGCGTAAGACAGCCCTAGCCTGCGCCGCGATCTCGTGAAGCGTGATTTCCTTTCCGTCTATCTTCTCTTTTGCCTTTGGTTCACCTCCATGCGCAATCTTGCTGCGTAGATCGTATAAATCGCGAGCGCGGTAGAACGCACTCTTTCGCTCGGCTACCGGGAAGAGTGAGGCATAGTTAAGCGAAAATCTGTACCTTGTTTCGCCGCGTTGTCTTTCGCCAATTTCGACCAGCAATATGCTTTCTAGGCCTACAATTGCATCAACGATGCTGTCACGCGGCTTGGTCCGCCGGGTAGCATCAACAAGACGCTGGCAAGCCATCTCAAGCGTTGGGTGAATATTCTCAAACAATCTTACGTAAGATTCAAACTTGGAGAGCTCGTCAGCTGTCAGCTCGTAGTGACCAGCTGGGACATGATCACCTCCCCAAAAATGCTGCCCGCCAAAGAAGCCGAAAGCTAGTTCTGCGACTGCGATGCGGATACCATCATACCCAACGGCACCACCTTCTTTGAACGAAGACAAAGCGAGCATGGATCGATCAAGAACATCTTGGGTCGCTTTCCAGAATGGTTCTTGAGGTTGCGCGTTGTTGGTCGGGTCATGGAAAACCTTAGGGACTTCGAGCTCGTGGACGAACAGGAAATCTGGAAAGCTAAACATCCGGCCCGCGGCTTGATAAAGCGGGCTGCCGCCATAGAGGGTCGTAACCTCCTCGTCAGTGATTGGCCGCATGATCATCCCACTACCAAACGTGATAGGTGGGACCTCCATCGGTCCGTGGACGTTCAGTACAGGAGATAGAATCTGGATATTGACAGTTCCGCGGTCGAAAAAGCGCTCGGTCTCCTCCAGCAAGCTCTCTAGCTGCTCATTTTTGAGATCCCAGCCACCGAAGCGCTTCAGACTCTCACGCGCGAGTGTCCACAGGATCATTCGCGGCTGCAGTATACCCGCACCGGCACCGGGTAATCCGATTAGCTTCGTCATATACTCGGGATAATCGGACACCAAAACCGGCATCAAATTATTAGAGAGTCGCTCAACGAGCGGCTCGTGAAGCGAAATAAGGCCATAAGTACTTGGTCGTTCAAGGAACGAACCCTGCCACCCGCCATTCTGGCCGCGTTGATAGACCCATTGCCCTTCTTGGGGAACGGGCGACTTTTGTAGCTCCGCGAAAAGGGACACGAGAGCAGTTCTAATTGCATCCTTACTCGATTGCTTCATCTCACTGTACCCCGCACGGGAGATCAGACGATCGTGCCCAACCGAGGGAACTGAAAAAGACGTGTATTTATAACTCTCGATCCGTTTCAAGAAGGAAGACAATCGCAATTTACAGTCTTTCTTCGCCTTATTCTACGCTGGGTCACCGCCCCACCCCACCCAGCGCCGCCGTCAGCTCTGCCGCAATGTCCCGCACCATTCCCCCCACCACCGGCACCCGCTCCTCCGTCAGCCGGCTCGCCAGGCCGGACACCGAAATCGCCGCCAGCGGCTCGCGGCAGGAATCGTGGACGACGGCGGCGATGCAGCGCAGGCCGAGACGCGCCTCCTCGTCGTCGACGGCGTAGCCCTGGCGGCGGATGGTCTCCAGCTCCCGGAACAGGTCGCTGGCGCGGATGATGGATTTCTCGGTCAGGCGCGGCATGCCCTGGCGGTGGATGATGCCGTTCACATCCTCGTCGGAATAGGTCGCAAGCACCGCCTTGCCCATGCCGGAGGCGACCATGGCGAGGCGGCCGCCGACCTTGGTCAGCGAGCGCATGATCTCGCGGCTGTCGAGCCGCAGCAGCACCATCAGCGATTCATCATCGACGACGGCGAGATTGGCGGTCTCGCGCGACTGATCACGCAAGCGCCGCAGATAGGGAATGGCGAGCGCGACGAAATTGCGCCGGCGGGTGAAGGTCGCGCCGACCGCAAAGCTCTGCGCGCCAACGTGCCATTTCGATTCCATGCGGTCGAACTGGACGAAGCGGCGCTTCTCCAAGGTCGTCAGCAGGCGATGAACGGTCGATGTGGATAGCCCGGCCCGCACGGCGAGATCGCTGAGGCGATAGCCCTCGTCGTCCTCGGCGAGAATTTCCAGGATCTGCAGGGCACGGCCGACGGATTGCACGCCGCCGTCGCGGGGCTCGGCCGCAGCATCCGCGCGTGGCTCGATCGTCTTGCGACGGATCACGTGGCGCCTCTCTGCACCGCCATCGCAGGCGGCGCCGTTGCAGGACGGACGGATCTTGCTACGTCACGCTATCAAAGAAAGTGCCGCCCCGGCCAGGGCCGGAGCGGCAATCGCGTCAGATCAATCAGAGCAGGCCCGCGCCCCGCGCCCACTTGTACTTGGCGCCGAGCACCTCGACCGGCAGCTCGGTCGAATAGGCGTAGGCCGGGATGCCGTTCTGGTAGAGATATTCGGCGGCTTCCTCGACCTCGACGTCGCCGGCGAGCGAGGCGACGATCGGCTTGACGAAGCCCTTGGCCTCCATCTCCTTCTTCACCTCGACCATGTTGCGCGCGAACACCATCGGCGGCGTCACGATCGTGTGCCAGTAGCCAAGGATCAGCGCGTGGATGCGGTCGTCCGACAGGCCGAGCTTGACCGTGTTCACATAGGTGATCGGCGGCTCGCCACCGGTGATGTCGACCGGGTTGCCGGCGGCACCGAACGGCGGGATGAACTTGCGGAAGGCGGCATCGAGGTCGGCCGGCATGGCCATCAGCGACATGCCATTGTCGACGACGGAGTCGGACAGCAGCACGCCCGAGCCTCCCGCACCGGTGATGATGACGACGTTCTCACCCTTCGGCGTCGGCAGCACCGGCACGCCGCGGGCGAACTCGAGCAGCTGGCGCAGCGAGCGGGCGCGGATCACGCCGGACTGCTTCAGCACGTCCTCATAGATCTTGTCGTTGCCGGCGAGCGCGCCGGTATGCGACGAGGCGGCCTTGGCGCCGGCCGAGGTGCGGCCGGCCTTGAGCACGATGACCGGCTTCTTCTTGGAGACGCGCTTGGCGGCTTCCGCGAAGGCGCGGCCGTCCTTGAGGTCCTCGCAGTGCTGCGCGATCAGGTTCGTGTTCGGATCCTGCTCGAAGAAGGCGAGCAGATCGTCCTCGTCGATATCGGACTTGTTGCCGAGGCCGACGATCGCCGACACGCCCATCTTGGCCGAGCGCGAGAAGCCGATGATCGCCATGCCGATGCCGCCCGACTGCGACGACAGCGCGGCGTGGCCCTTGACGTCATAGGCGGTGCAGAAGGTCGCGCAAAGATTGGCCGGCGTGTAGTAGAAGCCGTAGATGTTCGGGCCCATCAGGCGGATGTTGTACTTCTTGCCGACCTCGACGATCTCGGCCTGCAGCTCCGGCGCGCCGGCTTCGGCGAACCCCGACGGGATCAGCACCGCGCCCGGAATCTTCTTCTCGCCGCACTCGGTCAGCGCCGCGGCCACGAACTTCGCGGGGATCGCGAACACCGCGGTGTCGATCACGCCGGGCACGTCCTTGACGCTCTTGTAAGCCTTGTAGCCGAGGATCTCGGAGGCCTTCGGATGGATCGGATAGATCTCGCCCTTGTAGCCGCCGTTGATCAGGTTCTTCATCACGGAGTTGCCGATCTTGCCGTCCTCGGCGGAGGCACCGATCACGGCGACCGCCTGCGGCTTCATGATCCGGTTCATCGCCGTGACGATTTCCTCGTTCGAGCGCGGCGCCGGACGGGGCTTGTAGTCGAAATCGACGACGATGCGGACGTCGGCGGCAATGGCGCCGGTCTTGGTCGCGAACACCGGGTTGAGGTCGAGCTCGACGATCTCGGGGAAATCGCTGACCAGCTGCGACACCTTGACGATGACGTCGGACAGCGCCTCGCGGCTCACCGCATCGCCGCCGCGCACGCCCTTCAGCATCTCATGCGCCTGGATGCCGTCGAGCATCGACAGCGCGTCGTCCTTGGTCGCGGGGGCGAGGCGGAATGTCACATCCTTCAGCACCTCGACCAGCACACCGCCGAGGCCGAACGCCACCAGCTTGCCGAACGAGCCGTCGGTGATCGAACCGACGATGACCTCGGTACCGCCGGTCAGCATCTGCTGGACCTGGATGCCTTCGATCTTGGCGTCGGCCTTGTACTTCTTCGCATTCGCGAGAATGGTCTCATACGCCTTCTGCGCGTCGTCAGCGGTCTTGACGCCGACGATGACGCCACCGGCTTCCGTCTTGTGCAGAATGTCCGGCGAGACGATTTTCATGACGACCGGAAAACCCATATCTCCCGCGAGCTTGGCCGCCTCGGCGGCTGACTTCGCCAATCCCTCCTTCGGCACCGGAATGCCGTAGGCATCGCAGACGATCTTGCCTTCGGGCGCGGTCAGGCTGGTGCGTTTATCCGCCTTCACACGATCGAGAACGTCTCGGATCGTAGCCTTGGCATTCGGGATGGCGTCAGACATCGGGGCTTCCTCCTGGGGATTGCTCGTCGTTTATGGCATTTGGTATGCCAGAAGCAAACTTTGTCAAGCGCGACGAAGATGTGGAAACGCTGAAAAAGCACGCAGCTTGACAGTCTGGCATCTGGTATGCCAAAAATCTTGGACGCAAAATGCTGTAAACAAGCATCTCCCAAGGAGAGGAGATCGGTCTTGTCTACAGAGAAAACAAACAAGGCATTGCCCATCATGGCCGAGGCCGACATCGCGATCGCTCGCATCGCCCCGGAGACGAGCTTCAAGAATAAGGCCTACGAGGCCTTGAAAGAAGCCATTCTGAAGATGGACATCTACGCCTCGCCCGAGCCCGTGATGCTCGACGAGCGCGCGCTCTCCGAGCGCCTCGGTGTCAGCCGCACGCCGATCCGCGAAGCGATCGCGATGCTCGAGCAGGACGGCTTCGTGAAGACCGTGCCGCGCCGTGGCATCGTCGTCGTCCGCAGGACGAAGAGCGAGATCGTCGACATGATCCGCGCCTGGGCGGCGCTGGAGAGCATGGCCGCGCGGCTCATCACCACGATCGCGCGCAAGAAGGACATCAGCGCGCTGCGCGACTACTTCAAGGACTTCGGCAAGGATCGCCCGCCGCAGGAGCACATCGAGGAATATTCCAAGGCGAACATCGCGTTTCATCAGGCGCTGATCTCGCTGTCGGAATCGCCGGTGCTCGTCGACATGACCAACGACATCCTGCTGCACGTGCGCGGCTATCGCCAGCTCACGATCGGGCGCACCGACCGTATCGCGGCCTCCCTGCCCGAGCATCTCGCGATCATCGAGGCGCTGGAGGAACGCAACACCGAGCTCGCCGAGAAGCGCGCGCGGGATCACACGCTGGGCCTTGCGAGCTATGTCGAGACGCACGGCCAGGAACTATTCAGCTGACGGGTTCAAACAGAAGAAGTCGCCGCAAAGCGCCTTCGTAGACGACCAGGGAGAGAGGCGCATGGCGCAGACTGCTGTTAAGACCGAGGCACCGGACACGCACGAGGAGCTCACGGACGGTTTCCATCTCGTCATCGACGCGATGAAGCTGAACGGGATCGACACGATCTACAACGTGCCGGGCATTCCGATCACCGATCTCGGTCGCATGGCGCAGGCTGAAGGCATCCGCGTGCTCTCCTTCCGTCACGAGCAGAACGCCGGCTACGCCGCAGCGATCGCCGGCTTCCTCACCAAGAAGCCGGGCGTCTGCCTCACCGTCTCCGCTCCCGGCTTTCTGAACGGCCTCACCGCGCTGGCGCATGCGACCACGAACTGCTTCCCGATGATCCTGGTCTCGGGCTCCTCGGAGCGCGAGATCGTCGACCTGCAGCAGGGCGACTACGAGGAGATGGATCAGCTCGCGATCGCCAAGCCGCTGTGCAAGGCGGCGTTCCGCGTGCTGCACGCCCAGGACATCGGCATCGGCTTCGCCCGCGCCATCCGCGCCGCGGTCTCCGGGCGTCCCGGCGGCGTCTATCTCGACCTGCCGGCCAAGCTGTTCGGCCAGGTGATGAACGCGCAGGCAGGCAGCGCCTCGCTGGTCAAGGTGATCGATCCCTCGCCGGCGCAGATCCCCTCGCCCGACTCCGTCAAGCGCGCGCTCGATCTGTTGAAGAACGCGAAACGCCCGCTGATCATCCTCGGCAAGGGCGCGGCCTATGCGCAGGCCGACGAGGCGATCAAGACCTTCGTCGAGAAGAGCGGCGTGCCGTTCCTGCCGATGAGCATGGCCAAGGGCCTCTTGCCCGACCTGCATCCGCAATGCGCCGGTGCTGCGCGCTCGACCGTGCTGAAGGACTCCGACGTCGTGATGCTGATCGGCGCCCGCCTCAACTGGCTCTTGTCGCACGGCAAGGGCAAGAGCTGGGGCGAACAGCCCAAGAAGTTCATCCAGGTCGACATCGAGCCGAAGGAGATGGACTCCAACGTCGAGATCGCCGCCCCCGTGGTGGGCGACATCGGTTCGGTCGTCACCGCCTTCTCCGACGCGATGGGCAGCAACTGGGCCAAGGCGCCGGCCGAGTGGCTGAGCGCGGTGCAGAAGAAGCGCGAGGACAACGTCGCCAAGATGGCGCCGCGGCTGATGAACAACAACTCGCCGATGGACTATCACGGCGCGCTCGGCGTGCTCCGCACCATCATCAAGGAGCATCCGGACGCGATCCTGGTCAACGAGGGCGCCAACACGCTCGACCTCGCCCGCGGCGTGATCGACATGTATCAGCCGCGCAAGCGGCTCGACGTCGGCACCTGGGGCGTGATGGGCATCGGCATGGGCTCGGCGATCGCCGCCGCGGTCGAGACCGGTAAGCCGGTGCTGGCGATCGAGGGCGACAGCGCCTTCGGCTTCTCCGGCATGGAGGTCGAGACCATCTGCCGCTACAATCTGCCGATCTGCGTCGTCATCTTCAACAATGACGGCATCTATCGCGGCACCGACCAGAACGCGGCGAGCGACGATCCGGCGACCACCGTGTTCGTCAAGGGCGCGCGCTACGACAAGATGATGGAGGCCTTCGGCGGCGTCGGCGTCAACGCCACCTCGCCGGACGAGCTGAAGCGCGCCGTCAACGCGGCGATGGATTCCGGCAAGCCCACCTTGATCAACGCCGTGATTGATCCCGCGGCCGGATCCGAGAGCGGCCGTATCGGCAACCTCAATCCGCAGAGCGTGCTGACGAAGAAGAAGTAAGGCCACCCGCAAGACATCACCTGCCCGCGCCATGCGGGATGACCAATCGTTACGGAGAGCAACACATGACCAAGGCGCTCGAGGGCGTTCGCATTCTCGACTTCACCCACGTCCAGTCCGGACCGACCTGCACGCAACTGCTGGCCTGGTTCGGCGCCGACGTGATCAAGGTCGAGCGTCCGGGCGTGGGTGACATCACCCGCGGCCAGCTGCAGGACATTCCGAACGTGGACAGCCTCTATTTCACGATGCTGAACCACAACAAGCGGTCGATCACGCTCGACACCAAGAACCCGAAGGGCAAGGAGGTCCTGACCGAGCTGATCAAGAAGTGCGACGTGCTGGTCGAGAATTTCGGCCCCGGCGTGCTCGACCGCATGGGCTTCCCCTGGGAGAAGATCCAGGCGATCAACCCGAAGATGATCGTCGCCTCGATCAAGGGTTTCGGCCCCGGCCCCTACGAGGACTGCAAGGTCTACGAGAACGTCGCGCAGTGCACCGGCGGCGCCGCTTCGACCACCGGCTTCCGTGACGGCCTGCCGCTGGTCACCGGCGCGCAGATCGGCGATTCCGGCACCGGGCTGCACCTGGCGCTCGGCATCGTCACCGCGCTCTATCAGCGCACCCACACCGGACGCGGCCAGCGCGTCACGGCTGCGATGCAGGACGGCGTGCTCAACCTCTGCCGCGTCAAGCTGCGCGACCAGCAGCGGCTCGAGCATGGTCCGCTCAAGGAATACAGCCAGTTCGGCGAGGGCGTGCCGTTCGGCGACGCCGTGCCGCGCGCGGGCAACGATTCCGGCGGCGGCCAGCCCGGCCGCATCCTGAAGTGCAAGGGCTGGGAGACCGACCCGAACGCCTACATCTACTTCATCACCCAGGCGCCGGTCTGGGAGAAGATCTGCGACGTGATCGGCGAGCCGACCTGGAAGACCGACCCGAACTACGCCAAGCCCGCCGCCCGCCTGCCGCGCCTGAACGAGATCTTCGGCCGCATCGAGCAGTGGACCATGACCAAGACCAAGTTCGAGGCCATGGACATCCTGAACGAGTTCGACATCCCCTGCGGTCCCATTCTCTCGATGAAGGAGATCGCCGAGGACGAGTCGCTGCGCAAGACCGGCACCTTGGTCGAGGTCGACCACCCGACCCGCGGCAAGTATCTCTCGGTCGGCAACCCGATCAAGCTCTCGGACAGCCCGGCCGACGTGACCCGCTCGCCCCTGCTCGGCGAGCACACCGACGAGGTCCTCCGCCAGGTGCTCGGCTTCAGCGACCACCAAGTCGCCGAGATCCACGACTCCGGCGCGCTGGATCCGCCGCGGAAGGAAGCTGCGGAGTAATCGAGCGCCAGAGACGATCGGCGGCGCGACCGCCGAATGTGAAGCTCCTCGACATCAAGCCGCCGGCATCAGCCGGCGGCTTTTTCATTCTCACGTTCCCGTCTATTTCCCGCGCCCAGCGCACATCGACGATGACCTTGGTCCGGCTACGGCCGGCGATCGCACCTGTCGAGAGTGTCTGAAATATGGGATGTACGGAGCAGTTGTCGCCGACCCGATTGCTCGTGACCCACAGCCTCGATTGCTACGATCTTTGATGTTTTGTCCCGCGGATGATCGAAAATCACGATATGCAGCCAGAGCGGACGCGAACCGCCCCCGAAGAGCACACTGGCATAGCCCTGCCCACTCGCAGACCTCCGAGAAACATTTCGTTTTGATCCAGAGCAAGGTCCTCTCGCGCTTCGATGTGCATTCTGCGAGGGCTCCCGTGGAGGTGTGCAGCGATGCGTCCCAACTTCACACTGCCGGAGCTTGAGAACGCGTTGGAACGCGGCGTATGGCGATTGTGGTGCGATGGAGGGATGTCTTGGTAAGTCCGATCAGGAAGCCCCCAATCCTGGGGCACCCTCCCGTCCAACTCGAAACGTCCGTGCCGAAGGGCGGAACCAAGACCCCAAACATCGTCCACCCGGACGGCCACGACACCGCGTTCTCGATCCCCGCCGGCAAGACATTCGTGGTAACCGATGTCTCCGTTCAGCGGCTGTCCGTCCTTGGTACGGCGATGTTGTTGGAGGTCTCGCTGACGCAGGATATTCCCTCCAGCGGAGGAACGACAAATCGCTGGAGCTTCGTCGGGGAGACGACAGCCAATGTCGAGCGGACCTTCAGCACCGGAATTGCTTTCTCGACGCCGTTCGTGGTGAGAAACGGCAGCCAGAGCGGCGACACGGTTGTGGTTCGACTTTGGGGGTTCTTCCGATAGCGATCGAGCTGGCGCGCGTCAGTTGTGGTCCGGAGGTCGCCTCCAGCAGCTCCTGATCCGGCCCCGCTTCGGCGGGGCTTTCATATCGCCGCCGTCGGCAAGCGCAGGGCGTCGAGAAGACGAAGGCCGCTTCAGCGGGCAGGTCCTACGGTAGAAATTGCCTCGAGCGTCTTCCGACTCTTTGAAGATCTGACGAGCTACCTGCCGAATATTCCGCCCACCACACGGTGCATCGCGCCGCCGATCGCGCCGATGGGACCTCCGACGTTCCGCTGATGTCGCGCGCGCCCCGTGCTGCGACGGGCCTGGCGGTCGGATTTGGCTGCCTCGGTGGCTGCGTCCATCAGGACCTTGTGCTGAGCGGCGTTGAGGAAGCCGGTCGTGGGATAGCCGCGCTCCTCCTGCCAACGGGCGATGACGGCGCGAGTCTGCTCGTCGAACGTCCCGTTGATCCTGGTGCCGAACCCGAGCCTGGTCAGCCCCCGTTGCACGGCCCGACGCTTCGCCTTGGTGAGGCCGATCTGATTCTCGGTCTCCTGATTGGCTTCCTGGGCGGCGATCACCGTATCGGCGGGTGCCGACGCTTCACGCGGTGCGCTGCTCAGACCAGCGTGAGCGACCTGCGCGCTTCCGGCGATCGCCAGGATGGACAGTGCCACGATCAAGGCGCGCATGGCCTTATCCTTCGCCCTCAGGTCTGCCGATGACACGTTTCGAGGAATACAGCGCGACGCACTGAACGATCAACATCCGGCGACGCCACTCCGCTTCGTTGCAGAGTAACTGCGGCCCGGGCAGCACAGTTCCCTCACCTCGGGCCGATTGTTCCGTCGCGTTGCACGCGCGGGATCGGCGCACGGGATGGCAGATGTCGGCAGTCGCCGAGATACCCGGAGTTTGCCGGCTCGGTCCGCCGAGGAGGGATCGAGACCGACCGGCGCCTCGGTTGGGCGGCTCTTTCCATATGAAAATGCCGTTCTCGATAAGAAACCCCAATCGTAACATTCCTGCCGCATCGCAAAATGCTCATGCCGCTATGCAATATCGATCGTTGTATCTGGCATCTGGTATACGTAAATTCTCCTCAGTCAGAACGTCATACCGCCTCACTGAAGGAGACAAACCATGGCCAAGACCGTTGCCCTCCCCCTCGTTCAGCCCGTGTCCCTGTTCGGCCGCTTCCTCGCCGCCCTCGACCGCGTGCTGATGATCAGCGCCCGCGCTGCCAACCGCAACGGCGACCTGCCCTATTTCGGTCTCTGAGGCCGAAGGCGCTTCCGGCGCGCAGCCAGCACCGAAGCCCAACCAAGAGCCCCGGACCTCCGGGGCTTTTGCTTTTCGCGACACCCCACCGCCTGCGACAAATTGGCCTGCTAGGCATCCCACCCAATCTCCTCAATTGCGGTCGGTCACCTCTTCATACCAAAATCAAATCGGTCGATTGGCTGCGGATGCACCTCTTGCTGCCTGATCCCGGCTGCCAACACAACTTTTGGCTGCATGGGCATCGCAGGGGAGTCCGGAGCTGACGACGGCCTGAAACGCGGCACGGCGGAAAACGCCACCGGCCGGGCTCGACAGGTCAGTGGTTCGATTGGGCACAGCGGCCGCAAGAAGCCGTGCGTTCCGGGAATGAAGGGGAGAAAGCGTGATGAAGCGTTCCGTGCGCGTGGCCGTTATGGCCGGCATCGCCCTGATGGCAGGGCATATCCCGGCTCTGGCGGGATGGGAGCCCGTCCGGCCGGTCGAGTTCATCGTTCCGGCTGGCACCGGTGGCGGTGCCGATCAGATGGCCCGGACCATCCAGGGCATCGTCACCAAGCACAACCTGATGAAGCAGCCGCTGGTCGTGATCAACAAGTCCGGGGGCGCCGGCGGCGAAGGTTTCCTCGACGTCAAGGCTTCCGCTGGCAACCCGCACAAGATCATCATCACGCTGTCGAACCTGTTCACGACGCCGCTCGCGACCGGCATTCCTTTCAACTGGAAGGACCTCACTCCCGTCGCCATGCTGGCGCTCGACGAGTTCGTGCTCTGGGTCAACGCCGAGAAGCCCTATGCGACCGCCAAGGACTACATCGATGCGGTCAAGCAAGGCGGCGGCACCTTGAAGATGGGCGGCACCGGCTCGAAGCAGGAAGACCAGATCATCACGGTGGCGATGGAGAAGGCGACCGGCGCGAAGTTCACCTACATTCCCTACAAGGGCGGCGGCGAAGTGGCCGTGCAACTGGTGGGCAACCACATCGAATCCACCGTCAACAATCCCATCGAGGCGGTGGCGCAGTGGCGCGGCGGCAAGGTCAGGCCGCTCTGCGTCTTCGACGACAAGCCGATGGGCTATGACGAGCCGATCACCGACGGCAAGGCCTGGAAGGACATCCCGACCTGCAAGTCGCAGGGGCTCGACATCGAATATCTGATGCTGCGCGGCATCTTCATGTCGCCACGGGCCACCAAGGACCAGATCGAATACTACGTCGACCTGTTCAAGAAGGTGCGGGAGACGCCGGAGTGGCAGGAGTTCATGAAGACCGGCGCCTTCAACACCACCTTCATGACCGGCGCCGATTATGCCAAATGGGTCGAGACCGAAGAGAAGCGGCACGAGCTCCTGATGAAGGAAGCCGGCTTCCTGGCCTCGAACTGAGCGCCTCGCATGAGCCGTCAAGATGGATCCGCCGGCCCGAGCCACAAGGCGGTCGAGGTCGGCGTCACGCTCGCGATCGCGCTGTTCGGGATCATCGTGATCCTCGGCAGCGTGAAGGCCGGGATCAACTGGGGCGCCGAAGGGCCGCGAGCGGGGTTCTTCCCGTTCTACGTCGGACTTTTCATCGTCGCGGCCAGCGCGATGAACTTCCGCAGCACGCTGCGCGAGGATGACGGCCGTGTCTTCGCCGAATGGGGGCAGCTGCGCCAGGTCATGAGCGTGGTGGTGCCGACGGCGATCTATGTCGGCGCCCTGCCCTTCACCGGCCTGTACGTCGCCTCCATGGTCTTCATCGCATGGTTCATGCGGTGGCTCGGCAAATATGGCTGGCTCACGGTGGCGGCGGTCGCGATCGGCATGCCGGTCGTGACCTATCTGATCTTCGAGCGCTGGTTCATGGTTCCCCTGCCCAAGGGGCCGGTCGAGGAATGGCTCGGACTCTAACAAGAAAACTCATCCGCTGAGGGTTGCAGGACCAAGCCGGCATGGAAGAACTCGCCAATCTGTTTCACGGCTTCGCCGTCGCCCTCCAACCCTTCAACATCATGGTGATGATCCTCGGGATCGTCCTCGGGGTGATCATCGGCGTGCTGCCGGGATTGGGCGGCGCCAACGGCGTCGCGATCCTGCTGCCGCTGACCTTCAGCATGCCGCCGACCTCGGCGATCATCATGCTGTCCTGCATCTACTGGGGCGCGCTGTTCGGCGGCGCGATCACATCCATCTTGTTCAACATTCCCGGCGAGCCATGGTCGGTGGCGACCACGTTCGACGGCTATCCGATGGCGCAGCAGGGCAAGGCCGGCGAGGCGCTCACGGCAGCTTTCACCTCGTCCTTCATCGGCGCGCTGTTCGCGGTCATCATGATCACGCTGATCGCGCCGCTGGTGGCAGGTTTCGCGCTTCAGTTCGGTCCGGCCGAGAAGTTCGCGGTCTATTTTCTCGCCTTCTGCAGCTTCGTCGGCCTGAGCAAGGAGCCGCCGTTCAAGACGATCGCGGCGATGATGATCGGCTTCGCGCTTGCCGCCGTCGGCCTGGATTCCATCACCGGCCAGCTCCGGCTCACCTTCGGCATCACCGAACTGCTCAACGGCTTCGACTTCCTGATCGCCGTGATCGGCCTGTTCGGCATCGGCGAGATCCTGCTGACGATGGAGGAAGGACTAAGCTTCCGCGGCGGCAACGCGCAGATCAATCTGCGCGTGGTGCTGCACACCTGGAAGGAGATGCCGGCACACTGGCTCACCGCGCTGCGCTCATGCCTGATCGGCTGCTGGATGGGCATCACCCCCGCCGGCGCCACGCCGGCCTCGTTCATGAGCTACGGCATCGCCAAGCGCCTCTCCAAGCGCGGCAAGAAGTTCGGCCATGGCGAGATCGAGGGCGTCGTCGCGCCGGAGACGGCAGCCCATGCGGCGGGCACGGCGGCGCTGCTGCCGATGCTGTCGCTCGGCGTGCCCGGCTCCCCCACGGCGGCGGTGCTGCTCGGCGGTCTCTTGATCTGGGGCCTGCAACCGGGGCCGATGCTGTTCGTCGAGCAGAAGGAGTTCGTCTGGGGCCTGATCGCCTCGATGTATCT
Source organism: Bradyrhizobium sp. HKCCYLRH2015 (assembly GCF_051168215.1). NCBI lineage: Bacteria > Pseudomonadati > Pseudomonadota > Alphaproteobacteria > Hyphomicrobiales > Nitrobacteraceae > Bradyrhizobium > Bradyrhizobium sp. HKCCYLRH2015. The sequence goes on along the minus strand of NZ_JBNPUO010000005.1, from coordinate 190,552 downwards.
CGGCAACCTCGCCGGCCTGCTCGTCGTGCTGACCTGCGTCCCGGTGTTCGCGGCGATCCTGCGCATTCCCTTCAGCATCATCGCGCCGCTCATCCTCGTGCTGTGTGCCATCGGCGCCTATTCGGTGCACAGCAGCACGTTCGATGTGGTGCTGATGCTGGTGTTCGGCGTGCTCGGCTATCTGTTCAAGAAGTGCGGCTATCCGCTCGCGCCGCTGGTGCTCGCCATCGTGCTCGGCGACAAGGCCGAGGAGGCCTTCCGACAGTCGCTGCTGGGATCCCAGGGATCGCTCGCGATCTTCTTCTCCAACGGGCTGGTCGCCACCATCATGGCGCTCGGGTTGATCGCGCTGTTCTGGTCGGCGATCCAGCAGGGCTACAACCGGTTGCGGGCGTTCGCCGCATGAGCCCGTTCTTACTTCGATAGTTGAGCTACAAATATCCTCTGCTGCGTCGTATTGTCGCTGCAGCGATTTGCCTTGCTTCTGCAGGCTTTTTTCGTCGATCGCAGGTCTACCAGCGCCCGCCTGCTCGATGAATCCGCTTGTCTATTGGCATATCATATACCAAACTCCCGCATAGCTGTTAGGACAAAAATAGACAGCCTGGAGGAAGCATGACGGACTTGGCTCACGCGGGGGCGCCCGCATCTGCAAGAGTAAGCGACGCCTACCGCTGGACGCAGCTCGCGGTTGGCGTCCTGGCGATGGTGATGATCGCCAACTATCAATATGGCTGGACCTTCTTCGTCCCGGATATCGCCAAGACGTTCGGCTGGGATCGCGCCTCGATCCAGTGGGCCTTCACGCTGTTCGTGCTGTTCGAGACCTGGCTGGTGCCGGTCGAGGGCTGGTTCGTCGACAAATACGGCCCGCGCATCGTCGTGCTCGTCGGCGGCGTGCTGTGCGCCATCGGTTGGATGATCAACGCCTACGCCACCTCGCTCAACGGCTACTATCTCGGCATGATCATCGCGGGCATCGGCGCCGGCGGCGTCTACGGCACCTGCGTCGGCAACGCGCTGAAGTGGTTTCCCGACAAGCGCGGCCTCGCGGCCGGCATCACCGCGGCCGGCTTCGGCGCCGGCTCGGCGCTCACCGTCGCACCGATCCAGGCCATGATCCGCGACTCCGGCTTCCAGACCACCTTCCTGTATTTCGGTCTCGGCCAGGGCATCATCATCGTCATCCTCGCCTTCTTCCTGTTCGCGCCCAAGGAAGGCCAGGTGCCCGCGGTCACGCAGAACACCAACCTCGTCCAGAGCCGCCGCAACTACAATCCGACCGAGGTGATCCGCCAGCCGATCTTCTGGCTGATGTACTTCATGTTCGTGATCGTCGGCGCGGGCGGCCTGATGGTGACGGCCAACCTCAAGCCGATCGCCGGCGACTGGAAGGTCGACAACATTCCGGTGACGCTGATCGGCATGACCATGACGGCGGTGACGTTCGCCGCCACCATCGACCGCGTGTTGAACGGCCTGACGCGTCCGTTCTTTGGCTGGATCTCGGACATGATCGGCCGCGAGAACACGATGTTCATCGCCTTCGGCATGGAAGGCATCGGCATCTGGGCGCTGTACATGCTGGGCCACGATCCGGTGTGGTTCGTGATCCTCTCCGGCTTCGTGTTCTTCGCCTGGGGTGAGATCTACTCGCTCTTCCCCTCGACCTGCACCGACACGTTCGGCACCAAGTTCGCCACCACCAATGCCGGCCTGCTGTACACCGCCAAGGGCACGGCAGCGCTGCTTGTGCCGATCGCGAACTACATGCAGCAGTCCTCCGGCAATTGGGACCGCGTCTTCATCATCGCGGCCGGCGCCAACATCCTGGCGTCGATCCTCGCGATCGCGGTGCTCAAGCCCTGGCGGCGGGTCGTGGTGCAGAAATCAACGCTCTGACGCACCCTTCGCGCTGCAGCAAAAATAAAAAAGAACGCTTCCAGATTGACGACGCTCGGCATTTTGCCGAGCGTTTTCTTTTGCTTGGCGGACGATTTCGGTTTCGCTGCGAAGCAACATGTCGCACCCTGTGTCGCAGGCCATATTGCAGACTGGAATATGTTATACCAGAATGGCTCGATGCGCAGATGAGGAGCGCGCTCGCAGCGGCATCCTCCAACAGAGCGCGCGTTTGGGAGGACACATGGTTTCCAGCACAGAGGCAACACCGCCTGTCCAGGCACAGTCCAGCGGCTTCCGCTGGCTCCAGCTCGCGATGGGCATCATCTGCATGGCGATGATCGCCAACCTGCAATATGGCTGGACACTGTTCGTCGATCCGATCGACGCGAAGTTTCACTGGGGTCGCACGGCGATCCAGCTGGCCTTCACGATCTTCGTCGTCACCGAAACCTGGCTCGTGCCGGTCGAGGCGTGGTTCGTCGACAAATACGGCCCGCGCCTCGTCATCATGTTCGGCGCCGTCATGATTTCGCTGGCATGGGTGCTGAACTCCTACGCCGACTCGCTCACCCTGCTCTACGCCGGCGCCGTCATCGGCGGCATCGGTGCTGGTGCGGTGTATGGCACCTGCGTCGGCAATGCGCTGAAATGGTTTCCCGACCGCCGCGGGCTCGCCGCTGGTGCCACCGCCGCGGGCTTCGGCGCCGGTGCGGCGCTGACCGTGGTGCCGATCGCCAGCATGATCGCCTCGAGCGGTTATCAGAGCGCCTTCTTCACCTTCGGCATCGGCCAGGGGTTGGTCGTGTTCGTGCTCGCGATCTTCCTGCGGCCGCCGACGGTTGCGGTGCCGGCCCGCAAGAAGCAGCTCAACCTGCCGCAGACCAAGATCGACTACACGCCGCCGCAGGTGCTGCGCACGCCGATCTTCTGGATCATGTATCTGGTGTTCGTCATGGTGGCCTCCGGCGGCCTGATGACCGCCGCCCAGATCGCCCCGATCGCCCACGATTTCAAGATCGCCAACGAGCCGGTGTCGCTCGCCGGCTTCCAGATGGCGGCGCTGACGTTCGCGATCTCGCTCGATCGCATTTTCGACGGCTTCGGCCGCCCTGTGTTCGGCTGGATCTCCGACACGATCGGTCGTGAGCACACCATGTTCATCGCCTTCGGCACGGCCGCTTTGATGCTGCTGACGCTGTCGAGCTACGGGCACAACCCGATCGTGTTCGTGCTCGCCACCGCCGTCTATTTCGGCGTCTTCGGCGAAATCTACAGCCTGTTTCCGGCGACCTCGGGCGATACGTTCGGCAGCAAATACGCCGCGACCAACAACGGCATGCTCTACACTGCGAAGGGCACCGCCTCGCTCTTGGTCCCGCTCGCGAGCATCGTCTCCGCAAAATATGGCTGGCAGGCCGTGTTCGTGATCGGCGTCGCGCTGAACGCGACGGCCGCCTTGATGGCGCTGTTTGTGATCAAGCCGCTGCGCCGGGCCTTCATCCTCGGCAAGGAGCCGGTCACCGAGTCGGTCACGCAGGACGCCAGGATGGCGTGACGCCACGGTTTCTTCCCGCGACTTCAGGAGGCGCACCAGCGGTGCGCCTCTTTTTTTGCGCCAGGGCGGGACGCCCCCGGTCATATCTGGCAGTGTCACTGACGTGTTTTCCGGTGGCCGACCGCACAAAAAGCCATCAGAGTCGATTGACTTCTGGCATAACGTATACCAGACTTCCTCTCGTCCACTACCAATCCAAACGGGAGGGTGCCATGAAGGTCGGAGACATCCTGCGCAACAAGACGGCGCGCGTGATCACGGTGCGAATGAACGAGACCGTCGGCGTCGCGGCGCAGTTGATGCGCGCCAGCAATGTCAGCGCCCTCGTCGTCAAGGACGTCGTCCGCACCGAAGGCAATACCGCGGCCGGCATGTTCACCGAGCGCGATGTCGTGCGCGCCATCGCCGAGCATGGCGCCGCCGGCGTCAACCTGAAGGTCTCGCAGCTGATCTCGCCGCAGCGGCTGATCTCCTGCAGCACCGAGGATACGCTCGAGCACGTGCGGCACCTGATGAACGTGCACCACATCCGCCACCTCCCGGTCATCGTCGACTTCGCGCTCGCCGGCGTCATCAGCATGCGCGACGTCTCCTCGGCCTTCGACGAAGCGGAAGCTCCGGTCGCTGCCTGACGTCCAGCCCGGTCAGCGGAACCAGCTCAATACTGAGAGAACCTTGTCGGAGCAGCGCGCCGCCTGTTAGGCGGTGCGCGGAGAGGTGCGGCACAGTAAGGTCGCCGCTCATTCTGACCCGACAGGATTCCTTGCGATGAAAGCCTATGTCTACGGCGCCCAGGGCGCCGCGATCACCGATATCGCCAAGCCCACGCCGAAGGGCACGCAGGTGCTGGTGCGCGTGCGCGCCTGCGGCCTCAATCGCGCCGATCTCGGCATGACCAAGGGGCATGTGCATGGCGCCGCCGGCGGCGTCGGCACCGTCCTCGGCATGGAATGGGCCGGCGAGGTCGCCGAGCTCGGGCCCGACGCCAGGGGCGTGAAGATCGGCGACAAGGTCATGGGCTCGGGCAGCGCGGCGTTCGCCGAATACACCCTTGCCGACCATGGCCGGCTGTTCCACGCGCCGTCGAACATGAACTTCGACGAGGCCGCCACGCTGCCGATCGCGCTGACCACGATGCACAACGCCGTCGTCACCAACGGCGCTTTGCAGCCGGGCCAGCGCATGCTGGTGCAGGGTGCGAGCTCCGGCGTCGGGCTGATGGCGATGCAGATCGCCAAGCTCAAGGGCGCCCGGCTCGTGATCGGCTCCTCGACCGATGCGATGCGCCGCGGACGGCTCAAGGAGTTCGGCGCCGATCTCGCCATCGACTCTAGCGATCCTGCCTGGGTCGACCAGGTGCTGCAGGCGACCAACGGCGAGGGCGTCGATCTGATCATCGACCAGGTGTCCGGCAAGGTCGCCAATCAGAACCTCGCCGCAACCAAGGTCCTCGGCCGCATCGTCAATGTCGGCCGGCTCGGCGGCACCCATGCCGACTTCAACTTCGACCTGCACGCGGCGCGCCGCATCACCTATGTCGGCGTCACCTTCCGCACCCGCTCGATCGAGGAGATCCGCGCGATCTTCGCCGAGGTGAAGAAGGACATCTGGGGTGCGGTCGAGCAGCGCACGCTGCGGCTGCCGATCGACCGCGTCTTCGCCTTCGACGACATTGGCGCGGCGTTCGCGCACATGGAGGCGAACAAGCATCTCGGCAAGATCGTGGTGACCTTGTGAACGCAACCTTCTGAGATTTAGAAGCACTCGAAACAGCGCGCGGTCCACGCACATAGACCGCGCGATCCCGGCTTTCATGGTGCGGCCTCGGCTGCTACATCCGCCGCCATGAGAGACGCCGCCTCCCATGTCGATTCCGGGAAAACCCGTGTCGCCGCGATCTCGATCGCGGCGAGCGCCAGCATGGCCGCGGCGAAGTTCATCGTCGGCATCCTGATCGGCAGCCTCGCGCTCGTCTCCGAGGCCCTGCACAGCGCCGTCGACGTCGTCGCCACCGTCATCACGTGGATGGTGGTTCGGGTATCGGACCGGCCGGCCGACGACGAGCATCATTACGGCCACGGCAAGCTGGAGAGCCTGTCGGCGCTTGGCGTCATCGCCCTGCTCTACGTGCTGGCCGGCGGCGTGCTGGTCGAGTCCGTCAGCCGGCTGCGCGAGGCGGCGGCACCGCCGTCGCTGTCGGCGATTCCGTTCGTGGTGCTGCTGATCGACATCGCCGTCAATTTCTGGCGCGCCCGCGCGCTGCACCGGGCCGCGCACGAGACCCACAGCCAGGCGCTCGCCGCCGACGCTCTGCATTTTGCCTCCGACGTGCTCGGCTCGATCGCCGTCATCGCCGGCCTGGTCCTCACCGCGTTCGGGTTCTGGTGGGGGGATTCCGCCGCCGCGGTCGCCGTCGCCCTGATGATCTCGATGCTCGGCCTGCGGCTGGCGCGCTCCACCGTAGAAACACTGCTCGACCGCGCGCCGGAGGGCGCGGCCGAAAAGGCGCGCGCCGCGATCCGTTCGATCAATGGCGTCGTCGACGTCGAGCGGCTGCGGGTGCGGCTCGTCGGCGCGACGCATTTTGTCGACGCCACGGTGCAGGTGCCGCGCACCTACCCGATCGACCGCGTGCACGAGATCAAGCGCGATGCGCAGGCCGCGGTCGATGCCAGCCTGTCCGGCGCCGACGTCACCTTCACGACGGTACCGGTCGCGCTCAGCAATGAGAGCGTGCGCGAGCGCATCATGGTGATCGCGCGCAATTCCGGCCTCGCGATCCATCACGTCACCGTCCATGATGTCGGCGGGCGCCTGATCGTCGCGATCGACCTCGAGGTCGACGGCGACATGAGCCTGTTCGCGGCACATGCGATCGCGCACGAGCTGGAACGCTCGATCCGCGACGAATTCGGCGCCGATGTCGAGGTCGACACCCATATCGAGCCGCTCGAGCCCGAGCTGCCGTTCGGCGTCGACGCGCCGGCGCAGCGGATCGCCGAGATCGCCGCGGCCCTGCAGCGCCTCGCCGCCGAGACCGACATGTACGACGTGCACAATGTCCGCGTCCGCAACACCGAGGCTGGCGAGATCGTCAACTTCCACTGCCGCGCAGCGCCGTCGATGAGCGTGCTGAAGGTGCACGACAATGTCGACCACATCGAGCGCGGAGTGCGTCGCGCCTTCCCGAGCGTCAAGCGCGTCATCAGTCACGCCGAGCCGCCGCACGGTTGAGGCCTGAACGTCACGCTGCGTTCCCGCTTCGGACTCACTCTGCCGGCTTTTCGCCATGGCAAATCCGCATTGGATAAGATTTATTAGCTTTTGCCAAATCGTTGACTCTCGACAGCCCGAGAAATCTGGATTCAAATCAACTTGATTCGGAAGCGGCTGGGGCTCTTTCGAAATTCGGGTATCCAAGAAGTTTCGGGGGTCTACAGCATGACGCGTGCGCATGCCGCGAACGCGTGCGTCCAATCTTCTGATTCCATCAAGGGGTTGGCGCAATCGATCGCGAAACCGGCCTATCAAAGGCTGCTGACTGCTGAGCCGGTATTGCGTCGTGCTGTCCCTACTTTGATCATCGCCTTTCTCGTCACCATCTGCCTCGGCGCTTTCGTCCAGGTGCTCGACCAGAGCCGTCAGAAGCGCGGCGCGACCAAGCGCGACCTGGCCGCGATCTCCGACCTGCTCGCCGACCGCATCGGCAATCTGGCGATGCGCCCGGACCGCATCGCCCATATCGAGCACCTGCAGAGCCTGCTGCCCGACCTGATCCCCGCCTGGGGCGCAGCGCCCGGCCGCCACGTGATCGTGACCGGCGCCGACCACCGCATTCTCGCCCGGGTTCCGGTCGACACCGGACTCGGCGAGAACGACCGTATCCTCGACCTGATCTCCACCGCGCAGCTCCTGGCGACGCCGGGCCTGCAGGGCGCGGTCACCGAGATCACGCTGCCGAACGGCCGTCCGGCCTTCGCGGTGTCGCAGTTGATCAAGGCGCTGCCTGGCCGCGTCGTGGTGATCCAGGAGAAGCTCGAGCCGATCTGGGGCTCGGACGCCGCACTCTCGGTCACGCTGTCGGCGACGACGGGCTTCGTCGTGCTGATCCTCGGCTTCGCCTTCCACTGGCAGTCGACCCGCGCCCGCGAGGGCGACCTGATCAACGACGCCGTGCGGGGCCGCATCGACACCGCGCTCAATCGCGGCCGCTGCGGGCTGTGGGACTGGGACCTGTCGCGCGGCCGCATCTTCTGGTCGAACTCGATGTTCGCGATGCTCGGCCTGGAAAACCGCACCGACCTCCTCACCTTCGGCGAGGTCAACGCGCTGGTGAACTCCGACGACATCGACCTGTTCGAGATCGCTGACCAGCTCGTCGCCGGCGACATCCACCAGATCGATCAGAGCTTCCGGATGCGCCACACCGAGGGTCACTGGATCTGGCTCCGGGTGCGTTGCGAGCTCAGCCAGGGCACCTCCGATTCCGGCCTGCACCTGATCGGCATCGCCGTCGACGTCACCGAGCAGAAGAGCCTGGTCGAGAAGACCGTCGAGGCCGACCTCCGCCTGCGCGACGCGATCGAGACGATCTCGGAAGCCTTCGTGCTGTGGGACGCCAACAACCGGCTGGTGCTGTGCAACTCGCATTTCCAGAAGCTGCACAAGCTGCCGGACTCCGCCGTGATCCCCGGCACCTCCTATGAGACCGTCATCGAGGTCGGCAAGATGCCGGAGATCCGCACGCGGCTGCACGATCACAGCCAGCAGGCGCCGGGCGGCCGCACCTTCGAGGCGCAGCTCGACGACGGCAGCTGGCTGCACATCAGCGAGCGCCGCACCAAGGACGGCGGCTACGTCTCGGTCGGCACCGACATCACCCGTATCAAGGAGCACGAGCAGAAGCTCGTCGACAACGACCTGCGCCTGCGCGCCACCGTGATCGACCTGCAGCGCTCGCAGAGCGCGCTCGAGCGCCAGGCGATCGAGCTTGCCGACCTCGCGGAGAAATACTCGCAGGAGAAGACCCGCGCCGAGGAAGCCAACCAGACCAAGTCGAAATTCCTCGCCAATATGAGCCACGAGCTGCGCACGCCGCTCAACGCCATCATCGGCTTCTCCGAGATCATGGGCAGCGGCATGTTCGGCTCGCTCGGCTCCGAGAAGTACCAGGAATACTGCCACGACATCCTGACCTCCGGTCAGTATCTGCTCGAGGTGATCAACGACATCCTCGACATGTCGAAGATCGAGGCCGGCCGCATGAAGCTCGACATGGAGCCGCTCGACCTCGCCAAGACGCTGGCGGAATCGCTGCGCGTCGTCTCCGGTCGCGCCCTGGACAAGAGCCTCGTCCTCGACGCCGACATCGGAGGCAGCATCCCCGTCGTCGCCGACCGTCGCGCCACCAAGCAGATCATGGTCAACCTGCTGTCGAACGCGGTGAAGTTCACCCCCGAAGGCGGCCGTGTCACGATGCGGAGCCGCGTGTTCGAGGACAAGGTCGTGCTCATCATCGCCGACACCGGCATCGGCATCCCCGCGCAGTCGCTGGCGCGGCTCGGCCGCCCGTTCGAGCAGGTCGAGAGCCAGATGACCAAGACCTATCACGGCTCCGGCCTCGGCCTCGCCATCGCCCGCTCGCTGGCCCAGTTGCACGGCGGCTCGATGCGGCTGCGCTCGCGGCTGGAGTGCGGCACCGTCGTCCGCGTCACCCTGCCCCGCGACGCGTACAAGGCGACGGCGAGCATCTCGGTCGCGGCCTGAGGGGCATGCGCGATGCCGTAGGGTGGGCAAAGGCGCGCCCGTGAAGCTGCGTGTCGAGCAGCGCTTCATCGCGCGCCGTGCCCACCGATGTTCACGACGCAGACGGTGGGCACGCGCCGCCTGACGGCGCCGCTTTGCCCACCCTACGGCAGCGCGCCCAACTACGAACTCTGGTCGTACCCTGTCTGCATCGACAACCACCGCCGTCGTCCCGGCCTTGAGCCGGGACCCATAACCCCAGGCAGCCGTTTGAGGCACGCTCGTCAACCATCTCGCATCTCACACCCGCCGCGGAGTATTCGTCCCGGGTCGGCGCCGCAACGTGCTCTCGCGCGACGCGGCTTGCCCGGGACGACACGCGAAAGATCGGATTTACGTCTCATACAGCCATGCATTCGAACACCGTGGACGCTTCGAACATGACACCGCGGTCTCGCGGCACACGATGCCCGAGTGATGCGATCAGTCATGCCCTTCGAATTGCAAAGGGCGCAGGGAAGGCCAGGCGTCGGCTGACGCCTGCGGCCCGCCTGCGAGAAAAAATGCAGGCGGCAGGTACCACAGGTGCAGCCGGACAAACCCGGCCTTCCCTGCGCGATGGTCTTCACGCTTATACGCAGTCGCCCTGGTGCGCCGGCTTGTTGGCCACCATTCCCGCGCGAAGCCAAGCCTCGCTCCGAGTTGGACACCAGCTTCGGGGTGTCAGGCCGCTGCGACTTCACGTCCGCAAGACATCCGTTCGTCCGCGCCATCCTGAGACGACGCTGCGAACGCCCGCGGCCACCGCATCCCCGCCTCGCGTGTCGTGACGATCGCGCGCAACGCCCCTTTGCTTGAGGCGGGATGAACATAGGAAGACACAGGATTTTAATTCTGAAAAGCAGAATATTTTTCACTGGCAATCTTGACAGAGCGTCGCACGTTGATTTCGCTTGCGAATTCTATATCTCGGCGCAGGCCCGCGGGGATACGCGAGACCTGTTCGCAAGGCATCTCGAGGCCTCGTCTCGCTCGACGGGCGACTCACCCCGCGCTCGCGACCGCGTTACGCAATGAGATCCCGCGAACATGACAAGGCGGTGCTACGCCGATGGACTTGATCATCAAGCCCTTAACTCTTTGCCTGCAGATTGGAGGTCTGCAACCGGGAGGCTGGGTCTTCCCATGGCCTGTCGCCAAAGCATGGTGCACCAATGCTTCGCCGCCTTCTTCTGCTTCTGCTCGACGTGGTGCTCTCGGCTGGCATCGTATTCCTCGTATCACTTGCCGAAGCAGCTCTGTTTGCGTCACTCCCGAACAGCCTCGTCTTCGTGGCGATGTTTGCATCGCCGCTTCTTTTGATTCCCCTCGGTCTGGCCTGCGCTCCCTTTTTGGCGATTCCGCTCTATGGGCTCGTAAAGGGCCGCTACGGCTTTCTGTTGGGTCCCATCGTCCTTGCCGGCGCCATTTATCTCCACTCCTCGTGGCGAGTGCAGCAAGATGAAGCTGCACTGGTCGAGATGGCTGTGCCGCGGCAGCAGCCCGACAAGCAGAACCACGCCCTTCTCGCGATCGAAAGCTCGAAGTCCTATGAGGACGCCAGCATTCGCGTGCTCGCCACGTCAGCTCACGAGGTGGCGTTGAAGTCCACCGGCTATGGCCGGATCGATTGGACGCTGTATCGGCCGGCGGATGGCGCGGCGTGTCTCGCACCGGAGAATGCCGTCCGCGCGCTCGACTTTCTCCGTCTCGGTTATCCAGGAAAGTGCGCCACGAAAAGTTCGGTCGTCGATTTCGATGATGGCCTCTTCCTTTCGGAGAGAAACCATGACGGCAGATATTGGCTGGCGGCGGACGACCTGCCGATCCGCTTCCACGGCTATGTCTACGAACTTCTGGAACGAAACTCCGGACATAGCCGCGTCCTGGCCCGACGGATCAAGGGGACCATGGACATGAAGTGGGTTCTTCCACTGGCCCTGTTCGAGAAGCGACCAACCCCTGTGGAGGCTGGTCCGCCGGTCGATGGCGAGGTGCTTCTGGCCGAGTCGATCGGTGTCAGTCGCGATGCCCTCCGACACCCGGTCGATCCGTTTCCCTACGACGAGGTCCTGATCGGGATTGAACAGTATTTCGGTCGACAGCAGTTGGTCGGCTCTGGCGCGAGTACGCTCGAAGCCATGGCCGTCGATCGCTGGAGGAATATCGCGCTTCTGGAATACACGCAATTTCCCGACCGCATCAAGGGGCGCATGCTCGGCCTGTTCGCGAGTCGCGATCCTCTCCGGGTCGCACTGGGTCTCAGCCTGTATCGCGCCGTAACGCCGCTTTCCGCTCCAGGCTGGGCTGGAGCCGACGAGCTCCTGTTCGACCTCATCGGTGTGCCGGTTTCGGGACACGCAGAGGCCGTGCTGCAAGGTCTCCTGGAGCGACAGTTCGCTCCGGAACGCAAAGACATTTCACCTGAGTTGAGGGCCAGCGCCAGGATGCGTTCCAACGACCCTGGCCTCAAATCTTGGCAGCGCGAGTTGTTGGCGAGGATCGGCGGCGCCTGATCCGCACGTGGCAGTCGTCGACGGCGATCAGCAATTATTGCCAAGTTTGGCGGACCTCACTGCGCGAGAGTCGAGATCGCACTGTCGAGGGACAATCTGATGCTAAAGCGTATCTGGTGCGGCTGGAGCACTCCCGCAAATGCCGATGCCTATGAGGACCTGCTGCGCGCGGCGATCTTTCCAGGGATCGAGGCCCGGAACATCGCGGGGTTTTTGAGCATCGAGCTGCTGCGCAGGCCGATCGACGGCGACGAGTTCGCGACGATCATGACGTTCGCCGATCAGGCGGCGGTGGTGTGCTTCGCCGGTCCGATGCATGAGACAGCCGTGGTGCCACCGGCAGCGCAACGGCTGCTCAGCCGCTATGACGGCCAAGCCGCGCATTATGAGCTAAGAGTCACGGGCCAGGCGCAAGCTCAGCATTCGGGGAGCGCATGAGCCCTCGCCGGCCGATGGCACTAGCGAGGCCTACCTGCAGCGCCGACCATCCCTGCGGCGGCAGCCTGGATTGCTTCGCTGCGCTCGCAATGACGGGTGGAGAGAGGCGTATGCTGTCACGACTGATGATGCGTGCCCAGGCACGGACGCGGCGGATGATGCCCAGGGATGCGATCGGCTTGCCCTTCAGAAGGGCAGCGCGGGCTCCATGACGCAGGGGGATGACGGCATCACGACATCGCTTCGTGCTTGGTAAGCAACATTGGCGGAACATGGTATTGACGCACCTACGCATGGGCAACTAAAGGCAATCGCTCCGAAAACTGGAGTACCGCGTGTGATCATCGCCTTTATCGTTGCCGCCTTCGCCTATCGCTTTGCCATGCTCGGCATCTCGATCCGCAACGAGAAGCGGCTGCGCGCCGAAGGCGCCGTCGAATACGGCGCGTCCGTGTCGCGCTGGCTGGCCATCGCCCATGTCGCTTTCTATCTCGCCGCCACGGCCGAGGGCCTCGTCCGGGATGCGCCGCTCGACGCCGTCAGCATCATCGGATTCATGATCTATCTGTTCGGCGCGGCGATGCTGCTTGTGGTGTCGCAGCTGCTCGGCCGCCTCTGGACCGTCAAGCTGATGCTCGCGCGCGACCACGCGCTGGTGACCCATCCGCTGTTCCGGATCGTGCGCCACCCGAACTACTTCCTCAACATCCTGCCCGAGCTGATCGGCTACGCGCTGACCCTGCACGCCTATCTCACGCTCGTGGCCGGCCTGATCATCTATGCCGTGCCACTGACCTTGCGGATCCGGCAGGAGGAGAAGATCATGCGGGAGCAATTTGCGGCCTACTGAGCGGAGGCAGCCGCTCCGCCAGTTCGCAGCGCGGACCGCAACTTTCACCAAGTCCGGCGCTCGAAGCCCGTGCAAGGGTTCGGTGATCATCATCGGACCCAAGGGAGCATCAGCGATGCTGAAGCGGATTTGGCGCGGCTGGACCAGGGCGGTGGATGCCGATGCCTATGAGGAGCTGCTGCGGTCGACGATCTTTCCAGCCATCGTCGATCGGGCAATCCAAGGATTTCTGGGCATTGAGCTGCTGCGCAGACCGTTGGAGGCCGAGGTCGAATTCGTGACGATCATGACCTTCGCCGATCAGGCGGCGGTGCTTCGCTTTGCGGGTCCAGCCCATGACACGGCGGTGGTTCCGCCCGCGGCGCGGAAGCTGCTCAGCCGCTACGACGGCCATGCCGCGCATTACGAGCTCCGGGCCACTCGCCACGCGCAAGGCCAGAGCTCCGCGACCGCATGAGAGCCCGAAGTCCGCCGATGACGCCGGCGAGGTCGGGTGACGGTGCCGACATGCGCCTCACGCCTGCAGGCTGGGCGCGACCTCGCGCGCCACCTGCACCAGGGCCGCGATCAGCGGCGTCATCGGGTCGCGCTGCGGGATGACGAGGCCGATCTGGTAGTTGATCACGGGATCGACGATCGGGATCGAGCGCACCTTGTCGGCGAGGCCGAGCGTCTCGGCAAGCTTGGCCGGCATCACGCTGGCCCAGCGGCCGGTCTTTACATGGGTGTAGAGCACGAGCAGCGAGTTCGAGGTGAGCGTCGGCGTGACGTCGTTGCCGGCGGCGCGCAGCGCGCGGTCGATGATGCGGCGGTTCTGCATGTCGGGCGTCAAGAGGCACAGCGGCACCTGCCCGACATCCTTCCAGGTCACCTGCTCGCGATCGCCGAACATGGCGTCAGGCGCCGTCAGCAGGCGGTAGCTCTCGTTGTAGAGCGGGATGGTTCTGACACGGCCGATCGGCTCGTTCTCGATGTAGGTCAGTCCGGCGTCGACCTCGAGGTTCTCCAGCAGTCCCAGCACGTCGGCCGAGGTGCACGACATGATGCGGAACCGGACCTCCGGATGCTTGGCGCGGAACGGCGTCGTCAGCGAGGCCACCATGCCGAGCACGGTCGGCACCGCCGCGATGCGGATCTCGCCGGACAGCTTGTCCTTGAGGCCGTTGATCTCCTGGCGCATCGCCCGGAAGTCGCCGACGATCCGGCGCGCCCAATCCAGCGTTCGCTCGCCTTCGGGCGTGAACCCCTGGAACCGCGAGCCCCGCTGCACCAGCATCACCCCGAGAATCTCCTCGAGCTGCTTGATGCTGGTCGACATGGTCGGCTGGGTGACGCCGCACGCCTCCGCCGCCCGGCCGAAATGACGCTCCTTGGCCAGCGCCAGCAGCAATTCGAGCTTGTCGATCAAGAGGGCGGCCTTCCAGCGGTTGAACGGCCCGGTTCCACGCGTTTTCGGCGGCTGCCGGCCAGGGTGAAACCTATCACGACGAGGGTGTCGCCGACACGGTAAAACGCGGCCGCAAGCCGGTCGCGCGAAGGCCCGTTTTTCGTCAACTTCTAGCTATCTCTCGATTGCGTTTCGCTATCGCAGCACGGGACTGCTTTATTGATATCTTGAGCAATTCCAATTTGGATGTGCGAAACGCTTGCAACGCAGAATCGGGATCAGGATGACGCCGGTGTACGAAAGTTGGGACGCGGCGCGCGGCGCCGAGATCATCGCCGAACATAGCAAGATGGAGGGAGCAACCTTGCCCATCCTCCATGCGTTGCAGGAGACGTTCGGCCACGTGCCGGAGGATGCCATTCCGATGATCGCATCCGCTTTGAACCTCTCGCGCGCCGAGGTTTACGGCGTGTTCACGTTCTACCATGATTTCCGGGCCAAGAAGGCCGGTCGTCACGTGCTCAAGCTGTGCCGCGCCGAGGCCTGCCAGGCCGCTGGCGGCGACGCGCTCGCGGCCCGCGCCGAGGCCAAGCTCGGGATCGCGATGGGCAACACCACGGCCGACGAGCGCGTCACGCTCGAGCCGATCTACTGCCTCGGCCTGTGCGCCACCGCGCCATCGGCGATGATCGACGGCCGGCTGGTCGGCCGGCTCGACGAAGCCCGGATCGATGCTCTCGTCTCGGAGGCCCAGCGATGAGCATGCGTCTTTTTGTCCCGTGTGATGCCGGCGCACTCGCCGTCGGCGCCGATGAGGTCGCCCACGCGCTGCACAAGGCGGCGCTGGAGCGGAAGGTCGATATCGAGATCGTGCGCAACGGCTCGCGTGGGTTGTACTGGCTGGAGCCGCTGGTCGAATTGGAGACGGCGCAGGGCCGGTTCGGCTTCGGACCGGTGACAGCAGACGACGTGCCGTCGCTGCTCGACGCTGTTATCGCCGACAAGTCGCACAAGCTCTCGCTCGGCCTGACCGAGGAGATCCCGTGGCTGAAGCGGCAGACCCGCCTCACCTTCGCCCGCTGCGGCATCGTCGATCCGCTGTCGCTCGACGACTACCGCGCCCATGGCGGCTACAAGGGCCTGACGCGCGCCCTGTCGCTGACGCCTGACGCCGTGATTGCCGAGGTCACCACCTCCGGCCTGCGCGGCCGCGGCGGCGCCGGCTTCCCGACCGGCATCAAGTGGAAGACGGTGGCGCAGACGGCAGCCGACCGCAAATACGTCATCTGCAACGCCGACGAAGGCGACAGCGGCACCTTCGCCGACCGCATGCTGATGGAAGGCGACCCCTTCGTCCTGATCGAAGGCATGACGATCTGCGGCATCGCGGTGGGCGCCACCAAGGGCTACATCTACACGCGTTCGGAATATCCGCACGCGATCGCGACCATGGCCAAGGCGATCGACATCGCCAGGAAGGCGGGCCTGCTCGGCGACAAGATCGCGGGCTCGAACTATACGTTCGAGCTGGAGGTCCGCACCGGCGCCGGCGCCTATGTCTGTGGCGAAGAGACCGCGCTGATGGAGAGCCTCGAGGGCAAGCGCGGCATCGTGCGCGCCAAGCCGCCGCTGCCCGCCCATCATGGTTTGTTCGGCAAGCCGACCGTGGTCAACAACCTGCTGTCGTTCGCCGCGATCCCGTTCATCCTCGACGAGGGCGCCAAGGCCTATGCCGATTTCGGCATGGGACGCTCGCGCGGCACGATGCCGATCCAGATCGCCGGCAACGTCAAGTTCGGCGGCCTGTTCGAGACCGCATTCGGCATCACGCTGGGC
Organism: Bradyrhizobium sp. HKCCYLRH2015; assembly: GCF_051168215.1. Taxonomy (NCBI): domain Bacteria; kingdom Pseudomonadati; phylum Pseudomonadota; class Alphaproteobacteria; order Hyphomicrobiales; family Nitrobacteraceae; genus Bradyrhizobium; species Bradyrhizobium sp. HKCCYLRH2015. Next base: position 174,281 of record NZ_JBNPUO010000005.1, on the reverse strand, counting down.
GAACTGGTCGACGACATCGGCGGCGGCACCTTCACCGGCCGTCCCGTTCGTGCGGTGCAGGTCGGCGGTCCGCTCGGCGCCTACTTCCCACGCGCCCTGTTCGACACGCCGTTCGACTACGAGGCGTTCACCGCCAAGGACGGCCTGATCGGCCATGGCGGCATCGTCGTGTTCGACGACACCGTCGACATGTCGAAGCAGGCGCGCTTCGCGATGGAGTTCTGCGCCATCGAATCCTGCGGCAAGTGCACGCCCTGCCGCATCGGCTCGACGCGCGGCGCCGAGACCATCGACAAGATCCGCCGCGGCGAGCGCGTCGCCGAGAACATCGCCCTGGTCGAGGACCTCTGCGGCACTATGAAGCTCGGATCGCTCTGTGCACTCGGCGGCTTCACGCCCTACCCTGTGCTCTCGGCGCTGAAGCACTTCCGCGAAGATTTCGGCCCCCAGCAGCCGCGCCTGCAGGCTGCGGAATAAGATATCGGGAACAAGGACACCGACCATGTCGCTCATCCACGAAACCGATTACGGCACGCCGCTCTCCAAGTCCGAAAAGATGGTCACGCTCACCATCGACGGCCAGAGCATCACCGTTCCCGAGGGCACCTCGATCATGCGCGCGGCCATGGAGGCCGGCACGCAGATCCCGAAGCTGTGCGCGACCGACATGGTCGACGCGTTCGGCTCGTGCCGCCTCTGCCTCGTCGAGGTCGAGGGCCGCGCCGGCACGCCGGCCTCGTGCACCACGCCGGTGGCCGCGGGCCTCGTCGTGCACACCCAGACCGAGCGGCTGAAGAAGCTGCGCAAGGGCGTGATGGAGCTTTACATCTCCGACCATCCGCTCGACTGTCTGACCTGCGCCGCCAATGGCGATTGTGAGCTGCAGGACATGGCCGGCGCGGTCGGCCTGCGTGACGTGCGCTACGGCAACCAGGGTGAGAACCACGTGTTCGCCGACGCCTGCGGCGAGGCCAATCCGGCCTGGCTGCCGAAGGACGAGTCCAACCCCTATTTCACCTACGATCCCTCCAAGTGCATCGTCTGCTCGCGCTGCGTCCGCGCCTGCGAGGAGGTCCAGGGCACGTTCGCGCTGACCATCTCGGGCCGCGGCTTCGACAGCCGGGTGTCGCCCGGCATGAGCGAGAGCTTCCTCGGCTCGGAATGCGTCTCCTGCGGCGCCTGCGTGCAGGCCTGCCCGACCGCGACCCTGACCGAGAAGAGCGTGATCGAGATCGGCCAGCCCGAGCACTCGGCCGTCACCACCTGCGCCTATTGCGGCGTCGGCTGCACCTTCAAGGCCGAGATGCGCGGGGAGGAAGTGGTGCGCATGATGCCGTACAAGGACGGCAAGGCCAATCGCGGCCATTCCTGCGTCAAGGGCCGCTTCGCCTGGGGCTATGCGACCCACAAGGAGCGCATCCTCAAGCCGATGATCCGCGAGAGCATCGACCAGCCCTGGCGCGAGGTCTCCTATGACGAGGCGTTCAAATTCGCCGCCGACAAGATGCGTGGCATCCAGGCGAAGTATGGCCGCGACTCGATCGGCGGCATCACCTCGTCACGCTGCACCAACGAAGAGACCTATCTGGTGCAGAAGCTGATCCGCGCCGGCTTCGGCAACAACAACGTCGACACCTGCGCCCGCGTCTGCCATTCGCCGACCGGCTACGGCCTTGCCACCACCTTCGGCACCTCGGCCGGCACGCAGGACTTCGACTCGGTCGAGGACAGCGACGTCATCATGGTGATCGGCGCCAACCCGACCGACGCGCATCCGGTGTTCGGCTCGCGCATGAAGAAGCGGCTGCGCCAGGGCGCCAAGCTGATCGTTGTCGATCCGCGCAAGATCGATCTCGTGAAGTCGGCGCATGTCGCGGCGGACTACCATCTGCCGCTGCTGCCCGGCACCAACGTCGCGATCCTAACCGCGATGGCGCATGTCATCGTCACCGAGGGCCTCGTCAACGAGACCTTCGTGCGCGAGCGCTGCGACTGGAGCGAATTCCAGGATTGGGCCGAGTTCGTCGCGCTGGAGAAGAACAGCCCCGAAGCGGTCGCAAAGATCTCCGGTGTCGATGCGGAAGCGATCCGCGGCGCCGCCCGGCTCTACGCCACCGGCGGCAACGGCGCGATCTATTACGGCCTGGGCGTCACCGAGCACAGCCAGGGCTCGACCACGGTGATCGCGATCGCCAACCTCGCAATGGCGACCGGCAATATCGGCCGCCGCGGCGTCGGCGTGAACCCGCTGCGCGGCCAGAACAACGTGCAGGGCTCCTGCGACATGGGCTCGTTCCCGCACGAGCTGCCGGGCTACCGGCATATTGCGGGCGACGCGGTGCGCGAGCAGTTCGAGGCGATGTGGAACGTCAAGCTCAACCCCGAGCCGGGCCTGCGCATCCCCAACATGTTCGACTCGGCGATCGAAGGCACCTTCATGGGCCTCTATGTGCAGGGCGAGGACATCCTGCAGTCCGATCCGAACACCACGCATGTGGTGCAGGCGCTGTCGTCGATGGAATGCGTCATCGTGCAGGACCTGTTCCTGAACGAGACCGCCAACTACGCCCACGTGTTCCTGCCCGGCTCGACCTTCCTGGAGAAGGACGGCACCTTCACCAATGCCGAGCGCCGCATCCAGCGCGTGCGCAAGGTGATGACGCCGCGCAATGGCATGGCCGACTGGGAGGTCACGATCGGCCTCGCCAAGGCGATGGGCTTCGAGATGACGTACAACCACCCGTCCGAGATCATGGACGAGATCGCGGCGCTGACGCCGACCTTCACCGGCGTCTCCTACCAGAAGCTCGAGGAGATGGGCTCGGTGCAGTGGCCCTGCAACGAGAAGTATCCCGAGGGCTCGCCGATCATGCATGTCGACGGCTTCGTCCGCGGCAAGGGCAAGTTCGTGGTCACCGAATATGTCGCGACCGACGAGCGCACCGGCCCGCGCTTCCCGCTGCTACTCACCACGGGGCGCATCCTGTCGCAGTACAATGTCGGCGCCCAGACGCGGCGCACCGACAACGTGGTGTGGCATGGCGAGGACGTGCTGGAGATCCATCCGCACGATGCCGAGCAGCGCGGCATTCGCGACGGCGACTGGGTGCGGCTGACGAGCCGCGCCGGCGAGACCACCTTGCATGCGCTGATCTCGGAGCGCGTGGCGCCGGGCGTGGTCTACACCACGTTCCACCATCCGCTGACCCAGGCCAACGTCATCACCACCGATTACTCGGACTGGGCGACCAATTGTCCGGAGTACAAGGTCACGGCGGTGCAGGTGTCGCAGTCCAACGGTCCGTCGGACTGGCAAAAGGCTTATGACGAGCAGGCCCGCAACTCGCGCCGCATCGCCCCGGTCGTGGAGGCGGCGGAGTAGCATGACCGATGCAGTGCGCATCGCGGATCGTCTGGTCTGGCGCGACGGAGCCCTCACCGAGGGCCACCGCCGCGTGCCGGAGGAGACTGCGGTCGCGCTGACCTACAATGGCGGCACCCAGGCCGTCATGATGGCGACGCCGCAGGACCTCCGCGACTTCGCCATCGGCTTCAGCCTGAACGAAGGTCTGGTCACGAGCCGCGACGACATCATCTCGCTGGACGTCGTCGAGCTGGATGACGGCATCGAACTCAGGATGTGGCTGCCCGACGCTCTCGCCGAACGCCTGGCCGAGCGCCGCCGCAACATCGCCGGCCCCACCGGCTGCGGCCTGTGCGGCATCGATTCCATCAGCGAAGCGGTCCGGCCGGCAGCGCATGTCCCCGACGGCCGGCGTTTCACGCCGCGCGACGTCATGGCGGCCCTGGCGGCGATCGAGCCGCTGCAGAAGCTCAACCACGAGACCCGCGCGGTGCACGCCGCCGCCTTCTGGACGCCGGCGCGCGGCATCGTCGCGCTCCGCGAGGATGTCGGCCGCCACAACGCCCTCGACAAGCTCGCCGGCCACCTCGCGCAAGCGCGCTGTGCGGCGAGCGAGGGCCTCGTGATCCTGACGAGCCGCGTCTCGGTCGAGCTGGTGCAGAAGGCGGCTGCCATGGGCGCACCCATCATGGTCGCGGTGTCAGCGCCGACCGCGCTCGCCATTCGCATGGCGGACGCCGCGGGCATCACGCTCATTGCCGTGGCCCGCAACGACGGCTTCGAAATCTTCACCCATCCCGACCGGATCGTCGCGGGCGCCGAGACCGGCGCGCGACCAACACAGACGGACAACACCCATGTCGCATAACCCCTCCGAGCGCCTCGTCTACATGGCCAACCAGATCGGCAAGTTCTTCCAGAGCCAGGGCCGGGAGAAAGAGGTCGCCGGCGTCGCCGAGCACATCAAGAAGTTCTGGGACCCGCGCATGCTCAAGACGATCTATGCGCACCACGATGCCGGCGGCGCCGGCCTCGACCCGGCGGTGAAGGAAGCGATCGGCCGGCTGAAGCAGGCGGCGGTCGCCAAGGAAAAGGCATAGGCGGCCGTCCGACCGCGCTCCCGGTCAGGTCATCCCTCCACGAGTGCCGTGAACACGCGCCGCACCTCGGTCTGAGTCTCGCGCAACCGCGCCTCGAGCGCCGAGAAATCCGGCGCGTCGCCTGCGCGGGCCATCACCCGCAGCAGGTCCTCGCCGGCCTGATCCGGCCTGAACTTGTCGCTGACGCACAGCCGCACGATCTGCGTCAGATCGTGATACAGCCGCGCAGCCTGGCGCAGGATCACGGCTTCGGCACGCGGCAGCACGCCGAGCCGCTCGGCATTGTCGAGCACCGCGAGCGTGCTGACGTCGAGGATCTCCGGCGTCGTCGCCGCATGCACGAGCTGCAGATATTGCGCGACGAAGTCGATGTCGACCATGCCGCCGGCGGCATGCTTGAGGTCCCACAGATCCGCCTCGCCCTTCTCGGCCGCGATCGCGCGGCGCATGTCGGCGACATCGCGCGCGATCGCGCTCCTGTCGCGCACCCGCCGCAGCGCAGCCTGGATGATTTCCTCGATCCGAACCCGAAACGCCGGCGAAGCCGAGATCACCCGCGCCCGCGTCAGCGCCATGTGCTCCCAGGTCCACGCCTCCTGCTCCTGATAATGCGCAAAGGAGTCGATGTGCGAGGCCAGCGGGCCGGCGCGGCCCGACGGCCGCAGCCGCATGTCGATGTCGTAGAGCACGCCGTAATTGGTGCGCGAGGTGAAGGCTGAGATCAGCCGCTGAGTGAAGCGCGCGAAGTAGTGGGCGCCCTGCAGCGAGCGCTCGCCGTCGGAATCCGGGGCATCGCCGTCGAAATCATAGAGCAGGATCAGGTCGAGATCGGACGAGGCCGTCATCTCGCGGGCCCCGAGCCGTCCCATCGCGACGATCGCGGTCTCCTGGCCCTTGATGCGGCCGTGCTGGGCGGCGAAGCGCTCGGTCACGAGATCATGCACGGTGTGCACGATGCCCTCGGCGACGTCGGCGAACGCGGTGCCGGCCTGCTGCGCCGACACCGTGCCGGAGAGGATGCGCGTGCCGATCAGGAACAGGCTTTCCTGGCCGAACAGCCGGAGGCGATCGAGAAACTCCTCATAGGTCCCGGCATCCTGTAGCGTCGAGGCCAGCCGCTCCGACAATTCGCGCCGGTCCGGGATGGCGCCGAAGAAGCGCGGATCGATCAGGCCGTCCATCAGCCGCGGCTGCCGCGCCAGCATGTCGCCGAGCCGCGGCGCAGCGCCGAGCACGAGCGCGACGAGCGCAACGAGATCACGGTTCTGCCCGAGCAGCGTGATCAGGCGGCCGCCGAGCTGCAGCGCCTGCAGGAAGCGGTCGAAGGCCACGACGGCGCGATCCGGCTCGTCGGCATGGGCGAGACCATCGATCAGCGCGGGCAGGAAATCGGTGAACGCCGTGCGCGTCGCATCAGCACGGAACACGCGGTACTCGCCCGCCAGCCATTGCTGCAGGGTCTTGGCGACCATCACCGGATCGCGGAAGCCCAATCCGGCAAGATGCTCCATCAGGCGCGGCTCGTCGGGACCGGCGCCGTAGTTCACCGCGGGCAGGCTGACGGTGCCGGTCGGATCGCCCTCGAACAGCCTGGCGTAGTGCCCCTGCACGATGTCGAGATGGAACAGCAGATCGGCCGCGAACCGCTCGCGGCTCTCATAGCCGAAGAAGCATGCGAATCGGCTCACGCCCTCGACATCGTCGGGCAGGCTGTGGATCTGCTCGTCCGCCATCATCTGCAGCCGGTGCTCGACCCGGCGCAGGAACTCATAGGCCGTGGTGAGCTCGTCGCGCGCCTGCTCCGTGATCCAGTTGCTGGCCGTGAGCACGTCGAGCGCCTGGAGCGTCGGGCGCACGCGCAGCTCGGGATGACGGCCGCCGGCGATCAGCTGCTGCGTCTGGGCGAAGAACTCGATCTCGCGGATGCCGCCGCGCCCGACCTTGACGTTGTGGCCTTCGACCGCGATCTCGCTGTGGCCGCGATAGACCTGCATCTGCCGCTTCATGTCGTGGACGTCGGTCAGCGCCTGGAAGTCGAGATGCTTGCGCCAGACGAACGGCGACAGCTCCGCCAGCATCGCCTCGCCCGCGACGACGTCGCCGGCACAGACCCGCGCCTTGATCATCGCGGCGCGTTCCCAGGTGCGGCCCTCGCGCTCGTAGTAATGCAAGGCCGCCTCGGTCGACATCGCCACCTGCGTCGAGGCCGGATCCGGCCGCAGCCGCAGATCGACGCGGAACACGTAGCCGTCGGCGGTGCGGCTCTGCAGCAGCCGCGCCATCGCCTGCGTGACACGGACGAAGAACGGCTGCGGCTCGATGTCGCGCGCCAGCGAATTGACCTCGGGATCGAAGAACACGATCAGGTCGATGTCACTCGAATAGTTGAGCTCGCCCGCGCCCATCTTGCCCATCGCGAGCACGAACAGGCCGCTGCCCTGCTCCGGATCGTCGGCATCGACGGGCGCGAGCCGGCCGCGCACCGTCTCCAGGCGCAACAGGTACCGCAGCGCCATCTGCACCGAGGACACCGCGACGTCGGTCAGCCCCGCCGTCACCTGCATCACCGGCCAGACGCCGCCGATGTCGCACAGCGCGATCAAGAGCGCCGCCTCGGATTTCAGCCGGCGCAAAAGGCTCATCACCTCGGCTTCGCTGGAAGCGGCAAACACCTCGCGGCCGGTGCGGGCGATCAGCTCGGCGAGATGCGCCTGCGGCTCGCAGCGCAAGAGACGGTCGAGGCGATGGCCGTCGGCGCGGACGAGATCGAACAGATAGGGCGAGCTGTCGGCAATCCCGAGCAGGATGGTGCGGGCCCAGCCGCCGGCGAGCAGCGGGCGGAGCGAGGCGGCCAAGGACGGCTCGAGCTCGGCGAGCCACTCGTTGAGACGGAGTTCGGCTTTGTCGGGCGCACGGACATGTGGGCCGGCAACGAAACGTTCGGCCAGCATCTGCCCGTCCGCGTTTCCCGGCGCGGATGAGGTCATGCGGCCTTCTGTGGCACATCCTGCGCCGGCGCCGCAAGCTTCGCGGGCTGGCCTGCGCCGGCCGGCAGCACCAGGGTCGCGACCAGGCCCGGCCTGGCATCGCCGAGCCGGAGCTCGCCGCCATGCAGGGTCGCCACCGCGGCGGCGAGGCTGAGGCCGAGGCCCGACCCCGGCAAGGTGCGGGACGCCTCCAGCCGCACGAAACGCTCGACCGCGTGCTTGCGCTCGGCCTCGGGAATGCCCTCGCCATGATCGGTGACGCTGAGCAATACCTGTCCGCCCTCGCGCCGCGCCTCGATCAGGATCTCGCGGCTGGCAGCCGCGGCGGCGGGATCGAGCGGCAGCGCGGCCGGCTTGCCGTATTTGATCGCGTTCTCGACGAGATTGGCGAGCGCCTGGCTGATCAGCTCGCGATTGCCATGCACCGGCGCGGCCGCGGCCTTGACCCGCAAGGTCATCTCATTATCCTCGGCCAGCGGCTCGTACAATTCGTGGATGCCGCCGGCGACCTCGGCCGCATCGAACTCGACCATATCGCCGCGCGCCTGCCCGGACTCCGCCCGCGCGATCATCAAGAGCGCGTTGAAGGTGCGGATCAGGCCGTCGGATTCCTCGATCGTGCGCTCCAGCGCCGCGCGATATTCGTCCTCGGAGCGCGACTTCGCCAGCGCCTCCTCGGCGCGGTTGCGCAGCCGCGTCAGCGGCGTCTTGAGATCATGCGCGATGTTGTCGGAGACCTCCTTGAGGCCGGTCATCAGCGCCTCGATGCGCTCCAGCATGGCGTTGAGATTCTCCGCCAGGCGATCGAGCTCGTCGCCGCTGCGCCCGACCGGCAGCCGGCCGGAGAGATCGCCATCCATGATCCGCCGCGTCGTGCCGGTCATCGCGTCGATCCGGTACAGCACGCGCCGCGCGACAAAGATGCCGCCGCCGATGCCGAGCACCACCACGACCAGCACCGACCATTGCGCCGCCTTGGCGACGATGCCGAACAGGCGGCGGCGCTCCTCGAGATCGCGGCCGATCAAAAGCCGAAAACCGCTGGAGAGCTGGGTGACATAGACCAGCGCGCGGTGGCTGTGCTCGGTGCTGTCGTCGAGCCGCCGGTAGAACGTCTCCGACCAGCCGGACGAGCCCATCACGCCCGGCGCCAGCGAGCCGACATTGCCGGCGATCGCCTGCCCGCTCGGCGTGGTGATGAGATAGAGATTGGCGCCCGGCCGCAGCGCGCGGCTCTCGATCGCGCCGACGATTCCGCGCAGGCCCCAGCGGGCGAAGATGTCGGTCATCTCGCTGATCTCGGAGGTGACCGTGGTCGAGATCTGCTCGGTGATGAGGCGGCGGGTGTTCCAGGCGAAATAGCCGAGCAGCGAGGCGGCGAACAGCGCAAACAACAGCAGATAGACCAGCGTCAGCCGGAATGCCGTGGTGCGGATCAGCTTACCGAAGGCCGTCACGGATCATGTACCCCGCGCCGCGGATGGTGTGGAGCAGCGGACGGTCGAACCCCTTGTCGATCTTGGAGCGCAGCCGCGAGATGTGGACGTCGATCACGTTGGTCTGCGGATCGAAGTGATAGTCCCAGACGTTCTCCAGCAGCATCGTGCGCGTCACCACCTGGCCCGCATGCTTCATGAGATATTCGAGCAGCCGGAACTCGCGCGGCTGCAACGTCAATTCATCCTTGCCGCGCGCCACCCGATGCGACAGCCGGTCGAGCTCGAGGTCGCCGACCTTATAGGTGGTCTCCTCGGCCGGGCCGCCATGGCGGCGCGACAGCACCTCGACGCGGGCCAGCAGCTCGGCAAAGGCGTAGGGTTTCGGCAGATAATCGTCGCCGCCGGCGCGCAGGCCCTTGATGCGGTCGTCGACCTGGCCGAGCGCCGACAGGATCAGCACCGGCGTCCGGTTGCCCTTGTCGCGCAGCGCGCCGATCAGCGACAGGCCGTCGCGCTTGGGCAGCATGCGGTCGACCACCAGCACGTCGTAATCCCCGCTCTCGGCCATGGCGAGCCCCTCCTCGCCGTCGCTGGCGAGGTCTGCGACATGTCCGACCTCGCGGAACGCCTTGACCAGATAGTCGGCGGACTCGCGGTCGTCTTCGATGATCAGGAGGCGCATTGCGGAAACGGGGGCGGCGGTCACGGTTCGATGTCCATCTACATGGACCGGCCGCCGTTTCCGTGCAAGGCGGCATGGGCCCGGGGTTGATCGGCAGCAAAGTGGGCGGTGAGGCTGGGGGACCTCACCGCCCGAGTTCCTTCCGACGGAGGGGGGCATTATCCAACGGAAGGTTTGCGGGAGCGGAACTTGAAGCCCGCCCCCAGGAAGAGCCGCCGGTGCGGGGGCACATGCCGGCGGTCTCCCATCTCGTGAGGGCCTTAGCCCTCCCTTAGCCCTTGGCCAGCGGCACCGCGACGAAGCGCGACTGGCCGCCGCTCTTCACACGCATCAGCACGCTGTTCTTGTTGTCGGCCTTGGCGCCGTTGATCGCCTCGCGCACGTCACCCGCCGAGGTCACCGACTTGCCGGCCACCTCGAGGATCACGTCGCCTTCCTTGAAGCCGCGATCGGCGGCCGCGCTCTTCGGATCGACCTCGGTGACGACGACGCCTTCCTTGCCGGCGCCGGCGACGCTCGACGCGGGCGCCACGGTCATGCCGAGCTTCGGCACGTCGGCGCCGCGGGTCGGGCTCGCATTGTCGCCGCCGGTGTCGGCCTTGGCCTCGATGGTGTTCGGCAGCTTGCCGAGCGTCAGGTTGATGGTCTTGTCCTCGCCCTTGTGCAGGACGTTGAGCTTGACCGAGGCGCCCGGCGCGATGCCGCCGATGGTGCGGGCGAGCTCACGCGCGTCCTTCACCGGCTCGCCGTTCACAGCGGTGATGACGTCGCCGGACTGGATGCCCGCCTTCGCCGCCGGGCCGTTGGCCTGGGGCTCGGCGACCAGCGCGCCCTCGGCCTTCTTCATGCCGAGGCTGTCGGCGATGTCCTGCGTCACCGGCTGGATCTGCACGCCGATCCAGCCGCGGCTGACCGAGCCGTTGTCCTTGAGCTGCGCCACCACGCTCTTCACCGTCGAGGCGGGGATCGAGAACGCGATGCCGACGCTGCCGCCGGAGGGCGAGTAGATCGCGGTGTTGACGCCGACGACATTGCCGTCGACATCGAACGCCGGACCGCCGGAATTGCCCTTGTTCACGGGCGCGTCGATCTGGATGAAATCGTCATACGGGCCGTTGCCGATGTCGCGGCCGACCGCCGAGACGATGCCCGCCGTCACCGTGCCGCCGAGGCCGAACGGATTGCCGACCGCCAGCACCCAGTCGCCGATACGCGGCTTGCCGTCGGCGAGCTTGGCGAACGAGAAATTCGAGCCGCCCTCGACCTTGATCAGCGCGAGATCCGTGCGCGGGTCGGTGCCGATCACCTTGGCGCTGTAGGTCTTGCCGTCGTCGGTCGTCACCTCGACCTTGTTGGCGCTGTCGACCACGTGGTTGTTGGTCACGGCATAGCCGTCGGCGGAGATGAAGAAGCCGGAGCCCTGCCCGGTCACGGCGCGACCGCCACCACGGCCGCCGCGGCCCGGCATGCCGGGAATGCCGTTCTCACCGCCGAAGCGGCGGAAGAAGCGTTCCATCGGCGAGCCCGGCTGGAACGGCAGATCCTCGTCGCTGTCGTCCTTCGACACCTTCTCGGCGATGTTGACCTTGACCGAAATCACCGACGGCTTCACCCGCTCCACGATGTCGGCAAAGCCGATCGGGCGCGCGACCTTGCTGACCTCGTTGGCGACCTGCGCATGCGCCGAGGTCGAGAACAGGTCGAGCGGCGCCCCCTGCGGCGACAGGCCGTAGGCGGCAACACCGAGGCCCGCGACCACGGAGGCCATCAGCGCGAACTTGCGCGCCGAGAACAGCCCGCGCCGGGGCTTCTGATAGGATGGAAGCGAGGACAGGTCGGTCGGACGTTCGGTCATACGGTTTTCTCCGGAAGTGATTTTGGTCAAGGTCAAAACGTGTGTCCCGGGCTGTGCGCCCCGTTCGCCAGTGAAGATGGGACTTGCCGCCTTACGGCGTGCTGGCTGCGGCGTTAAACTTCTGTAATGGATGGACACACAGACTGCGGCGGAATGGCGCGGATGCTGGAACGAGACGGAAAAGCCTTGCGAGACCAGGCGCTTGCCCACGCCCCGGCCGCCCCGCGACGGCCATCATTTCGGCCGGTCCGACCAAAGTCGTAACCCCCGTAGGGCGGGTTAGCCGCAGGCGTAACCCGCCGCCTTTCCCACAGCCCCCGATCCAGCCGCCGCACATCCGCCCACACTGGAGCCAGCCCCGGCGGATGACGCTTTCGCTCATCCGCCCCAACCCGTCCGGTGCGCTCGCAATGACGCCGGAGCAACTATCCTGATCCACACGAACAAACAGCATGTGGAGAAAACGAACCGCGCGTCGAGCCTCCACATCCTCGCGACGCATCCCGCGCCCGAGCTATGCCCTTCAAACTCGCACCCTCACGTAGAGGGCACAGGGAAGGCCGGGCGCTGGCCGCGCCCGTGGCCCGCCTGCGTCAAAAAATGCAGGCGGCAGGTACCACAGGTCTGGCCGAACACGCCCGGCCCTCCCTGTGCGATGGTGTTAACGCTTATACGTGATCTCCCCGGGGACCGGCTCATTGACCCCGTCGCCGGCGGATCATCACCACCGGCTTGGCCTCAGCACCGGGAGGCCAGGACCACACGATTTCACGTCCGCAGTCCGCCGTTTCGTCGGCGAGGCCAAAGCCCCGCTGCGGCAGCCCGCATCCATCGCATTCCATCCCGACGTCCGTGACGATCGCGATACGCCCCCTCGGTGGAACGGAACGGGTGGAGCATAAGGGTGATTTGGGGGTGGAAGCAAGAGGATTTTTGTTTTTCGGAATTCTTCGTCTGACTTTCGCAAGTCCGGGTTATTTGGGCGACGGACAAGAAATTCCGGTGGCTGGCCAGCTCGACATAACAGCGCTATGGCAAACTGACCTTTGCGGCACTTGATTAGGGGCTTGGCTTCCGACACGAGATCGTCAGGAAAAAGGGAACAGATCTTCCTTCCGCCGACAACTTTGACAAGCTGGAATCATCGCTTGGCTCAACAAGATTATTTATGTTGAACCCTGCTCTGAGCAGCATCCGCATATAGCTTCCCATCGTTCTGTGATAGTTTCGGCAAGGAACTCCAAGCCACTCGAACTCCCTTGGTCCCTCTAAGAAATAGTCCTTCACTCGCCAAATAACATCGCCCTCCAATCCAGCGGGATTAGACGTTCTAATTGGATGACGCACTGAAAATACCAGCAAACCTCCACGGCGGAGCCAACTAAAGCATCGTTCGAGCAAGCCTTCTAAATTCTCAACGAAATGAAAACTTAGACACGCCACAATCAGATCTACGGAATCCGGAGCCACAGATAGCGCTTCAAAAGTGGATTCCATCCACGAGATTTTGCTTCCAGAATACAATTTGCGTGCTTGGGCAAGCATCTCAACACTAGCGTCAACGGCGACCACGTCATAGCCTAGCTTCTCCGCCAGCATAAATGAGGACTGCCCAAGGCCGCACCCAAGATCTAGCGCTTTCAAGCCCAACCCGACTGGCACTTCCGCCAAAACGCAAGGCAAATCCAGATGGTCATTGAGATTACCTTCCTTCATCCTTGCTTCTGCAAATTGTCTCCACAGAAGTTCGGCTTTCGGATCAGTCATTAGTCGTCTTTCAGTTTCACATGGCGAATTTCTATACAGAACTGGCACGTAAGATCTTGGAGCTATCGCAGAAGCCGATGTCTCCCAAGGAGATCTTCGATGCGGCCCAAAAGGCCGGAATGATCCCTAAAAGGTACGCAAACGCCAAGACGCCCCATAAGACGATACACGCTCGCCTCGCAGAATCGATTCGGAGCGACGGATTAAAGTCACCTTTCTACAGATTTGCTGCTGGAAAGTTTGGACTGAGATCGAACTTGATAAACCTCGACTATCAACGGCAGTTTGCAAAGGAGTACAGGGCGACAATACGAAGAAAGGAGATATTAAACGAAGATGTTCTTTGTATTAGGCGCGGAGAACTCCCAATCGACTCTCTTGACGGCTTCTTCTCTGTGGAAATGTACGAGCGAATAATTGCTGAAAATCCCGACTTGCTGCATGTCGCAAGGAAGCAGGCAGAAAAAGATTTTACTCTAAAGCAGATTGTGACCTATGTCGCGATCATACGCGACGAGAGCGTACTCTGCTACGAAAGAGGGCTATACTCAGCAACTGGCACAGAATTAATCGGAAGAAAGAGCATCGGATTCGGCGGCCATGTCGATGCACAGGACCTGAATCTTTTCAGTGAAGACCGTAACGGAATACTTTCTAATGCTTGGCGAGAACTCGGCGAAGAACTAAACTTAAACGAGCGCGACGTGCTCGGGCAAGGCCCGCAAGTAGTCGGATTGATAAACGACAACACTACGCGAGAGGGACAAAAGCATCTCGCGGTCGCAATGATTGTGCGATGCAAAACCCCAGACAATCTCACAAAAGGCGAGCTAGAGATCCGAAATCTTCATTGGAAATCGTTGAGAGCCCTCCCAAACGATCTGGCTCATTTCGAAGTCTGGTCACGAATATTCTTTGAGTATATTTTCCGCCACCTTGATCGGCTATTAAATGCGTATCGATAAGCCCGTATATTGCTTTCAGATCAATCGGGAAATATTCAAATTTCTCGGCCTTCCAATTAAAGCGGAATTTCACAGCACTTTTCTGCGCGCGAACGTCCTTTCTACTACAAGGCCGTTATATGCTGGTCACGCGCAAGTCGTGGAGTGTTTTCACGATGCACCACTCCTAATTCAAGAGATCCGAGAATTGGTAGAGCATCAGCTCTTTGTAGCTTTATCTCGGCATCGAATTCTATCTGATTTCTTAGATGCCCGCAGACGAATGTACGAATGGGACAAGCTTTCATATCCAATGTACTTCGAAAACAACCTACCAGATTTCAGGGGCTTTCCAACGACGGATGTCGGTGACCCATCCACAACATCAATACTGAGAAAAACATTCTCAACACTGTACAAGGACGAAGCACCAAAGTTTGAAAACCGATTGTCGCTTGAAGAAAAGCGAATACTCCTCAAGGCAGCAACAAGGATTCGAAAATTTGTATCTTCCGAGGACGGCGCGCTGACGCCGGCGTTCTTTCGCCGGATACCAAGCATTGGTGTCGCCGCCGATTCTCTATTATCCAAGCTCCTCCCCTCACAGTTTACCGACATCTACATCGACGTCTTCGAGGGATTTACACCTACGGGATTCCCGGGACTCTCACAATTTGAAGACACCCGCTCTTTTCCATTTCTCGACTTCAACGCCCTGTTGAGCTTGCTGGAAAAACTAAATCTTAGAAGATTGTTATTTGACAATACGAGTGACGGATTTCGTCGCTTTCTAACGTTCCGACTCAATAATAACTTTTCTGAGTTTGTTCGAGCTAAAGATCGCCTTCTATCGATACTCAAATATTCAATTAATGAAAGAACGCCTCACTCGGCAGGAATCATTGCTGATCTACGCGAGCTACGGATCCGGGCGTTAGACGAAAATGCCGAGCCCGTTAGCGCTGCCGCCGAGATTTATCGAGCTTCGGAAGAATTGGGAAAAAAAGTAGCGGGAGGACTGACAATGCCTGATGCTCTCTCATGGCAAGGACAATATCTCCTTGTGACGGCAACAGACCTAGAAGACCGTGTGCTGCAAAGTGCAATGGATGCACGCGGGTTCAGCCCGCCGGAGGTAGTCAACGAGGAACGTTTTTCGTACTTGGTGCGCTTTCGATCAGATGTTGGCCGCGTGTTCCACGTCCGCACTTCCGCAGGGAGCGGCGGAGCATCGGGCGCCTTTATAATGGGAAAGAACGCGATAGACTGCCTCAAACCGAAATTCGTTATTGCCGTCGGAATTTGCTTCGGACTAAAGGAGAAAAAGCAACATCTATGTGACGTAGTAGTCTCTGAACTGATATACGACTATGAAAGCCAACGTGTCTCGAAGCAAAAGCCAGAAAATAGAGGAGCCAAACGTGAGGGTAGCCCGCAACTACTGAGTCGGGCACGAGCCAACCTCATAATTTGGAAGAAGGCGAATGTACACGTGGGCACTGTCCTTTCGGGAGAAAAGCTGGTCGACGACTCTGAATTCAGAGAGACGCTACTCAAAATTCATCCATCAGCAGTAGCTGGAGAAATGGAAGCTTGGGGACTCTCGGCGGTATGTCACGAGTCGCAGAGGCAATTCCTGATGGTAAAAGGAATTTGCGACTGGGGAATGAACAAAGACAAGGACTATCAAGAACAAGCTGCTAGGAATGCTTGCGACTTCGTTTTAGAGTCGTTGGTTGTTGGATAGCGCATTGGACGCCGTAGCCCTGACAAGCGCAGCCGTATCCGGGGTCGTCTCTATGGCCCGTGTGGTCCCGAATGTCGCTGCGCTCATCCGGAATAAACAGACGGCGCGCCCGACCGGCAGTGCGTTGGGCGGCTTGGCCGGAGGCTTAAGCCGCCGCTCGTCTCAGCCGGGGATGGCGGATTACGCTGCGCTAATCCGCCCTATGCATCGGTGATCGGGGCAACGCCCCACCCCATCACGCCGCCTGCAACGACCCCAAAAACCTGCTCACCTCGCGCTTCAATCGCCCGCTCTCCGCCGACAGCGATCGCGCCGCCGCCAGCACCTGAGCCGACGCGGACCCCGTCTCCGACGCCCCCCGCTGAACGTCGTCGATGTTGCGCGACACGCGTTGGGTGCCGTTGGCGGCGTGCTGGACGTTGCGGGAAATCTCTTGCGTCGCGGCGCCCTGCTCTTCGACCGCCGCGGAGACGGCGGCGGAGATTTCGGAGAGGCGGCCGATGGTGCTGCCGATCTCCTTGATCGAGCCGACCGACTCCTCGGTGGCGGCCTGGATGCCGGAGACCTGCTGGGCGATCTCGCCGGTGGCCTTGGCGGTCTGCTCGGCCAGCGCCTTGACCTCGGCGGCGACCACCGCGAAGCCGCGGCCGGCCTCGCCCGCGCGCGCCGCCTCGATGGTGGCGTTGAGCGCCAGCAGATTGGTCTGGCCGGCGATGCTCGAGATCAGCTCGAGCACGTCGCCGATGCGGGTGGCGGCCTTCGACAGGGTACCGACGCGCTCATTGGTGCGGTTGGCCTGCGCCACCGCTTCGCTGGCAATGCGCGCGGATTCCTGCACCTGGCGGGAGATCTCGCTGACCGAGGACGACAGCTCCTCGGCGGCGGAGGCCACCGTCTGCACGTTGGACGACGCCTCCTGCGAGGCGGCGGCGACGTCGGCCGACAGGTCCTGGCCGCGCGCGGCGGTGCTGGTGAGCGTGCCGGCGGAGGCTTCGAGCTCGCTCGAGGCATGCGACACCGCATCGACGATCTCGCCGACCGCCTGCTCGAACTGGCGGGCGAGCTTCGCCATGTCGTCCCGGCGCTGCTGCTCCTGCCGCGCTTCGGCGTCCGCATGCTCCGCGCGCAGACGCTCGGTCTCGGCCATGTTGTCCTTGAACACCTGGATCGCCGTCGCCATGGCGCCGATCTCGTCGCGGGCGCCGCGGCCGGGGATCTCGACGGCGACGTCGCCGCTCGCGAGCCGTCCCATCGCCCGCGTCATCGACGCCAGCGGGCCTGTGATGCTGCGCGCGATCAGGAATGCGACGAGGCAGCCGAACAGGATGGCGGCGGCGCCGACCTGCGTCTGCAGCGAGATCGTGCTGGCGATGGCGCCCTCGGCCGATGTGCGCGAGGCGTGATAGTCGGCATTCACGGCGGTCTCGGCGGCCTTGAGCGTGTCGATGCTCCTGGCGATCAGCGGCTCGATCGCGTTGGCGTAGATGTCCTCGGACTTCAGCGCCGCGGCGGCGGTGGCCTCGAACGCGGTCTTGTTGAGCGCCAGCGAGGCCTTCACCGGCGCGATCGCGGCCAGCACGCCCGCCGGCGGCGACGCGCCCTCCAGCGTGGCGAGCCGCTGCTCGACATTGTCGACGCCGGCGCGGAAGGCGGACGCCGACTTGGTGTCGCGCAGCGCCAGGAAGCGCCAGGTCGCGATGCGGACGAGCTGCAGGCGGGCGTCGATGTCCGCGACCGCGGTCATCACCTCCGGCTCCTTGCTGATGCGCGCCGCGATCGACAGCTTGGCGGCCTTGGCGGCGAGGTCCTCGCCGCCCGGCAGCAGCGCGGCGCGGCCGGACTTCACCTGCTTGACGGCCTCGCCGAGCGCATCGCGCTGGCTCTTCATCTGCGCGATTTCGCTGGTGAGATCGCCATAGAGCTTGCGCTGCTCCGCCGACAGCGGACCGGCGGTGGCCGCCTGGAGCAGCGCGGTCGCCGCCGCCTCGCGCTCGGCCGCCTCCTTGAGCGCCGGCTCGTTGGCGTCGTGGATGTAGCGCAGGTTGGCGCGCTGGATCGCCTGCAGATGGTTGGAGACCTGCAGGATGCGCGCGGTCGCGTCCGACAGCGCCGACATGCTCGCGACCTGGTCGCGCACCGCCCACAGATTCCACACCGCCACGGCTGCCATGACAGCACCGGCGACGATGAGCGCCGCAAAGCCGGCGTAGAGACGCCCCCTGATCTTCAAGCTCATCATGTCCTCGTCCGCTCCCCCAAGAGCGGCAGGCGGGCGAACTGACGTCGCCACACGCCTGCCCCGCAGCCGCGGCCGCCTGGCTGGCGACTCACAGCTGTGCTGTATGCACGATGGGGGATGTTTACTAATAGCGGGTTAGAGGTGCCGCGTCGGGCGAGCCGTTGGTCTGACGATGGTCTCGCTTCTCGTCGACGGCAATCCCCGCCGTCATTCCGGGGCGCGCGACAGCGCGAGCCCGGAATCCATAACCACGGCTGTCAGCGTTGGAGCGAGATGTCGCGACAGCTCGTCGCCATCATGACCGCTTGTGGTTATGGATTCCGGGCTCATTCGCGTGCCGCGAATGCCCCGGAATGACGGCGGAAGAATTCGGTTGGCTTCGCGGGCGGTGCGCCTGCCCTCAGCTCGCCTTCACGCTCACGATGAACGCATCGACCTCGCGCTTCAGCGTCTCGGCCTGTTGCGACAGCTCGCCGGCGGCGTCGCGGGCGTCGGTGGCGAGGCGGCCGGTTTCGGCGGAGGTGGAGCTGATCTGGGCGATGTGGTTGGAGACGTCGAGGGTGCCGCGGGCGGCTTCCTGGACGCTGCGGGAGATGTCCTGGGTGGCGTTGCGCTGCTGCGAGGTGTCGACCTCGATGCCGGACATGATGGCGCTGATCTCGCTGAGCGTGGTCGAGATGCCGTCGATGGCGCCGCGGGTCTCGGCGGTGATGCCCTGGATGCTGGCGACATGCGCCGAAATCTCGTCGGTCGCCTTGCTGGTCTGGTTGGCGAGGTTCTTCACCTCCGAGGCGACGACCGAGAAGCCCCGGCCGGCTTCGCCGGCGCGGGCGGCCTCGATGGTGGCGTTGAGCGCCAGCAAATTGGTCTGCGAGGCGATCGCCTGCACCAGCTGGACGACGGCGCCGATCTTCTCGGCGGCGTCCGACAGCGAATGGATGGTGTTCTTGCTCTTCTCGGCCTGCGAGGCCGCGCCCTCGGCGCGCTGGGTGGCGTCGGAGACGCGGCGGCTGATGGTGCCGATCGAGCTCGTCATCTCCTCGGTCGAGCCGGCCACGGTCTGGACGCTGCGATTGGCGTGGTTGGCGGCGGCCTCGACCGCATTGGCCTTGGCCGAGGTATCGTTGGCGGCGCGCGACAGGGTCTCGGCATTGCTCTTCAGCCGGATGGCCGACGATGCCACGCTGCCGACGACGGATGCGACGAGGTCGTTGAAGGAATGGATGCGGCCGTCGAGAAAGCGCGAGCGCTCGCCCTGGCGCTGCGCCTCCTGCAGCTCGCGCGCGGTGAGGCGCTGGCGCTCGATGCCGTTGGTCTTGAACACCTCGAGCGCGCCGGCGAGCTGGCCGATCTCGTTGCCGAGGCCGAGGCCGGGAATGGGCGTGTCGTATTTCTGGCCGGCGACGTCGCGCATGGCCGAGACCATCGCGGCGAGCGGGCGCAGGATGCCGTTCTGCACGGCGGCATAGGTCATCAGGCAGACGGCGCTGGCGAACACGGCGATCGCGACGCAGGCCATCAGGAAATAGGAGAACGCCGACTGCGCCTGCTGATAGGTCAGCATCGCATGATCACGGGCGGGACCGCTGAGATTGGCGAAGTCCGACGACAGGCTGGTGATCTGGTTGTTGAGATAGAGCACCGCGATGAAGCCGGTGCCGCCGCCGATCGCCAGGAGCATGAGGAGAGAGGCGACGACGCCTCCCACGAGGAAGCGGATCGTCAGATTGCTGCTGGAGAACATTGGCCTTGCCCGGGTACGTCAGACGGAATGTCAACGCACACTTCCAGACAAAGGTAAAATAAGCTGAAAGCGCGGGTAGGTGCGGAGCACGGGAAAGCGCGGGGTTTTGCGGATCCACGGCGCGTTCCCATTTGCTGCGCTCGCTTCTTACTCGCGACAGCCGGCCTTCGCACCACGCGCTTTCAGCCCGCCTCTCTCCGTCGTCATGGCCGGGCTTGACCCGGCCATCCACGTCGTCCGGCACTTTGGGATCCACATGGATGCCCGGGTCAAGCCCGGACATGACGGAGTAACTAACTGGCAGGGGATCGTGGCGTTAGCGGATCATCATGTCGCCGGCGGCGGCTGCTCGGCGGCCATCAGCGCGGCGAGGCGCGCCTCCTCCTCCGCGGTCAGCTTCGGCGTGGCCTCCGGGCCGCGCTGCCCGCGACGGCGCACCTGCCACCACAGCGCCAGGCCGCCGCCGAGCAGCAGCACCGGCGGCAGCAGCCACAGCAGCAAAGTCTGGCGCTCGAAGCGCGGCTTCAGCAGCACGAACTGGCCGTAGCGCGCGACCAGGAAATCCAGCACCTGATTGTCACTGTCACCGGCGGCGAGCCGCTCGCGCACCAGGAGGCGCAGGTCGCGCGCCAGCGGCGCATCGGAATCGTCGATCGACTGGTTCTGGCAGACCATGCAGCGCAGCTCGCGCGACAGCGCGCGGGCGCGCTGCTCCTTGGCGGTGTCCGACATGACCTCGTCGGGCTGCACGGCATGCGCCACCGGCGAGCTCAACAGCAGCAGCGCGAGCGCGAGGAGGCTGAGACTGCGTCGCATCCGCCCTACTCCGCCGGCTGCAGCGCGCGCGCGGCACGTGCCGGCCGCGGCGCGCCGACGCGCAGGCGCCGGTCGGACAGCGACAGCAGGCCGCCGAACGCCATCAGCACCGGACCGAACCAGATCAAGAGCACCAGCGGCTTGTGATAGATGCGCACGGCCAGCCCGCCGTCGGCGGTGGCATCGCCGAGCGAGACGTAGAGCTGGCTGACGCCGCGGGTCATCAGCGCGGCTTCCGTCGTCGACATGCCGCGCGTGGCGAAGCTGCGCTTGCTCGGCGTCAGGACGCTGAGCTGCCTGCCGTCCTGGCTGATGACGAAGGTGCTGACGACCTCGCTGAAGTTCGGGCCCTGGCGCTGGCTCATGCCGTCGAACTTGATCTGGTAGCCGGCGAGATTGCGGACGTCGCCGGGACGCAAGGTCGAGATCAGCTCGCTGTTCCAGGTGGTCTCGCAGACGATGCCGAGCAGCGCGACGCCGAGGCCGGCATGGGCGAAGGCGGTGCCCCACACCGAGCGCGGCAGGCCGCGGGTCCGGTGCAGCGCGGTCTTGAACGGCACGCGGGCCACGCCGGTGCGCTCGACCAGATCGACGACCGAGCCGGTGATGACGAACACGCCGAGGCCGATGCCAACAGGCGCCAGCGCGCTGCCGCCGCGCGCCCAGGCCCAGACGATCGCGATCGCCACCAGCGCCGTGACGCCGGCCGCGAGCAGCCGCTGCGTCGCCGCGACGAGGTCGCCGCGCTTCCACGCCAGCATCGGGCCGAACGGCACCATCAGCAAGAGCAGCGCGAACAAGGGGCCGAAGGTGATGTTGTAGAACGGCGCGCCGACCGAGAGCTTGAAGTCGAGCGCCTCCATGATCACCGGGTACAGCGTGCCGAACAGCACGGTGGCGCAGGACACGGTGAGCAGCAGGTTGTTCAAGACCAGCGCGCCCTCGCGCGAGATCGGCGCGAACAGCCCGCCCTGCTTCAGCGCGGTGGCGCGGCCGGCGAACAGCGTGAGGCTGCCGCCGATGAACAGCACGAGGATGCCGAGGATGAACACGCCGCGGGTCGGATCGCTGGCGAAGGCATGGACCGAGGTGATGACGCCGGAGCGGACCAGGAAGGTGCCGAGCAGAGACAGCGAGAAGGTCAGGATCGACAGCAGGATGGTCCAGACCTTGAGCGCGTTGCGCTTCTCCATGACGACGGCGGAATGCAGCAGCGCGGTGCCGGCGAGCCAGGGCATCAGCGAGGCGTTCTCGACCGGATCCCAGAACCACCAGCCGCCCCAGCCGAGCTCGTAATAGGCCCAGTACGAGCCCATGGCGATGCCGAGCGTCAGGAAGATCCAGGCCATCAGGGTCCACGGCCGCACCCAGCGCGCCCAGGCGGCATCGATGCGGCCTTCGAGCAGGGCCGCGATCGCGAACGAGAACGAGATCGAGAAGCCGACATAGCCGAGATAGAGCATCGGCGGATGCACCGCGAGGCCGATGTCCTGCAAGACGGGATTGAGGTCGCGGCCCTCGATCGGCGGGTTGGCGAGGCGGGCGAACGGATTCGAGGTGGTCAGGATGAACAGATAGAACGCGGTCGCCACCCAGGCCTGCACCGCGAGCACGCGGGCGCGCAAGGACAGCGGCAGGTTGTTGCCGAACATCGCGACCATGGCGCCGAACAGCGCCAGGATCGACACCCACAAGAGCATCGAGCCTTCGTGGTTGCCCCAGACGCCCGTGATCTTGTAGAGCAGCGGCTTCATCGAGTGCGAGTTCTCGAACACGTTGGCGACGGAGAAATCCGAGGTCACGTGCAGGGTGACCAGCGCGATGAAGGAGAGACCGGCGAACAGCAATTGCGCCAGCGCGGCCGAGCGGCCGACATTCATCAGGGCGACGTCACGTTGATGCGCGCCGAGCATCGGCACGGTGGACTGGATCAGCGCCAGCGCGAGCGCCAGCACCAGGGCGTAATGTCCGCTCTCTGCAATCACTGCGTCGCTCCTGCCGCCGTCTTCTCGGCGCCTTCGCGCATCGACACCGGGCTTGGCGTGGCTACGCCGGCTGGCGTGGCTGCGCCGGCTGGCTTGGCCGCCGCGCCGGGCTTGCCGTAATCGTCCTTCCAATGGCCCTGCTTCTTCAGGGCATCGGCGACTTCCTTCGGCATGTAGGTCTCGTCATGCTTGGCGAGCACGGTGTCGGCCTTGAACACGCCGGCGGCATCGAGCGCGCCCTCGGCGACGACGCCCTGCCCTTCGCGGAACAGATCCGGCAGAATGCCCTTGTAGGCGACCGGCAGCTTGGCGCCGCCATCGGCCACTTCGAACGTCACGGCGAGATCGTCGCCCTTCTTCAGCGAGCCCGGCTGCACCAGGCCGCCGAGCCGGAAGCGCTTGCCCGGGCCGATATGCTTTTCCGCCACCATGGTCGGTGTCGAGAAGAACACGATGGAGTCGCGCAGCGCATTCAGCACCAGCCCGGCCGCGACCGCGAGCACGAACAGCGCCCCGCCGATGATCGTCAAACGCCTCTGCTTGCGTGTCATCCCTTGATCCCGTTGGCGGCGGAAGCGCCGCTCATCCATCCAAGCCGAAAGTCTTCACACCCTCGTTGAGCTGCCGCAACCGCTCGGCATCGCCGGACACCGCCTGCCGCGCCTCCGACAGCGCCCCCTTGGCCTTGTCGAGATCGCCCATCACGACATAGGCGCGCACCAGGCGCAGCCAGCCCTCGACGTCGTCGCCATTCTGCTTCAGCCGCGCCGCCAGCCGGTCGACCATGCCGCGGATCATCGTCTCGCGATCGCCTGCGCTCATGTCCTTGGCCGCGGCGATCGTCTCGCTCGGCAGCGCCGGCACCTCGCCGCCGCCGACGCGGGCCAGCGCCGCCGTCACCAGCGGCCGCCATGGCGCATCCGCGGGCGCCTTGCCCAGCATCGCCCGCCAGATCGCGCTCGCCTCGTCCTTGCGGCCGTCCTGCTCGGCGGCGAGACCGAGATAGTAGTTCGACTTCGGCTCGTCGGCCTCGAGCGCATGGGCGCGCTCGAACTCCGCCTTGGCCTCGGCGGTGACGACGCCGCCGGCGGCCGCGGTGATCATCTCGCCGAGATCGGCGCGCTTGGCCGCACCGTCGCCGGCATAGGTGATCATGTTGCGATAGGCCCGAATCGCGTCATCGGTGCGGCCGAGCCGCGCCAGCACCGGGGCGAGCACGGTCCAGCCGCGGCCATCGGTCGGGTTCTTCTGCAGGTGCTGCTCGACCTGCGCCACCAGCGTTTCCAGCGGCTGCGTCCCGTTGGGCGCCGCGCGGGCGGTGAGCGGGAAATCCGGCAGTTGCGGCGAGCCGAGCGGGAGGTAGACCGCGAGCGCCACGATCGGCACGCCGATCAGCGCCAGCACCGCCGACGCGCGGCGCAGACCGAGGCTCGGCTTCACCGCAGCCTCGTCCTCCTGGTCGGCCGCGGCCAGAAGGCGGCGGCTGATCTCGACCCGGGCCGCCTCGGCCTCGACCTTGCCGATCAGCCCGGTCTCGACGTCGCGCTCGATCTCCGCCAGCTGGTCCTTGTAGACGGCGACCTCGCGCCCGTCCGACGCGGCCCGCGCGCCCAGCCCGAGCGGCAGCAGGACGGCGAAGATCGCCGCGGCCGTCATCACGGCGAACACGAACCAGAGAGTCATCGGACAGGGTTCCAGTCAGCGCCTACCGGCAGGCGCGCCTCGGGCCGCTTTTAACCAGCACCGTTCCCGGCGGCAATTCACATTTGCCGCCGTGGTAGCCCAGCCGTCCGAGCCGAAAAACTCAGGACAATTACGTAATTAGGGGACCTCGAACTCGGCGCTCTTGGCGAGATAGCTGCCGTGCCCGTTCAGGGCCACCAGGAAATAGGTCCCCGGCCGGACATGGTCGGTGAGCCTGATCCGCAGCGACCCGACCGGGACCGGAGAGGCGATGGTGGTGACGGGATCGGGGAGTGGCGCCCCGCTCGTCTTGTCGACGAGCACGACCTTGGCCTTGATCATGAGGTTGCGATAGGTCGCGCGCACGACGCGGTTCTCGACCTCGACGAAGTTGATGACGGAAATCATGGTCTTGATGAAAACGGATGGAACCTGGCGGGAACGTATGCGTGGCCCCGGGGCGGGGTCAACCTGAAATTGCAAAAATCAAAACGTGGACAGACTAGCAGAAAATCTCAACCGGCGCGCGAGGATTTTCGCTCGCCGTTCATCGCGTTCTCGGCCGCCCTGCTCATCAATTGGGCGTAGTCGTTGCCGAACAGGACGTGACAGAAGCGGATCGCCGCCGACACCTGCGACTGCCGATAGGCGCGCGCCCGCGCGTCGCCCGAGCGCAGCGACTGCACCAGCGCTTCGGTGGCCTTCTCGACATATTGCTGCAGATCGGAATAGGTCCGCAGCGTCACCTCGTTGATCGCGAGCTCGCTGGCATAGTTGCGGCAGACCGCGACGAACTCGATCAGCGCCGCCACCTCCTCGACCTCGCCGCCGTCGACGCCGGCGCCGGCCGGAATGTCCTTGTCGGCGCGCTGGCGCAGGATGCGGCGGACGCGGCCCGGCACGCTGTCGATCTCCGATTGCAGGGCATTGGAGATGTCGGCGCGGATCGCGGTGAGCTGCTTGCCCCAGTTCGATTCCGAGCGCAGGTCGAGCTCAGTGCGCAGGCCGCGAACGCCGTCATGCAGCGTCTTCAGCGTATCGCCGAGATTGGAGAAATGACCGCGCCGGATGTCGGCGCGCAGCACCGAGGCGAGGCCGGCGAGATCGTTGAGCGCGATGGTGACGGCGACGCCGAACGGGGTCGCCGCCACGCGGATCTCATCGTCCGATGCCGCGATCTTGGTGGCGAGCCGGATGATCTGCCAGGGCGCGGCGAGCCGCTGCATCACCAGCGACAGTGCGAACGGCAGCATCGAGGGCGTCTGCAGTGACGGCACGTTGATGGCTTCGGTGACCGAGGCAATCTGCGAATCGCCGAGCACGCGGATGATGCCGGGCAGCCGGCCGTTGAGGCCGTCGAGCGCCTCGCGATTCTGCAGCACCAGCCCGATCGGCAGCAGATCCTCGATCACGCTGGGTGCGCCGATGCGGGCGAGCGCGCGCTGGCGGTCGCCGGTCGCGTTGGGGCCGACGAGGTTCATCAGCGCCTCGGCGGCGGCGCGCTGCAGCTTGCGTGCGGCCATCTCGACCTCGCGCGAACTGTCGCCGGCGACCGACATCGCGGCCTCGAATTCGGCGTAGCGCTCCGGCGCGCCTTCGCGGCCGAGCCACTGCCAGACCGGCAACAGCGAGGCACGGCGGATCTGGCCGGGACGGAGAGGACCGGTGGAATCGGTGAGGAACGGGTCGAGCGGCCGGAACAGCCGACGCGGGCCATCGCCACTCTGGCGGCGCTCCTCGCGGGCCGGCGGACGAGCGACCTCGATGGCGGGTTGGGGACGCACGGGATCCAATGTTGGAGCGGGAGCCGGCGGCGCGACGGGCCGCACCACCTTGCGCAACTGCTCGAGCACCAGGGTCGCCACGGCGACGTCCTGGCCACGCTCGATGGCGCGCTCGAATTCGCGCATCAGGAGCGACTGCGCGTTCGGCGGCAGCTGCCCGAGATATTCCCTTAACCGCTCGTGAGCTGTCTGACCCATGCGCCGGCGTGCAAATTTCCACGGCGAGAGCGCACATCGCGCACCCCTGCCCGGACCATACGGTCCGCGGTATTAAGAACACCTTTAGGATGGCGAAATTCGCCGCCCCGTCAAACGCCGGGCAATCTCAGCTCCGCCCGCAGTCCCCCGGTCGGGGCATCGCCCAGGGTCAATCGGCCGCCATAGAGCGCGGCCAGATCGGTGACGATCGACAGCCCGAGCCCCGACCCCGGCTTGGATTCGTCCAGCCGCTGGCCGCGCCGCAGCACCTGGGCACGCTCGGCGGCCGAGAGGCCACGGCCATCGTCATCGACCACGATCCGCAGCATCGGCGAGGCCCCGGACTGGGCCGGCGGCTCCACGGTGAGCTCGACCGAGACTCGCGAGGTCGCCCATTTGCAGGCATTGTCGACCAGATTGCCGACCATCTCCTCCAGATCCTGGCGCTCGCCACGAAACCTCGCCGCGGGATCGGCGGTCGCCGCAACCACGATGCCGCGGTCGCGGTAGATCTTTTCCATGGTGCGGCGCAGCGCCTCGATGGCCGGCGCCACCTCGGTCACGGTGGACACGATGGTGACGCGCGCGGCGATCCGCGCCCGCTCGAGGTGGTGGGCGACCTGGTCGCGCATGACGTCCGCCTGCTCCATCACCTTGGCGGCGAACGGGTCCGCCGCATGGGTCGCCGCTTCATTCACGATGACCGAGAGCGGCGTCTTGATGGCATGGGCGAGATTGCCGACATGCGTGCGCGCCCGCTCGACGATCTCGCGATTGGCATCGATCAGGGCATTGGTCTCGCGGGCCAGCGGCGCGATCTCCACCGGGAACTCCCCTTCCAGCCGCTCGGCGCGCCCGGACCGGATGTCGGCGATCGATTCGGAGATGCGTTTCAGCGGCGCGAGGCCATAGCGGACCTGGAAGATGGTCGTGAGCAGCAGCACGATCCCGAGCGCGGTGAAGGTGCCGCCGAGGTAGTAGTCGAAGCTGCGGGTCTCGTCGAAGATCTCCGAGGCATCGCCTGCGACGCTGACCAGGAACTTGCCGTCGGAGCCGAGATCCACCGGGCGCTCGACCATGCGCAGGTCCTGGTTCTCCGGCCCCTCGACATAGCCGATCCGGATCCCGGCCGCCGTCAGCTCGATCCCCTGCTCCTCCAGCTTGGGCAGCTTCTTGTCCCACAGCGAGCGCGAGGCCCGTACCTCCGGCTTCTCGGCGTCGGTACGGGTGATCTGCCAGTACCAGCCGGACAGCGGCAGCTCGAACAGTGGCTCGCCCAATGACTGGAATTGGCGGTCCGGCGGATCGTCGGGGGTGGCGACCTCAGCGATCAGGGTGCGCAGATAGAGATTGAGCCGGCGATCGAAGGCGCGCTCGGTCGCGTTGCGATACACCGAGGACAGCACGATGCCGGTGATGGCGAGAATGACCACGAGCCACGCGGTCGCGGACAGGAACAACCGGGTGGCAAGTGAGCTCTGGCGCATGACCGCAAACTAGCGAAACGGCCGGCGCCCGGCCACCGCGAATGGCTGGCTCCGGAAACGGATCAGGCGCCTGCGGCCGGCGGCGGGGTCAGCAGATAGCCGAGGCCGCGCACGGTCTGGATGACGTCGCAGTCGAGCTTCTTTCTGATGCGGCCGACGAACACCTCGATGGTGTTCGAGTCGCGGTCGAAGTCCTGGTCGTAGAGATGCTCGACCAGCTCGCTGCGCGAGACGACGCGGCCGGAATGATGCATCAGATAGGACAGCAGGCGGTATTCGTGTGAGGTCATCTTGACGGGGTTGCCCGACACGCTGACCTTGCCGGTGCGGGTGTCCAGGGTGACCGGCCCGCAGGTCAGCTCGCTCTGGGCGTGGCCGGCCGAGCGGCGCAGCAACGCGCGGATGCGCGCCAGCACCTCTTCGAGGTGGAAGGGCTTGGCAACGTAGTCGTCGGCGCCGGCGTCGAAGCCCTGGACCTTGTCGCTCCAACGGTCGCGCGCGGTGAGAATCAGGACCGGCATCGCCCGGCCATTGCGGCGCCACGCCTCCAGCACCGAGATGCCGTCCATCTTGGGCAGGCCGATGTCCAGCACGACAGCGTCATAGGGCTCGCTGTCTCCCAGATAGTGCCCTTCCTCCCCATCGAACGCACGGTCCACGACGTAGCCGGCGTCGCTCAGGGCCGTGGTGAGCTGACGGTTGAGATCCGGATCGTCCTCGACAACGAGCAGACGCACGCTTGCCTCCAAAGCTGAACTGCACGATTTCCGCCCTCAAGATGAACCGGAAGGCCGTGAACCGTGCATGAACGGAACCCGAGCGACCAGGTTACTTTTTGGTCATCTCGATCGGGACCGCCGGCAGGGGCCGACAGAATTGGGGCGGATATAAGCTCCGGGACACCACGATGAAAAGCCCGGCCATGGGAATGGCCGGGCTGGATTTCGTGACCAGGCGAAGGGCGTCGGCCGCGGCGTCACGCAGCCGGCCGACCTCGCGATGTGCCTCTCAGGTGTGGAAGAACACGAACCACACGAGGCCCAGGACCAGCAGTGCCAGCCCCGTCGAGATGGCCAGCATCGCCAGGACCGACGGGCCGGGCTCGCCCTGCCGCGCTTCGGTTGGAGTTTCGACGATCTGCGACCCTCGTCTTGTTGCCATGGCGCCCTCAGCTCGCTGCTGTTCGATATCGAGCGCGGTATCGCGCTCCCTCACTTGCTCCCGTTGGCAACGTCGACCGCCAGATGATGTTCCGGGACGGACACGGCTGCGACCAGTTAACGCCGCTCTCAGAATCTGCAGCTACGCTTGTTGAATCCGGGGCCTGCGGTGTTATCCTCGCGGCAGCTACCGACAACTATGTCCGCAGCAGCCCGGTCCCGGGGGAGCACGCCCGTCAGTTTGCAGTTGAGTGGAGTTGAGGAATGGCCCCGCGCGCCAATTGGAAGGGTTTTCTGCGCCTGTCGCTCGTGACCTGTCCGGTCGCGCTCTATCCGGCGACGTCCGAGTCCGAGAAGGTCTCCTTCAACCAGATCAACCGCAAGACCGGCCACCGCATCAAATACAGCAGGGTCGACGCCGAGACCGGCGAGGAAGTCGCCAGCGACGACATCGTCAAGGGCTACAAGGTCGACACCGACACCTACATCGAGGTCACCAAGGACGAGCTCGACGACATCGCGCTGGAATCGACGCACACGATCGAGATCGACGAGTTCGTGCCGCGCACCGACATCGACAGCCGCTATCTGATCCGCCCCTATTACCTCGTGCCCGACGGCAAGGTCGGCCATGATGCCTTCGCGGTCATTCGCGAGACCATCCGCAGCATGGACAAGGTCGCGATCGGCCGTGTCGTGCTGACCAACCGCGAGCACATTATCGCGCTGGAGCCGCTCGGCAAGGGCCTGATGGGAACGCTGCTGCGCTACCCCTACGAGGTGCGCAGCGAGGACGAGTATTTCGACGACATCCAGGATGTGAAGATCACCGGCGACATGCTGGATCTCGCCAAGCACATCGTCGAGAAGAAATCGGCCGACTTCCAGCCGGAGACCTTCGAGGATCACTACGAGGCCGCGCTGATCGAGCTCATCAACAAGAAGCGCAGCGGCGTGACGATCGCCGCCAAGATCGCGCCGAAGTCGAGCGGCAACGTCATCAACCTGATGGACGCCCTGAAGCGCAGCCTTGCCGGCGAGGGTGACAAGGCGCCCGCCGCGGCCGCCCCCGCGCCGAAGCCCAAGGCCAAGAAGCCGAAGAAGCGCGTCGAAGGCCAGCGCGAGATGCTGCTGCCGATCAGCGGCAAGAAGGCCAAGGACGAGCCGAAGAAAGCCGAGGAGCCGAAGAAGTCGGACAAGACCGCGCGGACCACCGCACGCTCGCGCAAGGCCAGTTGAGAGCGACCTCCGAACCTTCGCACGGCGTACCGATCCTGTGCATCACGATCGCTCGGCGGCGAGTTCCGAGTGTTGCCGCGGGTTCGCCACCGCGTGTGGCGCCACCGCATTCCGATTGGCGCAGGAAATATCTGCGTTGGTCAGGTAAGTCGATCCGGCGATGGCGATCCGGCGATCAGGCGCGGATTCGTGATCGTTTCGACATCACTTGGATGCTTGCGGAATGATCACGTCGCGCCTAGCTCTGCCCCGCGGGATGGTGATCCGGGCGTCAGCTTCCTGACGGAAGATCGATGTGCCTGATCGGTCGGGACGACGCTGGCGAAGTCGTCCCAGCCGCACGACGCGGCGTATCAAGGGGATGTGGATGTTTCAGCACGATGCGGACCAACGCCGGGCGCAGTACGCCTAGCGATGGCACGGGTTCAGCTGTCCGAGCTCTCCGCTTTCGCAGCCGTCGCGGATTCGTTGAGCTTCACCAAGGCGGCCGCTCATCTCGGCTGCTCCTTGCCGACCATCAGCCAGACCATCAAGAGCCTCGAGGAGCGGCTGGACGTCAGGCTGTTCAACCGGACGACGCGCAGCGTGGCCCTCACCGAGGCCGGCGAGCGCCTGCTGGCGGAGATCCAGCCGATTCTCGAACGGGTCGACCAGGCCATCGAGAGCATCAACGCGTTCCGCGACAAGCCGATGGGCACTCTGCGCCTGACCGTATCGCGTGTGTTCGCCGTGAGAGGGCTCGGGCCCCTGATCAGGTCGTTCCTGGCCGAATACCCGGACATCCATATCGAACTGGCTGTCGACGACACCAACAGTGACATCGTGCGCAATCGCTTTGATGCCGGCATCAGATCCGGACACCGGGTGGAGCGCGACATGAAGGTCATCCGCGTGTTCGACGAGTGCAGCTTCGTTGCGGTTGCCGCCCCCGGCTATCTCGCGGCGCATCCCGCGCCGGCCGTTCCCGAGGATCTCCAGGCCCATAACTGCATCCGGCATCGGGTCCCTGCCGACGATACGCTGCAGCCCTGGATCTTCGAAAAGGGCGGCGAGCGCACCGAGATTGCCGTGGACGGCTCTCTTATCGTCAACGACTTCGATCTCGCGCTGAATGCCGCGCTCGACGGCATCGGCGTTGCTTATCTGGTCGAGCCGATGATCGAGTCGCATCTGGCCGAAGGACGGCTGATGCGGCTGCTGCCCGGCTGGCGCTACGCGACGCCCGGACTGTTCCTGTATCATCCGAGCCGCCGGCAACCGCCGATGCCGCTGCAGGTCTTTCTCGACTTCGTCAAGCGCTGGCGCAGCGGCGTCACGCTGGACGCAATGTCGCGCGCGGCGGATTACGATGCACGCGGGTTGGTAGCAGCGACGTCACACCGAGCGTCGATGCACGTCGAGCCGAACCGCCGTTGATATCTCACGTGTGGCCTGAGAATCTTCGCGCGTCACCGACGGCGCCGCGGAAGCACAATGACGTGCGCAGTTTGCGCTGAGCGCCCGGGATTGTTCGGGATTCCCATCTAGCCTATTCACGATTATCACCATTAACAAATCGACACCGCGAGGCCAAAACCGCGGCGTCACTGCGTCGATGCTGGTGCGTGCGAGCAGCGTGTTAACGACGATCGAGTGGGCTTCGAACAAGGCAGAGCACATTCATCAAATCGAAATTGGCTCATGCACACTTCATTCAACCATTCCGCCGGTCGCGCCGATCGAGCCGTCGTCGGAATCAGAGGTGTGAGAGCGGCAATCTGGCGAAGCCAGAGGCGACACGCGGGGGGCCGTGTGCATCGCCGTCAACCGGAGAAACGGAAATGAAGACGTTGAGGGGCCTGCTTCTCGGAACGGGAGCAGTGATACTGTCCGCCGCTGCGGCTCAGGCCGCGGATCTTCCGCTGAAGGCCAAGGCCGTCGAATATGTGAAGGTGTGCTCGCTCTACGGCACGGGCTTCTACTACATTCCCGGCACCGACACCTGCATCAAGCTCGGCGGCTATCTGCGTGCCGAGACCGCGCTGTGGACCAACAGCAACTATGGTGGCGCCTATTCGGGGCAGGCCGGCGCCGACAACCGCCTGAGCAATCGCTACCAGACTCGCTCGCGCCAGGATCTGAACATCGATACACGCACCGCGACCGAATATGGCGTGGTGCGCACCTACTTCGAAACCGTGCTGAACTGGACCTCGGGCTCCTACGGCGGCACCGGCGCCGGCGCGACGTCCTACACCGGCGACGCCATCTCGGGCGGCATCGTCGGCGTCTACTACGCCTTCATCCAGTTCGCCGGCTTCACGATGGGCAAGGCGGTGTCGACCTTCGACGCGCCCTGGACCAATTATCCCGGCAACAATTTCGACGGCCTGGTCGGCGGCAGCGGCTCCAACAACGGCGTCAACCAGTTCACCTACACCGCCGATTTCGGCCAGGGCATCACCGCCGCGATCTCGCTGGAAGACCAGACGCAGTTCTTCACCACCAACATCTGGAACACCTCCGGCATCACCGCGGCTGGCGTGCTCGGTGGCAATTACGGCTCGAGCGCCTTCGGCGGCACTGTCGCGCCCGACATCATCGGCATGGTTCGCGTCGACCAGGCCTGGGGCCTCTTCCAGGCATCGTTCGCCGCGCATGACAATCATGCCGCCTATTACGGTGCGGCCGAGACCTCGGGTCACCCCTCCGACAAATGGGGCTGGGCCGCGCAACTGGCGCTGTCCATCAAGAACATCCCCACCGGTCCGGGCGACGTCGTCAACCTGCAGGCGGTCTACACCGACGGCGCGAGCCGCTACAACTTCCAGAGCCTCGCCAACACGACCTATTCAATGTACGGCAGCACGGGCGTGGCCGGCGCCTATCAGAGCATCGGCTTCGCCGGCGTCGGCGACGCGGTGTTCGGCACCGGCACGGGCCTGTCGACCGTGCAGACCTGGGGCATGCGCGGCGCCTTCACCCACAATTGGGATCCGCGCTGGAATACGGCGCTGTATGGCGCCTATGCCCAGGTGAAGTATGGTCAGACGGGCTCGGCTCTCGTCTGCGCCGGCATTGCCGCCACTGGCATGCTCACGGCGGGCTCGACCTGCAATCCCGACTTCAATCTCGGTCAGATCGGCCTCATCACCCGATGGACGCCAGTCAAGGGCCTGACCTTCTCGGCCGACGTGACCTACAGCCACCTCGACCAGAAATTCTCGGGCACGGCCATTGCTCCGGCCGTCACGAGCACGGCCAAGCCGGCCGCGACCTACCAGCTCAAGGACCAGGACACGGTGAGCATGCTGCTGCGTGCCCAGCGCAACTTTTGAAGCTGGGCCGTTGAACCTCTGACCGCTCGACGAGCTTCCGGCGATGCCCCCGCCGGAAGCTTCGTTCGTGGAGACGAGCGGCGCGTCGCGAGGGATGGGGCGAAATGCGGCAGGCGTCGTGGGGAGCACGACGCCTGTGACGTGTCGGACGGCGATGATCGCCGCGCTGACCTGATCGCGCGGCGGCGTGACCGGCCGGCTACTTGATCGAGGTGTTGATCGCGGTGAACTTGCTGCTCAGCCCCGAGCCCAGGCCATTCACGGCCGCCAGGATCACGATGCTCAATCCACCGGCAATGATGGCGTATTCGATCGAGGTCGCGCCAGCCTGATTCTTCAGGAAGCTCGCAATCAACTGCCGCATCTACCTCTCCGGTCGGGCTCGATCATGGGATCGCGCCGGAACGGCGCGCGCAGGCCGGGACGGACGCCCCAGCGAAAACCCTCGGTCATCCGCTTGAACAATCAGTTAACCCGATCAGGTACCTGGCGGGCCCGCCGCGCCGGCCCCCGGCCCCGCCCTTGCTCTCTGATCCGGCACGCAGCCGCGCCGCCGACTGATCCGCAAACATCTGGATTGATTGAGCTTTATTTTCTGCCTGCCACGCCTTCGGCAGGCCGGCCCGGCCATCGCCGAGCTCGGCCCTTGCCCGGACATATTGAGAAAAAATTCGGTCGGCCCGGGGAGACGCCGGCCGCATGATCTGCGTCAACGGCCATGGCGCGGACGGGCTTAAGGGGTATCCTGGCCGCCATGAGCACAACAGATTCCGCCCGTCCCCAGCTCAAGATCCGCAGCGTCGCGCTCGACACCGGCCGCGAGAACGTGGTCGTGATCTCCCGACGCTCGAAGGCGTTGCGGCCCGAGGTCTTCCGCGGCTTCAGCCGCGTCGAGCTGCGCTGCAACTCGCGGACGCTGCTGGCGACCCTCCTGATCACCGACGACGATGCGCTGGTCGGCCCCGACGAGATCGGCCTGTCGGAGCCGGCGATGCGGCGCTTCGCGGAAGCCGCCGGCACGCTGGCGACGGTGTCGCCGGCGACCCCGCCCGAGAGCCTGGAAGCGGTGCGTGCCAAGATCCGCGGCGAGACCCTGAGCGACCAGGCGATCGCGGCCGTGATCGACGACCTCGCCCACTACCGCTACTCGGACATGGAGATCGCCGCCTTCCTGATCGGCTCAGCCAGCTTCATGAGCTCCGGCGAGCTGCTGGCGCTGACCCGCGCGATGGCCAATGCCGGCACGCAGTTGAAATGGCCCGAGCCGATCGTGGTCGACAAGCACTGCATCGGCGGCATCCCCGGCAACCGCACCTCGATGGTGGTGGTGCCGATCGTCGCCGCCCACGGCCTGACCATTCCAAAAACCTCGTCGCGCGCGATCACCTCGCCGGCCGGCACCGCCGATACGATGGAGGTGCTGGCGCGGGTGAATGTGGGCGCCGACGAGATGAAGTCGATCGTTGCGGCCTGCAATGGCTGCATGATCTGGGGCGGCCACGTCAATCTGTCGCCGGCCGACGACGTCCTGATCTCGGTCGAGCGCCCGCTCAGCCTCGACACCCGTGAGCAGATGGTCGCCTCGATCCTGTCGAAGAAGCTGGCCGCCGGCTCGACGCATCTGCTGCTCGACCTGCCGGTCGGGCCGACCGCCAAGCTCACCAGCGGCGCGGAGGCGATGCGGCTGCGCAAGCTGTTCGAATTCGTCGGCGACCGGTTCGGGCTCAAGGTCGAGGTGATCACGACCGACGGCCGCCAGCCGATCGGCAACGGCATCGGCCCCGTGCTGGAGGCGCGTGACGTGATGGCGGTGCTGGGCAACGAGCCGTCGGCGCCTGCGGACCTGCGCGAGAAGTCGCTGCGGCTCGCCGCGCATCTGCTCGAATATGATCCGAAGCTGCGCGGCGGCGCCGGCTACAACAGGGCGCGCGAGCTGCTCGACAGCGGCGCGGCGCTCAGGCAGATGCTGAAGATCATCGATGCCCAGGGGCCACCGGAATGCCGCAGCGAGCTCGGCGATCTCGCCTTCGACGTCAAGGCCGAGCACGACGGCATCGTCTCCGCGATCGATTGCCTGCGGCTCAATCGCCTGGCGCGTACCGCCGGCGCGCCGGTGAACAAGGGCTCCGGGATCATGCTGTTCAAGAAGATCGGCGATCGCGTCGACCAGGGTGAGCCACTTTATCGCGTGTTCACCTGCGATCCGTCGGAGCATGATCTGGCCGCAGCCGCAGCCGCCGCCAACCACGGCTATGGCTTCGCCGACGGCGCGAATGGTCGTTCGTGATGAACCGTCAGCAATCGTCG
The DNA here is from genome assembly GCF_051168215.1 of Bradyrhizobium sp. HKCCYLRH2015. Taxonomy (NCBI): domain Bacteria; kingdom Pseudomonadati; phylum Pseudomonadota; class Alphaproteobacteria; order Hyphomicrobiales; family Nitrobacteraceae; genus Bradyrhizobium; species Bradyrhizobium sp. HKCCYLRH2015. The sequence goes on along the minus strand of NZ_JBNPUO010000005.1, from coordinate 138,437 downwards.
ATCCAGAGTTCTCGGGAGACCGCCGCATGAGTGTGACCGTTCGCTTCTGCGGGGCCGCGCATACCGTGACCGGGTCGTGCTGTCTGGTGCGGAGCGGCAAGAGCCAGTTCCTGATCGATTGCGGCCTGTTCCAGGGCCAGAAGACGCTGAAGGAGCTCAACTACGGCGACTTCCCGTTCCGTCCGTCCGACATCGACGCCGTGCTGCTGACGCATGCGCATATCGACCATAGCGGCCTGCTGCCGAAGCTGGTGCGCATGGGCTTCGACGGCAAGATCTTCGCCACCCGCGGCACCATCGATCTCTGCTCATGGATGCTGCCCGATGCCGGCAACATCCAGGAGCAGGAGGTGCTGGCGCTGAACCGCCGCAACATCGCGCGCGGCCGCGGCGAGGTCAGCCCGATCTATACCCAGGCCGACGCCATCGCGGCGATGCAATACTTTCAGCCGGTCGCCTATGAGACCTGGACCGACATCGTGCCGGGCGTTCGCGCCCGCTACTGGAATGCCGGGCATCTGCTGGGCTCGGCCTCGATCGAGATCGAATTCGCAGGACAAGGCGCCGACGGCGCGGCGCTGCGGCTGCTCGCCTCCGGCGATGTCGGGCCCGACGCCAAGCTGCTGCAGCCGGACCCGAAAGCGCCCGAAGGTTTCGACTACGTGATCTCGGAGGCCACCTATGGCGACCGCATTCGCGAGCCGACCACGCCGGAGCTGCGCCGCGGCCGTCTGGCCGGCGAGGTGCGCGACGCGGCGGCAGCCAAGGGCGCGCTATTGATCCCGGCCTTCGCGGTCGAGCGGACGCAGGAGCTGATCGTCGATCTGGTCGGCCTGATGGAGCGCGGCGAGATTCCGGCCGCACCGATCTTCCTGGATTCGCCGCTTGCGATCCACGCCACCGAGGTGTTCCGCGCGCATACCGAGAGCCTCGACGGCGGCAGCGATGTCGGCCGTCTGCTGTCATCGTCGCATCTGCGCTTCACCGAGACCGTCGATGAAAGCAAGGCGATCGCCAAGCTGACCGGCTTCCACATCATCATCGCCGCCAGCGGCATGTGCGATGCCGGTCGCATCCGCCACCATCTCAAGCGCTGGCTGTGGAACAACCGCGCCACCGTGCTGCTGGTCGGCTACCAGGCCAATGGCACACTGGGGCGCTTCCTTCAGGACGGCGTCAAGGCGGTGCGCATCCAGGGCGAGGAGATCAAGGTCGCGGCGCGCATCCGCATGATGGACGACTATTCCGGCCACGCCGACGGCACCGAGATCGCCCGCTGGATCGCGGCCCGCCGTCCGATCGCGCGCGGCCTTTTCCTGTCCCATGGCGAGGAGGCCGCGATCACGGCGCTGGCAGCACGCGTCGCCGAGCGCATCGTGCCGACCGCGAAAGTGTTCTCCCCCCTGCTCGACGACGTCTACGAGCTGACGACCGCGGTGCCGACGCCGCTCGACGTCGCACGCCGGCGGCGGCTGGCGCCGGAGGCGGTCACCCGGCTGGACTGGCACAACGACATGTCCGGCCTGCTGCTCGACATCCACGAGCGGATCGAGCAGGCTGCCGACGACCGCGCCCGCGGCGTCATCATCCGCCGCCTGCGCCGGGCGCTGGAAGAATGATGCGAGCGGCGCCGCCGCGAAGGCTGCGCGCCTGCGATGTTCGTCGTCGAACGGTCACACTTTGATCGCACCCTGAGGACGATCAGGTGCGGTGCGAAGCTCGCAGACGGCGACGCTCCTGCAGCTTGTGCATATTGAAACACACAACGTGCCGACGGCTGGTCTCCGGGAGCTGTTCTGATAGGCTTGGCACGTGGTTCATAACAACGGAACGATCCGGGTGAACCGGGCGCAGGTGGGGAAACGAGGGGCTCTCACATGCATCAACCATCGAAATGGTGGGCGGGACTGATTGCCGTTGCCGTGCTGTGGCTCGCCGCCATGAGCTTCAAGACGGCTGATGTCGAGGACGACATTGCGCCGCGGGCACGCGCCGCCATTGCCGCCGCCGCCCCCGATACCGCCGCGGCGCTCAAGGTCTCGGTCGCCGGCCGTGACGTTCGCATCGCAGGGCCGGAGTTCAGTCCCGACCAGTCGACGAAACTGGCAGACGCCGCCGCGGTCAATGGCGTCCGCCTCGTCGACGGTACCTACGACAAGCTGCCGACACCGAAGCCCTATGCTTTCCGCGCCACGCGAAACGGCGGCCAGCTCGTGCTCGAAGGCGCGGTGCCGACGCCGGCCGTCCGGAATGCCGTGCTCAATGCCGTCCGTTCGTCCGGCGGTGAGGTGGTCGATCGCCTCTCCTATGCACTGGGAGCTCCGGCCGACTTCGCGGCCATCGCAAGCCACGGAGCGGTCCAGGCCGCCAAGCTCAATGGCGGCACGTTCGCGCTCGCGGACAAGGCCTATTCGATCGCAGGCGCCGCCGCCTCATCGGACGTCTACGAGGCCGCCGTCGCCGCGACGCGGCAGCTGCCCGGCGGCGCCGTGCTCGACAAAATGGCGATCCTGCCGCCGGAGGCAAAGCCCTTCATCTGGAGCGCGGTCCGCGAGGGCAACACGCTGGTGATGTCCGGCGTCGTCCCGAACGACGACATCAGGCGCGCGCTCGAGGCCGCCGCGACCAAGGCCTGGCCCGGCACGTCGGTGATGCATCAGATGCAGATCGCACGCGGCGCGCCCGCCGGCGATTTCGGTGCCTACGCCTCGTATGCGCTGGCGGAGCTCGCCAGGCTGAGCACGGGCCGCGTCGTCATCTCCGACGCCACCTACGCGATTTCGGGCGAGGCGCCCTCCACCGCCGCCTATGACGAAACGATGGCCGGCATCGGCAAGCTGCCGGCCGGGCTGACCTTGGCGAAGGCCGACATTCTGCCGCCGGAGATCAAGCCCTATCGCTGGTCGGCGGAGTTCGACGGCACCGGCCTGAGCCTCACAGGTCTCGCGCCGAGCGCGACCGCCCGCGAGGCGATGCTGGCCTCTGCCAGCGGACAGTTCGACGGCAAGCCGATCAAGAGCCAGATCGGCATCGCCCGCGGCGCCCCCGATGGCGACGTTGCCAAAGCGAGCGCGAGCCTGCTGCAGCAGCTCGCCAGGCTTGCGCAGGGGCGCGCCGAGATCAACGACACTCAGGTCTCGCTCAGGGGCGTGGGACTCGCCAATGTCACCGGCGCGACCGTGCGCGAGCAACTGGCCGGCGCCCTGCCCGCGCCGTTCGCGCTCGCATCCATCGACGTCCGCGACGGCCCGGTCTCGCCCTACGCGTTCGGACTGCAGAAGCAGGACGGCCGTGTCCTGCTGAGCGGCTATGTGCCTGATGACGCCGCCCGCCGCGATCTCGTCGACGCCGCCACGACGACCTTCATCACCGAGACGGTCGAGGACGGCCTGAAGATCGGCGACGGTGCGCCAAAGGATTACGTGCAGTCGCTGAAGGCGACGTTCCCGGCGCTGGCGCGGCTTTGGTCCGGCGCACTGACGGCGAAGGACGCGGCGATCACGGTCGACGGGCTCGCCATCTACGACAAGTCGGCCGAGCAGGTCCGCAAGGAGCTCGCCGACGCGGTCGGCAGCGGCTTCAAGCTCGACGACGTCAAGATCGGCCTCAAGCCGGAAGGCCCACCATTGGCGGTCGCGGAGTGCCAGCCGGCGTTCAACGGGCTGCTCGCCAAGGGCCGCATCCGCTTCAGCACCGGCAGCGCCGAGCTGAGCCGCGCCTCGCTGGCGCTGCTCGACCACCTGATCGAGGTTGCGCAGCGCTGCAAGGACGCCGAGATCGCGATCGAGGGCCACACCGACAATGTCGGGGACGAAGCTGACAACATGGACCTCTCCAAGCGCCGGGCGGCGGCGGTGGTCGGCTATATCGGCGACGCCGGCATCGACACCTCGCGCATGACCTCGGAGGGCTACGGCCAGAACAAGCCGGTCGCCTCCAACGACACGGCCGAAGGCCGCGCGCAGAACCGCCGCATCGAATTCGTCGTCAAGTGAGGCGCTGACATCATGATGTACGACCTTGCGACATTTCCGTTCTGGATCATCCTCGCCGCCGGCATCGGCGGCTTCGTCGGCTGGCGCACCTGGTCGGACGAGCCGCGGCCGGACTGGCTGAGAAGCTGGCTGCTGCCGGCGACGCTCGCCCTCGTCATCGGGATCCTGATGGCGCTGCTGAGCGTGCTGCCCGGACGTGCCGGCCTGTGGCTCGAGGTCGGCCTGCTGATGGTCGGCGCCTATGTGCTCGGCTGCCTGATCGGCGGACAGCTCAAGGAATATGTCGGGCTGGGTGACACCAGTGCGATGTCGCCGGGCGGTCCTGGAAACAGCGTCGCGTTCGCCGGCGCAACCGCGGCGGCTCGTCCTTGGGCGGACAGCCCTTCCCCGGCTTCGCAAGCTGCAGCCAGCGTCGAGGCCGACCGCCTCGCCACTGAAGCTGCCACAAAGGCTGAAGCCGAACGTGTTGCGGCCGAAGCGGAGGCCGAGCGGCTGGCCGCCGAAACGGCCGCAAAGGCCGAGGCTGAGCGGCTCGCCGCGGAAGCCGCGGCAAGGGCCGAGGCTGATCGTCTGGCGGCTGAAGCCGCAGCGAAGGCCGAAGCCGAACGACTCGCTGCCGAGGCGGCGGCGAAGGCCGAGTCCGATCGCCTTGCTGCGGAGGCCGCCGCGAAAGCCGAATCCGACCGCCTCGCTGCGGAAGCCGCCGCGAAAGCAGAGGCCGATCGTGTTGCGGCAGAAGCGGCTGCAAAGGCCGAAGCTGAACGCTTGGCCGCCGAAGCAGCGGCGAAAGCCGAAGCGGACCGTCTTGCGGCGGAGGCCGTTGCGAAGGCCGCGGCGGAAGCCCAGCGTCTCGCGGCCGAAGCGACCGCCAAGGCCGAGGCCGATCGCCTGGCCGCCGAAGCGGCCGCACGGGCGGAAGCCGATCGCCTCGCCGCCGACGCCGAGGCGGAACGGCTCGCAGCCGAGGTTGCCGCATCAGCGGCCCCGGACAGCCCGGCCGCGGCCGACGACAGACCGCCGGCCCTGCCCGCGCCCGAGGGCGCCGCCGACGATCTCAAGCTCATCAAGGGCATCGGACCCAAGAACGAGCGCATCCTGAACGACATCGGCGTGCATCATTTCAGCCAGATCGCGGCGTGGTCGCCAGCGCATGCCGACTGGGTCGGCCACCATATGGCCTTCCCCGGCCGCATCGAGCGCGAGCATTGGATCGCGCAGGCCAAGCTGCTCGCGGCCGGCCTCGACACCGCGCATTCCAGCGCGGTGAAGTCCGGCGCGATTACCATCGACGAACACGCCGACGCGCCGCTGAGCGAGGACGAGGCGAGCTACCTCCTGGCCCACCTGCCGGCGCTGATGCCGCCCGTCGAGAACGAAGACGCCCATGGCGGCGCCCGCCCGCTCGGGCTCGTCGCGCCGCGCGGCGGCCAGGCCGACGATCTCAAGCTGATCAAGGGCATCGGCAAGCAGAACGAGGCGCGGCTGCACGGCCTCGGCATCTGGCATTTCGCGCAGATCGCGGCCTGGACCGCCGAGCACGCCAAATGGGTCGGCTCATATCTGGCGTTCGCAGGACGGATCGAGCGCGAGCAATGGATCAGCCAGGCCAGGGAGCTGGCGAGCGGCGGCACGACGGAATTCGCGAAACGCGTCGAGGCCGGTCTGGTGAAGTCATCGCTCGACGATGGCTCGCGCGGGCAGGACAACATCGAAATCGTTCAGCCGCGCGAGTAGCTGCGCCGACGGGCGAACCGTAGGGTAGGCAAAGGCGCTGTCACGCCCTCGTCTCACGCGCGCTCGTGGTGGCGCCGTGCTCACCGTCTCGCCGCGGCCGTGCTGGACGATGGTGGGCACGGCGCGCGACAGCGTGCTTCGCAGGGCTGTCCTGCCGGGCGCCTTTGCCCACCCTACGGCCCTATTCCGCCAGCTCCACGGCCTCATTCCGCGACGGGCCGGCCAGCGGCCGCTCCTCCATCAGCATCATGCAGACGGAGGCGCAGGCGAGCATCGCGGTGGCCGCGGCATAGACGAAGCGGAAGGCATGGATCATGTCGGCTTCCGCAATGCCGCTGACGGCGCCATGAGCGCCCTCTGCCAGCGAGATGTCGGCGCCCAGCGCCATCAGCAGGATGGCGCTGAAGGCCGCGACCGTGAACGAGGACATCATCGAGCGGAAGAAGTTCATCGCGCCGGTGATGGTGCCGATCTGGGAGCGGTCCACCGCGTTCTGCAGCGACACCACCGAGATCGGGAACGCAGTGCCAAGCCCGATGCCGTAGATCGACAGCAGCACCATCAGCACCCATAGCGACGGCGTCGTCACCGTCATCACCGCGGCGGCGATGGTGCCGATGATCGTGCCCACGATGGCGACGCGCTTGTAGTGCTTGACCCGGGCCATGGTACGACCGGCAATCGCGGCACCGAAGGTCGAGATCGCCGCGATCGGAATCAGGCCGAGGCCGGCCTGGCTCGGGGTCAAATGATAGACCAGCTCGTAGTACAGCGGCAGATGGACCGTGAGCCCGATCAGCGCGCCGAGGGCGCAGCCGCTGGCCAGCATGCCGTAGGGCACGACCGTGCCGCCCATCAGCGACAGCGGCAGGAATGGCTCATCGGCCCGCTTGGCGTGCCAGACGAAGGCTAAGCCCAGCGCCACCGCGCTGCCGATCATCGCGAGCAGCGTGGGCGACAGCCAGGCCAGCTTGTGCCCGCCCCAGGTCAGTACCAGCATGAACACGACGGCCGAGGCCATCAGCAGCAGGCCGCCGGCCCAGTCGACCTTGCGCAAGCGGTGATAGACCGGCAGCCGGCCCATCTTGGGCAGCAGCAGCGCCAAGGCCGCGACCGCCAGCGGCACGTTGATCCAGAAGATCATCGACCAGTGCAGATGGTCGGCGAAGAAGCCGCCGATCACCGGCCCGAGCAGGCCGGCCAGCAGCCAGACGCCGCTGAAATAGGCCTGATACTGGCCGCGCTCGCGCGGGCTGACGACGTCGGAGATCACGGTCTGGACCACCGGCATAATGCCGCCGCCGCCGAGCCCCTGCAGGCCGCGGGCAAGGATCAGCACCGGCATGTTCGGTGCCAGCGCGCAGACCACCGAGCCGACCACGAACAGGCTGAGCGCGGTGATGATCATGGAGCGGCGGCCATAGATATCGCACAGCGTGCCGAACACCGGCGCCACCGCGGTCGACGCCAGCAGGTAGGCCGTGATCACCCAGGACAGGTTGGTCACGTCCTGGAACTCGCGGCCGATGGTCGGCAGCGCCGTCGCCACGATGGTCTGGTCGAGCGCGGCCAGGAACATCGTCAGCAGCAGGCTCATCAGGATGGTGCGCACCTCGGCCTGGGTCAGCGGCACCGGCGGCGCAAGCGACGGCGCATCCTCGATCGCCTGCACCTGCGGCGGAATGGCCGGCAGCTCGGCGGCAATCTCTTCAGGCAAGGACTGGGACGCGGCAGGGTAATGCGTCTGCCGATCAAACTTGTTCATGGGATGAATGCTGTGCCCGGGCGCGACATCGCCGCGCGGATTCGCCGACTGGCGAACTACTTAAGGCATAATTTTCCCGTGCGGCAGCGGGTCGGGTGCATGGGTGCATTCCGACAGCACGGGAACGGTCGCATCATCGTGACTTGCTGCGGGCGCGAGGTGATCGCGCTATTTCGGCCGACGCTTCAGCTTGGCCCGCTTCGGCAGCAGCACCGGCCACTGCACGATGTGGTCCTCGAGCTGGTCGTCCGGAACGTCCTCCTCGGTGCCCTCGACCCGGCCGCGCACCGAGACGCCGGCTTCATGTACCGTCTGAGGATCGCCCGAGATCAGAGGATGCCACCAATAGAGATCGCGCCCCTCCGCCACGAGGCGGTAGCCGCAGCTCGGCGGCAGCCACGTCAGGGTGCGGACGTTCTCAGGTGTCAGTCGAACGCAATCCGACACCTGTTCGGAACGATTCGGGTAGTCCTTGCAAGCACATAGCCCGGCATCCAAGAGTTTGCAGGAAATGTGGGTGAAGTAGATGTCGCCGGTATCTTCGTCTTCCAGCTTCTCCAGGCAGCAGCGCCCGCAGCCATCGCAGAGGCTTTCCCATTCCGCCTCGGACATCTCTTCCAAGATCTTGGTTTTCCAGAACATTCCCTCCTGGCCCGAGGGACGTTTGAGCGGTGCGGTCATCGGGCGATTCTCAAAGAGGGCGTGTGGCGTGGCCGCCATCTAGGTGCCCGGCCCCGAGCCGCGCAAGGGGCTTTGCCGGCTTCAGCGGCACGTTAGCTTTGTGCATCAAATTGTGAGCGGAACCATTGGTTTGTGACCCCCGCTCGGCTAGATAGATGATTGAGTCACTCCGGCGGCGGCGCCGGCACGCGGCTTGGGGTCAGGTGCTCGGGTTCGGGCGGCTGACTATGCAGTGCCATGGGTTTGCCGCAACAATCGCGCAAGACCCTTCGATGGCCCCCAGCCCACTTGCTGAGTGCTTTCGAAGCCAGCTGACACGCTTTCGAAACGACCAGGGTTCCCGTGCGGCAGATCATTCCAGACGATTGGAAGAAGCGGATCAACAATTTCCGCCTGGATCTCGACGCCCGCTTCGATTCGGCGCTGTTCTCCTCCCTGCGCGGCACCCGTGAGCTCTACGAGCGCTATTCCGCGTTCATGGACCGCTTCTATGTCGGCGGCTGGAAGCGCTGGGTGTTCGTCGAGCCATTGTCGGAGGCGGCCACGATCGGCCTCGGCGGCCTGGTGCTGATGCTGGCGCTGGCGATTCCCGCCTTCCGGGAGACCGCCGACGAGGACTGGTTGAAGAAGTCCGACCTCGCCGTCACCTTCCTCGACCGCTACGGCAACCCGATCGGCAGCCGCGGCATCAAGCACAACGATTCGATTCCGCTGGAGGACTTCCCGGACAATCTGATCAAGGCGACGCTCGCTACCGAGGACCGCCGCTTCTACGACCATTTCGGCATCGACATCGCCGGCACGGCGCGTGCCCTCGTCACCAACGCCCAGGCTGGCGGCGTCCGCCAGGGCGGCTCCTCGATCAGCCAGCAGCTCGCCAAGAACCTGTTCCTGTCCAACGAGCGCACCATCGAGCGCAAGGTCAACGAGGCGTTCCTGGCGATCTGGCTGGAAACCCGCCTGACCAAGAACGAGATCCTCAAGCTCTATCTCGACCGCGCCTATATGGGCGGCGGCACCTTCGGCGTCGACGGCGCGGCACACTTCTATTTCAACAAGTCGGTGCGCGACATCAACCTCGCCGAAGCCGCGATGCTGGCCGGCCTGTTCAAGGCGCCGACCAAGTTCGCCCCCCACATCAACCTGCCCGCCGCGCGCGCCCGCGCCAACGTCGTGCTCGACAACCTGGTCGATGCCGGCTTCATGACCGAGGGCCAGGTGTTCGGTGCCCGCCGCAACCCGGCGTTCGCGGTCGACCGCCGCGACGAGAGCTCGCCGAACTACTTCCTCGACTATGCGTTCGACGAGATGCGCAAGCTGGTCGACACGTTCCCGAAGTCCTACACCGAGCGCGTCTTCGTGGTGCGGACCTCGATCGACATGACCGTGCAGCATGCGGCCGACGAGGCGATCGAGAACCAGTTGCGCCAGTTCGGCCGCGACTATCACGCGACCCAGGCGGCAACGGTCGTTTCCGACCTCGACGGCGGCATCCGCGCCATGGTCGGCGGCCGCGACTATGGTGCCAGTCAGTTCAACCGCGCCGTCGACGCCTACCGGCAGCCGGGATCCTCGTTCAAGCCGTATGTCTACACCACCGCGCTGCTGAACGGCTTCAAGCCGACCTCGATCGTGGTCGACGGCCCGGTCTGCATCGGCAACTGGTGCCCGCAGAATTATGGCCATTCCTATTCGGGCTCGGTGACGCTGACGCAGGCGATCACCCGCTCGATCAACGTCGTGCCGGTCAAGCTGTCGATCGCGCTCGGCGGCAAGGAGGGTCCGAAGGCCGGCCGCGCCAAGATCATCGAGGTCGCGCGGCGCTTCGGCCTCAAGGCGCCGCTGCCCGACACCCCGTCGATGCCGATCGGCTCCGACGAGGTCACGGTGCTGGAGCATGCGGTCGCCTATGCGACCTTCCCGAACAAGGGCAAGGCGGTGACGCCGCATTCGGTGCTGGAGGTCCGCACCGGCGCCGGCGACCTGGTCTGGCGCTGGGACCGTGACGGGCCGAAGCCGAAGCAGGCGATCCCGGCCTCGGTTGCCGCCGACATGGCGGGCATGATGAGCCACGTCGTCAGCGAAGGCACCGCGCGCCGCGCCGCACTCGACGGCATTCCGACCGCCGGCAAGACCGGCACGACCAATGCGTATCGCGACGCCTGGTTCGTCGGCTACACCGGCAACTTCACCTGCGCGGTCTGGTACGGCAATGACGACTATTCGCCGACCAACCGCATGACCGGCGGCTCGCTGCCGGCGCAGACATGGCACGACATCATGCTCGCCGCGCATCAGGGCGTCGAGGTCAAGGAGCTGCCCGGCGTCGGCATGGGCGAGAAGCTGCCGCAGTCCGCGTCCGCCGCGATGGCACAGGCCGGCCAGCCGAAGACCCTGGAGATCAAGCCCGGTCCGCCGCCGATCCTGACCCGCCGCGGCGCCGAGGTGCTGGTTCAGGTCGAGAAGATGCTCGACGATGCCGCGCGCGTCGCCGAAAAGAGCGCGCCGGCGGATCCGCGCAAGCCCGCCAAGCCGGTCTCATCGAGCGCGCTGGCCTTCCCCGAGAACTACGCCGCGGCAACGGCCGACGGCGTCGCCACCCCTGCCTTGCGCAAGAACTGACGTCAGCGATCCCCGTGCGGCTGCTCTTCATCACCTTGGTCACGCTCCTGATCGCCACCGGCGTCGGCATCGGCGCGACCTGGATGACGACGACCCGCGGCACCGAATTCGGCACGCTGACGATCGGCGCCTGGACGGCGCGTCCGAAAACCGGCACGGCCGATGTCGACCCCTATGCGCGCGCGACCATCACCCGCAATGGCGAATTGCCGATCGGCACCGGCGACGGCGTGGCCTTCACCGCCACCACAGACGACAAGAGGAAGCCGCTCGACGGGCGCTGCGACATCCTCGTCAGCGGCGTGACGCCGCCCGCCCGCTTCTGGACGCTCACGCTGTACGACCGCAAGGGCCACCTCGTCGCCAACACGCTGCAGCGCTACGGCTTCACCAGCCAGGAGCTGGTGCGAGGTGCCGATGGCTCGTTCGAGATCCGTGTCGCCGCACGCTCGCGCTCCGGCAACTGGCTGCCGACCGGCGGCATCGAGCGCTACGCGCTGATGCTGCGGCTCTACGACACGCCAGTCGGCGTCGCGACCCGCACGCAGCGCGACGCGCCGATGCCCTCGATCACGACAGTAGGCTGCCCATCATGATCCGGCTGCTGTTCACGGTCGTGGTCGGCGTGCTGCTCGGCGGCGTGGTCCATCTCGTCAGCGTGCTGGCGCTGCCGCGGATCTCGACCCAGGACGCCTACTCCCGGCTGACGCCGATGACCAAGCTGAACGCCGTGACGCAATTGCCATTGGCCGACCCCGGCAATTCACCGATGCCGTTCATGGATCCGGCGTTCGCGATGGCGATCTGCCGCTACGATCTGTCCGACGGACCGCTGAAGCTCACGGTCCCGGTGAGCCAGGCCTATACGTCGGTGTCGTTCTACACGCGCAACGAGCTCGCCTACTACGCCATCAACGACCGCTCCGCCGGCAAGCGCGTGATCGAGCTCAACCTGATGACCGAGGCGCAGCACGAAGACCTGCCCGAGGACGAGGAGATCACGGCCGCCGACCGGCTGATCATCGATTCGCCGACGACGACCGGGTTGATCGTGCTGAAGGCCCTGGCCGCCGAGCCGGGCCTCATGCCGCAGGCGCAGGCCTCCCTTGCAGCGGCAAGCTGCGGCGTACAGACCGAGGCACCGGCCAAGGCCGAGAAGCCGCGCGGCAAACGATAAGTCAATACGACGTCCGGGATGAATTCGACAACGCTCTCTTCACCCTTGGTGGCATAGTCGTTGCCGCGCGCCGCTGCTATGACGTATCAGGACGGCGGCGCTTCGCTCAACATCAGGTCATGCCTCTCGAAATCGAACGGAAGTTTCTCGTCAAGTCCGATGCTTGGCGGGATCAGGCGACGCACAGTGAACGCCTTCGCGACGGCCTCGTCGCACGTCAGGACGGCCTCAAGGTCCGCGTTCGCTGCTATGGCAACCGGACGACGCTGTGCGTGAAGAGCGGCCGCCGCGGTCTGGCCCGGGATGAATTCGAGTACGATATTCCCGCGGACCACGCCGCGGTGCTGTTCGCGCATTGCGACGGACGCATCCTCGAGAAGACGCGTCACTATGTGCCGGCCGAAAGCGGCGTCTGGGAGGTCGACGTCTACCACGACGCGCTCGACGGCGTCGTCATCGCCGAGATCGAGCTGCCGACCGAAACGACCGTCGTGACCCTTCCCGACTGGGTCGGCGACGAGGTCACCGGCGACCCGCGCTACAGCAAGGCCAACATGCTGACGGAGCGCTCGCGCGCGGCGAAAGTCCGGGAGCTGCGGCGCGCGCGCCTTGCAGGGCTGTGATGCACGCACGGGCCGTTGCGGCTTGACCCCTATCAAATCATACGTCGAGGGCACACCTTAAACAGCGCGGACTTGGCGGTCTGAACGATCGCGCATGGAGTTTGCACGATGAGTTCATCGCAGGTGATGTCACAGGCGCTGCGCGCCAAGATCATGTCGGCCGACGAGGCTGCCGCGCTGGTCGAGCCCGGCAACCATGTCGGCATGAGCGGCTTCACCGGGTCGGGCTACCCGAAGGCGGTGCCGCTCGCGCTGGCGCGCCGGATCGAAGCGGCGCATGCGCGCGGCGAGCCGTTCCGCGTCGGCGTGTGGACCGGGGCGAGCACCGCGCCCGAGCTCGACGGCGCGCTCGCCCGGGCTGATGGCATCGACCTGCGCCTGCCCTATCAGTCCGATCCGGCGACACGACAGCGCATCAACGCCGGCAGCATCGACTATATCGATCTGCATCTCAGCCATGTCGCACAATTCGTATGGTTCGGCTTTCTCGGCCATCTCGACGTCGCCGTGATCGAATGCGCCGGCATCCTGCCCGACGGGCGGCTGATCCCCTCGACCTCGATCGGCAACAACAAGACATGGCTCGATCTGGCGGACCGCGTCATCATCGAGGTCAATTCGTGGATGAATCCGGCGCTGCTCGGCATGCACGACGTCTACTACGGCACCCGCCTGCCACCGCATCGCAAGCCGATCCCGATCGTGGCGCCCGGCGACCGCATCGGCGAGACCACCTATCGCTGCAATCCGGACAAGGTCATCGCGGTCGTCGAGACCCATGCGCCCGACCGCAACACCAGCTTCGCCGCGCCCGACGATAACTCGGGTGCGATTGCCGGCCACATCCTGGAGTTCTTCGAACACGAGGTGAAGCAGGGCCGCCTGCCGCGCAACCTGCTGCCGCTGCAATCCGGCGTCGGCAATGTCGCGAACGCCGTGATGGCCGGGCTCGATGACGGCCCCTTCCCGCATCTGACCGCCTATACCGAGGTGCTGCAGGACGGCATGCTGAACCTGATCCGCTCCGGGCGGATGGATCTCGCCTCCGCGACGGCATTGTCGCTGAGCTCGGAGGCTGCGGTCGAATTCAACCGCGAAATCGAGTTCCTGCGCGACCGCATCGTGCTGCGGCCGCAGGAGATCTCCAACCATCCCGAAGTGATCCGCCGGCTCGGCGTCATCGCGATGAACGGCATGATCGAGGCGGACATTTACGGCAACGTCAATTCGACCCATGTGCGCGGCAGCAGCATCATGAACGGCATCGGCGGCTCCGGCGACTTCGCCCGCAACGCCTATCTGTCGATCTTCATGACGCCCTCGACCACCAAGAACGGCACGATCTCCTGCATCGTGCCGATGGTCACCCATGTCGACCACACCGAGCACGACGTGCAGGTCCTCGTGACCGAGCGAGGCCTCGCCGATCTGCGCGGCCTGTCGCCGAAACAGCGCGCCCGCACCATCATCGACCAGGCGGCGCATCCGAAATTCCGGCCGGCGCTCGCCGACTATTTCGAACGCGCCTGCCGCGATTCGACCGGCAAGCACACGCCGCATCTGCTCGAGGAGGCCTTCCGCCTGCTCAGGCCGGACTGAGCGAAGCGGCGTGCGACCGCGTGCGGGCTAGCCCCGCGTCGTCAGCGGCCGTTCGATCAGGGGCCGCGCCGCGACCGGCGGATTGGCGGTCTGGGCCGCCAGTTCATGGATCAGGCGATCGGCCTCGGCGGCCATGCCGTCGGGCGCCTGCAGCACCAGGCGCTCCAGCGCCCAGCGGTAGGACGAGACGCGCTGCTCCAAGCTGATCTGCACCCACTGTACGATCAGCGAGTTCTCCTGCATGCGCGCGACCGCGTCGGCCTTCTCGCGCGGCGATAGCTCGGTCATGTATTTCATGCTGGCATCGCGCTTACGGTCGAGATCGATGACGCGGATCGCCGAGGCGAAGAACGGCTCGAAGCGGGTGATGTCGTCGCGCACGTCGTCGATCAGTTGGGTGTAGCGCGAGGCGTGCGAGCGGTGCGGCTCGTCGATCAAGGCGCGGCCATAGGCGGTGCGGTCGAACACGACCTTCTGGCGCCAGGGCGAGGCCGACGGCTGATAGTCGCCGAACACGCTCTTCCAGGCGGGGCGCGAATGCGGCGGCTCGATCAGCGGATAAGCGAGATCGCGCAGCTGGCGCTCATTGTCGGTGAGCTGGAACTGCGATGGCATGACACCGACGCTGGCGGTGGCTTCCGCGCCGATCCATTTGTGCATGTCGTCATTGCGCATGTCGGCGCGGGTGCGGCCAAAATCGCCGCCGCTGCAGGCGCCGAGCAGGCCGCCGACGAGGACGAGCGCGAGGACCGGCAGCGCGCGCCGGACCGGATTGACGATGGCCGGCATTCCCATGTCCCCCGACCTGTCAGCGGCGACGGCGGCGGCGGCTTGGCGCTGTGCCCTCGCGGGGCCCGCGATCGTCGGTCGTGGTCTCGCGCTCGATCCGAACGACGGGAAGAATCAGGATCGTTCCCATGCCCTCCTGCGGCGCGCCGGTCACGGCAGGCCGCGCGCGACGCGCAACGTCCGCCGGGAATTCAATGATGGTCGCCATGTCCACTCTCTTTCGTGCCCGAAGTTCTTACCCCCTGAAAACTCCCCGTCGCCCGAACTTCGCAGGCAAGAGGGCACGCAGAACTGACGATCACGAATGCCGGCGCATGACGCTGCACTTTGGCATTCGGCGCGGCGAAGATCAGGCTGGGCGCGAGACGCGGCCAAGGCGAGATCATCGAACGGATCGATTAAGATCAGGACGTGGTTAAGAGGATATTAATGCGCGGGCCGCCCGACACGGATCGCGTGCACCGGTGGGAGAGAAGGCAAGCCGGCGTTGCGCCTTTGTCTCACCTGGTCATTTCGACCCATCTTCACCGATTGTTTTCC
The DNA here is from genome assembly GCF_051168215.1 of Bradyrhizobium sp. HKCCYLRH2015. Lineage (NCBI taxonomy): Bacteria > Pseudomonadati > Pseudomonadota > Alphaproteobacteria > Hyphomicrobiales > Nitrobacteraceae > Bradyrhizobium > Bradyrhizobium sp. HKCCYLRH2015. Next base: position 122,912 of record NZ_JBNPUO010000005.1, on the reverse strand, counting down.
TTAACGCCGCATTAAAACAACTCCGCTCTAATCGGCGCAACGATTGCCGAAGTTGCGTACCCCGACATGACAAGATCATCGCTGTTCCCCGGCTTCGACGGGTTGCTCACGCTCTCGCGCCGCGAGGGCGTCGACATCAAGCCCACTCTGCTGCGCGTGCTGACCGACCTCTATGTCCAGGCGAGCGCGCATTCCGCTGACGAGGAGCGGCAGTTCGTCGAATTGGCTTCCCGTCTGGTCGACGACGTCGATGATGCGACCCGTGCGGCGGTGCGTGCGCGGCTGGCGATCTATCCGGCGACGCCGATCGAGATCCTGAACAAGCTGGGCTTGCGCCCGGCGCAGAGCGAGCCGGCGCCGCCGCTCGCCGGCCCCATTCCCGCATCGCTTCGCCCCTCGTCTCCGATGCCGCCGCGCGACGACGCATCGTCCGGATTGTCGATGCAGCCGAAGGATGCCGCCGAGCTGAGCGAGATGTTCATGCGCGCCGCCTCGCACGAGCGCATCGCCATCCTGCAGAACCTCGCCACCACGCCGCTGAGGCCCGCCGCGCCGACGCCGTTGCACCGCGCGGTGCATGCGATCGAGGCGCTGGAGATGGCCGCCTTCAACGCCGACGTCGAGACGTTCACGATCGAGCTCGGCGAGAGCCTGATCCTGCCCTCACGCATGACCCTCGAGGTGGTCAACGATCCCCATGGCGAGCCGCTGGCCTGTGCCGCAAAGGCGCTCGGCATGCCAGCGCCGGTGTTCGAGCGCGTGCTGCTGTTCCTCAAGCCGGAGATGGGCCAGTCCGTCCAGACCGTGTTTCGGCTGTCACGCTTCTACGAGCGCCTCAGCGAGCGCGCGGCGCTGATCATGCTGGCGGCCTGGCGCGGCTCGGGCATGGCGGCGATCAGGGCCAAACATCGCACGATGCTGTACGACGACGAGCGCCAGTCTGTCCGCGCAGGCGGAGCGCGGCCCGGCACAGCGACGCGGCCGATCGTGCGCACGGGCACCGACGGCTTCAAGCGCTGACGCGCAATCACCGTCGCGGATCGGAGGATGATCAGGGACGCTCGCGCACGAGATCGAGGAAATGACGACCCTGCCTGTCCTCGGTCTCGATGATCCAGGCGTCGGGATCGAAGCGCAGCTCCTTGACGAGACGCTCCTCGACCTGCGCTTCCGCGATCGGCTGCGGCGATACCGGTACGAAGAAGCGGTCGATCGGCCGGCTGTCGTCATAGACGGTCTGCGGCGCGGGGACATAGAGCTGCGCCGTGCCGTCCATCAGCGCGACCTTGACGAACACCGCACCGGCCTCCTCGGCGCCGCGGTGGCGGATCGCGCTGAACGCGCCGGCCGACTGGCAGCGCCGCAGATAGGCGCTCACCCAGATGCTGGTCTTCAATCGCATGATGGTTCGATGCAGGAGCAAGCGCGCTGCACGTCGCAGCCGCCCTGCTCTATTCGATCGGGTGACCGATGACAATCGCAAGCTCGCGCACCAGGCGGTCCGACACCTGGCCGGTCACCGGCAGCTTGCGCTCACGCTCGAACTTCTGGATCGCGGCCTGGGTGTCGGAGCCGACCATCCCGGTCGGCTTCAATTGGCCATAGCCATATTCGGTCAGCGCACGCTGGACCGCAGCCACACGGCGAACATTGCCGCCCTGCTGCGTCGGCTGCGGACGCGGCACGTTGCCCTGCCCGCCGCTGACCGAGCGGACGAGATCGGCCAGGGGATCGGCATATTTCTGATCCGGACGCGCCTCGGTCGCGCGCTGCTCGACCGCCCTCTGCTCCGCCGCCCTGGTTTCAGCGGGCCGCGTCTCGATCACCTTCGGATCGAGCGGCGAGATGTCCATCGGCCGGGGCCGCGGCAGCGGATTGGAGCTCGTCAGATTGGGCGGAATGGTGACGATCGATCCGAACATCGGCGCCGGATGCGGTCCCGATTGCAGGAACACGGCATTGATGATGATGGCGCTGCCAGCCGCACAGGCCAGCAGGCCCGCAAACAGATCCTTCGGGCTGTAGAGCATGGCCCGCAGCAGCCAGCCGCGCTCCTCCGCCACGTCGACGACGGCCGCAGCCGCAGCGGCGCGCTTGCGACGGCGCGGCGGCGCCGGATCATCCTCTGCAGCTCGTCTAGGCACTCTTCTTCACCTGCATGACCTGCCCTGGCTGGGCGGAGCGCGAGGGTGACAGCGGCGTGACGGTGGCGCCGGCGGCGGCCTCGGCCACGAAGTTGATCGGCAGCGCGATCGTGACCGTGGTCCCCTCGTCGATCTTGCTTTCTATCGACATTTCGCCGCCGTGCAAGTTCACGAGGCTCTTGACGATCGACAGCCCGAGCCCGGTTCCCTCGTGGCGCCGCTGGTAGGTCTTGCCGGCCTGAAAGAACGGATCGCCGATGCGCTTGAGATCATCGGCGGCGATGCCGACGCCGGTGTCGGTGATTCGCAGCAGCAGGCGCGCGCCGTCGACGCCGGCAGAGACCGTGACACGGCCGCCGCGCTCGGTGAACTTGATGGCATTGGAGACGAGGTTGAGCACGATCTGCTTGAAGGCGCGCGGATCACCGGTGACCATCGGCAGGTCCTGCGGCACGTCGGCCGACAGATCGACACCGTTCTCGCGCGCCCGCAGCGCCAGCAGGTTGCAGCAATTGATCAGCGCAGCGCGCGGCGCAAACGGCTCCGGCGTCAGCTCGAAATTGCCGGACTCCATCTTCGACATGTCGAGGATGCCGTTCACGACCGACAGCAGATGCTGGCCGGAATCGTTGATCAGTTGCGCGTATTCGCGGCGCCGCGCCGCATTCAGCACCAGCACCTGCTCCTGCATCAGCATCTCGGAGAAGCCGATGATGGCGTTCAAGGGCGTGCGCAGCTCGTGGCTCATGGTCGCGAGGAATCGCGTCTTCGCGGCGTCGGCGCGCTCGGCAGCGCTGCGCGCCAATTCGAGCGCCTGCTCCTGCAGCTTGCGGTCGGTGACGTCGCGCATGACCGCGACCACCTCCTGCTCCGACCCGCCCGGCATCACGCCGATGCGGTCGAGCGGGCGGCACCGCATCTCGACCCAGATGAAATCCACCGGATGATGAAAGCCGCGGCCCTCGCCCGGCGCATCGCGGCGCAGGCGGAACTCGACGCTCGAGGCTTCGCTGCCGCCCGCCGCTTCCGACAGCGCCGTGAGGTAGGCCGGCCGGTCGGCGACATGGACCCGTTCGAACAGGCCGTGGCCATGCAACTGCGCGACCGGCGCGCCGAGCAGCGTCTCGGCCGCCGGCGAGATGAACATGACCGCGCCGTTGCGACGGTGACGGGAGATCACGTCGCTCATATTACGTGCGAGCAGGCGATAACGCTCCTCCTCCATCGACAGCAGCGTCACGCCGGTGCGCGCGAGCGTGTCGGCGGCAAAGGCGAGCACGGCCGCATAGAGCGTGGCCGAGGCGACGCCGAACGCGAGCAGCCCGGTGCGCAGGGCGGGGTTGATCTCGGGCTTCGGCAGCCACCCGAAATGACCGATGAGGATGAGCAGCAGCGCGCAGCACAGTGCGAGCCCCGCGGAGAACACGACGACGCGGCGCGAGGCCGAGAACGAGGCTTCCAGGGGTACGACGATCAGCCACACCGCGGCAAAGGATTCGATGCCGCCGGTCTCGATCGACACCGCCATGATCAGCGCCGACAGCGCCATCGACGACAGCGCGCAGGCGCTCTCGTAGCGGCCGGTGCGTGACAGATACCAGGACAGCAGAATGGGCGCGATCAGCCAGGACAGCGCGCCGACCTCGAGCGCGCTCGGCGCACCGCGTAGCGCGAGATAGGCGGGAAACACGGCGAAGGCGGCGAGGCTGCCCAGCAGGCGCGGCGCGATGAAGGCGCGATGACGCGCGCGCGTCATCGCATCAGTTCGAGCCGATGGATGCAATAACGCATCGAGACAATCGCGGATGATACTCAACACACTCACGGCTCTCGCGCCTCGGCCTAATCGGTGGTTCTCACAAAGAGAACGCGCCGGGACGCCCCCTGTCGTCGGAAGTCACCGTGTCAGACTCGCATTAAGCGAACGCTAAGGTCCAGACTGCGGTGAGCCCGCCATTCGGCCGGGATGGTGAATGCATCGTTTCCGGCCGGGCCTGCGGTTGCGAAAGCGGCGCGATCTACAGCCGGTTGCACGGCGCGGGCGCCCGGCGCCAATGAAAAATTGACTCCGAAAAAAATCCAGCGCCCGGCTTCGCGAAATCTCAACCAATTAAGCCCAATGCAAGCAGTCGCGACATAGAACAATCAGCTGCGATCCCGTTGCGCGATTTGAGCACGCGAGATCAGCAGCACGGTCGGGGTTGCGTGATGTTCTTTCTGCTTCGGATGGCATTCTGGCTCGGACTCGTGCTGGTGCTGCTGCCGCGCGAGAAGAGCCCGGACGCCGACAAGCTGCCGCAGATCAATGCGCACGAAGCCGTGCAGGCCGCGACCGCGGCCGTCTCCGACATGAGCCAGTTCTGCAAGCGCCAGCCGCAGGCCTGCGAGGTCGGCGGCCAGGCCGCGACCGTGATCGGCCACCGCGCCCAGGAAGGCGCGCGCAAGATCTACCAGATCATCACCGACAAGGCCGAAGGCGCGGAGAAGCCCGCCGGCGCCGACAAGTTCATCGGCCCGGTGAAGCCGGCCAGTCTCGACAAGCGCGGCAACGATCACACCGGCTCGATCGACGCCCCCGTGCTCGAGGAGATTCCGCCGGGCGACGCGCCGGCCGATACGCTCTCGACCGACGATCTCGCCGTCGAATGGCATCTGCCGCCGACGCCCTGAACCGGCGGAACCGACTGTCGCTTTCGTCGTCCCGAACGCCTATATGAAAGCCGACATCGGGACCGAAGAGCATCATGACGATCGACGACATCCGCGACAATTTCGCCCTGCTCGACGACTGGGACGACCGCTACCGCTACGTGATCGAGCTCGGCCGCACCCTGGCCCCGATGCCGGAGGACGAGCACTCCGCCGCGAACAAGGTGCAGGGCTGCGCCAGCCAGGTCTGGCTGTCCAAGCACGTCGATCACAGCAGCGCCGTGCCGGTCCTGAACTATCTCGGCGACAGCGACGCCCATATCGTTCGCGGCCTGATCGCAATTCTGCTGACGCTGTATTCGGGGCGGACGCCGCAGGAGATCATGACCATCGATGCGCCCGCGGTGTTCGACGAGCTCGGGTTCCGCGAGCATCTGACGCCGCAGCGCTCCAACGGCCTGCGCTCGATGGTCGAGCGCATCCGCGCCGACGCCCGCGAGGCGCTCGCCGCAGCGTCCTGATCGGCTCGGCTACTTTTCCCGCTCGGGCCGCTGCTGGCCCAGGCCCATCTTCTTGGCAAGCTGCGAGCGGGTGACCGCGTAGTTCGGCGCCACCATCGGATAGTCCGGCGGCAGGTTCCATTTGTCGCGGTATTGTTCCGGCGTCATGTTGTACTGCGTGCGCAGATGTCGCCGCAGCGACTTGAAGCGCTTGCCGTCCTCGAGGCAGACTAGATAGTCCGGATGAATCGATTTCTTCACCGGCACCGCCGGCCGCGCCGGCTCCGGCGCGGGCTCGCTTCGTCCCGCTGCGACCCGCGTGAGCGCCGCATGCACCTGGCTGATCAGAGAGGGAATCTCCGCCGCCGGGGTCGGGTTGTTGCTGAGATAGGCCGACACGATGTCGGCCGTCAGATCGATAAAGCTCTTGCCGACCGCTTCGGTCATTGACCCCTCATCCCGCTCCGCCCTGTGACCGTCGATCGCAAGTATCCCTCGATCGCAAGTATCACTCGCGCCGAGTGGCAGCGTTGTCTCGCGATTCTGCAAGCAATATGGGCAAATGACTGGCAAAATGACAAGATAGTGAGGACTTCTTCTTGAGAAGTCTGTCACCCGCCAAGTACTGTGTACCGTATGCCAGCCGGGTTCAACCTGACCGTGTGATCCCGCTGCCTCAGGTCCGGCCTTCGAGATGGGCGCGCAGCTCGTCGATCGACGCAAAGCGCATCATCCCTTCGGGCATCTGCGCCTCGATCGAGCCGTCGGAATAGAGCGAATAGGCCATCCCATCCACCACGCCCGACTTGACGATGCTGACGGCCGGCGCGTCCAGATCCTTCGGCTCAGGCGGCGGCGGCTCGGGATCGACGAAGGCCGGGGCGGCCCGCGCCAGGCGCCGCGGGAACGGCGGGCGCAGAGGCTCCGGCGTCCGCTCCGGTCGCGACCAGCCGTCCGACGCGCCCGGCTCGGTCGCGGCAGGTTCGTCCAGCGGCACGGGCGGCGGGGCGCTGAGGGGCGGTGACCGGAAATCCGTCGGCAGCGGCTCGGCGCCGCGCTTCTCCGCGCGGTCCCGCTCCCGGCGCGACGACGCAAACAGCAGGTTGCGCTTGGGCCGCTCGGCGGGTTCGGACGGCGACTCGGCGGGATCCCGCAAGGACTCGGAGGCGCGCAGCGAGCTTGACAAGGGAGACGAGGACAGCGGTGAGGACGACGACAGCCCCGAGGACAAGGGGGCCGACAGGTCCGGCATGCGGGGACGCGGACGCGGCGAACCGCCTTCGCGCCAGACATCTTCTGTCGGCGGCACCGGGGCGGTCTCGAAGTCGGTCGTCCCGGCGGCAGGCGGGAGCTGCAGGGGCCTGGCCTCGGACTCGGCGCCCGAACGCGACCTCAGCCGGCTCGAAATCACCTTCAGCTCGTTGAGGACGGCCGCCAGTCCGAACAGGATCAGCCCGCTGCACACGCCAAGGGTCCCCGACAGGATCAGCGTATTACCGACGCTGAACTCCTTGACCGGAATTCCCCAGGCGATCGCCCCGAGCCCGGCCAACACGGCGAGGGCCCCGGCGGCCAACATTGCACTCATCATCGAACTCATCCCCTAATGCGCCGGTTCCGGGCGGTGTCCCGACCGAAATCACATTAGATAGCTGCGGTTGCGCGCGTCCTTGAATCCGGTTTCTAGTCCAAATCCGCGACGATTTGCAGCGGAAGTTCGTCCAAGACCGCCGAAGTTCGTATCCGACCTGCGCCGCCCGCCACGATCCCGCCACAATACGGTTCAGCCAACCCTCGGAATTCCTGGAGGTTCCTCTCGGGTTCTCCCGGTCCTTCTGGTTCAGCGGGCGTTCATTTGGCTGTGCCAATATGGCGCTTAGCAGCCGAAATTCGGGTCCCCGCTGCGCTGCGACAAGGCGTGCCTCCCATATTTTCGACACCTCCGAACACGGGACGCGCTATACGCAGGCGGGGAACACAAGCCTGAAACGCGGAAGCGGGGTCGCCAGGGGACGCCGGGTCACACTCAGCCATGACAACGATAACCACTTCGGTCCTCGAGACGCCGACGCGGCGGTCCCTCGAGCGGACGTATGACGATCTCGCCGTGTTCGTGCTCGCCGCAGTCGCGGTGGTGGCCGGACTGACGTTCCGGGATTACGGCCTCGGCTGGGACGATTACACCCATGCCGAATATGCCGATCTGTTGCTGCGCATGTACGGCTCCGGTTTCAGGGACCAGGCGGCGCTGTCGTTCGCCAACCTCTATATGTACGGTGGCGGCTTCGACATGGTTGCAGCCCTGCTGCACAAGATCATGCCGCTGGAATTGTTCGAGACCCGCCGGCTGGTCGGGGCCATCGTCGGGCTGATTGGCCTCGGCGTGACCTGGCGCCTGGCGCGCCGCATCGGCGGCCCCGTGGCCGGCCTCGCCGCGCTGCTGCTGCTGGCGCTCTGCCCGATCTTCTACGGCCACATGTTCATGAACCCGAAGGACGCGCCCTTCGCGGTCGCCATGGTGGTGCTGCTGATGGGCCTCGTGCGCCTTGCCGAGGAGTATCCCTACCCCTCGCCACGCACCATCCTGATCATCGGCCTCGGCGCCGGCTTCTCGATCGGCTCGCGGATCCTCGGCGGCATGGCCGTGGTCTACGCCATGGTCGGCTTCATGCCGCTGTTCATGGAGGAGTACCGCACGCAAGGGCCCCGCGAGGCGATCCGCCGCTTCGCCCACGTGCTCTACGTGCTGATCCCCGGCCTGATCCTGGGCTACCTGATCATGGGGTTGATTTGGCCGTGGTCGATCATCGAACCGGCCAACCCGTTCCGGGCCCTGACCTACTTCTCGCATTTCTTCGAGAAGCCGTGGAAGGAGATGTTCGACGGGGCGCTGGTCTCGGTGCCCGACATGCCCTGGTCGTATCTGCCGACGCTGTTCGCGCTGCAACTGCCCGAACTGATGATCGCGCTGTTCGTCGCCGGCGTCGTCGCCTCGATCATGTCGCTGTCGCGGCCCGACATGCCGGCGCGCCAGAAGAGCATCCTGTTGATGCTGACCCTGGCGGCGACGCTGCCGATCCTGATCGCGATCGTCAAACGCCCGGCGCTCTACAACGGCATCCGCCATTTCGTGTTCGTGATCCCGCCGATGGCGCTGCTCGGCGGCATCGCCTTCTCCTGGCTTCTGTCGTGGCTCAACGCCGACGAGCGCCGGAGCTGGCAGCCGGTGGCGATCGCCGCGTTCTGCTTCGGCCTGCTGCTGCCGCTGGCGGAGATGATCCGGCTGCATCCCTATCAGTACACCCACTTCAACTTCATCGCCGGCACCGTGCGCGAGGCCGACACCCGCTTCATGCTCGACTATTGGGGGCTGGCGCTGAAGCAGGCCTCCGACGGGCTGAAGGAACAGCTCGACGAGCGCCAGGAGGTGCCGCCGATCGGGCACAAATGGAAGGTCGCGGTCTGCGGCCCGCAGCGCCCCGCCCAGGTCGCGCTCGGCCCCGATTTCACCATCGGCTGGGACAGCCATGCGGCCGACTTCGCCATGACGCTCGGCGAGTTCTACTGCAAGGGACTGACGGCCCCGGTCATGGTCGAGATCAAGCGCGATGACGTCGTGTTTGCCCGGGTCTACGACATCCGCGGCCGCAGCATCTCCAGCCTGCTGTCGATCCCGGCGCCCTGAGCGGCGCACTCGGCCAAACGGCATGACTGCCCCCCTGCCCCGCGCCTTGTCGCGCGGCGGCGAGCCGCTTAGGCTCCGGTCAACCCAGGAAATCGGAGAATGCCATGTCGCCAGCCGAAGCGCGCCTCAAGGAAGTGCCGTCGAACATGACCGAGGCCGAATGGTCGCAGCGGGTCAATCTCGCCGCCGCCTACCGGCTGGTGGCGCTGTTCGGCTGGGACGACCTGGTGGACACTCACATCTCCGCCCGCGTGCCCGGCCCCGAGCATCACTTCCTGATCAACCCCTATGGCCTGCTGTTCGAGGAGATCACCGCCTCCAGCCTGATCAAGGTCGACCTCTACGGCAATCAGTTGTCCGAGAGCGAGTACAGCATCAATCCCGCCGGGTTCACCATCCATTCCGCGATCCACGAGGTCCGCGAGGATGCCGGCTGCGTGATCCATCTGCACACGCTGGACGGCGTCGCCGTGTCGAGCTGCGCCGACGGCCTGCTGCCGCTGAACCAGATCGCGCAATACGTGACCCACGACCTCGCCTATCACGACTATGAAGGCGTGGCGCTGGACCATGACGAGCGGCCGCGGCTGCAGCACGACCTCGGCAGCAAGAACCACATGCTGCTGCGCAATCACGGCACGCTGACGGTCGGCCGCTCCGTCGCCTCCGCCTTCGAGCGCATGTATCATCTGGAGCGCGCCTGCTCGATCCAGGTGCGCACCCGCACGCTCGGTCCCTCGGCCTATCCGGTGCGCGACGAGGTCATCGACAAGAACGCGAAGCTGTTCGACAACGAGGATCGCGTCGAGCTGCGCTCCAATCAGTTGGTGTGGCCGCCGCTGCTGCGCCGGCTCGATCGCGTCAACCCGGGCTACCGGAATTGATTTTTCGCCGATGATCGGCTAGCCTGGGTTCATCACCCTCTACGCTTTCGGAGTCAAACGCCGCCCAATTCCGGGCGGCGTTTTCATTCGTCCGGCGATGTCCCTCGTCAGCAGCACCCGGCCCGAGCCGAGCCATGCCGCTCGGCCGGGCCGTGCACTTGCCGCAGCTCCTCGGCCAGCCGGCGCTCGACGAAGCGCCGCTCGTGCTCGGCGAGGTGGGTGGCAAGCAGCTTGCGATAGCGCCGCACATTGGCCTCGCGCGAGAACCGCAGGCGGGCGGCGGGCCGCATCCTGCCGCTAGCGGTGCTGTCCATCGCAGCGCCATCGGCCTCGACATCGACGCGCGGAACGATGCGCATGGCCGCCCCGCCGCGCGGGCGCGGCGGCTGATCCTCGCGGTCGAGCTGACGCAGCGCGCCGAGCACATCGGCCAGATGCAGCGGCCTGGAGATGCCCGGAATCTTGCGCAGGCCCGGCTGCGACTCGACGGCATACATGTCTGACGCCCAGGACGACAGGATCAGCCGCTTCTCGGCCAGTGACAGCTTGCGATCGTTCAGCAGGTCGGCCGGCGACTCGTAGTGCGAGACCGGATGGAATCCGGCTCTGCCCGCGGTGATCGAAAAACGGTGCTCGCTCATGGCGTCTCTCCTCTTCCACTCCTTTCACAAGAGACAGATGCTGCAAGGGCGCGGGCGACACGCCGCCCGCGCCGCAACTCGAACAAGGCGTCAGGCCGCCTTCTGCTGCGCGATCTTCTCGACCGGCACTGTACCGATGGCGATGCGGCGCGGCTTCATCGCCTCGGGGATCTCGCGCACGAGCTCGATCCGCAGCAGGCCGTTGTCGAACGCCGCGTTGGTCACCTGCACGTAGTCGGCGAGATTGAACTGCCGCTTGAACGGCCGCGACGAGATGCCTTGATAGAGATATTCGCGGGTCTCCTTGTCGCCCTTGCGTCCTTCCACCGTGAGCACGTTGTGCTCGGCGGTGATCGACAGCTCGTCCGGCGCGAACCCCGCCAGCGCCAGCGAAATCTGGTAGCGGTCGTCGCCGAGCCGCTCGATGTTGTACGGGGGATAGTTGTCCTCGACCGCGCGCTGGGTCTCGTCGAGCAGATCGAACAGACGGTCGAAACCGATGGTCGAACGCCACAGCGGAGAGAAGTCGTAGGTCCTCATAGCCAAGTCCTCCTGAGAGCAAGATGGATACGAAGGAGCGCCGAGCCGATGCGGACTTCAAAGTCCCGGAGATGTCTGAGTACCAAGAGACTTGGTACAAGAGACTACTGAGTACCAGACAACCGGTCAGCGCCCAGATTTCGACCGGGCCCTGATGGCACCCGGCGCCGCCGAAGCGGCAGCAGACGAATTAGAACAACCGATATCCATTTCAAGAGGGGAAGATCGAATTTTTTGTCGTAGCCTTTTCGCGGCGCAACACCCGTCAGGCGGCCACGGCAGACAGCCGCTGCAGCCGCATCGTCGCCTCCCGGAGCACGCTGACCAGCCGGTCGCGCTCGCGCTGATCGATGTCACCGCGCGACAGCACGGCCTGGCAGTGTGCCACCACGCGCTGTTCGCTCTCGATCAGAAACCGTGTCAAGCGACGCGGATCGCCCATGCTCATGACGGAGGTCGGGTTGGGCGGCGGATGATCGTATTGCCAGGCTGGCATGATCGGGCCTGCGAGCTCGCGCTGCTGATGAGACCGGGCGGCGCGACAGCGCTCAACCACACCTCCCGTCGACCGTCGGTCCGTTCTCAGCCGGCTCACCGAATGCAATTGTGGCCGGTTGTGGACGGATTGCGGTCGTTGGCCTGATTGATAGCTGCGCGTTGTGGCCGATCCACGACCTCACGGGGCAGCGATCAGTTGTTTGTCGATATTTCTTTCGGGGAGCCGGGGGTGGCTGCGGCCAGCCGCCCCCGGCTGCATCGGATCAGAAGTCCATCGACGGCGCGGCCGCGGTGGCGTCGGCCTTCTTCGGCTTGTCCGCCACCAGCGCCTCGGTGGTGATCAGCAGCGAGGCGACCGAGGCCGCGTCCTGCAACGCGGTACGGACCACCTTGGCCGGGTCGATCACGCCGGCCTGCACCAGATCCTGGTACTCGCCGGTCGCGGCGTTGAAGCCCCAACCATAGGCATCCTTCTCCAGGAGCTTGCCGACCACCAGCGAGCCGTCCTCCCCGGCGTTCTGCACGATCTGCCGCACCGGCACCTGGATGGCGCGGCGGACGATGTCGACGCCGGCCTTCTGGTCGGCATTGGCGGTCTTGACGCCGTCGAGCACCTTGGTGGCGCGCAGCAGCGCCACGCCGCCGCCGGGCAGGATGCCCTCCTCCACCGCGGCGCGGGTGGCGTGCAGCGCATCGTCGACGCGGTCCTTGCGCTCCTTGACCTCGACCTCGGTGGCGCCGCCGACCCGGATCACCGCGACGCCGCCGGCGAGCTTGGCCAGCCGCTCCTGCAGCTTCTCGCGGTCGTAGTCGGAGGTGGTCTCCTCGATCTGCAGCTTGATCTGCTGCGCGCGGGCCTCGATGTCGGCCTTCTTGCCGGCGCCGTCGACGATGGTGGTGTTCTCCTTGTCGATCACGACCTTCTTGGCGCGGCCGAGCATCGACAAGGTCACGTTCTCCAGCTTGATGCCGAGATCCTCCGAGATCGTCGTGCCACCGGTGAGGATCGCGATGTCCTCAAGCATGGCCTTGCGGCGATCGCCGAAGCCCGGCGCCTTGACGGCCGCGATCTTCAGGCCGCCACGCAGCTTGTTGACGACCAGGGTCGCCAGCGCCTCGCCCTCGACGTCTTCAGCCACGATCAGCAGCGGCTTGCCCGACTGCACCACGGCCTCGAGCAGCGGCAGCATGGTCTGCAAGCCCGACAGCTTCTTCTCGTGGATCAGGATGTAGGGATCCTCGAGCTCGACCCGCATCTTCTCGGAGTTGGTGACGAAGTACGGCGAGACATAGCCGCGGTCGAACTGCATGCCCTCGACCACTTCCAGCTCGGTATCGAGGCTCTTGGCCTCCTCGACCGTGATCACGCCCTCGTTGCCGACCTTCTGCATGGCCTCGGCGAGGAAACGCCCGATCTCATTGTCGCCATTGGCCGAGATGGTGCCGACCTGGGCGATCTCGTCGTTGCTGGTGATCTTCCTGGCGTGCGCCTTGAGGTCCGCGACGATCGCGTCGACGGCGAGATCAATGCCGCGCTTGAGATCCATCGGGTTCATGCCGGCGGCCACCGACTTGGCGCCCTCCTTCACGATGGCCTGGGCGAGCACGGTGGCGGTCGTGGTGCCGTCGCCGGCGAGATCGGCGGTCTTCGAGGCCACCTCGCGCACCATCTGCGCGCCCATGTTCTCGAACTTGTCCTCCAGCTCGATCTCCTTGGCGACCGTGACGCCGTCCTTGGTGATGCGCGGCGCGCCGAACGATTTCTCGATCACGACATTGCGGCCCTTGGGGCCGAGCGTGACCTTCACGGCATTGGCGAGGATGTCGACGCCGCGCAGCATGCGGTCGCGCGCGTCGGTGGAAAACTTCACGTCCTTGGCAGCCATGTTCGTCGTCTCCTTTCCTTCGATGACTGTCAGTTGGGGATCAGGCGGCCTTCTTCGCCGCGGCGGGCGCGTCGATGATGCCGAGCAGGTCGCTCTCCTTCATGATCAGGAGATCCTTGCCGTCGATCTTGACCTCGGTGCCCGACCACTTCGCGAACAACACGCGGTCTCCCGGCTTGACGCCGAGGGCGACCTGCTGCCCCTGCTCGTTCCGCGCCCCCGGACCCGCGGCAACGATCTCGCCCTCCTGCGGCTTCTCCTTGGCGGTGTCGGGAATGATGATGCCGCCCTTGGTCTTCTCCTCGGCATCGATACGGCGCACGAGCACGCGGTCGTGCAGTGGACGGAAATGCATGCACATCCTCCTTTACAGATCAGCGATGTCATAAGCCTCGGGTCCCATCAGGCCCCCGGGCGAGCAACGACCTAGGAAAGCCGAACTTTTCGTTCAAGAGGGTCACGCAAATTTTTTGGCACTCTCGGGGAACGATTGCCAGCCCGGCTCTTGAACCGGGCCGGCCGCTTTCCCAGCTCTGTCGTCGCCGAAAAATCCTGATCGCGCTTGTTGGGGATCACGATGCAGCTTCCGCCTTCTCTCCGGGCCGTCCTGGCGCCTGCCATCCTGCTTTGCCTGATGACCGGGCCTGCCTTGGCCCAAATTCCCGATCTCAAGCTCGGCCGGGTGCCGACGCTCGCGCCGCTGGTCAAGGAGGTGACGCCGGCCGTCGTCAACATCTCGGTCGAGGGCAAGGTCCGCCAGGACAACCCGCTCTACCAGGACCCGCTGTTCCGCGAGTTCTTCGACGTGCCGAAGCAGGTCGAGAAGCAGATCAGCGCGACCGGCTCCGGCGTCATCGTCGATGCGCAGCGCGGCTACGTGATGACGGCCAACCACGTCGTCGAACACGTCACGACAGCGCAGATCCGCACCAAGGACGGCCGCAAATTCGCCGCCCGCCTGGTCGGGCGCGATCCCGCCACCGACATCGCGCTGCTGCAGATCAGGGACCCGATCGAGCTCAGGGCCATCGCACTCGGCGACAGCGACGCGCTCGAGGTCGGCGACTTCGTGATCGCGGTCGGCAACCCGTTCGGCCTCGGCCAGACGGTCACCTCGGGCCTCGTCAGCGCGCTCGGACGCACGGGCCTGGGCAAGCAGGGCTACGAGGATTTCATCCAGACCGACGCGGCGATCAATCCCGGCAATTCCGGCGGCGCGCTGATCAATCTGCGTGGCGAGCTGGTCGGCATCAACACCGCGATCATCTCGCCCGGCGGAGGCAATGTCGGCATCGGCTTCGCGGTGCCGATCAACATGGCGCGACGGGTGATGGAGCAGCTCGTCGCCAACGGCCGCGTCGATCGCGGCCGCATCGGCGTGACCCTGCTCGACCTCGACGCGCCGGCCGATGGCCGCATTCAAGGCGCGCGCGTCGCCGACGTCACCGTGGGCTCGCCGGCCGAACGCGCGGGGCTGCGCAAGGGCGACATCATCGTGAAGGCGAACGACATGCCGGTGCGCAGCGCCACGCAGGTGCGCAACCTGATCGGCCTCACACCGGTCGGACAGCGCGTCCGTCTCGTGTTCGAGCGCGACCGCGCGCTCGGCAATGCGACAGTGGAGGTCGCGCCGGTCGCCGAAGAACGTGCGCGTGCGCGAACCTCGGGCTGAGAATTCAACTTCAGTTCGCTGTTAGCTGCGCATACCACGTGGAGTAAATTTTTACCGTGCATCAAGCATGCAGCGAGACGCCGATACCTCCATAAACGCGTGTTAAGTGCCCTCGCGGTTAGTGCAACCCCGCGGAGGTATTGAAATGCGGGGTGATGGTTTGTCGTTCAGTTTGCCACGCTGGCGCGTGACGCGCTGGCTGGCCGACCCGGGATATCCGGTGTCATCAGATATCCGCGGCGCATTGACCGGCGAGCTCTACGGCTGCTGGTCGGTGTTCGCCGGCGGCGCCATCAACACCGTCGCCGTTGCTGCTGCGCTTGCGCTGCGCACGCCGAGCCCGCTGTTCATCACCTGGTTCGTGCTCGAGGTCGCGGTCTGCCTGTCGCGGCTGGTCGTGATGATGATCGCCTACCGCCGCGCGCGCGAGCGGCTGGCGACGCCGACCGACATCCACATCCTGCTGTCGGTGGCCTGGAGCGCCAGCGTCGGCTTCGGCGTCGGCATCAGCCTGGCGTCCGGCGACTGGGTGGCCGCGTCACTGACCTGCATCTCCTCGGCCGCCATGGTCGGCGGCATCTGCTTTCGCAATTTCAGCGCGCCGCGCCTCGTCGGCACGATGATCCTGTTCAGCATCGGCCCCGTGATCCCCGGCGTCGCGACGTCGCATGAGCCGTTGTTGTTCGCGATGTATCTGCAGATGCCGGTCTACTTCCTCGCCATGACCGGCGCGGCGTTCCGGCTCAACAGGATGCTGGTGGCGGTGATGCAGGCCAAACGCGAGAGCGACGAGCGGGCGCGGCTCGATCCGCTCACGGGTCTGTCCAATCGCGCCGGCCTGATCGATGCGCTGCAGAGCAGGCTCAACGCCGGCGGCGATCGCAGCTTTGCCGTCCTGTATCTCGACCTCGATGGCTTCAAGCCGGTCAACGACACCTTCGGTCATGCCGCAGGCGATGAGCTGCTGAAGATCGTCGGCCGGACGCTGCGGCAGACCGCCGCTCCCGACGACGTCATCGCCCGGATCGGCGGCGACGAATTCGTCGTGCTCGCCGGTGATCCGGCGATCGACCACGCGCTGGCGCTCGGCGAGCGCATCATCGAGGTGATGACCGCGCCGATGGCCATGCCGGGCGGCGCGCATGTCCAGATCGGCATCAGCATCGGCATTGCCGTCGCGCCCGAGCACGGCACCGATCCGGAAGCCCTGCTGTTCGCGGCGGACGCCGCATTGTATGAAGCGAAGTCGAGCGGCAAGTCCTGCTGGCGGCTGGCCTCCGCCGAGGCCAATCTCGCAGCGCTGCGCAAGATCGCCGGCAGCGACCCGACCGCGAGCTCGGTCGCCAGCGCTGCGTGAGCTCAGCCTCAGGACAAGGACCAGCGCCATCGTGGCCCGGATGAGCGAAGCGACATCCGGGTTCTCACACCCTGCTGCGTTG
Source organism: Bradyrhizobium sp. HKCCYLRH2015 (assembly GCF_051168215.1). Lineage (NCBI taxonomy): Bacteria > Pseudomonadati > Pseudomonadota > Alphaproteobacteria > Hyphomicrobiales > Nitrobacteraceae > Bradyrhizobium > Bradyrhizobium sp. HKCCYLRH2015. The sequence continues at coordinate 106,374 of NZ_JBNPUO010000005.1, read as the reverse complement.
ACCCCGCATGGCGCTTCGCTCATGCGGGCGACGGACAGCGAGCCCCTGTCGCCCTACCGTGGCATCTCCGCGAGCGCGGCGAGGATGCGGGCCCAGGAGCGGATGCCCTTGTGGTAGCTCTTGAGGTCGTACTTCTCATTCGGCGAATGAATGTTGTCGTCGTCGAGGCCGAAGCCGACCAGCAGTGAATCGAGACCGAGCGTCTTCTTGAAATCGGTGACGATCGGGATCGAGGCGCCCGAGCCCATCAGGATGGTCTCCTTGCCCCACTCCTCGGTCAGCGCCTGCTTGGCAGCCGCGAGCGGCTTCATGGTCCAGTCGAGCGCGATCGCAGCGCCCGCCGAATGATCGCCGAACTCGACCGAGCAGTCGCCGGGAATGCGCGCCGAGACGTAGTCGCGGAACGCCTTGCGGATCTTCAGCGGGTCCTGGCCCTCGACGAGGCGGAACGAGACCTTCGCATGCGCCAGCGACGGGATCACGGTCTTGGAGCCCTCGCCGATATAGCCGCCCCAGATGCCGTTGATGTCGCAGGTCGGTCGCGACGAGATCTGCTCGATCAGCAGACGATCCTTCTCGCCGGCGGGAATCGACAGGCCGATCGGCTTGAGAAAGCTCTCGGGCGTCAGGTTCAGCTTCTTCCACTGCTCCAGCACCTCAGGCGGAACGTCCTTCACGCCATCATAGAAGCCGGGAATGGTGATGCGGCCGTCGGCGTCGAACAGGCCGCCAAGCACTTCGGTCAGCACGCGGATCGGATTGCGCGCGCCGCCGCCGAACACGCCGGAATGCAGGTCGCGATTGGCGGCCTTGATCTTGATCTCCTCATAGAGCAGGCCGCGCAACGAGGTGGTGATCGCCGGCGTGTTCGGGTCCCACATGCCGGTGTCGCAGACCAGCGCGAAATCGGCCTTGAACTCGTCCTTGTTGGCCTCGAGGAACGGCACGAAGTTCTTGGAGCCGACCTCCTCCTCGCCTTCGATCAGCATGGTGATGTCGAGCGGCAGCGCCCCCGTCACCTTCTTCCAGGCGCGACAGGCCTCGACGAAGGTCATCAGTTGGCCCTTGTCGTCCTCGGCGCCGCGCGCGACGATGATCTTGCGGCCGTCGGCGTGATCGGCGACCACAGGCTCGAACGGCGGCCGGTGCCAGAGGTCGAGCGGATCGACCGGCTGCACGTCGTAATGACCATAGAACAGGACATGCGGCTTGGCGGCGCCATGACCGTTGCTCTTGCCGACCACGGCCGGATGGCCGGCGGTCGGGCGCACCTCGGTCGCAAAGCCGAGCGTCGCAAGATCCTTGGCGAGGTGATCGGCCGCCACCCTGCAATCGTCAGCAAAGGCCGGATCGGCCGAGATCGACTTGATGCGGATCAGCGCAAACAGCCGTTCCAGGCTGTTGTCGAAGTCGGCATCGATGTGATCGAGAACGGATTGAAGCTGCGCATTGGCCATGGCCACCGGATCCTTCGCATGTAACGGCTATTGGCCCGCTTGTAGCTCCGTTGCGCGGTCCGGGCCAGCCTCACGCAAAGGCAGAAGATGCCGCCTGCGCCGCAGTCGGCGCAGAGGACATGACAAGGCCATCACGCCGACCGGGAACAAGGCGCCCTGTCAACGCCGCAGCAGTCCACCAAGCGCGCCCCGCACGAGAGAACGGCCGATCGAGCCGCCCAGCGAGCCGCCGACCTGCTTGCCGAGATCGGCCGCGATGCCGCCGACCACCTTGTCCGTGACCGAGCGCGCGACGTTGCGCGCGATCACCTGCGTGGTCGAGAGCTGGCCGCGCTTGACATTCGTGCCGAAGATCGTGGCGGCGATGTCGCTGATCTTGCCGAGCACGCCGCCGGAGGAGGCATCCGTCGTCACGGCGGTTCCGCTAATCCGCTTCTGCAGCAGCTCGTAGGCGGACTCGGCGTCGATCGCGGTGTCGTATTTGCCCTTGACCGGGCTTGCAGCGATGACCGCCTTGCGTTCCTCCGGCGTGACCGATCCGATGCGCGCCGACGGCGGCCGGATCAGGACGCGCTCCACCATCGCCGGCGTGCCATTGCCCTCCAGGAACGACACCAGCGCCTCGCCCTTGCCGAGCTCGGTGATCACCTTGGCGGTGTCGAGCTTGGGATTGGGGCGGAAGGTGTCGGCGGCCGCGGCCACCGCCTTCTGATCGCGCGGCGTGAAGGCGCGCAGCGCATGCTGCACGCGATTGCCCAATTGACCGAGCACGCGATCGGGAACGTCGAGCGGATTCTGCGTGACGAAATAGACGCCGACCCCCTTGGAACGGATCAGACGCACCACCTGCTCGATCTTGTCCATCAGCGCCTTGGGCGCATCGTTGAACAGCAGATGCGCCTCGTCGAAGAAGAAGACGAGCTTCGGCTTGGCGACGTCGCCGACCTCCGGCAGCTCCTCGAACAGCTCCGACAGCATCCACAGCAGGAACGTCGCGTAGAGCCGCGGGTTCTGCAGCAGCCTGTCGGCGACGAGGATGTTGATCATGCCGCGGCCGTCGCGGTCGGTCTTCATGAAGTCGGTGAGCGCCAGCGCCGGCTCGCCGAAGAACTTCGTGCCGCCCTGGTTCTCGAGCACGAGCAACTGCCGCTGGATCGTGCCGACGGTCGCGCGCGTGACATTGCCGAACGACTGCGCCGCCTTCCGGATCGGCGCCAGCGGGTCGGCGTCCGCATCCGCGCCCTTCTTGGCGTCCGGAATGATGGCGTCGAGCAGCGCGCGCAGATCCTTCATGTCGATCAGGGCGAGGCCGTTCTCGTCGGCCACGCGGAACGCGACGTTGAGAACACCTTCCTGAACGTCGTTCAGGTCGAGCATCCGCGCCAGCAGCAGCGGTCCCATCTCGGTGACGGTGGCGCGCACCGGATGCCCCTGCTCGCCGAACACATCCCAAAATACCGTCGAGAACTGATCGGGTTGATAGGTGAGGCCGAGCTCGGTGGCGCGCTTGAGGATGAAGTCCTTCGCTTCGCCGGTTTGCGAAATGCCCGAGAGATCACCTTTGATATCGGAGGCGAAGACCGGAACACCGGCACGGGCAAAACCTTCGGCCATCACCTGCAGCGAGACCGTCTTGCCGGTGCCGGTCGCGCCGGTGACCAGTCCATGACGATTGGCAAGCGCAAGTGTCAACCAGGCCGGCTGCTCGCCGGCACCCACGAAGATCTTGTCGTCGGTATCAGCCAGGGGTTTTCCGGATGGTGCCATGATGATCCATCTTTCGAGAGAGAATGTTTCGCATCACACGTGGTGCGGAGCATCGCGTACGATAACATAGTTGAGTTTCGCGAGCTGGAACCAGCGTCAGGGTGCCTCACCTCTTCGCACGGCACGCACTTTTCTTAGCATTGGTGCCGCGCGATGCGCACGTTTGGTACGTAGATTCAACATCCGGTCTTGCATCGCTGCAACAGTTCATCGTCGATCGCGAATCGATTCGCGCACCAAGCCGGCTCCTCGCTTGTAATTCACGGATCGTCCGATCAAGATGAATTCAGCGAGAGGACGTCCGGTCGTGGGGGACCGGATGAGACGGGGTTCACATGAGCGAGTTGATTGAGCCGCTGGCCAGAACGGCCGGCATCAGTAAAGTCGTGGCTGAAATCATCGGCATCGGGCCTGACCTCCTCAGCGATATTGGATGGCGACGGCAGGGGCAGCAGCCGTCAGCCGGTGAACTTTTTGCGTTCGGCCGCGACCAAATCGAAGCCGATCAGTTGGCACGATCGCGACAGGCACACCCGGCCTGAGCCGGTTGCCCCAAGCCCGACCGCCTGGGCCAGATCATCTGAAGCACCTTCGCGCGCGCCGAGTATCATGACATATCCGATCACCGAACTCGAAGGCATGACGACCTTCTATGCCGCCAAGCTGAAAGCTTTGGGCATCCGGACCACCGACGCATTTCTCGAAGCCGCCCGGACCGTGAAAGGGCGCAAGGCGCTGGCCGCCAAGACCGGCATCAGCGAGCAGCAACTGCTCGATTGGGCAAACGCCGCCGATTACATGCGCATTCCCGGCATGGGCAAGGCCAAGGTCTGCCTCGTCCGCGCAGCCGGCGTGACCACCGTGCGCGAGCTGGCGCACCGCAATCCGGCCCGGCTGGCGCAGAACATCAAGGAAGTGAACACCCGGCGGAAGCTGGTTCGCATCCTGCCGTCGGAGAGGTCGGTCGGCCAGCTCATCGAAAAGGCGCGGCGGCTGGAGCCGAAGATCAGCTATTGATCGGCTCTGGATTGACCGCGCTTGTGCAGTGCGACACCTTGACTTGACGGTGCCAACCGCGCAAAGCGGCGCCCATGAGCGCCATTTCGCCGCACTCCGCCCCGGACCTCGCGTCGAGCCACCCGCTGCTGCGGCCGTGGCTTTCGCGTCCATTCCCGGCGGTGATGGGCATTCTCAACGTCACACCGGATTCGTTCTCGGACGGCGGCCGTTTCGATGCGCCGGAACGGGCGATCGCGCAGGCCGAGCGCATGATCGCGGCCGGCGCCGACATCATCGACATCGGCGCCGAGTCGACCCGCCCCTACAAGGGCGCGGTGCCGGTCACGGCCGAGGAGGAACTGGCGCGCCTGCGACCGATCCTGCCTGCGATCGTCGCACTCGGCGTGCCCGTGTCGATCGACAGCATGAAATCTCAAGTTGCAGGTTACGCGCTGGACCATGGTGCCGCGATCGCCAATGATGTGTGGGGCCTGCAGCGCGATCCCGCGATGGCCACGGTCGTCGCCGCGCATGGCGCGCCGGTCGTGGTGATGCACAACCGTGCTGCCGTCGATCCGGAGATCGACATCATCGAAGACATGCTGGGCTTCTTCACGCGCTCGCTGGACATCGCGGCCAAGGCCGGCATCCCCATTGGGAACATCGTGCTCGATCCCGGTATCGGCTTCGGCAAGACGCCGCAGCAGAGCATGACGGCGCTGGCCCGGCTCGATGCATTCGCATGCTTCGGGCTGCCGCTGCTGGTCGGCGCATCGCGAAAACGTTTCATCAGCACCGTGGTGGCGTCGGAGCCGCAGGAGCGGCTTGGCGGCTCGATCGCGGCGCATCTGATTGCGGCTCGGCGCGGTGCTGCAATCATCCGGGCGCATGACGTCGCCGAGACGGTTCAGGCCGTGCGCGTGGCCGCGGCAATCGAGGCACTGCGATGACCGATACGATCTTCATCAAGGGCGTTCTCATCCACGCGCGTCATGGCGTGATGGAGCATGAGAGCGAGGTCGGCCAGCGCTTCGTCATCGACCTCGAACTCTACACCGATCTGTCGGACTCCTCGCGCAGCGACCGCCTCGCCGACACCGTGTCTTATTCCGACGTGGTGGAGACGGCGACGGCGGCGTTCAAGGACACCAACTACCGCCTGCTCGAACGCGCGGCCGGCGCGGTCGCCGATGCGATCCTGTCGACCTTCGCCCGCATCCGCGCCGTCAAAGTGACCGTGCACAAGCCGCATGCGCCGATCGCCGCCATCTTCGAGGATGTCGGCGTGGTGCTGACGCGCTCCCGGCATCCGTAACCCCGATGGCGAGCGCGCTGATCGCTCTCGGCGGCAATGTCGGCGACGTCAGGGCGACGTTCCGGCGCGCCATTCCGGAGATCTGCGCGCGTGCCTCGGCTGCGCTCGTTGCGCGGTCGTCCGACTACACCACGCCGCCTTGGGGCGAGGAGCAGCAGCCGACCTTCATCAATGCCTGCATCGAGATCGCAACCGCGATGCCCCCACGGCGGCTGCTCAGCGCTCTGCACGCGGTCGAACGCATGTTCGGCCGCGATCGCACGCAAGAGACGCGTTGGGGCCCGCGGACGCTCGACCTGGATCTGATCGCCTATGACGACATCGCGGTCGACACGCCCGATCTGACGCTGCCGCACCCCCGGCTGTTCGAACGCGGCTTCGTGCTGGTGCCGTTGTCCGAGATCGTGCCGGCGCGACGGATTGCCGGGCGCCGCGTCGACGAGGCCGTGCTCGCCGTTTCGCGCGACGGAATCCGGCCGCTGCCGTCAGCCGAATAGCTGACATCTCCGGCCAAACAACCGTTTGGCTTGGCCGCCCTGACGTGGCATTTTGCGCCACAACAATCGCGATAACAGACGCCCCGGGAGACGCGTACCGACATGACGACCGAGACCGACGATCTGCGACTGGCTGCCGATTTCGCTCCGGCCGGCGAGGCGGACTGGCGCAAGCTGGTCGATGGCGTGCTGAAGGGTGCGGCCTTCGAGAAGCTGGTCGGCAAGACCTATGACGGGCTCGAAATCCAGCCGATCTATCCGCGCGCCAAGCATGCCGCGCCGGTCGCGGGCCGCGCACCATCGTCGCCATGGCAGATCATGCAGCGCATCGATCATCCCGATCCGGCCAAGGCCAATGCGCAGGCGCTGATCGACCTCGAGAACGGCGCGACCGGTTTGTCGCTGGTGTTTGCCGGCTCGAATGCCGCGCATGGCTTTGGCCTCGCCGCCAACGCCGACGCGGTGGCGCGCGCGCTCGACGGCGTGCATCTCGATGCTGCGATTGCAATCGAATTGCAGCTCGGTGACTCGCTCTCGCCCGCCTCGCTTGTCGCCGATATCGTCAAGCAGCGCGGCATCACGGCCGCGGCCTGCGACATCCGGTTCGGCCTCGATCCGATCGGGGACGCCGCTGTTCGCGGCGCAAGCACGCATGACGCATCGACGCTCGGCGGCAATTCGGGCGCGCTGGTCAGGCAGCTGCACGAGGCCGGCTTCAAAGGCCCGTTCTTCGCCGCCGACGGCCGCGTCGTGCACGTCGCCGGCGGATCGGAGGCGCAGGAGCTCGCCTTCGTGCTCGCCTCTGGTGTCGCCTATCTGCGGGCGCTCGAAGCCGAAGGCATCGCGCTCGAGACCGCGCGCGGCATGATCTATGGCCGGCTCGCCGCCGACACCGATCAGTTCCTCACGCTGGCGAAATTCCGCAGCCTGCGCCGGCTGTGGGCACGCGTCGAGGAGGCGTGCGGGCTGGCACCGAAGCCGCTCTTCATCTCGGGCGAGACGGCGTGGCGCATGCTCACCCGGCGCGATCCTTACGTGAACATGCTGCGCGCCACCATCGCCGTGTTTGCGGCCGGGCTCGGCGGCGCCAACGCCGTGACGGTGCTGCCGCATACGACCGCGCTCGGCCTGCCCGACGCGTTCGCGCGCCGCGTCGCCCGCAACACGCAACTGGTGCTGCTGGAGGAAAGCAATCTCGCCCGCGTCGCCGATCCGGCCGCCGGCGCCGGCGGCGTCGAGGCGCTGACCAGCGAGCTGTGCAGCGCCGCCTGGGCCCTGTTCCAGGAGATCGAGAAGGCCGGCGGCGTGGGCGCGGCTCTGCAGACCGGGCTGATCCAGTCCAAGGTCGCCGCGGTCAAGGCGGTGCGGGATGCCAACATCGCGAGGCGCCGCGACGTGCTGACCGGCGCCAGCGAGTTTCCAAATCTCAACGAGGCCGCGGTCGCGGTCGAAGCGCTCGCACCGGTGGCGCCGCAACCGATCGACAAGGCTTCGCTCACCTTCGCCGCGCTCGCGCCGATCCGTCTCGCGGACGGTTTCGAGAAGCTGCGTGATCGCTCGGACGCGCTGTTGGAGCGCCAGGGACAGCGCCCCTCGGTGTTCCTCGCCAATCTCGGCACCGCCGCCGACTTCACCGCGCGCGCCACCTTCGCCCGCAGCTTCTTCGAGGCCGGCGGTATCGCCGCGATCGACGGCCAGGGCGGCGCCGATCCGGCCGCGCTCGCAGATGCCTACCGCGCCTCCGGCGCCGCGATCGCCTGCCTTTGCTCGTCCGACAAGGTCTATGCCGACGCCGCGGTTCCCGCTGCCAAGGCCCTTCAGGCCGCCGGCGCGCGACATATCTATCTGGCAGGCCGCGGCGGCGAACAGGAAGCTGCGCTGCGCGAGGCCGGCATCGGCAGCTTCGTCTTTGCCGGCGGCGACGCATTGAAGACGCTCGCGGACGCCTACGCGCATCTGGAGTCAGCATGACCGACGAAAGCAAACCCGTCCTCACCGGCGGCTGCCAATGCGGCGCGATCCGCTACGCGCTGATGTCGGCGCCGAGCAAGGTCAGCATCTGCCATTGTCGGATGTGCCAGAAGGCTTCGGGCGCGCCGTTCGCGTCGTTCGCTGAAATCAACAATGAGAGCTTCGCCTGGACCCGCGGTCAGCCGGCCGCGTTCCATTCCTCCTCGATCGCGATGCGCGACTTCTGCAGCCAATGCGGCACGCCCCTGAGCTTTCGCCGTATCGACGGACCGCGCATCGAGATCATGACCGGGACCTTCGACCGGCCGGACCGGGTGGTGCCGACGCGGCAATATGGCTCGGAGTCGCGGCTCGGCTGGGTGGTCGCGATCGCCAACCTGCCGAGCCAGACCACGCAGCAGAACTACGGACCGGAGAAGATGGCTGGTGTCGTCAGCCATCAGCATCCGGATCATGATTAAGCGATGAGGACACGAGGCCATGAGCCGCATTCCTGATTTCAGCGCCATCGCATTCGAACCCATCGCAGCCCCCGCGCCCGCGGGGGCCGCCGAGCCGTGGCTGACGCCGGAAGGCATTCCGGTGAAACCGGCCTATGGCGAGGCCGATCTCGCCGGCATCGACTTCCTCGACACCTGGCCCGGCATTGCGCCCTATCTGCGCGGTCCCTACCCCACGATGTATGTCAACCAACCCTGGACCGTCCGGCAATATGCCGGCTTCTCCACGGCGGAGGATTCCAACGCCTTCTACCGGCGCAACCTCGCCGCCGGCCAGAAGGGCCTGTCGGTCGCGTTCGATCTCGCCACCCATCGCGGCTATGATTCCGATCATCCGCGCGTCGGCGGCGACGTCGGCATGGCCGGCGTCGCGATCGACTCGATCTACGACATGCGCACCTTGTTCGCCGGCATTCCGCTCGACCAGATGAGCGTGTCGATGACCATGAACGGCGCGGTGCTGCCGATCCTCGCGCTGTTCGTCGTCGCCGCCGAAGAACAAGGCGTGCCGCCGGAGAAGCTGTCGGGCACCATTCAGAACGACATTCTGAAAGAGTTCATGGTGCGCAACACCTACATCTATCCGCCCTCGCCCTCGATGCGGATCATCTCCGATATCTTCGCCTTCACCTCGCAGCGGATGCCGAAGTTCAACTCGATCTCGATCTCCGGCTATCACATGCAGGAGGCCGGCGCGACGCAGGACCTCGAGCTCGCCTACACGCTCGCCGACGGCGTCGAATATCTGCGCGCCGGCATCGCGGCCGGGCTCGACGTCGACCGCTTCGCGCCGCGGCTGTCGTTCTTCTGGGCGATCGGCATGAACTTCTTCATGGAGGTCGCCAAGCTCCGCGCCGCGCGGCTTCTGTGGGCCAAGCTCCTGAAGCCGTTCAATCCGAAGGACACGCGCTCGCTGTCGCTGCGCACGCACAGCCAGACCTCGGGCTGGTCGCTGACCGCGCAGGACGTCTACAACAACGTGGTGCGCACCGCGGTCGAAGCGATGGCCGCCACGCAAGGCCACACACAGTCGCTGCACACCAACGCGCTCGACGAGGCGCTGGCGCTGCCCACCGACTTCTCCGCGCGCATCGCCCGCAACACGCAATTGTTCCTGCAGCAGGAGAGCGGCACCACCCGGATCATCGATCCCTGGGGCGGCTCGTACTATGTCGAGCGCCTCACCCGCGATCTCGCCGCGAAGGCCTGGGGCCACATCCAGGAGATCGAGGAGCTCGGCGGCATGGCCAAGGCGATCGAGGCCGGCGTGCCGAAGCTGCGCATCGAGGAGGCCTCGGCCAAGACCCAGGCGCGGATCGACACCGGCCGCCAGTCCGTCATCGGCGTCAACAAGTACAAGCCGACCGACGAGCCGCCGCTCGACGTTCTCAAGGTCGACAATTCCACCGTGCGCCGGCTGCAGATCGACAAGCTGTCGCGGCTGAAGTCCGAGCGCAAGCAGGCCGAGGTCGACGCGGCGCTGGCGGCGCTGACGCGCTCGGCCGGCGACGGCAACGGCAACCTGCTGGCGCTCGCGATCGACGCCGCGCGCGCCAAGGCGACCGTCGGCGAGATATCCGACGCGCTGGAAAAGGTGTTCGGCCGCCACCGCGCCGAGATCAAGTCCATCACCGGCGTCTACAAGCGGGAGATCGCCGCCATGTCCGGCAAAGCCGAGAAGCTGCAGGCGCTGATCGAGGCGTTCGAGGAGGCGGAAGGCCGCCGGCCGCGCATCCTCGTCGCCAAGATCGGCCAGGACGGCCACGACCGCGGCCAGAAGGTGATCGCGTCCGCTTTCGCCGACATCGGCTTCGACGTCGACATCGGGCCGCTGTTCGCCACCGCCGACGAGGCGGCGCGGCAGGCCGTCGAGAACGACGTCCACATTCTCGGCGTGTCGTCGCTCGCCGCCGCGCATCTCACCGCGGTGCCGGAGCTCAAGGCCGCGCTCAAGAAGCAGGGCCGCGAGGACATCATGATCATCGTCGGCGGCGTGGTGCCGCCGCAGGATTACGACGCGCTGTACAAGTCCGGCGCGGAAGCGATCTTCCCGCCGGGCACCGTGATCGCCGACGCCGCGGAGGAACTGATCCACAAGCTCAACGCGCGGCTCGGCCACAGCCAGGCAGCGGAATAGTTTTTCGAATCCGCGAGCGCAGCTCTCCGGCGTACGATCGTCAGATCGTGCGCCGCTACGTTTTTGCAGATGAACCTCAGCATTCCCTGGCGATACGCATCTTCATCCGCTGGATATTGATAGCCATGACCCGTTCGACACTTTGCGCCGCTGCGCTGCTTGGCCTGTTCCTGGCCGCCCCGGTCCTCGCCGCCGATCCCAAGCCGGACGCCAGCATCAACACCAAGGCGGTCGAGGCCAACGTGACGCTCGATGCCCGGATCAGGGCGGACGCGCCGCTCGCCGCCTACTGCCTCGCCGACGGCAAGAAGTGGATCGACAAGAACGCCGCTGACGCCGCCAAGGAGCGCAAGGAGGATCCGGAAACATTCCGCGACGGCAAGTGGTCGTTCGAGCGCAGATATTCCATTCGCTCGGTCGTCGCCGACCGCTACGTCAGCATCCTCCGGGACGACTACATGGACACGCGCGCCGCGCATCCCAACAGCGACGTCAACACCATCCTCTGGGACAAGGCCGCGGCCAAGCCGATCAGCATCCGCCCGTTCTTCACCGACACCGCCGACAACGGCCCCACGATGAAGGCGATGCTGAATGCGGTGATCACGTCGCTGAAGGCCGAGAAAAAGAAGCGCGACGCCACGGAGACGGCGACCGCCGAATGGTTCAAGGGGCTGGAGCCGAAGCTGCTGAAGATCGGCGCCGTGACGCTCGCTCCCTCCACGGAGGCCGGAAAGAGCTCCGGCCTGACCTTCCACTACCCGCCTTATGCGGTCGGCCCCTACGCCGAAGGCCAGTACGTCGCCTTCGTGCCGTGGGAGACGCTGAAGCCGTATCTGTCACCGGAGGGCCAGGCGATCTTCGGCGGCGCCAGGCCGAAGGGGGATGCGGAAGACCAGTGAAGCCAACCGGCGGCCGTGCAGCCGATAGCTGGATATGCTAGACTGTCCTCATGAACGACGTCGCTGACATTCGCCTCATGACGATCATCGGCCGGCTGCAGGCCCTTGCGCCGGCCCTGCGAAAGGCCGGCATCACGCGACTGTCGCTGTTCGGTTCGCGTGCGCGCGGCGACTCCCGTCCTGACAGCGACCTCGACGTTCTCGTGGAAACCACGCCCCCCGGACTCCCTCCCGCGTTCGATCACTTCAAGGCGCAGCACCTTATCGAGGACGACATCGGACTGCGCGTCCAGATCACGCAACGGGCGCTGTTGAAGCGGCGGATCGCCGATCGAATTGCTGATGACCTGATCGAGGTGTTTTGAGGTGCCTCCGACCGTCGAAGACCGGCTACGGGACATTGCCGAAGCCATTGCGGAAATCGAACAGCTTGTCGCCGGCGCCGATCTCGCGGCCTTCAGCTCTGACCGCCTGTTGCGCCTGGCAACCGAGCGCCTGCTCGAGATCATTTGCGAGGCCTCCCGCAGCATTCCAGACAGCATCAAGAGCGAGAGTCCGACCATCCACTGGCGGAAAATGATCGACTTCGGAAACCTGCTGCGGCATGCCTATCATACCACCGACGTCGCCGTCGTCTGGGATGTCATAGCCAGTGAACTGCCGGCTTTGAAAACGTTCGTCAGCGGCAAGCTCACCGACTTGAAGTAGAATGATCTCGCGGGGCACCGACACCACCTCATTGGCCGATGCGCTCCGCGCCGGCAGCCGCGCCGCGCTGGCGCGCGCGATCACGCTGGTCGAGAGCCGCCGTGCCGACCACCAGGCCGCCGCGCGCGAGCTGGTGCAGGCACTGCTGCCGCAGACGGGGCACGCGATCCGCGTCGGCATCACCGGCTCGCCCGGCGTCGGCAAGTCGACCACGATCGATGCGCTCGGCATGTACCTGATCGGACAGGGCCACAAGGTCGCGGTGCTCGCGGTCGACCCGTCCTCCGCGCGCACCGGCGGTTCGATCCTCGGCGACAAGACGCGGATGGCGCGATTGTCCCATCACGAGCACGCCTTCATCCGCCCCTCGCCCTCCTCCGGCACGCTCGGCGGCGTCGCCGCCAAGACGCGCGAGGCGATGCTGCTGTGCGAGGCTGCGGGCTTCGACGTGATCCTGGTCGAGACCGTCGGCATCGGCCAGTCCGAGACCGCGGTCTGCGACATGACCGACTTTTTCCTTGCGCTGATGCTGCCCGGCGGCGGCGACGAGCTGCAGGGCATCAAGAAGGGCCTGGTCGAACTCGCCGACATGATCGCGATCAACAAGGCCGATGGCGACAACATCAAGCGCGCCAACATCACCGCCGCCGACTATCGCGGCGCGCTGCATCTGCTCAGCCCCCGCTCCGAGCACTGGCATCCGCCGGTCTTGACCTATTCGGCCATGGCAGGCACGGGCATCGCCGAGCTGTGGCAGAAGGTCCTGGATCATCGCAAGGCGATGATCGCCTCCGGCGAGTTCGCCGCCCGGCGTCGCGACCAGCAGGTGAAGTGGATGTGGACCATGCTGGAGCAGCGCCTGATGGCCCGGCTGCGCACCGACCCCTCCATTCGTACGAAAGTGAAGAAGCTGGAGACCGACGTTGCCGAGGGCCGCGTCGCGCCGGCGCTGGCCGCCGAGCAGCTTGCGGAGATGCTGAATTGACCGAGCGGCTGCGCCTCCTGATCACCGGATTCGGCCCGTTTCCCGGCGCGCCGTCCAACCCGACCATGCCGCTGGTGAAACGGCTCGCGGCGCTGCGGCGCCCGGCGCTGGCTGATGTCGACATCTCCAGCCACATCTTTCACGTGACCTACGATACCGTCGATCGCGAGCTGCCCGCATTGATCGCCGAGCGGCGCCCGCATGCGCTGTTGATGTTCGGCCTCGCGGGACGAACATCCTATCTGCGGATCGAGACCCGTGCCCGCAACGCGGTCACCACCACCTTTCCCGATGCCGACCGCCACGTCGCGCGCAAGGGCCTGATCGTCCCGGGCGCGCATCCGATGCTGTTCGGCCCGCACATGGCGCGACTGCTGCGCGCGGCACGCGCTACCGGCATCGATGCGCGGGCTTCGCGCGATGCCGGCAGCTATCTCTGCAACTACCTGAGCTGGCGCGCGATCGAAGCGACGCGGGCCGAAAGTGGCCCACGGCTCGCCGCCTTCATCCACATTCCCCCGCTGCCGCGCGCCGGCGCGGCGTTGCCACGAGGCAGCTCGCGCATCACGCTGGAGGCGCTGGTCGATGCCGGCGAGGCGATGCTGATGGAATTGGTGAAGCTGGCGCGGCATCCAGGCCAAGCGTAAAGATTTAACCCTACCCGCAACAAACAGCTCCTGCGACCGTCCGCCAAAGCCGGCCGTGAGCGCTTTTGCGTTATCTCGGCAACGAGAGCTGACCAACGCGAGCCTGACATCATGCACGTCAACCGCCGCAACCTGCTCGGAGCTTCCGCGGCCGGCGCCGCCGGCGCGCTGGCGCTGCCGAGCGAGCCCGCGCAGGCTGTCCCCTTGATCTCCACGCTCGGCCGCGACGCCACGCAGTTTGGCGTCAAGCCCAACAGCCCGGATGACCAGACCCGTGCCCTGCAGCGCGCGATCGACGAGGCGGCGCGGGCGCAGGCGCCGCTGGCGCTGCCGCCGGGCACCTACCGGACCTCGATGCTCAGGCTCGCCAAAGGCAGCCAGTTGGTCGGCGTCCGCGGCGCCACGAAGCTCGTGTTCACCGGCGGCGGCCCGTCGCTGCTCTCGGCAGAAGGCGCCGATGGCCTCGGCATCAGCGGCATCGCGCTCGACGGCGGCGGCATCGCCCTGCCCCAGCGGCGCGGCCTGCTTCACGTTGCAGCCGGCAACGATGTCAGGGTCCAGGACTGCGAGGTCACGCGCTCCGGCGGCAGCGGCATCTGGCTCGAGCAGGTCTCCGGCGATGTCAGCGGCAACGTCCTGACCGATGTCGCCGTCACCGCGATCGTGTCGTTCGATGCCCTCGGCCTGATCGTGTCGCGCAACACCATCAAGGGCACGCGCGACAACGGCATCGAGATCCTGCGCACCGCGATCGGCGACGACGGCACCATGGTGCTCGACAACTTCATCGCGGACATCAAGGCCGGCCCCGGCGGCTCGGGCCAGTACGGCAATGCCATCAACGCCTTTCGCGCCGGCAACGTCATCATCAGTGGCAACCGCATCAGGAATTGCGACTACTCGGCGGTGCGCGGCAACTCGGCCTCGAACATCCAGATCGTCGGCAACAGCGTCAGCGACGTGCGCGAGGTCGCGCTCTACTCGGAGTTCGCGTTCGAAGGTGCCGTGATTTCGGGTAATACGGTGGACGGCGCCGCCTTCGGCGTCTCCGTCTGCAACTTCAACGAAGGCGGCCGCATCGCCGTGGTCCAGGGCAACATCATCCGCAACCTCATCTCGAAGCGGCCGATCGGCACAGCACCTGACGACGATGCCGGCATCGGCATCTATGTCGAGGCGGACTCCGCGGTGACCGGCAACGTGGTCGAGAACGCCCCGTCCTACGGCATCGTCGCCGGCTGGGGCCGCTATCTCCGTGACGTCGTGATCTCGGGCAACGTCATTCGCAATGCGCTGGCGGGCGTCGGCGTGTCGGTCGTCCCAGGCGCGGGCACGGCCATGGTCAGCAACAACATGATCTCCGGCACGCCGCGCGGCGCCGTCATCGGGCTCGATCACATCAAGCCGGTCACCTCGGACCTGACGCAGGACGGCGCGCAGCGCTTTGCGCAGCTGACCGTCAACGGCAACGCCGTCACACGATGAGAAACTAGTACGCGACCGCCAGCGCCGGATAGCGGCGCTCGATGGCGTCGAGATCGACAACGGGCTCGTCATACTCCGCATCGGATTCGATGCCGATGCTCAAGGCCTGCTCCAGCGCCGACATGTCGATGCGCGGCGCCGCGAGGGTCAGTTCCGCGGCGAGGTCGTCTGCGGCGACATGGTCCGGTTCGACAACCTCATGGGGCTCCAGATCCTCTGTGCCGAGTTCGACCTCGGACTCGACGATGATCTCGGACGCCGCGAGGATGGTTTCGAGCGAGCGCGGCAGAGCGATCGGCCGGTGCTCGTGCGGATGGACGTGGCGCGCGATCGGCTCCGGCTCGGCGAGGCGCACGGGAGCCGGTGGCGCGGCCAACACCGGGGCCGGCCTCTGACTCGGCACGATGCCCACCCTCTCGGGTTCGGCGCGGGACAGGGCCTGCCAGGTCTGCACCGCAGCCTTGGCGTGCCGGAGATCGTCGAGAAACGACTGCTCGGTGTAGTAGCGGCGCCAGCGGCCGCTATCGAACAGCTCGGTGAGATGGTCGAGGCGCCGTTCGGCAAGCGCGCACCAGCGCGCAGCCAGTTCGCGGCTGCAAGCCACGTCCGGTCGATGTGTCATAGGGGAGCCCGCAGAAAATGGGACGGACGCACTCGGCACGAATCAACGCAACGTGACGTGAATATTTTGTGGAAAAGGTTAACAAAGTCTAGCTAATGCCATGTTGTTTGGCGGCCAAACCGTAGTCGTGCGGAAATTTTGTCCGTGTTTTTTCGGGCATCGGCCAGGCGCGGCAACACGAAAGCGACCAACGGCATCCCTAAACAACCCAAAGATGTTCCCCTCAGGGGCGCGAGACACTGCCGGATATCGACGTTGCCGGGCTTCGACTTCGCCCAAAATGAAAGACCCGTCCGGGGGGACAACCGGACGGGTCGAGCCATATGGGCGCTTGGGGTGGATGGGCGCTCGCGCCGTATATAGCCTTGGGGAGGGGATCACCGCTCCCACATGCTTTCTGTCGTGACCGCCCCGCTGCACGTTCAAAGCGAGCGGGAGAATTTCGGAACGTTCACGAAAACGTTGGCGTCATTGCTGCGCGGGCCGGAGCGCGGCGCCGGCTGGAGATGCCTCCGTCACTGCGGCCGGGCGCAACTCGCGGGCCGGTGCCGGCTCCGCTTGCAGCCCCGCGGACGGCACAGCAGCAGCAGGCGCATCCTGCGGCGGGACCACGGCCTGGACCGCCGCGAGGGCATCCGCCTCCCCTGCTCCGAACAGATCGTCACGTCCGGGCGTGCCGAGATCGCGCGCTGTGCGCGTCAGCACGGTCCGCACCGTCTCGGGCTTCAGCGCCGGATTGCGCTCCAGCACCAGAGCCGCAAGCCCGCTGACATAGGCCGCGGAAAACGAGGTGCCGGAGATGATCTGATATTTTCCGTCGGGCGCCGGCAGGAATATCCCGGCGCCGGGCGCGGCCAGCGCGATGTAGTTGCCGCGGTTCGACGCCGGCAGCAGCTGGTCCCTGTCGTCGGTGGCGCTGACGGCGATGACGTTTGGATTGCCCGCGGGATAGAGCGGCGGCGACTTGGCGCCGGCATTGCCGGCGGCCGCGACCATCACGACGCCCTTGGCAGCGACGGCCGCGATCGCGCGCTCGATCACCGCATCCTTCGGGCCGGCGAAGCTCATGTTGACGATCTGGGCGCCGTGCAGGGCCGCGTAGTCCAGCGCCTTCAGGATTACATAGGAGCTGCTTTCCGGCCCGCCGCCCTTCTTGCCGACGCCGAACGCACGGATGGCGATGATCCGCGCATAGGGCGCGCTGCCCATCAACCGCTTGTGCGATACGATCACGCCGGCGATGCCGGTGCCATGCACATCCGGCCCCTCGTCGCCGCCGAGCGCGTCGAACACGTCGAACGACGCGTCGGCGAATTCCGGGTGCCTGAGATCGACCCCAGAATCGATCACTGCGATGGTGACATTGGAGCCCTGGGCCAGCCTGTGCGCTTCCGGCAGCCGCAGCTTCGCCAGCGCGTATTGCGCCGGATCGCCCTCGACGGGTGCTGCGCTCTGCTGCTGCAGCGTATAGCGATAGTTCGGCTGCACCGAACGCACCCTGGCATCTGCCGCGAGCGCACGGCTGACCGCCTGCACCGAGCGGCGATCGGTGATCCTGAACAGACCGATGGTGGCGCCGATCAGCGGAAAGCGCTGCGAGCTGATGCGCTGCAGGCCATGGCGACGCGCCAGCGCATCGGCCTGGTCGGTCGAGAGAGAGTCATCGATTTCGGCGACGATCTCGTTGGCGATGGTCCGTAGATCGACCGCGGCCGCAACCTTCGGCTCGCGCCGCTGCGTCACCCTGGCGGAGCTGCCCTTGTCCAATTTTCCCTGGGCTCGCCGACCCTGCCCATCCCCCGTCACCGACGGGTGGTCGAGACATTCGCCCGAGACGCTGCGATCCGCCGGGTTGCAGGACGCCTGCAGGTTCGGTGCAAATCGCGCATTGGGCAAGGCCGGGCGCGGCGCCATCCCGGTCGGCGGCGGCGCGCGCAGCGCGGTGCCCGGGTTGATGCTCGGCACCCGGCTCGGGATGTTGATGGTGGGCGAACGCATCATCGCCTGGGCATGGGCACTGAGGTCGCCACCTGCGAAAGCAGGCATTGTGACGACGATCAGCATCGCAACCGATCTGGCGAAGCGTAGCGGCGAACTCGACGACATGGAGCCTCCGAATGAATTTCGGACGGCGCGGGCCTATTGCGCGGCCACCGCGAGGCTGACGATCTTTTCCCGCGCCAGACGGCCGATCAGGCTGTCGGCCTCAGCCTTCGACAACGGCCGGTCGCCGAGTTGCAGCTTGAACAGGCCGCCCTTGGCGCCCTCGACGATCGAGGCCTGATAGTTGTCGAGCAACGCCGAGATGTCGGCCATGCGCGCCTCCGGCGCGAACCGCACCAGTGCATAGGCTGGCGCGGTCGATCCGGCGACCTGCGGTCCGAGGCCGCGGATCAGCGGCGCGGCCGGGGCGGGTGCTTCGGCCATCCGCGAGCGCGTCATGCTCTCGGGCGCCCGCTCCGCCGGGGCCGGCGCAGCGGCGCTCGGCGGCGCGGCCATCGGCTTGCTCGCGGGCTCGGGCGCTGCCTTGTCCTGGACCGAGGCGGTCTGATAGGTCGCGCTCTGCGAGCGCATCAGCACGGCGCCGATCACGCCGGCCTGCGCCAGCACCAGAAGCGCGCCGAGGCTGACGGTCCACGCCAAGGTCCGCGGCGACAGGCTGTCGAAGAAATCCATCAGCCGCGCGCTGAAGCCGCGCGGCGCGGCAGGCTTCTGCACCGGATCCGCCTCGATCGCCGCGAACAGCTTCTGCATCGCACGCATCGACGGCGCGCCGAGGCTTTCGTTCAGCGCGATGGTCTCGGCATATTCCTTCTGGATTTCCGCATACTGCCTGGCGAGATCGGCATCGCTGGCGAGAGCCTCCTCGACCCTGCGCATGTCGCGCGCGCTCAGCGTGCCGGCGGCATACCACGGCAGCAGGAGTTCGATCTCTCCGGGCTCTTGCTCCAGCATCTTGCTCAAAGCCATCATGGCCAGCCTCTCTCAATGCCGGCCGCTTTCAGGAGTTCGGCCAATTTCTTGCGCGCATAGAACAGGCGCGTCTTGACGGTGTTCTCCGGAATTCCGACGATCTCGGCCACCTCCTCCACGGACTTCTCGTGGTAGTAGACGAGATCGACGATCTCCCGGTGATCAGGCGAAAGCGCCGTCAGGCACTTGCGCAAGGCTTCGCCGGTATTCTTCTTCTGGACCGCGACCTCCGGATCGTCGGACGTATCCTCGATCGCGTTCGCGGCCTCGTCTTCCAGCTCAACGTCCTTCCGGCGCCGAAGTGCCGACAGGGCCTTGAACCGCGTGATCGCCAGGAGCCAGGTGGAGACGGCAGAACGGCCTTCGAACTTGCCGGCCTGACGCCACACGTCGAGAAAGACCTCGCTGATGAGGTCTTCCGCGACCTGCTCGTCCCGCACGAGCCGGAGCCCGAAACGGTACACCCTGACATGGTGCCGTCCGTACAGCACCTGCATGGCGAGCCGGTCGCCTTGAGCGATCCGGGCAATCAGGGTTTCATCTGACGCCGCTGCTGTCACGCTCAATGGCCGTCTCGCAAGATTGGTCTGGAGGATTGACGTCGCGGTTCGAACACAACCGCAAAAATCTTCAAAATACCGGAAAGATACGTCCCGAAATGTGAGTTGGCGCACAGACTTGCAGATTTCGCTGCAGCGCCCAGGTCGATCGCGACCAGCGGGTTCCCGCCTACCATGTTCCGCCCGTTCCCGCCAACTACCCGCCCTGAAAGCCGTAGATTCCCGGTCGCAGCACCACGGCGGCGGCCTCTTCGTCCATGCCCATAGATACCAAAGTTAAATGCTTTCCCACGTAGATATTAAGCCAACGACGAAGAATCGCGAGCACATGGGCACGACGGCACCGCCTTTTCCCAGTCCTGATATCGCTGAGGCCGGGGACGCGCAGCCGTCTCCATCCAGCGACCTGCGCGCGCGTCGAGCCGGACGGCGCCGGCAGATGCTGGCGCTGGTCGCCGGATGCTACCTGATCGATGCCGTCATCCTGCTGATCTACGCCCAGGCGGGAACCGTCCCGGTCACGATCGCGCCAGCCTACGCAGCGATCGGCATTCTCACCGTCGCGCTGTGGACCGTCCTGTCGGAGAGCGGTTTCAACGACCGTTTCCGCGACCACTACCTCGTGGTGCCGCAATCGCTCGCCAGCATGATGCTCACGGTCGCGTTCTGCTACATCGCGCCCGAAGTCAGCATCCTGTTCCTATGCACGCTGTACATCGTCGTCGCCTTTGCCTCGCTGCGGGCGACGCCGCGCCAGAGCGCGATCTGCTGGACGTTCCTCGCGATCGGCCTGGCGGGATTGTTCCTGCTCACCGACAAGCCGCTCGGCATGCCGCACGGCAGCGGCCTCGAGCGGCTCGCGACGCTGCTGGTCTTCCTGCTCACCATCGCCTGCTGCATGTTCCTCGGCATCTTCTCCAGCGCGCTGCGCGAGACGCTGTACCAGCGCGGACAGAAGCTCAAGGAAGCCTATCGCCGCATCGAGGAGCTGGCCGAGCTCGACGAGCTCACCGGCGCGCTGAACCGGCACTCGATCATGCATGTGCTGGACGAGGAGATGGCGCAGGCGCAGCAGGGCGGCCAGCCTTGCTCGGTGGTGCTGATCGATCTCGACTGGTTCAAACGCATCAACGACACGCATGGCCATCCGACCGGCGACGATGTGCTGCGCACCTTCGCCATCACCATCTTCGCCAACATTCGCGGCAGCGACCGCTTCGGCCGCTACGGCGGCGAGGAATTCCTGCTGGTGCTGCCGGGCGCGCCGGCCGACGCCGCGGCGCGGCTCGCCGAACGATTGCGCCAGATCATCGCCGGCCTCGACTGGAGCGCGTTTTCGACCGGCCTGCAGGTCACGTTCTCGGCCGGCGTGGCCACCCCGCGCGGCGACGAGACCGCCGATTCGCTGCTCGCCCGGGCCGATCGTGCGCTCTACGACTCGAAGGCGCAGGGCCGCAATCGCGTCACCAGCGCCTGCGCCATCCCGGCATGACCCCGAAACCCGCCCCGAACGAAAGCCTGCTCGACGAGCTCGAGGACACGCTCGCGCACGGCACCGTCGCGCGGCGGGTCGAGACCCTGCGCAAGGTAACGGACCTGTTCGTCGACGGCGCGACGGACTTCGCCGATGATCAGGTCGCGCTGTTCGACGACGTGTTCGAATGCCTGGTCGAGCACATCGAGATCTCGGCCCGCGCCCTGCTCGCGCGGCGGCTGGCGCCGCTGGCGTCGGCGCCGCCGCGGACGCTGCACCGGCTGGCCGATGACGACGCCATCGATGTCGCAGGTCCCGTGCTGTCGAAGTCCGACCGGCTCGATGAGGCCGCGCTGATCCGCACAGCCGAGACCAAGAGCCAGGCGCATCTGCTCGCGATCTCGCTCCGGCGCGTGCTCAGCCGCGCCGTCACCGACATCCTGCTCAGGCGCGGCAACGACGAGGTCGTTCACAGCACCGTCAGCAATCCCGGCGCCGACGTCTCGGAGGCCAGCTTCGACACGCTGGTCGATCGCGCCGCGCTGGACGAAAACCTCGCCGCCTGCCTCGCCATGCGGCCCAATCTGCCGCGCCACCTCTATCTGAAGCTGGTCGCCAAGGCGTCGGCCACGGTCCGCACGCGGCTCGAGGCGGCAAATCCGAAGCTCGCGCAGGAGGTCCCCTCGGCAGTGCGCATGGCGGGCCGGCGGGCGCGATCGAGCGCGGTGGCGCTGACCAGCCAGACCGAGATCGCGCACGCGCTGGTACGCTCGCTGCATGCCGAGGGCCGGCTCGACGACCGTCTCGTCGTGCAGTTCACCGAGCAGCGCAAGTTCGACGAGGCCAATGCGGCGCTTGCGGCCATGGCCAACGTGCCGGTCGCGGTCGCCGAGAGCATCATGATCGAAAGCCGCGCCGAGGGCGTCATGATCCTCGCCAAGGTCGCAGGCCTGTCATGGCCGACGGTGAAGTCGATCATCCTGATGCGCGATGAGCTCGCCACCACCGCGACCGCCGATCTCGACGCCTGCAAGGCCACCTATGAACGGCTCCGGCGGTCCACCGCGCAGCAGGTGCTGCGCTTCCATCGCGTGCAGGACGCCGCGACGCCGGTGCAGGCGTAGCGCGCTCAATAGCGCAGCACCCTCGCGCCGATGAGCGCGCCGAGCCCGGCCACGATCAGCGCCGCCACCGTGTACCAGGTGGCCACGAACAGCGGCGAATCGTCGGTGCAATGCGCGGCATAGAGCGTCGCCGCCATGCCCGCCGAGACCAGCCCGGCGATCGCGCCGGTCATCGCCGGACGCGACGGCGCGCCATGGCGCAGGCCGAACAGCGCCGCGCCCAGCAGCGGCAGCGACAGCACGGGGATGGCGCTCATGCACACCATCGAATTGTGGCCGACCAGCCGCGCCATCATCGGCGTACGCTGCGGCAGCATCATCTCCGCCGCCATGCCGCCGACGAGGACCACGATCGGCGCGATCAGGAGCCAGCTCCAGCCCTGCAGCGAGGCCTCGGGGCGCGACAGATGCAGGCTGATGATCAGCGCCGGGATCGCCAGCGCCGTGGTGACGACGAACTTCAGGTCGAAGAACGGATTGCGCACCGCGAGCCAGATGTCCGGCCGCACGCCGAGGCCGATGAGCAGCATCGCGGTCGAGACCGGCGTTGCCGCCATCAGGGCCAGCGCCAGCACGATGCCGACCGGCTGCGCGCGCTGCGCATTGTCGGCCGCGAGGGTGCGGATGAGCTGATCGGTGTCCATGGTCAGGTATCCCGTAGCTTGGCCGTGAGGCTTGCGAGTGCCCGGTGCAGCGCCACCCGCACCGCGCCCTCGCTCATCGAAAACTTTTCCGCGGTCTGCTTGATCGAGGCAGCCTCGACCGCGATCGACTGCAGCACGTCGCGCTGGCGCTGCGGCAACGTCTTCAGCTGCGCCTCGACCTCGCCGGCCGAGACGGTGGGCGCCGGCGGCTCGTCGGCCAGCGTCTCCGAGAAATCGTCGATGTCGACGAACACCCGGCGGCCGCGCCGGCGCAGCATGTCGATCAGCTTGTTGCGCGCGATCGCGAACAGCCAGGGCGCGAACGGCGCATCGACGTCCCAGGTGTGCCGCTTGAGATGAACCGCCAACAGAATTTCCTGCACGATGTCCTCGGCCTGGTCGGGGGGCTGGCCGGCGCGCGCCAGCCCGCGCCGTGATGCTGCGCGCAACACCGGCGTGACCGCCCTCAGCAGGCGATGATAGGCCTCGTCGTCACCGGCGACGGCCTGGCGCATCCAGCCCGTCCACTCGTCGTCACGCTCCCGCAATTCCGCTCCACCCCCAGCAATTCGCCCGAATCGTCAGCTTGTTACTCTCGCGGCATAATGATCACTAATTCGTGATGCGGACATTGGCCTCGGAAGCATCCGAGTTACGCCACACCGAGAGCACGCCACCGGGCAAGTCTTGGAACAGTTCCTTGGAGCCGCTCCATAGCACCGAATCGAAAGGTGCATGATCAGGTTTAATGGGCCGCGTCGCAAAGTGCGGCGCCGCCCAGCTTTTGCCGTGAGCGGCAGGAAGATACCCATTTTCTGCCCCGTTCTCGACATCTGTCGGGGTCTCACTCCGGCTAGGGCTGGCGGGATGGGGAGAAGCCGACGATGACGATCCAAGCCAGTGGACGTTCAGCATTGATCATTGCCGCCGCGTTCGTTCTGGGCCTCGTTGGCACTGGATTGGCGCGCGCGGCCGAACAGCAGAGCTACAGTCCGTTCCTGCCGGTGGGGGCCGAGAGCGCCCCGGCAGCGAAGCAGGACGGATTCCCGGCGCCGATGCCGGCCGAGGCCCAGGCTCAGGCCGCGCCTGCGGCGGAATCGGCCGACGCCGCGCCGAGCGATGCGCCGGCGGCCTCGGACGTCACCGTGAACATGGTCACGGTCAGCAATGACGACAGCTCGGGCTGGGACAAGGCCTCGATCATCGGCAAGATCTTCATCGCCTGCGGCACCCTGCTCACCCTGGGCTCGGCGGCGCGGATGTTCATGATCTGAGGCGCCGCGCGGCGCCCCACCTACTTGATGCGTAACGATCCAGCGGGCACATTGCCCGCTGTTTTGATTTGCGGGGTGGGATCATGAGCGTTTACGAGCACATCATCGTCGAAGGCAAAGGCGCGGTCGGAATCATCACCCTGAACCGGCCGAAGATGCTCAACGCGCTGTCGTTCGGCGTCTTCCGCGAGATCGCTGCAGCCGTCGACGATCTCGAGGCCGACGATGCCATCGGCTGCATCGTGATCACCGGCAGCGAGAAGGCGTTCGCCGCCGGCGCCGACATCAAGGAGATGCAGCCCAAGAGCTTCATCGACATGTTCTCGAGCGACTTCACCGCGATCGGCGGCGACCGCGTCGCGCGCTGCCGCAAGCCGACGATCGCTGCGGTTTCGGGCTATGCGCTCGGCGGCGGCTGCGAGCTCGCGATGATGTGCGACTTCATCATCGCCGCCGACACCGCCAAATTCGGCCAGCCCGAGATCACGCTCGGCACCATCCCGGGCATTGGCGGCACCCAGCGCCTGACGCGCGCGATCGGCAAGGCCAAGGCGATGGACCTCTGCCTCACCGGCCGCATGATGGATGCGGCCGAGGCCGAACGCTCCGGCCTCGTCAGCCGCATCGTGCCGGCCGACAAATTGATGGACGAGGTGATGGCCGCGGCGGAGAAGATCGCATCGATGTCGCGCCCGGCAGCGGCGATGGCCAAGGAGGCCGTCAACCGCGCCTTCGAGACCCCGCTGTCCGAAGGCATGAATGTCGAGCGCAACCTGTTCCACGCCACCTTCGCGCTGGAAGACCGCGCCGAGGGCATGGCCGCGTTCATCGAGAAGCGCAAGCCGGTGAACAAGAACCGGTGAGATTGGCAGTGCGCTCAGTTCGACTGAGTTGATATTTTTCGAAGTCAGTTCATCGATAGCCGTGGACGCGGTGCGCTCCCTCTCCCCGTTCTTCATGGGGGAGCGTTGGGATGAGGGCAGACGCTCGGGAAGCGTACGTCGTTGGACCTGTCCCCCCTCACCCGAATGGCATCCGCGATGCCATTCGACCTCCCCCCGCAAGCGGCGCGAGGTAGACCGAGCGAGCCGCGAGTTACTCGGATATCACCGACGCGATTCGCGGCGCGCCCGTGCGCTGTCGTCCGCGCACGCCCACCCACCGGCCTACCGCACGACCGTCGCGCAAGCGCCTGACAAACGGCCTGTGGCGAGAGCGCCACAATAAACCATGGAAAAGCCCGCCGGATTCCATATCCGCGGTTTGTGTGTGGCCGCCATCCGCCGTAAACAGGTAAACAACTGGTTAAGACAGTGAGACGCGGCGGAGTCGGATGGTGGGTCGAGCCAAACAATTTGGCGTCGGCAAGGTGCATGCGCGGCGGTTCGGCCTCGGCCTGACCGTGGCCGCCGGCTTTGTCGTCGCCTGCTCGCCCGCGCGCGCCGAGGATCTCGCGGCCGCGCTCGTCAAAGCCTATCAGACCAACCCGGCGCTGAACGCCGAGCGCGCGCGCCAGCGCGCCACCGACGAGAACGTGCCGCAGGCGCTCGCCGGCTATCGCCCGCAACTGATCGCGAGCCTCGGCGCCGGCCTGCAGGCCGTGCGCAATCTGCTGCCCGGCAACACGATCCAGACCGCGACATTGAAGCCCTGGACCATCGGCGTGACCGTGACGCAGACGCTGTTCAACGGCTTCCGCACCGCCAACAGCGTGCGCATGGCCGAGTTGCAGGTGCAGTCGGGCCGCGAGGCGCTGCGCAATGTCGGACAGGGCGTGCTGCTCGACGCGGTCACCGCCTACACCAACGTGCTCGCCAACCAGTCGCTGGTCGAGGCGCAGCGCTCCAACGTCGCCTTCCTGCGCGAGACGCTCTCCGTCACACAGCGCCGCCTCAATGCCGGCGACGTCACGCCGACCGACGCCTCGCAGGCCGAGGCGCGGCTGGCGCGCGGCCAGTCCGACCTCAACGCCGCCGAGGTCAACCTCGCCATCAGCCAGGCGACCTATGCCCAGGTCATCGGCATGGCGCCGGGCCAGCTGCGCGCGGCCGACCCGATCGATCGCCTGCTGCCGCGCAGCCGCGAGGACGCGATTGCGCTTGGCAACAAGGAAAATCCGGCGGTGGCTGCGGCGAGCTTCGACGTCGACGTGGCCTCGACCTCGATCAAGGTCGCCGAGGGCGCGCTGCTGCCGACCGTGACCCTGCAAGGCAATGTCAGCCGCAGCCGCGATTCGGATCAGACGCTCGGCACCTTCGGCACCGACCAGGCCTCGATCGTCGGCAGCGTCACCGCGCCGATCTATGACGGCGGCACCGCCGCGTCGCAGACCCGCCAGAGCAAGGAGCTCGCGGCGCAGAGCCGCCTCGTGCTCGACCAGGTCCGCAACCAGGCCCGCACCGCGGCGGTCAGCGCCTGGGTCGCCAATGAAGGCGCCAAGGTCGCCGTCAGCGCCTCCGAGGCCGAGGTGAAGGCCGCCACCGTCGCGCTGCAGGGCGTCTCGCGCGAGGCCCAGGGCGGCCAGCGCACCACCGTCGACGTGCTGAACTCGCAGGCCGATCTGATCCAGGCCAAGGCGCGGCTGATCGGCGCGCAGCGCGACCGCGTCATCGCCTCCTACACGCTGCTCAGCGCGGTCGGCCGGCTCGACGTCAAGAATCTCAATCTGAATACGCCGGACTATCTGCCCGAGGTTCACTACCATCAGGTGCGCGACGCCTGGCACGGCCTGCGCACGCCGTCGGGACAGTAGAGCTCCCTCACCGCCGGTGCCGCAGCCGGTCTTTCGGACCGCGAGGCCACGCGCGAGACCTGGAACACCTGCTCGATTCCGTCCACACTCTGCGCCGGACCCAGGCGGAGGCGCGCATGCTGTTCATGGTGATCGAGCGTTTCAAGGACCGCGATCCGATTCCCGTCTACCGTCGCGTTCGCGACCCCGGCATCACCTTTCCCGACGGGCTGAAATATCTCGGCAGCTGGATCGAGCCGAATTTCGACCGCTGCTTCCAACTGATGGAATGCAACGACGCCCGCCTGCTGCAGCAATGGATCCTGTCCAACGCCCGCAACACCGGCATGACGTTCGAGATCGTCCCGGTGGTCACCAGCGCGGAGACGCGCGAGGTGGTGGCGCCGTTCCTGGATGAGAGTTGAGTCGCGGGACGATGCTCGACGTCCTGACGCAGATGCTCGCCGTCTGCCTGATCTCTTATGCGATCGCGGTGCTAATGCCATCGTGGCGGGCGCTGCTGGCGGCAACGCTGCTGCTCGCGCTGGCGACAATGATCGGCGGCCTGCGAGAATGGTGGACGCTGGAGCAAGGCAGCTGCAGCCGCGCGTGTACGCTCGAAGATCTGCTCGACATCCCGATGCTGCCGATCGCTAGAGCGGGCTTCATCACCGGAGCGATCGTCCGGGCGCTCACATTCCTGCCGCAGGCCCGCGGCCTGTCGCCGCGCGCCATCGTCACGATCTGTATTGCCGGGGGCGCATCTGCGCTCGCTGTGGCCTTGTTCGCGCCGAGCCTCGTCTGGTGGCGGCCGCTGCGAATCTTCTAGGCACGGCGACAGAGTCGTTCATTGCTGCGGCGAGCTGCGATGGCCTACACTGCGTCTCGCGCGAACGTCAGACGCCGAGGCGATTTCGCCGTATCTTGTCGGCTAGCAAAAACGAAAGGCTGATGTCGTGGACTGGTTCGAACGCCTGACCGGCTTCAAGGAGACCGACTATGCCTCGACGCGCGCCAGACTGGCCTGCGAAGACGGACGGCTGACGTCTCTGGTCAATGGCAAGAGCTACCAGACCGGGCGGCTGGAGCTTCCGAAATTGTCGGAGCTCCGGACCAGGGTCCAAGACTCGGCCTGTCGAACCGGGCGGCTCCGCGTGAGTCTCGTCAGCGGCGATGTCCGCACCCTTCATCTGGTCCCGGAGTTCGCCGGCGCCCTGTTCCAGGTCGCCTCGCAGTTCAATCTGCTGGAGATGATCGGCCCCCACGCGACCCCGGAAGACGGCGTGACGATCTACCAGCATGATCCGACGCAGGGGCCGGCCTGCGCGATCGCCGCCGGCGCCGCAACGATCTATCGCAACTACTTTGCCCCGGTCGGCGGTGAATCGGGCCAGACCCGCGACCGTCAGCTCGACGCGCTCGCAGATGTCGGGGCGGCTCTGAAGTCCCGTCTATCCCGCGGCGGCGAGCTTTGGGCGATGACGAACGGCTACGCCCTGTGCACGCGGACCGGACTCGAGACCATCACGGCCATCCTCGACGCAAGCGATGGCGATGAGATCGACGCATTGCGCGGACACCTTCGGATCGGCCTGCATTCCGACGTCGAGCTGACTGACGCGGGCGAGCCCCGACCGACAGTGTCGCAGGCCTTCTGCTCCGCGCTCCCCGTGGCCTACTGTTCCCCTGCCCCTCGATATTGGCAGACATTCGCTCGCCTGATCCTCGAGGCCAGCTACGAGGCAACGATCTGGGCGGCGGTCCTCAACGCGACACGCGGCTCGAACATTGCCCTGCTCACCAGCGTCGGCGGCGGCGCGTTCGGCAATGAGGAGAGCTGGATCGAGGACGCGCTGCGCCGCGCGCTGCTGCTGGCGTCCAGCTTCGACCTCGACGTCAGGCTCGTCAGCTATGATCGCCCGACCGAGACATTCCTGCGGCTTCAGGACGAGTTCGGCCGCTGAGCCATGCCGTGAGCACGGTACAGCTCGACGCCCTACCCCTCGAACGCAAACAGCTCGATCGGGTCGTTGAAGCCGCGCACCGGGTATTCGCCGACGCGTTCGAGCGCGAACGGGCCTTCGACGAGTTCGGCGAAGGCGCGCGACATCAGCACGGGACGACCGACCTGCTTGGTCAGCGCCTCCATGCGCGAAGCCATGTTGACCGCGGGTCCGATCACGGTGAAATCCAGCCGCGTGCGCGAGCCGATGTTGCCGTACATGACGTCGCCGACGTGGATGCCGATGCCGTAGCGCAGCGGCGCACGGCCGCCTTCCGCATGCCGCGCGTTGAGCTCCGCCATCGCCTGCCTGGCGCCGGTGACCGCGTGCAGCAGGTTCTCGCAGGCGCCGGGCTGGCTAAGCGGAAAGATGGCGAGCAGGCCGTCGCCGATGAACTTCAGGATCTCGCCTCCATGCTCTGTGATCGGCTCGACCATCGCGTCGAAATAGCCGTTGAGGAGATCGATCACGTCGTCGCGCGGCCAATTGTCGGAGATCTTGGTGAAGTCGCGGAGATCGCAGATCATGATCGCGGCGCTCACGGTCTCGCCGCTGCCGCGTCGGGTCGCGCCGGCCAGCACCATCTCGCCGGCATGCGGCCCGACATAGGTCTCGAGCAGGGTGCGCGCCAGCCGGTTCTTGATGCGGATCTCGCTGACCAGCGCCAGCACCGGCAGCAGCCGCTTCAGGGCGCCGATCTCGGCATGATCGAAGCCGCCGCGCTGGTCGGTCGCGAAGGTCACGCAGTGGCGCTTGCCGAGCGTGTGAAAGATCGGCCAGGCGACATAGTCGGTCAGCCCCTGCGCGCGCATGTCGTCATAGATGCCATGCTGCCGGCCGAGCGCGGGATCACGCGCCAGGTTTTCGCGGATCTCGTCGGCGCCGTTGTAGACCTCGCTCACCGGGCTGCCGATGAACTCGGAACGCGAGCCGACGTCATAGTCGACGCGATTGATCTCGGAGCTCTCCATCCCGTCGCTCCACAGGATGCGCGCGCCGAGCCATTGCGGATGGTTGATCTGCACGTGCAGCGACGCGCGCTTCACCGGGATTCCGGCGCGCTGCAGGCGGATGCACATCTGCGCGAAGATGTTGTCGATGAAGCGTTCGTCGCGGGTGCCGCTGGTGAGCCAGTCCACGACCTCGTCGCCCAGGCGCTGGCCGGCGGCGAGACGGACGTCGGTTGCGGTCATGGTGGTCTCCTGGGCCGGCGCGGCAATGCCAGGGAGATGTCGTGTCGCAGCGCAAAAGAGTCAACCGATACCAACGCATCGCGCCCCTACCCCGATGGGCAGGCCCATCAGGTTCGGCGTCGGCAAAGGACGGCTCATCGTCTCAGCCCAGCGAGGGACGGATGCTGCACATCCGCCCCTCGCCTGACAGGCTTCTCAGAAGTGCACCACCGTCCGCAGGCCGAGCACCACCGCATTGCCGGTCTTCATGCCGGCGGCGTTGAAGCCGCGTCCGCCCGGATTGATGACATACTGGGCGTCGAACTTCAGGTTCATCCAGCCGGTCGCCTGCCAGCCATACCAGGCCTCGATCGGCACCTCGTTGCCGCCGGCATTCGGCGTCAGGGCCGCCGAGTTGACGTGCGTCGTGCCGACCGCGAAGCCGACCTCGTCATCGGGACGGAACGAAAAGGTTCCGGTGTGCTTGATGCCCCAGGAAATCTGATAGTCCTGATAGGCGGTGCGGTGATCCGCGACGCTGGTGTTGAGGAAGGTATACCAGCCCTGCGCTTTCGGCCCCTCGACGGTCAAGCGCTGCAGGATCGACTCGTAGATGCCGTAGCGGCCGCGCGAATCGCTGAGATTCTGGTCGCCAACGCCGGGACCGCCCACGTAGACGCCGGTGATGCCGGGCAGACCGCCGTCGATGGTCGACGCGCTGTCATACCAGCCGCCGAAGCGCCAGGTGCCGTTGAGCGGACCGCTCGGCTCATACACCACCTCGACCGGCACCAGGACGCCCGAGGCCGGATTGGAGCGCGCGATGCCCGGCGCGAGATAGACGCCGGCATCCGACGTGGTCAGGTAGTTCGGATTGGCGTCGTAGACGCCGACCGACAACTTCCACTCCTTGGTGAAGTTGTAGTGCGCGACGCCGGCCCACTGGCTCACGGGCCAGTTGTAGATGTAGCCACCCTGGATGTTGCCCGGCTGGCCGCCGCAGAAGGTCAGGTTGATGAACTCGCACTGGCCGAAGAAGAAGTCGGAGCCGACCGGCAGCCGGCCGCCCTTGAGCACGAGGCGGTCGTCGAGCAGCTTCTGCTGATAGTAAAATTCGGTGAGGCGCAGGATGTTGCCGCGGCCGAACACCTCGTTGGTCAGCTGCAGCGCCGGAATGCCGGCCTCGCTGTTGAGGTTCTTGCCGAAGCGATCGACCAGCGTGACGCCGATCAGGCCGCCCTGGATGCCGGCGAGCTTGGCCATGTCGAACTTGGCCTCGAACCACAATTGTCCGGCATTGGCCGAGGTGTTGCGCGAGCCGCCCGACAGGTTGGTGACGGCCTCGTCGCCCAGCGTGAGCGCGAGCGAGATGCCCTGCTCCTTCAGCCTGGTCCGGCCGAGATCACCGAACAGATACGGCCGCGTCCAGAAATCATCGACACCGGCATAGGGAACCGGCGGCGCCTTCATCGGCAAATCGGCAGCGAGCGCACCGCCGCCCAACAAACAAGACAAAGCAACCCCTACGCCGCACATGCGTGCGGTCGTCGCAAACCCACTCATTTTTCCTGCTCCTCGCAGCGTCCCCAGGCTCTGGCTGTTGTTCTGTCGCGTCCGGCCCAGAGCCTCCGTCCCGGCACGCGCTTCCCCACGGCTCAATCCCGGCCGCCGCCCATTCGAGGAGCGCATTCGTCAACCTGAGATTGGAAGGCGATCCTAGCAAGCGCCGAGGTGCCTTTGAATAGTCATATTATATTGGGGAGTCGGTATAACCGTAAGTGTGACATAGGCGTCACATACTGCGGTGCGGAATATTCGCCAGGTGCGCCGCTGTGCAGGGGACCGTTGGCACACTCGCTTCCCAAGGAAGAACGGCCATCTTGCAGCACGCACAGCTTTGAGGACGCGGGCGTTGATTTGCCCGACGACCAGCGTGTCGAGGCGGATATGGCCTCGACGGTTCTCATCAGCTCGCGATAGCTGATGCGCCAACAACGTTGTTCGTCATCCGCCTCAATGACATCACGCGATTCAAGAGGACGGCGCGAAAATAAATCACTTCCGAAAATCAGCAAATCATGTCTATTCCATCCGCGTTCCGGTCCGGATGAGGGGCGTACGCGTCGTCACGAGACGTTGGGCCGGCAATGCGGTGGACGTGAGGACATCAGCGCGCTTTCGGGTGCGGACGAATGATGCGCTCGCGGACGTGAAGTCGCGTGGTCCTGGCATCCCGATGCTGATGTCCCGCGCGATGCGCTTGAAGCGCATTGTGCGAACGGTGGCCAACAAGCCCGGTGCACCGAGGAGATCGCGTATAAGCGTTAAAACCGCCGCGCAGGGAATGCCGGATGAACCGGCTTTGCCTGTGGTACCTGCCGCCTGCATTTTTCCGCAGGCGGGCCATGGGTGAGGCCCTCACCCGGCATTCCCTGCGCCCTCATCGTCTTTCGAGGGCGAATGCTTTCCGCATCCCCTGGGCGCGACCGCGCCGCGGGACCGTGTGTGCACGCCCGGCTGTTTGACTGGTTGGAAGATGGGACGGGGGACTGCGAGCGATCCGGGAGCAGCGTCCTACGCGTCCGGCTGGTCGTCGCGTTCGGCCTGCGACAGCTCGGCGAGGGCAAGATCGCCGGAATCGGCCATGCGCGCCTTGGCGATGGTCCGGACATGCGCGGCGAGCGCCGGCATGCGCGCGATCAGCGCATGGAAATCCTGCGCGTCGAGCACCAGCAGCCGGGTCTTGCGCGTCGCCGTCACAGTGCCCGAACGCTTGGTCCGGTGCAGCAGCGCGATCTCGCCGAAGAAGGTGCCGTCGGCGAGCTTGACGCATTGCGTCGGCAGCTCGATCTCGACCTCACCCGTGGTGATGAAATACATCGAGGACGCCGGATCGCCGCGCCGCACCAGCACCTCGCCGCCTTCGATCGTGCGTGCACGCAGCAGCCGCATGATGTCGGCGATTTCGGACGCCGAAAGATGCGAGAACAGCGGCACCCGCGCCAGCATGCCCCAGGTGACGACGAAATCGCGCCGCTTGATCTCCTCGGCGAACGCAGTGGAGATGATCGCGACCGGCAGCGCGATCATGGCAAAGCCCCAGATGATCGCGAACACCGTGATGATGCGGCCGAGCGGTGTCACCGGCACGACGTCGCCATAGCCGACGGTGCCGAGCGTCACGATCGCCCACCACATCGCATGCGGGATGGTGCCGAACTTGTCGGGCTGGACATCGCGCTCGACCGCGTAGAGCAGCGAGGCGAACAGCAGCACCGCGCCGGCCAGGATGACGAGGCAGCCGATCAGGATGCGCCGCTCGGCCTGCACGGCGGACAAGAGCGAGCGCAGCGCCGGCGAATAGCGCACCAGCTTCAGGAACGGCAGCACGATGCACAGGGCTTCCAGCGTGCGATCGCCAAGCACCAGCGCGATGGACGCCGGCACGAAGGACAGGAGATCGATCAGGCCGAGCGCGGACAACGCGTAGGCGAGCCGCTCCCGGTGCGGCGACTGGCGCCGCGGCATGTGCCCCGCCACGCTCCAGAGCCGAGCGACATACTCCGCGGCAAACACGATCAGCGAACAGACCTTGATCGCTCGCAGCAATCCGCCAATGGAAGCCGCGATGTCCGGGTCGGAGGCCAGCACCACCGCCAGCACGTCGAGCGTGATGACGAGCACGATGAACTGGACGATGCGCGAGCCGTGCGTGCTCGGCAGATGGTCGTGCTCGAGCAGCTCGTACAGCCGGTCGCGCAGATCGGGATCGCGAACGCTCTCGCCCGGCCCGAGCGTCGGCACGATCAGCCTGCCTTGCCGATCGCACTCTCGATCGCGGCCAGCGCAGCCTCCGCCTTGGTGCCGTCCGGGCCGCCGGCCTGGGCCATGTCGGGACGGCCGCCGCCGCCCTTGCCGCCCAGCGCCTCGGACGCGGCGCGCACGAGGTCGACCGCGTTGAAGCGCGCGGTGAGATCGGCGGTCACGCCGACCACGACGCCGGCCTTGCCGTCCTCGGAGGTCGCGACAAGCGCGACCACGCCGGAGCCGAGCTGCTTCTTGGCCTCGTCGGCGAGCGACTTGAGGTCCTTC
The DNA here is from genome assembly GCF_051168215.1 of Bradyrhizobium sp. HKCCYLRH2015. Classification (NCBI taxonomy): domain Bacteria; kingdom Pseudomonadati; phylum Pseudomonadota; class Alphaproteobacteria; order Hyphomicrobiales; family Nitrobacteraceae; genus Bradyrhizobium; species Bradyrhizobium sp. HKCCYLRH2015. The sequence continues at coordinate 72,335 of NZ_JBNPUO010000005.1, read as the reverse complement.
ATCTCGATTCCGGAGACGGCGCGGGCCATCAGCTTCACGCCACCGACCTCGCGGACGCCGGCCGCCGGCGAGCCGTTGCCGATCGAGGTGCCGCTGCCCATCGCGAGCTTCTTGCGCGCGTCCGACAGCTCGCGCTCGAGCTTCTTGCGCTCCTCCATCAGCGCGGTGATGCGCGCTGGCACGTCCTCGACCGTGGTGCGCAGCTCGGCTGCCGCCGCCTTGGCGAGCGCGAGGTTGTGGTTGGCATGCGCCCGCGCGCCGCGCGCCGTCAGTGCCTCGATGCGGCGGACGCCGGACGCGACAGCGCTCTCCGAGGTGACCGCGATCAGGCCGATGTCGCCGGTGCGCCTGACATGGGTGCCGCCGCACAGCTCGACCGACCAGCCCATGGCATTGGCGCCGTGGTCGCGCGCGGCGTTGCCCATGGAGACGACGCGGACCTCGTCGCCATATTTCTCGCCGAACAGCGCGCGGGCGCCGGCCTCCCGCGCATCGTCGAGCCCCATCAGCCGGGTCGTGACCTCGGCATTCTCGAGCACGACGTCGTTGGCGATGTCCTCGACGCGGGCGAGCTCCTCCGGAGAGATCGGCTTCGGATGGACGAAGTCGAAGCGCAGCCGGTCGGGCGAGACGAGCGAGCCGCGCTGGGCGATGTGGTCGCCGAGCACCTGGCGCAGCGCCTCGTGCAGGATGTGGGTCGCCGAATGGTTGGCGCGGATCGCCGAGCGCCGGCCATGATCGACGTCGAGCTGCAGCGCCGTGCCGAGCTTGAGCGTGCCCTGCTCCACCGTGCCGATATGCGCGAACAGGTCGCCGGCCTTCTTCTGGGTGTCGGTGATACGGACGCGGACGCCGTCGCCGGTCATCACGCCGGTGTCGCCGACCTGGCCGCCGGACTCGCCATAGAACGGCGTCTGGTTGAGCACGATGACGCCGCTCTCGCCGGCCTTGAGGCTGTCGACCTCGGCGCCGTCCTTGACCAGCGCGGTGACCGCGCCCTCCGCCGTCTCGGTCTCGTAGCCGAGGAACTCGGTGGCCCCGAGCTTCTCGCGCAGCGGGAACCAGACAGTCTCGGTCGCCGCCTCGCCGCTTCCGGCCCACGCCGCGCGCGCCTTGGCCCGCTGGCGGTCCATGGCATCGGTGAAGGAGGCCTGGTCGACGCTGATGCCGCGCGACTTCAGCGCGTCCTGGGTGAGATCGAGCGGGAAGCCGTAGGTGTCGTACAGCGTGAAGGCGACGTCGCCGTCGAACATGTCGCCCTTCGAGAGCGAGGCCGACTTCTCGTCGAGGATAGCCAGCCCGCGCTCCAGGGTCTTGCGGAAGCGGGTCTCCTCGAGCCGCAGCGTCTCCTTGATCAGCGCCTCGGCGCGGATCAGCTCGGGATAGGCCTGGCCCATCTCGCGCGAGAGCGTGCCGACGAGCTTGTGCATCAGCGGCTCACGGGCGCCGAGCAGCTGGGCGTGGCGCATCGCGCGGCGCATGATCCGGCGCAGCACATAGCCGCGGCCCTCGTTGGACGGCAGCACGCCGTCCGAGATCAGGAACGACGAGGCGCGCAAATGGTCGGCGATCACGCGAAGCGACGCCTTCTGCGGCCCCTGCGGGTCGGCATTGGTGAGGTCGGCGATGGCGCGGATCAGCGCGACGAACAGGTCGATGTCGTAATTGTCGTGCTTGCCCTGCAGCACCGCGGCGACGCGCTCGAGGCCCGCGCCGGTGTCGATCGACGGCTTCGGAAGGGGATTGCGGACCCCGCCCTCGAGCTGCTCGTACTGCATGAACACGAGGTTCCAGATCTCGATGAAGCGGTCGCCGTCCGCCTCCGGCGATCCCGGCGGGCCGCCCCAGATCTTGTCGCCGTGGTCGTAGAAGATCTCCGAGCACGGGCCGCACGGGCCGGTGTCGCCCATCTGCCAGAAATTGTCCGAACCGGCGATGCGGATGATGCGCGATTCCGGCAGGCCGGCGATCTTCTTCCAGAGCCCGAACGCCTCGTCGTCGTCGATGTAGACGGTCGCAGTCAGCTTGTCCTTCGGGAGGCCGAACTCCTTGGTGACCAGCTTCCAGGCGAGCTCGATGGCGTTCTCCTTGAAGTAATCGCCAAAGGAGAAGTTGCCGAGCATCTCGAAGAAGGTGTGGTGCCGGGCGGTGTAGCCGACATTGTCGAGGTCGTTGTGCTTGCCGCCGGCGCGGACGCACTTCTGCGACGTCGTGGCGCGGTTGTAGGGCCGCTTCTCGACGCCGGTGAAGACGTTCTTGAACTGCACCATGCCGGCGTTCGTGAACATCAAAGTCGGGTCGTTGCGCGGCACCAGCGGCGAGGACGGCACGATCTCGTGGCCGTTCGCAGCGAAGAAATTGAGGAAGGTCGACCTGATCTCGTTGACGCCGCTCATAGCAATCCAATCGAAGAAGTCCGGGAATTCGGCGGCAATGCTTTTAGACAAGGCGACTTCGCGTGTCCAGAAACTGTGCAGAAACATCATGGGCTTGCTGCACGGCTCCTAAAGCTGGTTGAAAGCCGCCGTGACGCGTTGACAGCTTGCGCGGGCTGGTGTTTGGTCCCGGACATAGACGACAGTCGCGTCGGGAGAGACTGGCCTTTTGAGGTTCTGGTTGAACGTCAAGGGTCGGCGCCGAAGGAGCAACCGCCCCGGAAACTCTCAGGCAAAAGGACCCTCGCGCCTGCAACTGCATCTGGAAAGAGACGCTCGCCCGGCATGATCCCGGGACGCGTCCGCCGACGGGATAATACTCTCAGGCACAGCGACAGATGGGGCTTCGGTGGCGTTTTTCGGGACTGGTCCCGAGGAACCGCGCGAGGACCCCTGATCGATGGCTGAACCGGCTGCCCCCCTTTCTTTGAAGCGAACGCCGCTGCATGCGCTGCATGTCAGCCTCGGCGGCAAGATGGTGCCCTTTGCGGGCTATAAGATGCCGGTGCAATACGCGCCCGGCGTACTCAAGGAACACCTCCATACCCGCAGCGCGGCCGGGCTGTTCGACGTCTCCCACATGGGCCAGGTCGCGCTGCTGCCGAAATCCGGCAACGTCGCCGACGCCGCGGCGGCGCTGGAGCGGCTGGTGCCGCAGGACGTCATCGGCATCCCGCCCGGCCGGCAGCGCTATGCCCAGTTCACCAACGCCGAGGGCGGCATCCTCGACGACCTGATGGTGGCGAATTTCGGCGAGCACCTGGTGCTGGTGGTCAACGCCGCCTGCAAGGAGGCGGACATCGCGCTGCTGCGCGACGGGCTGTCCGACGTCTGCGAGGTCCAACCGCTGACCGACCGCGCGCTGCTGGCGCTGCAGGGGCCGAAGGCGGCGTCCGTGCTGACGAAACTCTGTGCAGAGGCCGAGGCGATGCGGTTCATGGACGCGGGGCCGCGCAGCGTCGATGGGCTCGCCTGCTACGTTTCGCGCTCGGGCTACACCGGCGAGGACGGCTACGAGATCTCGGTGCCTGCCGATCAGGCCGAGCGGCTCGCCGAGGCGATGCTGTCCGACAAGGACGTGCTGCCGATCGGGCTGGGCGCCCGCGACAGCCTGCGGCTCGAGGCCGGGCTCTGCCTCTACGGCCACGACATCGACACGGCGACAACGCCCGTGGAAGCTGCGCTGGAATGGTCGGTGCAGAAGGTCCGCCGCACCGGCGGCGCGCGCGCCGGCGGCTTCCCCGGCGCTGACAAGATCCTCGCGCAGTTCGATGGCGGTGCGACACGCCGCCGCGTCGGTTTGCGGCCCGAGGGCCGCGCGCCGGTGCGCGAGGGAGCAGCGCTGTTCGCTTCGGCCGATTCAGGCGAGCCGGTCGGCAAGGTCACCTCTGGTGGCTTCGGCCCGACGCTGAATGCGCCGGTCGCGATGGGTTACGTGCCGACCACTCTCTCTGCGCTCGACACCCCGTTGTTCGCCGATGTGCGCGGCCAACGCCTGCCGCTGCGGGTCGCCGCCATGCCCTTCGTTCCCAACACCTACAAGCGCTGAAGGACGTCCATGACTACGCTCTACACCTCCGACCATGAATGGCTCAGCATCGATGGCGACACAGCCACCATCGGCATCACCGACTATGCGCAGGCCCAGCTCGGCGACGTCGTGTTCGTGGAGCTGCCGCAGGTCGGCCGCGCGCTGAAGAAGTCGGAAGCCGCCGCCGTGGTCGAATCGGTCAAGGCCGCCTCCGACGTCTATGCGCCGATCACCGGCGAGGTGGTCGAGGTCAACCAGGCGATCGTCGACGAGCCTGCGCTCGTCAACACCGACGCCGGCGGCAAGGCCTGGTTCTTCAAGCTCAAGATCGCCGACAAGAGCGAGCTCGGCGGGCTGATGGATGAGGCCGCCTACAAGGCGCACACGGCGTGAGACGCGCGGTGCGTAGCCCGCATGAGCGGAGCGATATGCGGGACCCGCGGTCCCGGGGTCGCTGCGCTCGCCCGGGCTACGGCCTGCCGATCTCGCCGTCGCTGTTTACTGGATGCCCCGCCGTCGCGGGGCATGACGAGGCATAGAGGATTTGCTCATGACCACGCCGCTCAAGCCGCTCGATGATGCCGCCACCAGCTTCGCCCGCCGCCATATCGGTCCCTCGCCGCGCGACGTCGCGGCGATGCTGGAGACCGTCGGCGCCAAGAGCGTCGCGGAGCTGATGGCGCAGACGCTGCCCGGCACGATCCGGCAGGCGGCGCCGCTCACCCTCGAGCCGGCGTTGAGCGAAACTGAAGCCTTGTCGCACATGCGTGCACTGGCGGCACGGAATCAGGTCTTCATCTCGCTGATCGGCCAGGGCTATTCCGGCACGCTGATGCCGGCGGTGATCCAGCGCAACATCCTGGAGAACCCGGCCTGGTACACGGCCTACACCCCCTATCAGCCAGAGATCAGCCAGGGCCGGCTGGAAGCGCTGTTCAACTTCCAGACCATGATCTGCGATCTCACCGGGCTCGACGTCGCCAACGCCTCGCTGCTGGACGAAGCCACGGCGGCGGCGGAAGCGATGGCGCTGGCCGAGCGGTCGGCGCGGGCGAAGACCAAGGCATTCTTCGTCGATCGGAACGTGCATCCGCAGACGCTGGCGGTGCTGCGCACCCGCGCGGAGCCGCTCGGCTGGCAGCTGATCGTCGGCGATCCCGCCAAGGATCTGGACGGCGCCGAGGTGTTCGGCGGCCTGCTGCAATATCCGGATACGACGGGCGCGCTGCGCGATCCACGCGCCGCGATCGCCAAGCTGCACGACAAGGGCGCGCTGGCGATCCTCGCCGCCGACCTGCTGGCGGTAACCGTGATCGCCTCGCCGGGCGAACTCGGCGCCGACATCGCGATCGGCTCGGCGCAGCGCTTCGGCGTGCCGATGGGCTATGGCGGTCCGCATGCCGCCTACATGGCGGTGCGCGATGCGCTGAAGCGCTCCCTGCCCGGCCGCATTGTCGGCCTGTCCGTCGATTCGCGCGGTGCCCCCGCCTATCGGCTGGCGCTGCAGACCCGCGAGCAGCACATCAGGCGCGAGAAGGCAACGTCGAACATCTGCACCGCGCAGGTGCTGCTGGCGGTGATCGCCGCGATGTATGCGGTCTATCATGGCCCGGACGGGCTGAAGGCGATCGCCCGTACCGCGCATCGGCGGACTGCGGTGCTGGCTGCGGGGCTGCGCAAGCTCGGCTTTGCGCCGGAAAGCGAGACCTTCTTCGACACGCTCACTGTCGAGGCCGGCGCCAAGTCCGAGTCGATCATCGCCCGCGCCGAAGGCGAGCGGATCAATCTCGGCCGCGACGGCAGCAGGCTGCGGATCGCACTCGATGAGACCACGACGGCCGATATCGTCGAAGCCGTCTGGCGCGCATTCGGCGGCGACCTCTCCTACACGACGATCGAGGCGGAAGCCCGCGAGGCGCTGCCGGCCGAGCTCAAGCGGCAGCGGCCGTACCTCGCGCATCCGGTGTTCCACGCGCATCGCTCCGAGACCGAGATGCTGCGCTATTTGCGCAAGCTTGCGGACCGCGACCTCGCGCTCGATCGTGCGATGATTCCGCTTGGCTCGTGCACGATGAAGCTGAACGCGACCACCGAGATGATCCCGCTGACCTGGCCGGAATTTTCCAGCCTGCACCCGTTCGTGCCGCGCGCGCAGGCGGCCGGCTATCACACGATGTTCGCCGATCTGACCGACTGGCTGTGCCGCATCTCCGGCTATGACGCCGTGTCGCTGCAGCCGAACTCGGGCGCGCAGGGCGAATATGCCGGGCTTCTGGCCATTCGGGGCTACCATGCCGCGCGTGGCGAGGGCCACCGCACGATCTGCCTGATTCCCTCGTCCGCTCACGGCACCAACCCCGCCTCCGCGCATATGGCCGGCATGGAGGTGGTCGTGGTCGGCTGCGATGCAGGCGGCAATGTCGATCTCGCCGATCTCACGGCCAAGGCGGAAGTGCATAGCGCCAAGCTCGCCGCCATCATGATCACCTATCCCTCGACGCATGGCGTGTTCGAGGAGCACATCCGTGACATCTGCGACATCGTCCATGCCCACGGCGGACAGGTCTATCTCGACGGCGCCAACCTCAATGCGCAGGTCGGCCTCTCCAGACCCGGCGATTACGGCGCCGATGTCAGCCATTTCAACCTGCACAAGACGTTCTGCATTCCGCATGGCGGCGGCGGCCCTGGCATGGGCCCGATCGGCGTGAAGGCGCATCTGGCGCCCTTCCTGCCCGGTCACCCAGCGACCGACGGCGCGAGCGCGCATCCGATCGGGCCGGTCTCGGCCGCCCCCTACGGCTCGGCCTCGATCCTGACCATCTCCTACATCTACATGCTGCTGATGGGCGGCGACGGCCTGACCCGCGCCACCGAGATTGCGATCCTCAACGCCAACTACGTCGCGGCGCGGCTCGATGCGCATTTCCCGGTGCTCTACCGCAATGAGCGCGGCCGCGTCGCGCATGAATGCATCATCGACCCGCGGCCGCTCAAGCAGAGCAGCGGCGTCACCGTCGACGACATCGCCAAGCGGCTGATCGACTACGGCTTCCACGCGCCGACTATGAGCTTCCCGGTGGCGGGCACCCTGATGATCGAGCCGACGGAATCGGAGTCCAAGGCTGAGCTCGACCGCTTCTGCGACGCTATGATCGCGATCCGCAAGGAGATCGCCGAGGTCGAGCAGGGCCGCTTCGGAATCGAGGCCTCGCCGCTGCGCCACGCGCCGCACACGGTGCACGACATCGCCGACGACGATTGGAACAGGGCCTACCGCCGCAGCGAGGGTTGCTTCCCCGCGGGCACCTCGCGCACCGACAAGTACTGGTGCCCGGTCGGCCGCGTCGACAACGTCTACGGCGACCGCAATCTGGTGTGCTCCTGCCCGCCGGTGGCGGACTACGCCCAGGCGGCGGAGTAAGCTTCCTCACGCATGTTCCGAGCGATCGGGCGCCACGGCTCGCGGCAAACAATGACGTCAGACGAGCCCGGATCCGGAGCGATGAGCACCGCATGCCAACGCCAGAGATTGGCGTTGATCAATTCGGTGCCGCCCCACCAGCGCCGGATCGGATTATGGCTGCTGAAATCCTCCTCGCCGGCGAGGATTGCCTTGCCGAGCGGCGTCAGCGACAGCCTGCTGGCCTTGTAGCGCTCGAGGCGTTCACGGCTGTCGTGCATCTCGACCGAGAACGGCCATTCGTCGAGGCCCGAAATTGCCGGCACCGGCGCGAGTGCCAGACCGTCAAGCAACGTGCCTCCCTCCCAATAGTCATAGACGCGGCGTTGAAAGCGATCCCGATGATGCGGCAACAGGTCGAAGGGGTGCTGATAGCCGGCTGACAGTAATTCGAGGATTCGCAGTTCCGATGCTCCCAGGCCCGTGGCAACACTGGGAAGCTCATCGAGCATCTCCTGCACGCAGCGGCGAAGCTGCGGCAGTGCACTGAGATCCTGCTTCAACAGATCGAACCAGGCTTGCGGCGTCGGCGTTCGAAACGCCTGCCATGCCAGGTGGCCCAGGTCGAGATGCTCACGCGCGAGCGCTACGCCGGCAATGGTCCGGCCGGCGGGTTGTCTGGCCAAGGCGTCGAAGACTGGCGCATCGAGGTGTCGCAACACGATCTTCGTCGCGATCTCGGCGTAATCGCGCAGATAATCCAAGAGCCAGATCAGCACCAACTGATCGTTCGGACGGGTCCCCATCCACAGTTCGACGCTATCGCAACGGTCGACAAGTTCGAGAAAACTCTGACTCCGCCCGCCGACCGCCATGAAGTCGACGCGCGAGGCGAAATCCAACCAATGCCCCCGCTTCCGTCGCACGGTGCGCTGGACGAGATAAGCCGATAATTCGGCATCGGATGGCAGCGGTCCCCACACGAAACGATGGAGAATTGGCACCACCAGGTCGGCAAAGCCGCCCCTCCGAAGCGCTCCGGCGCTGGGATCATCGGCCGCTAGAATCAAACGCGTCATGCTGTTGGCTCCGGCACGACCTGATTGGCTCAAGGCTATCAACACGTTCGCGATCGGCTCCCGGCGCCCAGGACCGGCGCCGGAAATGTTGGTGCCGCCGCGCGGATCCGGTCCGCTCGTCCGCCCGCACGCTTTCGACTATTCGCGCTGAAGATCGTATCCGGCGCTCAGAAACCCGGGCTCACTGCATTGGTCATGCAGCAACGCAGATTTCGGCAGAACACCACACTTCTGCAAACGGGCGCCGGAACGTCGGCAACACGACGTCCATGGCACCCGCCGCCGTCGTAGCTCTACTCCTCCGCCGGCTCCTCGCCGTCGGCGTCGCGCTCGGCATTGCCGGCCAGGATCTGCTCGGCGATCAGGCCGGAGTTCTGGCGGATCGCGGCTTCGATCTTGGCGGTCATGTCCGGATTGGTCTTGAGGAACGATTTCGAATTCTCACGTCCCTGCCCGAGACGCTGGCTATCGTAAGAGAACCAGGCGCCGGACTTCTCAACGATGCCGGCCTTGACGCCGAGATCGAGGATCTCGCCCATCTTGGAGACGCCCTCGCCATACATGATGTCGAACTCGACCTGCTTGAACGGCGGCGCCAGCTTGTTCTTCACCACCTTCACACGGGTGGAATTGCCGATCACCTCGTCGCGCTCCTTGATCGCGCCGATGCGGCGGATGTCGAGGCGGACCGAGGCATAGAATTTCAGCGCATTGCCGCCGGTGGTGGTCTCCGGCGAGCCGTACATCACACCGATCTTCATGCGGATCTGGTTGATGAAGATCACCATCGTGTTGGACTTGTTGATCGAGGCCGTCAGCTTGCGCAGAGCCTGGCTCATCAGGCGGGCCTGCAGGCCCGGCAGCGACTCGCCCATCTCGCCTTCGAGCTCGGCCTTCGGCACCAGCGCCGCCACCGAGTCGACCACCAGCACGTCGACCGCACCGGAACGCACCAGGGTGTCGCAGATCTCCAGCGCCTGCTCACCCGTATCCGGCTGTGAGATCAGGAGCTCATCGATGTTGACGCCCAGCTTGCGCGCATAGACCGGATCGAGCGCATGCTCGGCATCGATGAAGGCACAGATGCCGCCCTTCTTCTGCGCTTCCGCCACCGTGTGCAGCGCCAGCGTGGTCTTGCCCGAGGATTCCGGACCGTAGATCTCGACGATGCGCCCTTTCGGCAGCCCACCGATCCCCAACGCGATGTCGAGCCCGAGCGAGCCGGTCGACACCGTCTCGACATCCATCGAGCGGTCGTTCTTGCCCAGCTTCATCACCGAGCCCTTGCCGAACTGACGTTCGATCTGGGACAGCGCAGCAGAGAGCGCCTTACTCTTATCCATTGAGGAACCTTCGACGATACGCAGGGCGGTGGCGGACATTGGCGCTCCTTATGGCGGGGATTCGCGAGATGGACAAACGGTTAACGAGGTCGGCCAGCAATCTTGAGGTGAATGTACTCCATCCGTTCTTTGTTCGCAATATGTTCTTTTGCTTTTCCCGGCCTGCCACCGAACCTTCCGCTTTTTGGCACCACTAAACCTTGAGTTTTTTGCTAGCACCCCCCTCTTGCTAAGATTCTCGAAATTGGTAGCGTTGGGGCGCATTCTGAACAAAGTCACTGTCTTCTATTATCTTTTGGTCAGGAGTTGGCATCCAACATCTGGAACGCTTCGCGAAACGTTGGCGTTAACTTGTAGAGGACCTCGCCATGACCGTAGCCTTGCAGGATTTTCGTACGATCAACAGTCGGCGCGCAACGAACATATTGGTTTTAGATTGTCCTTTTTGTGGGGAACCGCCGGAAGTCAGCGCGGCATCAGGCCAAGGCGTATCCATCGCTTGCACAGCGCAGGAATGCTACGTACATCCAAGTGTAGTCGGGCCTACTGAGAAGGATGCTGCTCTGCTTTGGAATCGCCGACGACGTTAGGATCTTGCTTTTTAGCGTTTCCCGGCCGCATCACTTTGATCCAGCTACTTTCAAACCAATCGAACGTCTGCTCAAGCGCGTTGAAATAGAAGTCCCAAAGAACCGCTTGGTCTTCCTTCGCGAGATCCCGACCGGAAAGTTCGCTGACTTTCGCCACCGCTGGGATATCGAGCAGTTCTGGGTGGTTCTCGTATAAGCGTTCAATTCGATATCGAGCGTTGGCGTTGTAATACCCCACTGCCAAAGCACGAAGCCTATGATCATCAGCAAATGTTATCGCATTCTGCTCGAGAACCTTTCTAACGAATTCCTTCATATGCTCGAAAACGATCTTGCGGTCACGGGAGACATCCGTAAGAAAGGCTGAACGCCAAAGGGAGAACGAAGCGTCGACCATCCACGCCATCCTTCCCCAGTAGTCATCTCGCGCTTCGGCTTCACTTGGAAATTCCGAATATCGCTCTAGAAAACAGCAAATCTTAAATAATAGCTTCTGAATACGCGACCTAGCTTCGATTTGCCATCTCAATGATTCAAACTCACTAAATCCTTCCATAGTACCCCCGACCAATATATGCAGAATAACAACTTCGGATACTTCGAAACATTGCCACAGCTTAGGCTCTTTCAAGAGAAGGCCGCAATTACAAATTGACGAGTTTGATAGGAGAGCATGAGCCTAACTACTCGCGACTAATTTGCGGTATTTAAATACGGTCGCCGCTTCGTACTCCGAACGTTCTCACCGATCGGATGCGGGATCCGATGCTCAGCTAAAAATTGTTCGTGCCCGCAAATTGCAATCACCACCATGCGCGTATCGCGAGAGAAGAGCATCCGTTCCACTTATCGCCTGACCATCCATGCGCACCACCATCATGCGCTAAAGTGTGGGGTGTGGACGATGGTCAGCATCCGCATCGGTCACCTGTAGCTGGACGAACTGTTGGCGCTTCGGGGAATAAGCATAACGGCGTCGAGCCATCCCAACATGGAAGCGCGACCAGTACACCCCACTCTGACCTCGCCGACTTCAATGCCGCGATCGTCGGACCGATCGAGCTCGTCAAGACTTTTCCTTGAAACTACCAAACTCCTACACGCGTGCGTAGATCGCACGGTCCGTGGTTCTCCTGAGAAGAACGAAGTTCCCTCGCCTCTTCTGCTTTTGTTCGGCTCATCGTGCGTGCAGACGCACGATTTCGATGCAGATGTGCAGCCGCCCTGCAAGCAGAGTCCGGCCATGAAGTTCCGCACCAAGCGGCATCCGAGCAGCTCGACGACCGCCATATGACGAGCGACAGATGAAACGACGAACCTCGAACGCCCCTGTGTCGGACCATGCCCGAGGATGGGCTAGCGCGCCATTCGCGCAGCTCCTGATGCCGGCCTGAGGAATGGCCCGGACAAGACCCGCGTGATCCGCATCACGCGGCACGCCGGCGCTCACGACATCTTCAAGCCACAAACCATTGTCATAAACTTTGGGTTGCGTTATAGGATCGCGGTTGTCGTACGTCTGAGCAAATTTTTGATCAGCCCCGGATTTGTTTGTTCGTTGCGATGATGGCTGACCCGTATTGTCCGTGATGTATTGTCAGTGATGCGGCGTCGACCGATCCCTTGCAGCCTGCCAGCTCCAACATTTGCAGGCTCCGTCACCCGTAGGCGCACGGCCCTGAAACCATCCGCGCCGAAAGAAAGCCCCGGACGACGTCCGGGGCTTTCGACGTTGATAGCTCCGCTCGGGATGCATCTCCCTCCGTCATTGTCGTGATGTCGGGGAACGGATTGCGGGCGCTGCGCTTCATATCGGCGATGACAAGAGATGACGTGACGTGTCCGTCCTGCAGGGCCGGCCTTCAAAGGATCGAGCTTCACTCGCAGCAAGGCGCCACGGGAGAGAGGCGTTGTCCGGCCTGCGACGAACTCCTGGAAATGGTCGACGGCGCGACGCAGATTGCCTACCGACTGACAGTCGTGCCGGAACGGATCTTCGACCGCAGCCAAGTGCGTCCCGCGGCGGTTGATCGAGATTGCAACCTTGATCTGACGCAAGGCACGCCGACAGGTTTCGTACTAATTTAATTGTGTCATTGCCGAACTGCCCTTGCTGGGAAGCTACGACGTTGACGCCGAGCCTCGGACCGCGGCGGTCCGAGGCTCATTCGTCGGCCTTCGCTGTGCCCGGTTGCGCCGCACATCACCAACGGCAATCAGCCTAACCGAAGCGAACAGCGCGACCGACCGTATTTTACCGGAATTGATCCGAGTGGGTTTTGCGCTTCCATTTGTGGTGCGTACATCAAACCCAGCGGCCTGGGGCGGTCAGGGCTCACCGGTTTTGGCAATGCCGCTCTATTTCTTTCGTATCCGCAACGGCCACTTCTCAGGCGCGTCCGAGTATGGGACCGAGTGCGCCGACCGCAACGCAGCCTGGAAAGAGATGACCACCGTCTGCGCCGACATGGCCAGCAGCATCTCGCGCAAGCTCGCCGAAAACTCCGAATGGCAGATGGAGCTGCTCGACGAGGCACGGCAGCCGGTCTTCCGCATCCGGATCGTCGCCGAGTCGCTGGATCAGGCCTGACGGCTCGCCAGGCCTCTTGTGGATTGTCACCGACGAGAATCACAACCTCAGCCTGTGGCCGGCGAGGTCGACTGCGCGTCATTTCGGCAGCCGAGCTTGATCGAGATCAAAATGCCTGTCTGCATCCTGGCAGACATTTAAATTTGTATGGGTAATCTGATCTTCAAATGTCCGCGAACGGGGATGAACGTGCAGCATTGGCTGGAAGAGCCGAAGCCAGGCGATCCCACGTGCTCCTATGAAACCGTGGTCTGCAAGGCCTGCACGCGGCTTCATTTCATCAATCGCGACACACGCAAGCTTCTTGGCGAAAAGGAATGAGGCGCTTGTCGGAATCGTTCAATCGGCGCTGGGAAGCCGCCGCATCGTGAACTCGATCGCCCCGTCGGGAAGCTCGCGCCAGCTTTCGACGGCGCTCATGTAGCCGGCCTTGGGATAGCGGGTCAGATAGTCGCGGGCCTTGGCGCGCGCTTGCTCGCGCGGCAGCGTGAACGTGTCGCGAACGTAGCCGTCGCGAGCCTGTGCGGCGCCCTTCTGGCGCCGGGCCGCCATCCGGCTGGCAATGTCCCGGGGCCGCATCCCCATCGACGAACTCCAACGCGCTGCCACACCGTCAATATAGACGGGGCCGCGAGGAATCCGAGTCCGCAATCGGCCCGGAGGGTCAGAGCCCGCCCGACCCGAACGCGATGAATCTCAATTGGTGCTGCCGACAGCCTTCGGCTTCTTGGCCGCGGTGGTCTTCATGGCAGGCGCCGCCTTGGGCTGCTCCGCCGCACGTACGTTGCCCCAGGGATCGGCGCTCGTCTTGGCATCCGGAATCTTGCGCATGGTGTCCCTGTAGGCCTGTTCCCGCGCCGCTTCAGCTTCCTTTTCCTCGGGCGTCTTGGAGGGACCGTCGGCGAGAAGGTTGATATTGGGCATTTGCGCCATCGCGGGAACCGCCCAGCCGGCCAGCACGGCGACCGCCATCGTCACGATCAGCTTCTTCATTGGTTACTCCCCGGTAGAGGCGCCTTATACCATCGCCTCGCCATGCGCCAAGCCCGCGACACTGTGCCGAAACGGTGGACCGCAGGCGGGATGTTCGCGGCCGCACCGTCTGCGCGCACCTGCCGTCTGTTCCACGGTGTGCCATCATCATAGTTTTCCAACTCCGGCCTTTTCAAGCCGCCGCTCTGCGGCAACATTCCGGCGGCTCCGCCGATCGCGGCGACAAAAGTCGACGAGACAAATCGACAAGACCATGGGAGGACCTCCGCGCGTGCCGAATGAGACCCCGAACTTCACCATCGACGACGCGAGGCGAATCCTCGATGACGTGTTCGCTCCCTGGATCAAGGATCTTGGCCTGATCGTCGAGGACATCGCGCCCTCCCAGCTGGGCGAAGCCGGCGCCATCCTGCGCATGCCGTTCTCGCCGCGGCTCTGCCGCGACAATGGCGTTGTCTGCGGCCAGGCGCTGATGGCTTTTGCTGATACCGCGATGGTGATCGGGATGGTCACCGCCAGCGGCGGCTACCGGCCGATGACCACTGTCGACCAGACCACGCATTTCATGCGCGCCATTGCATCCGCCGACGTGCTGGCGGATGCGCGCGTGGTGCGGATGGGCCGCACCATGAGCTTCGGCCGGGTCACACTGACCAGCGCCGGCGATGGCAAGCCGGTGGCCATGGTGTCGAGCGCCTTCGCGATGCTCTGATCCGCGCGGCCCGGCCGGGGTTAACGAAACGTGAAGGCGACGGCCCGGGCCTCGCGGGCCGGATTCATCTGATCGAAACGCGAGCGTGATTTATTTTAGGTGCTTTTGACGCGAAAGGTGACGTCATTCGGCACCGGGTTACAGGCCATGAGCGAGACGAGTGACAAGCGCATTGCACCGAGGCATCGGGTGCTGAAGCAGGGCAGGCTGGCGTTCGACGGCGGCGGCGCGGTCGATTGCATGGTCCGCAACATGTCCGATACCGGCGCCAGGGTCGAGGTGGTCAGCCCGGTCGGTCTGCCCGAAGCCTTCACGCTGGTGATCCCGGCCGACAAGTTCACGCGGCGCTGCCACGCAGTCTGGAGCCACGACAAGCGGATCGGCGTCGCATTCGACTGATGGCGGTGCGGAGGGCTAGGCCCGCCGCAGGCGCCATCGCCACAACGCCACGAACAGACCAACCAGCACAATGGCCGCGAGCAGCACACCGGCGGCAAACCGTCCGCCGGGGCGATCAATCGTCCGTGACCATAGCGAGGGCCCTTCGCCATCCCGCGCCAGCCGAAACGCCACGACGCTGTCGCCGAGCGACGTTCCCGCCTCCGAATGCCCCCCCGCTGCGATCACCACGAATTGCTCGCCCTTCCATTGATAGGTCATCGGATTGGCGACGCCCGGCGCGGGCAACCGGCCCTGCCAGAGCTCCTGACCTGAGACAGCGTCGAAGGCGCGCAGATAGGCGTCCATCGCGCCGGTGAAGACGAGGCCGCCGGCTGTGACCACGACGCCGTTGACGAGCGGCGTGCCCCACTTGAACGCCAGCCCGAGCGGCGCGCGATCCTCGGTGGTGCCGACGGTCGAGCGCCACAGGATCTTTCCGGCCTTGAGGTCGACCGCAACCATTTCGCCCCATGGCGGCCGGTTGCACAACAGGCCGAGCCTGGACATCGCGACCGCCCGTGTCACCGCGAACGGCGCTCCGCGCTGCAGTCCAAAATCAACACCGCGCGGCGCCTTCATCCGGTCGGCTTCCGCGCGCGGGATCAGCCTGACGATGTGGATGGCGCGGCTGACATTGGCGTAGAGGATCTGGTGGACGGGATCGAACGCCGCGCCGCCCCAGTTCACGCCGCCGCCGGTCATCGGAAACAGCAGCGTGCCCTGAGTCGTCGGTGGCGTGTAGAGACCCTCATTGCGCAACGGCGCGAGCTGATCATCGCAGGAGGAATCCAGGACGCGCGGCACGGCCCTGAAAATATCACCCGCCGCGAAGCGCTGATCGAGCAGCGGCGGCACATGGGTCGGGAACGGCTGCGTCGGCGACAGAACGTCACCCTCGACCGCGCCTTGCGGCACTGCGCGCTCCTCCACCGGCCAGACCGGCGCGCCGGTGTCGCGGTCGAGCACGAACACGAAGCCTTGCTTGGTCGGCTGCATCACGACGTCACGCGCCCCCTGCCCGGTCTCGATCCGCGCCAGCATCGGCTGCGCCGGCAGATCGTAGTCCCAGACGTCATGATGGGTGGTCTGAAACGACCAGGCCAGCGCGCCGCTTTCGATCCGCAAAGCGACCACGGAATCGGCGTGCCGGTTGTCACCCGGACGCGCACCACCGAAGAAATCCGGACTGGGCGAGGAGGTCGGAAGGAACACGAGGCCGCGCGCCTCGTCGACCGACATCGGCGCCCAGACGTTCGCATGTCCCGCCGCGATGCCGTCATGGATCAGCGGATCGAAGCTCCAGCGCAGCTCGCCGGTGCGGGCATCGAAGCCGCGGACCGTGCCTCTGGGCGCATCGACCCGCACGTTGTCGCCGATCGATGAGCCGACCACGACGACGTCCCTGCCCGCCACTGGCGCCGAGGTGATCTGGAACTCGCCCGGCCACAGCAGGTCCTTGCCGATGTCGATCCGCACTTCGCCGTCCGCTCCGAAGCCGGCGCAGGGCTGTCCCGTTTGCGCGTCGAGGGCGATCAGGCGCGCATCGACCGTACCCATGAACAGCCGGCTGCGGCATGCCGTGCCGGCGGGCGCCCGCTCGTCCACCCAATAGGCAACGCCGCGGCAGGCATAGCGATTGGCCGGGCGCCGTCCGCTACCGACCTTGGGATCAAAACGCCAGCGCTGAACGCCGGTGCCTGGGTCGAGCGCCACCACCTCGTTGAACGGCGTGCAGAACACCAGGCTGTCCTCGACCAGGATCGGCGTCGCCTCGAATTTGGTCCGCAAGGCTGCCGCGGGCGGCCGGCTCTGCAGATCCCCGGTGTGATAGTCCCAGGCCGGCACCAGCCGATCGACATTGGAAGGCGTGATCTGCGCCAGCGGCGAGAACCGCGTTCCACCGGCATCGCCGCCCCAGTGCTGCCAGCCAAAGGCCGGCACGACCATCAGCTGGCTCCAGACGAGGCCCGCACAAACACCCGCTCGCCGCAACGACATGACCCTTCCCTCCCTCAGACGGCATCCGAAGCGGAGCACCGGGACGATGAAAGCAGCCTTCGCGGACGGATCGAGCGGGATGGGACGGACGGCGGCATCCACGGGACGAGTGGTGAGGAGCGATGACGAATGGCAGAACCGAGAGGATGACCCGAACGAACATCCCCCGCCAACGTCAATGGCCGCCCCTGCGGGCGGCCACATCGATGCACGGATGTCAGCAAGCTTCAGTAGCCGTAACCACGCCGTACCGGATAGTTCTGAGGCACCCGTCCATAGCCGCCGCCATAGCCGCCGCCGATCCCGATGCTCACCGGCGGCGCCACGCGCACCGGCGGTCCATAATACACGCGCGGCGGAGGCGGCGGCGCATAGACGACGACATCGTCGCCAGGGTCGCGCCGGGGCGTGCGGCCGGCGCGCTTGGGCGGGTCCTCGTCGCGCTTCCTCGCCGGCTTCTCCTCGACCCGCTTCTCCGACTTCCGGGCCGGCGGAGGCGTCTGCGAGCATGGGCAGGTCGGGCCTGCCGCAGCCACGGCCGGCACGACCGGCGGGGCTGCCGAAGCGGCCGGGATCGCTGCATTGGCGGCCGCCACGACCGGCGTCACCACGGGCCGGTTGCGCAGGCGCTCGATCAGCTTGCGCGCGGTCGGGGTCAGGTCGCTAGTCGGATAGCGGTCGAGAAAGCCCTGATAGGACGCCACCGTATTGATCAGCACCGCCTCGTTCCAGGCGGCCATCCTGTTGTGGAGGTCGAGCCATTCCCGCGCCTGCGGGCCATAGGGCGGCGCGGTGTAGAGCGCCACGAACGCCTCATAGGCCTCGACGCTGCCGTCGCCGACGATAAGTTCGTTGGCGGCCTCGATCGGCTTGCCTTCCAGGCTGCGCTTCCATTCGTCGACGCTGCGCTTGGCGACGACCGGCCGCGGGCCGGCATTGGCAGCGCCCGCATCTGCCGACCCGACGAAGCGAAAATCCTCCGTCAGGGACGACGAATCCCACGGCGTCTGCCGGCCCTCAGTGACCTTGTTCACCGCGACGCGCACGCGCTTGAATGCCTGCTCGATCGGGAGGCCCGGCTCCCGCGCCGCCTGCAGCAGTGCCGTGGTGTAGGGGCTGTTGGCGCCGGTGCCATCCTCGGCTTCCGCGCCGGGCGAGGTCGAGTAGGACAGGAAGGTGCCCGGCGCTCCGGTCTTGGTGTCGACCAGCGCAAGGCCGCGGCCCGCGTTCTGGCTGATGGCGGGAAACGGATTGTTGCGGCAGGCGTCGAGCAGCAGGATGCGCATCCGGCTCGGTACCGAATTGAGCGTGTTCAGGAGATCGTTGAGACGCACGGCCTGCAGCGGAATGTCGGCTTCACGCCGCGGATCGACGTCGACGGGTACGAGATAGTTCTCGCCATCGATCTGCAAGCCGTGGCCGGCATAGAACACCAGCGCCACCGTGTCGGGTCCCTTGGCCGCGATCTTGGCAGCAAAGTCGCCCACCTCCTTGTTGAGGTCCCGCTGCGACAGATCGGCGGCGGTCGTCACGTCGAACCCCGCTTCACCCAGCATCTTCGCCATTGCCTTGGCGTCGTTGGCGGGGTTCGGCAGCGGCGTCACCGAACGATAGGCCGACTGCCCGATCACCAGCGCCAGCCTGCTGCCTTCGGCCAATGCGGGAGCAAGGCCGGCAAACAGGCCGCCGGCGAGCAATGCAGCCCTGAGAGCGTGCCGAAACATGGGATCTCCAATCTGCTCATGGCGTGCCCTGTTGGTCGAGCCGGTTCACGGCCCGGTTCATGCCGACGGGCACAATCCGGTGGGCACGATGCCGCACGGCAGGCGCCGTTCGCGCGCATGACGGCCTCCGGCCGCGACCGGACATCGTTGCTTCACGGGATCCCCGCAGCAATGCCGCGATCACCCGCTAGCGTCCGCGCCGAAACGGGGGGCGAGGCGACATGCGGCGGATTGCGTCACACGTGGGGCTGCTCTCGGCCCTGCTTCTGACCGGCTGCGCCGCCGACAGCAATGCGCGCCTGCCGGCCTTCATGCGGGCCAAGGCGCCCGAGCCGCCACCGCCCGAAGCCGCGCCGGACGTCGCGCTTCTCGTGCGCAAGAATCTCGACATGATCTTCGTCGCAACGACGCTGCCGCGCGATCTCGAGGCCACATCCGCCCGACATTCCGATGGCGGCGATACATGGACCGCCTGCGTGCGGGCTCAGATCACATCCGCCAGTGGAACCGCGCTTCGGCGCCAGACCTATCGGCTCATGATCAGGCACAACGAGATCATCGACCGGCGGCGCGCGGCGGCCAGCAACGACTGTGCTTCTGAAGATTACAAAGCCGTCCTGCCGACGAAGTAATTCCCTCCGAAGACGAGCTGGATCCGCCAACTCGACTGGAACTCGCCCTGTCGGCGGGCGTGCAGGAACGGACTACCGCACCGCTCGCAGATTGTTAGTTCTTAGCTAACGCAAATCCGCAACCGCACAGCGAACGAATGGCTCAAATTTAACGATTCCTGCGGAACATCGGGGCCCACAAACGCGGAATGACCCTGGACCTGGTTTTCCATGAACGTTCACCTCGTCGGCGATGACACGGCCAAGCTCGCTATGCTTCGCGGCATGCTGGCCGAACGCTGCTCGCTCACATCTGAACTGATCGGTGATGCCGACTTCAAAGGCGGCGACATCGACGCGATTGTCGTGGCCGCCGATCTGCGCCACGTCGACAACATCACCGCATTGAAGGAAATCTCCGACCGGCTCTCGCGTATTCCGCGGCGGATCTTCCTGACCAACAACAAATCCCGTCTGTCGACGGTCCAGGCCTATGCGCTCGGTGCGACGAGCGTGCTGTCGAGCACGCCGAGCCGCAATCAGTTGCTCGGAAAGCTGCTCGATGCGCGCCCCGGTTCTGCAGCCAAGAGCATCGCGACCGACGACCGCCAGGCTGCATTTGCGGGCGCGTCCTGCATCGCCTCGATGTTCGCAGCCGTGCTGGGCGGTACTGCGATCGACGTCGAGGAGACCCGGCGGGCGGGCAAGCGGATCGCCGACTGTATAGCGGAAAACGGTCTGTCCGACTGGCTCGCCACCGTTCGCCGCCATCACGAAGGCACCTATCAGCACTGCCTGCTGGTGACCGGCATCACCGTGGATTTCGGCTTGAGCCTCGGCGTCCACAGCTCCGATCTGGAGCGTCTCTACATGGCCGCGATGTTCCACGACATCGGCAAGGCCAAGATCCCGCTCACCATTCTCGACAAGCCGGGCCGGCTCGACGTCAAGGAACGCACGCTGGTGGAAACCCATCCCGTGGCTGGTTACGATGCACTGAAGGACAACGCAGCGATCACCGACGAAGTGCTGAAGGCGGTACGTAACCATCACGAATTTCTCGACGGCAGCGGCTATCCCGACGGGCTGATGGCCGACAGCATCCCGGACCTGACGCGCATCCTCACCATCTCCGACATCTTCTCGGCGCTGATCGAATATCGCAGCTACAAGCCGGTGATGACGCGCGAGAAGGCCTATGAGATCCTCCAGGGGATGGAGGGCAAGCTCGAGAAGCCGTTGATCGGCGCGTTCCGCGAAGTCGCGCTGATCCGCTGACCGCATCCGGCGACATGCTGAACCGGCCGTTAACGCATCCATTCGAATTGTTGGCCGGCGGCAAGCGTCTCTTGTCAGCTTTGCGCTAGTGTCGCCCACGCGGTGCGGGTTGTCCGCGCCGCGAGGGGACTATCGGGACGTGGCCGAGATCATCGATCGCGCGATTGCAACGGCTTCATCGACGGCAGGGAACCAGCAGGCCGGTCCGCTCGCGCGCAAGCGCGCCGCCGACTTGGTGCCGCTGGAGACCGTTTCACCGCAGGCATGGCAGGATCTGGCGGAGCGTGCGCGCGAGCCGAACGGCTATTACCTGCCCGGCTGGGAACGCGCGGTGAACGCCACGGCGCGCGGCCGCACCGGAACATCGGCGCTGTGCGCATGGGATGACGATCAGCCCTCGCGTCTCATCGGCCTGATGCCCACGACCTCTTTATGGCATGCCTGCAGGCTTCCCCTGCCTGCGCTCGCCAGCGGCCATCCCTACGGCACGCTGTGCACGCCGCTGCTCGACGCCGTGCGCGCGGAGCGGGCTGCGGCGCAACTGCTCGATGCCGCGCGACGAACGGGCGCTCGGGCCCTGCTGCTGCGCGACATGTCGCTGGCAGGCTCCGTGATGCAGGCGTTCGAGGCGGCGCTTCGTCGTGGGGATCTGCGCCCGCGTGTGCTGCAATCCTATGAAAGAGCCTTTCTCGATGCGACCGGCGTCGGCGACCAGGTGCTGCATGACGCGCTTGGCGCCAAGAAGCTGAAGGAGCTGCGCCGCCTGCGTCATCGGCTGGCCGAGCATGGCGAGGTTCGCTTCGAGGTCGCGCGTTCTCCCGGAGACGTTTCGACTGCGCTGGAGACGTTTCTGGTGCTGGAGGCGAGCGGCTGGAAGGGACATCGCGGCACTGCGCTGATCCAGCACGACGGCGACGCGGCGTTCATCCGACGCGCTGCACCGGCGCTGGCACAGCACGGGGCCTGCGAGATCATCAGCCTCATGGCGGGCGACACCACCGTTGCGGCGGGCGTCGTCTTGCGGCATCAGGATCGCGCCTTCTTCTTCAAGCTCGGCGTCGACGAGCGCTTCGCGAAATACTCGCCCGGTGTCCAGCTGACACTTGACCTGACGCGGCACCTTTGCGCGGATCCGAAGATCAACGCCGCCGACTCCACCGCCGGTCCCGACCATCCCATGATCAACCCGATATGGCGCGAACGCCTCGCCATCGGCGACGTGATGATCCCGCTCTATGCGCGCGATCCGGTCGTCGAGCTTATTCACGGCGCGTTGACTGCGCGACGCGAAGGCCTGACCATCGCACGCCGCGCGGTGCACGGGATCCGCGCCCTCCGAAAGCGCCGGCCGACTACTCAGCCGCCTCGGCGTTGACCTCCGCCGACACCTGCCGGATGGCGCGCGCCAGCATCTGCGGATCCTGCGCGCCGGAGACGGCGTATTTCTGCGCGAAGACGTAGGTCGGCACTCCGGAGATGCCCTTCTCTGCGGCCTCCTGCGCCTGGGCCGAGACCAGCGCCACATCCTCGTCCGTCGCCAGCATCTTGCGGACCACCTCGGCATCGAGCCCGCAATCCGCTGCGGCCTGTACCAGCACCTCGACGTCGGTCAGATCACCGCCGTCGCGGAAGTACAACTCCATCAGCCGCTGCTTCATCTCCGGCGCCTTGCCGATCTCGCCGGCCCAGCGGATCAGGCGATGACAATCGATCGTGTTGGGCTGACGGGCGACACGATCGGGATGATAGCTCAGCCCCTCCTGCTCCGCGGCCGCGACCACGCGGCCTGCGATTCCCTTGTAGGCTTCGACCGATCCGAACTTGGTCGTGAGGTACTGCTCGCGGCTGATGCCCTCGCGCGGCACCCAGGGATTGAGGAAGAACGGCCGGAAGTTCACCTCGACCGGCACGTCAGGCACGAGCTTCAGCGCCTCCTCGATGCGCTTCTTGCCGATGTAGCACCAGGGACAGACGACATCGGAGACGACATCGATGATCAGCGGCTTCAAGGTGCTCATGCGCGTGCCTCCAAGTTCCCATGGCTGCGCCCAACATAAGCCCACGCGCGGCCAACACAAGCGGGGTCACGGCGAGGTAACCATCTCCTTCAGCCTGAGCGCAGTGAGCTCATCGGCGGGAAAGAAGGTCTCCAACGCCAGCTCCGACAGCGTGATGTCGACCGGCGTGCCGAACACCATCGTCGTCGAGAAGAAGCTCAGCACGTCATCGCCGACCCGAAGCCGCAATGGGATCGCGACGCTGTCGGCCGCGAGCGGCGCCGATCGCGCGGGGAATGGATAGGACTTCAGCTCCTCATAGAGCTTCAGCAGATCCGCATCCGCGGTGGCCTCGCATTGCCGGTGCAATCGCTCCAGCAGATGGCCGGCCCATTCGGCGAGGTTCACCGTCCGCGCCGCGAGCCCCTCCGGATGCAGCGCCACCCGCAGCACGTTGAGCGGCGGCGCAAGCAGCCGCTCGGAAACCCCTGTCAGCAGCGGCGCGATCATGCGGTTCGCCGCGACCAGGTTCCAGTGCCGGTCGATCGCCAGCGCAGGGTTGGGCTCGTGCGCCTTGAGCACGAGGTTCATCGCCTCGCGCGCGGGCTTGAGCGCCGGATCATCCAGCGGGCGCTGCTGGAAGGCGGGCGCGTAGCCGGCCGCCACCAGCAAAACGTTGCGTTCGCGCAATGGCACGTCCAGTCGCTCCGCCAGTTTGAGGACCATGTCGCGCGACGGCGCGGAGCGGCCGGTTTCCACGAAGCTCAGATGTCGTGCCGAGATCTCGGCATCGAGTGCGAGATCGAGCTGGGACAGATGCCGGCGCTGCCGCCATTGCCGCAAGTGCTCGCCGACATGAGCGGGTCTGGCGCGGTCGGCGCGCGCCGAAGCAAGCTGTGCATTCATGATCCGAGACCTATCACGCTGACGTCAGCGCCTCCATGATCTGCCAGGTAATCGAAATGCCTCCCGGCGCAGGTCATCGTCCTCACCACAGGAGATGACGATGAGCAGGCAGCGCGATCCCGAGACCCTTTCCTTCCCCTTCACCGCCGCCAGCCAATGGCTGGCGGGTCTCGCGACATCGCTGCTGGCGCGCTCGCTCAACATGCCGGAGTCGCTGCTGCACGTCACGGGCAGCCTCGTCTTCGCACAGGTGTACGCGATCGAGACGAGAGCCGCGCGCTCGCTGCGCCCGGCGCGGCTACGGCGTCAGCTCCTGGCCTGGTTCCGTTGAACCGCCCCCAACTGAAGGAGACCCGACATGATCACCTCGTCCGCCCTGCTCCGCCGCGCCCTGCTCGCCGATGCCGCCTTCAGCGGCGTTGCCGGACTCGCGCTCACCTTCGGCGCTTCGCCGCTGGCGACGCTGCTGCAACTGCCTGACGCGCTGCTGCTCGAGACCGGGCTGTTCCTGATCGTCTACGTGGGCTTCGTCGGCTGGCTGGGCTGGCGGCAGATGGCTCCAAGGCCGCTGATCCTTCTGGTCATCGCCGGCAATGCGGCGTGGACGGTCGGCAGCATCGCGTTGCTGTTCTCGGGCGTCGTCACACCGAACGTGCTCGGCGAGATATTCGTCGCGGTGCAGGCGGTGGGCACCGGCGTCTTCGCCGAATTGCAGTATATGGGCTTGCGCCGGAGCACCGTCGCGGTCACGGCCTGACCGGCGGTGAGCGCCGGGCTTCATGATCGAGCGGCCCGGCGCTCGCGACCGAACCGAGATTGACATGCGCGGCGAATGCATCTTCTGCATAATCTGAGATCGACAGGGGATCGCAGCGATGCAACCGCAGGTGATCGGAACGGAAGGCTACGCCACCGAGGCCGACAGTCTCTTCGTGCGCTACGAGAGCATTCCGTCGGAACAGGTCCATGGCGCCGTGCTTCACCTGCTGCCCGCCGCGCCAGCGCGCGTGCTCGACATCGGTGCGGGCACGGGCCGCGACGCCGCCTGGTTTGCGAGCCTTGGACATCAGGTGGTGGCCGTCGAGCCGACCGAGGCACTACGCGTCGGCGCCATGCAACTGCATCCCTCCCCCGCCATCACCTGGATCGACGACAGCCTTCCCGATCTGGCCGCACTGGCCGCTCGTGACGAGCAGTTCGACCTGGTGATGCTGACCGCCGTTCTGATGCATCTCGACGAGGCGCAGCGGCGACGCGCGCTGCCCAACATCGCGGCACGGGTCGCCCCCGGCGGACTGCTGATCATGACGCTGCGGCATGGGCCGGTGCCGCCGGGCCGGCGGATGTTCGAGGTCGCGGCCGAAACGATCATCGAGCCGGCGCGCCAGCTCGGGCTGACGCTCCGGCTCAACCGCCTCGGCGAGTCGCTCGGCGCCGAGAACCGGGCGGCCGGAATCACCTGGACGACGCTGGCCTTCGGCAAGCCGTCCTGAGAGATCCCGGAAACGGGCCCGCCAGATCAGGCCGCCTTGGCGCGGCTGGTCAGCGTCTTTGCGGGGGTGGATTTGGTCTTGCCGCGACTGCCGGCAGCCGGCCGCCGGGACTTGGCTTTGCCGCGAGCCGCCGCGCCCGATTGGGCTTTTGCCTTGGACCGCTGCTTGGCCTTGTCCTTGACCAGCTTCTCGGCCTTTTTCTTCGCCTTCTTCTCGGCCTTGCGCGCGTCCTTCGCCTTCACCCGCGCCCGCTCGGCGCGCGCCTCCGCCTTCTTCTTGGCCCGCTTCTTCTCGCAGGCGTCGCATTTGCAGCCGATCGGCTTCAGATAGGCTTTGAAATAGTCGGTGCCGTAGTCGTAGTTGATCTCCTCGCCGGGCTCGATGTTCTTGATGGCGCGGATGAAGATCTTCTTCTTGCGCGGCTTGACGTCGGACTCGGCGTTCGGCTTGCACGAATGGTTGATGTAGCGGGCGACGTTCTCGCGGATCGAGCCGTCGATGGTCCAGCGCTTGTCGAGCTCGAACAGATATTTGTTCTCGATCGCATCCTCCTCCGCCTTCTTCGAATCCAGGAGCGGACCGAAATAGCGGATGATCTTGGTGCCCTTCTTGATCGGCTGGGTGGCGAACAGGCCGAGCCCCGTCTTGGAGCGACCGATGCGATAGGGTTTGGATTGCGGGATGACAGGCATGAGTGATGAGAAGACTTGGACCTCGCGAGGCCGCCGTTCTAGGATAAATTCGCGACGCTGTCAGGTGTTTCCCGCCGCCGTTTCGCGCCGTCCCCAGCTTGCAGCGTCCTGCGCAGGACGAGTTCCGGTCATCAGGGGCCCTGCCGCTCGAAATCCTTCGACATCGCGACGTGGCGCGAATCAGCGCCGCGCTTATGCTCTAGGCTGCGTCCGTCGGCCGGGCGGCCGCAGCGAACGTCACTTCGCGGTCTTGCGCACGGCGGACGTGCGCCTGCTCGCTGGCTTCGATGCGCTCTTCCCGGTCTTCGATTTCGCCGCCCGCTTGCGGCCGCTGGTCTTGGTCTTTGCCGCCTTCTTGGCCAAGACGCGCATGTTGTCGACCAGATTGGGATAGCGCCGTCCGGCGCGCCGGGCGCGGGCCTTGGCCGTCGCCTTCTCGGCCGGAGTGAGATGGGTGGAGGCCTTGCCGGCGCGCTTGCGCGGATTGGCCTTGCTCCAGGGAGCGCGTGGGGTTCGTGCCATGCATTGCCAACGCATGATCCCCCACCCGGTTTCCGGTGCGTCGAACTACGCGCCCGGCGGCAGCTTCGGCACCGTGGCCCTGAGCATCGCCTCCAGCAGCTTTTCGGCCGTGGTGCCCGGCGGCGAGCGGCGCAGGATGTCGGCAAGGCGGCCGTCGAGCAGCAGCATCGTGTAGCCGTGCACCAGCGACCAGGCGCGGGCGATCGCTGCCGACTGATCGAGCGACAATTCCTCGTCGCCGACCGGACCTTCGCTGCGCGCGGCGACCGAGCCCGCGAGTCCGGCAAACGAGGCTTCCGCGGCCTCGTGCAGCGCGGGGCGAGAATAATCCAGACGCTCCGTCCGGAACATCAGTCCATACATGCCGGGATTGGCCTGCGCATAGGCGACATAGGCGCGGGCCCGCGCCATCGCCCGCTCGATCGGCGTGCCCGGCTGCTCGCCGGCCGCTTTCATCGCTGCATTGAACCGCGTGAATCCGATTGCCGCGAGCTCGCTGACCAGCCCGGTGAGATCGCCGAAATGATGCGTCGGCGCCGCATGCGACACGCCGGCCTCGCGCGCCACCGCGCGCAAGGTCAGTCCGGCCAGCCCGTCGCGCTCCAGCACGCGCTCGGAAGCTTCGAGCAGCGCATCGCGCAGCGCGCCGTGATGATAGGGGGCGGCCGGCTCGCCCGCGCTCACCGCGCGCCGCGATCGCGTCCGGGCCGCCGCCGTCGTCGTCCGGTGCCTGCTCAGTCTTGCCTGTTCGATCTTCGTCATGCTTCTCCTTATACAAGCAATTTTGACAGCGTAAAGATTAGCCTTGACCTCGGACTTCTCGGCCGGTAGCTTTATCTTTACATCGTAAAGATAAAGCTGGCATCGAGGGGAAGGACACGCCATGAATGGACCGTCGAAAGAAACAGTCCAGCGCCGCACTCCGCGCGACAACATCGCGCCGATCCCGTTCGAGGCCGACGCGCCGTTCCTCGCCATCACCGGCGAGCTGCCGCGCGAGCTGAACGGCACGCTCTATCGCAACGGCCCCAACCCGCAATTCTCTTCGCCAGGCTCGCACTGGTTCGTCGGCGACGGCATGCTGCACGCGTTCCATCTGGAGAACGGCCGCGCGTCTTATCGCAACCGCTGGATCCGCACCCCGAAATTCGAGGCCGAGCGCAAGGCCGGCCGCGCCCTGTTCGGCGGCTTCGGCCGCAGGCTGCCGGATGCGCCGGCCGACGTCACCGATGGCGGCGTCGCCAACACCAACGTCATCGCCCATGCCGGCCGCCTGCTCGCGCTCGAAGAGGCGCATCTGCCGACCGAGATCGAGCCGGGCACGCTCGCCACCCGCGGCTATCACGATTTCGGCGGCCGCCTGCGCGGCGCCTTCACCGCGCATCCGAAGACCGATCCGGTCACCGGCGAATTGCTGTTCTTCGGCTACAATGCCGCCGGTCCGCTGACGCCGGCGCTGTCCTACGGCACGGTCGATGCGGCCGGCAGGCTGACGCGCCTCGATCGTTTCGAGGCGCCCTATGCCAGCATGGTGCACGACTTCATCGTCACGGCCAACCACGTGCTGTTTCCAATCCTGCCGCTCACCGGCAGCATCGAGCGCGCAATGTCCGGCAGGCCGCCTTATGCCTGGGAGCCCGACAAGGGCGCCTATGTCGGTGTGATGAAGCGCAGCGGCGACATCAAGGACATCGTCTGGTTTCGCGGTGACGCCTGCTACGTCTTCCACATCATGAACGCCTGGGAGGACGGCAACCGCATCGTCGCCGACGTGATGCAGTTCGAGGAAGCGCCGCTGTTTCCGCATCCCGACGGGCGCCCGACCGATCCGGCCAAGTCGGTCGCGCGGCTGTGCCGCTGGAGCTTCGACCTCGCCGGCAACACCGACCGCTTCTCGCAGAGCTATCTCGACGACCTCACCGGCGAATTCCCCCGCATCGACGACCGCCGCGCCGGTCTCGCCAGCCAACATGGCTGGTACGCCTGCGCCAATCCCGACGGGCCACAGTTCGGCGCGCTGTCCGGGCTCGCCCATGTCGACGGCGCCGGCACGCGCCGGGCGACGCACCTGCTGCCCGCTGGCGACACCCTGTCCGAGCCGGTGTTCGTGCCGCGCAGCCGCGATGCCGCCGAAGGCGACGGCTGGCTGCTCACGGTGGTCTGGCGCGCCGAGAGCAACACGTCCGACCTCGCGGTGTTCAACGCCACCGACATCGGCAATGGGCCGGTGGCACTGGTGCATCTCGGCCATCGCGTGCCCGACGGCTTCCACGGCAATTGGGTCGGGGCTGACGATCCAAGGCATTGAAAAGCCTTGCGTAAGCTGCGAAGTCACAAGATTTTGACACTGTCAAGATTTGCTTGACCCGACGCCGTACGGACTCTAAATATCTTGGCAGTGTAAAGATTGGCCGGGCGAACTTATGACGATCTTCCTCATCCTTGCGCCCTATGGCGTCTATGCTGCGCTGATGATGGTGGTCTCGGCCACGCTCAGCCTGGCCGTCGGCGCCGCGCTGTGCCTTGCGGTGGTGGCGCTGGATGTGATCAAGGGCCGGTCGATCAAGATCCTCGGCCTCGGCTCGGCCGTCGTGTTCGCCGCCGTAGCCGCCTACCTCCAGCTCATCGATCCCACGCCGAGCGCCTCTATGGTGCGTCTTGCGGTCGACTGCGGCATTTTCGCGCTGTCGCTGGGCTCGATGCTGCTGCGCATGCCGTTCACGCTGCAATATGCGCTCGAGGCCGTCCCTCCGGAAACCGCGGCGATTCCGGGCTTCCTGCGCGCCAATTACGTCATCACCGGCGCCTGGACTGCTTCCGCGCTGCTGATGATCGTCGGCAATCTGATGACGCTCTACGTGCCCGGCCTGCCCTATTGGACCGGCCTCGCCATCGCCTTTGCCGCCCGCAACAGTGCACTTTATTTCACGCGCTGGTATCCTGACTACCGCCGAACAAAGGACGTGGCAGCGCAGACTGCCGCCGCAATGTCCGGCCAAGATTCGTGACCGGGGTCTGCTGCAGGAGACGTGCGTGAAAGTCGTGTTTGCCAAGCTGATTGCCGACTTCCTGTCGGCCGCAGTGTTCTTCCTCCTTTACATCGCGACCGACGACGTGGTGCTGGCGACCGCCGTCGCGGTGGCCGTCGCCGTGGTGCAGGTGGTCTGGGCGCGCATCAAGGGCGTGCACCTCAGCTTCATGGCCTATGCCAGCGTCGGCCTCGTGATCGTGCTCGGCGGCGTGACGCTCCTGACCAACGATCCCCGCTTCATGTTCGCCAAGCCCGCGATCGGGCATTTCGCCATCGGGCTGATCATGCTGAAGCGCGGCTGGATGCTGCGCTACGTGCCGCCGATCGTGTCGGAGACCATCCCGGAATACGTCACCATCGCCGGCTATGCCTGGGCGGCGCTGATGTTCGCGCTCGGCCTCGGCACCATCGCGGTCGCCATGACCGGCGACATCAAGCTGTGGGTGCTCTACATCACCGTGGTTGCGGGCGGCGCCAAGGTCGCGGCCTTCGCGCTGCAGTTCATCGCCTTCCGCTTCGTGGTCGCCAACCGCCTCAGGGCGGCCCGGGCCTGACCGCTGCATCCGATCGCCGCAATGGGCTTACGCGCAAAGATGCGCTATAGGGGCGGCCGAACGCATCCTCGAGGCCGCCGCCTCGAGGTCCGCAAAGCGCAACGCCAGGAGAACGATCGATGGCTGTGGACGGCAACTGGAATCTGACCTTGAACACGCCGATGGGCGAGCGCAGCGCGACCCTGAGCGTGAAGAGCTCGGGCGCGACGCTGACCGGCACCCAGGCCGCCGAGGGCGATTCCGCCGAGATCTTCGACGGCACCGTCAACGGCGATGACGTCGCCTGGAAGGTCTCCATCACCAGCCCGATGCCGCTGACGCTCGACTTCAAGGGCAAGGTCGCCGGCGACACCATCTCCGGCGAGATGGGCATCGGCTTCATGGGCAGCTTCCCGTTCACCGGCGCGCGCGGCTGATCCGTAAGGTGGGCAAAGGCGCGCCCACGCCGCCACTCGATGGCGATGTGCTCTCCCGCGCCGTGCCCACCATTCGCTCCGCAATGCTCCGACTGACGGTGGGCACGCGACCGCCTTGCGGGCGGCCGCTTTGCCCACCCTACCGCCGCGCCGCTCGGGCTTGTTCCGCTTCACATCTCAAACAGCATGGACAAGCGCGCGCGCACTCGCGGCGAACATCGCCCGAGGGATACATCGGCATGTCCCTCTCCAAATGCAGAGGGCGCAGGGAAGGCCAGGCGTCGGCTGACGCCTGCGGCCCGCCTGCGAAAGAAATGCAGGCGGCAGGTACCACAGGTGCAGCCGAGAACACCCGGCCTTCCCTGCGCGATGGTCTTCACGCTTATACGCGATCTCCCCGGTGTCCGGCTTGTTAGCCACCGTCGCCCGAAGGATCATCATCCTCCGGACTTGGCGCCAGCTTCGGGGCGCCAGGACCACGCGACTTCGCGTCCGCATATCGCCGTTCGTCGGCACACCCCGAGGGCATGCTGCGGCAATCCGCGGCCATCGCCTCCCCGCCTCGCGTGTCGTGACGATCGCGCGCAACGCCCCTCCGCAGTGAGGCGGGATGGCGAGAGAGAACCACGATTTCCGAAATTTGGCAAGTGATTTATTTTTTTCGGAAATAGGAGCCGCCATCTCGCCTCCCCGGCCGGGCATCACGCAACACTCTCTCTTTTGTCATCGAGCCCGGACTCCATCGTGCGGCAATGCGCGCGGCAAAATGGATTCCGGGCTCGCGCTGCGCGCGCCGCCCGGAATGACGGCTGAGTTTGTCGCGGCCGTCGTGCCCATATGCCGCGTTCAAAACCAGATCTGCATCGGCACGCCATGCGCGTCGCGCGGCGGCTCGCCCTCAGGGACGCTGCCGACACAGTCGCAAGCGGCGAGTGCGACGGCGCAGGCGTCGAGCACGTCGTCTTTCTTGGCGCCGGTGCCGCGACGCGCGATGCCGATCCAGTCATCGATCTCGGCAAAGCCCCCGCCGATCAGCAACTCGCGCCGCAGCGCGGCGCCCTGCTCCGTCTTCTTCGACGGCAGCGGCGCGCCGTGGAGGCGCAGGAACACGAGCTCCGGATGCACCTCGCGGATGTCGAGATCGCGATGCGCGCGCACGAAGGCATCGACCTCCATGATCTTGCGGCCGAGATGCCAGAGCTGGCGCGAGGCGCGCGGCTGGCGGCGGCGCGAGGCCTCGATATTCGCCTCATCGGGATCCGTGTACTCCTCCCACAGCCAGCGCCGCGCGCCAGTGAAGACGCGGGAGCGATGCGGCGTCAGCTTGTCGCGGGCGAGCTGGTCGCAGTCGCGATTGCCGTCGTCGGTCATGCCAATCGGCATATCGATGGCGGCACGGGCGAAGGGGGCTGCAAGCGCGGTCGAGATATCAGCCGGGAAGCTGATCGCGTGATCATCGCCATCGATCGAGACAGCGACCCAACCGTTGCGGAATCCGTCGAGCCCGACGACCAAGGGCCGCGAGTGGAAATTCCCGCCTAGCACGTTCGCGTAAGCTTGTGACGCGGAGAGCAGCCACAAGACTGCAGCCGCGGCTCGGGATATGTGCGCTTGTTAGGTACTTGGACGCCACTTTCTCTAAACCACGCGAGAAGCGCCCTTTTTGATGTATCACCTATTTCGCTTCGGCGATGACCACGTCGAGCACCGATCTCGATGCGAAATTTCAGAAATTTCGCGGGCAATACAACGCCGTTCCGGCCGAAATGCCATGCGGCCTTCATGACCAAAACATTGCGCCCACCGATATCCCGAGACTGGTCTCCCAGCTGATGGACAGAGTTCCGAACCTGAATATATCCGCCGGCTCTAGGGCGATAGATATTGTCAGGACGCGAACTCCGGTCGGGCTTTTTTGTCTGAAAGCGCGAATCCCGCCAATATTGATCGAAGCTCAAGATTTCGCCGACCTCTCCAGCCCAAATGACTGCATCAGGATGCCACTTTCCATCCTTTCCTCTTAGCAGCGAGCGCCCCGCGAATGCCATCACGAGGTCGCCCACCTCAGCCAGCCTGCGTATTTCCGGCTTGCATATGGCGAGCGTTACGGAGGGCGGACCATAGTTCGGTGCGCTACCGTGATCCACTGTGATGACGTATCGCCACAAGTGCATGATCTAGCCGAGGTTCAGCTCCTTGAAGAAGTCGTTGCCCTTGTCGTCGATGATGATGAAGGCCGGAAAATCCTCCACCTCGATGCGCCAGATCGCCTCCATGCCGAGCTCGGGATATTCGACGACCTCGACCTTCTTGATGCAGTGCTCGGCGAGGTTCGCCGCGGCGCCGCCGATCGAGCCGAGATAGAAGCCGCCGTGCTTCTTGCAGGCTTCGCGCACGGCCGGCGCGCGGTTGCCCTTGGCGACCATGACCATCGAGCCGCCGGCCGCCTGGAACTGGTCGACGAAGGAATCCATGCGGCCCGCGGTGGTCGGGCCGAACGCGCCGGAGGCGTAGCCGTCCGGGGTCTTGGCGGGACCGGCGTAGTAGACCGGATGGTTCTTGAAGTAGTCCGGCAGCGGCTCGCCGCGATCGAGACGCTCGCGCAGCTTGGCGTGCGCGGCGTCGCGGGCGACGATCATGGTGCCGGTCAGCGACAGCCGGGTCTTGATCGGGTTCTTCGACAGGGTGGCGAGGATGTCCTTCATCGGCTGATTGAGATCGATCTTCACGACCTCGCCGCCAAGCGCCTGCTCGACCTCCGGCAGATACTGCGCCGGATGGTGCTCGAGCTCCTCGAGATAGATTCCGTCCCTGGTGATCTTGCCGAGCACCTGGCGGTCGGCCGAGCACGACACGCCAAGCCCGATCGGCAATGACGCGCCGTGGCGCGGCATGCGGATGACGCGCACGTCATGGCAGAAATACTTGCCGCCGAACTGCGCGCCGACGCCGAGCGACTGCGTCATCTTGTGGATTTCCTGCTCCATCTCGAGATCGCGGAAGGCGTTGCCGTCCGGGGAGCCCTGGGTCGGCAGCGCGTCGAGATAACGCGCAGACGCCAGCTTGACCGTCTTCATGCACAGCTCGGCCGAGGTGCCGCCGATGACGATGGCCAAGTGATAAGGCGGGCACGCCGCGGTACCGAGCGTCAGGATTTTCTCCTTCAGGAACGCCAGCAGCCGGTCCTTGGTCAGCACCGACGGCGTCGCCTGGAACAGAAAACTCTTGTTGGCCGAGCCGCCGCCCTTGGCCATGAACATGAACTTGTAGGCGTCCTCGCCCTCGGCATAGATCTCGGTCTGCGCCGGCATGTTGTTGGCGGTGTTCTTCTCCTCGTACATCGACAGCGGTGCGACTTGTGAGTAGCGCAGGTTCCGGCGCAAGTAGGCGTCACGTGCGCCTTCGCTCAGCGCCGCCTCGTCGTCGCCATCGGTGATGACGTTGCAGCCCTTCTTGCCCATGATGATCGCGGTGCCAGTATCCTGGCACATCGGCAGCACCCCGCCGGCGGAGATGTTGGCGTTCTTCAGGAAGTCGAGCGCGACGAACTTGTCATTCGGGCTGGCCTCCGGATCCTCCAGGATGCTGCGCAGCTGCTTCAGATGGCCGGGGCGCAGGAAGTGGTTGATCTCGCCGAACGCGGCCTCCGACAAGGTCCGCAGCGCCTCCCGCGACACCACCAGCATGTCGCGGCCCAAGACCTTCTCGACCCGCACGCCGTCGGTGGTGATCTTCTTGTAGGGCGTGGTGTCCGGCCCCAGCGGAAACAGCGGCGTGTGCTTGTAGGGCGGGACGGGCTTGGACTGGTCGGGGAAGGCGGTCGGCGCGTTCATGGCGAGCTCGTGGGGTTCTAAAGATGGCCGCCCAAAGCGGTCTTGACAGGTCTGATACGCTACCCGTCGGAAGCCTTGCAAGACATGTCTCCGTACAGCAGCCGAGGAGTAAGATCATGGCGACTTTTGTCCTGATTCCAGGAGGTTGGCACGGCGGCTGGATGTACGCCGCGCTCTCGGCCAGGCTCCGGCAGGCCGGTCATGACGCCTATGCCTTGACCCTGAGCGGATTGGAGGAAACGCCCGCCCGCACCCATGCCGTCAATCTCGAGACCCACGTCACCGACGTCGTCGAGCTGCTGACGACCGAAGATCTGTCCGAGGTCATCCTGTGCGCGCACAGCTATGGCGGCATGGTCGCGACCGGCGTCGCCGACCGCGTGCCGGAACGGCTCGCCGCGCTGATCTATCTCGATGCCTTCGCACCCGAGAACGGTCAGTCATGGTGGGATCTCGCCGGTGACGCGTATCGCCGGTTCGTGATCGAACGCGCCGGGCATGACGGGCTGACGGCGCTGCCGCGCGAGGGCTCCGACCCGCGCCGCCGGCCGCATCCGCTCGGGACCTTCATCCAGGCCCTGAACCTCCGCAGTCCGGCGCCGCCTACTCTGCGCCGCACCTTCGTCTACGCCAGCGGATGGAGCGCGACGCCGTTCACCGCGCAATATGAGCGGCTGCGCAACGATCCCGCGTGGCGCGTGCAGGCATTTGCGTGCGGGCACGATGTCGTGCAGCACGCCCCCGACGAGACGTTCGACCTGCTGATCGAGACGGCCCGCGAGGTCGCCGCAACATGATGCCGCGAGCAGTGCAGTGTCGCACGACGAGATCGATTGCGATCGGTTGCCGAATTATGTAACCTTAGATTGTTGACATATTCATTTTCTTCCTGGAGGCGTCATGACACGAGGTCTCGTTTCCATCATCGCATTCGTCCTTGCCCTGATCACCCTGCTCCCGGGCTCCGCTGGTGCCGTCGGTCCCGGCCGCGCGTGCGGCGGCTTCGCCGGCATTCGCTGCAATGCCGGTCTCTATTGCGAATTCCCAGCCGGCCAGTGCGGCCGGTTCGACATGATGGGCGTCTGCCGCCGAAAGCCGACGCTCTGCCCACGCATCTACATGCCGGTCTGCGGCTGCAACTTCCAGACCTACGGCAACGACTGCGAGCGCCGCGCAGCCGGCGTCTCGCTCGCACATCCGGGCCGCTGCTGGTTCTGAGCAAGCGATCGCGCCGCTGCCGCCGGCATGTGACCGCCGTCCCGTCAACACGCGGCCACACCCGCTGATGATCTTGTGCGGCTGCGGCGCATCGCGCTTGCATGCCCCCCTCGCGCAGGCTTCAATGGCGCGGGGGTATTTGGAATGCAGTCATCGCTTTGCTCATTTGGCCGCTTGGCCGGTTTTGTTTTTCTCGTTGCGTTGAGCAGCGCGCTGCTGCCGCAGGCGGCACGGGCCGATCGTTGCGATGACGTTGCCAAGGAACTGAAGAACGGCATCGACGGCATCAAGATCGGCCAGACCGCGGCCGGCACGGTCTATCTCGCCCATCCCAAGGCACGCGAGATCACGCTCGGCTGCTCATCGAAGAATGTCAGCAACCAGCTGTTCGGTAAATCCGAACGAAAGCCGACGCCGGCCTTCATCGAGCTGATGGCGAGCGCGGCGGCGATCGTGTTCACCTTGCCGAAGGACGACATGCAGCGCGGCGTCACACGCTGTTACCGCCGACTCGGGATTTTCCGCGGCGACGACGTCCCCAGCCGCTACCGCCGGCTCGACATGCGTTGCGCCCGAACCAAGACCGAGTCCTCGATCACGATCAGCCGCAGCAAGGACCAATAGGCCGGGGGCGAAGCGATAGCCCTGTCGTTTCTGCGCCGGCGGCAGCGACCCGTTCACTATTCGCCGCGCCACCGACAGTTGCAGACAATTCGAACGATCTGCTTGACGAAGTTTTCGTCAGGGATGGCCACGCTTGTCGCAACACCAAGCGAGGAGCTGGACCATGTCCGTTTCGAGCGTTTCGTCGTCATCGCCGCCGCCCTCACCGCCGCCGGTCTCGACCGAGACGACCAAGCCGCAGACCCAAGACACCCAGGCGCGGAACCAGACGCAGCAGAGCCAGGCCGTGAATCCCGCCAAGACCGGCGACGAGGCGGCCGCGGAGAAGCAGGCCTCGCGTCCGCCGCTGCCGCCCGGCCAGGGCACCCGCGTCGACATTCTCGCCTGACGATCCCACACCCTCAGGCCAACTTCGTATAGCGGCGGCGCCTCAGGCGCCTGCCGCTATACGTGTGAGCGGGGCCCTGGCGGCGCGGCGATCCACGTGGTTTTGGAGCACGCGCGCGGCTCGCTCGGGTGAGGCGTTACAGGTCTACCGACACCCACTTCCCGTGCGGCCGCCCCTCACCCCAACCCTCTCCCCGTGAAGAACGGGGAGAGGGAGCGCAGCGCCGACGAGGCGCCAGCGAGGCTCTCAGAGGAGCACGCGAAGCTCGCTTCAGCATGACTGCACGCCCTCAGCCCTCAGGCATCCAGCGCCTTGTAGTGGCGGAAGATGCCGTCTTCGTTGAAGGGGATGCGGCGGTCGCTGGCCAGATAGGCCGAGATGTTCGGCCTGGCGGCGACGCGGTCGTGCAGCGCGACGAGGCCGGGAATGTTGCGCTCGAATGCCGTCATGCGGTGGGGAAACGCGTAGCGCAGTCCGGCGACGATCTGGAACAGCGACAGGTCGACGTAAGTGAGCCGTCGCCCGGTGACATAGGCGCCGCCGCTGTGTGCCAGGAGCCGTTCGAAATAGCCGAGGAATTTCGGCACCCGTTCGTCCCAGAACTCGGCGGTGCGCTTCCTGGCCGGCGCGCGCTGGTCCTCGTAGTACAGCGTCGGCCCGAGCGGATGGTGGGTGTCGTGGATCTCGACGACGAAGTCGGAGATCGTCAGTTGCAGCTGATGCAGCCAGGATTGCCCCGCCTCGGCCTTCGGGGCGAGGCCATGGCGGGGGCCAAGGAACAGCAGGATGTTGGCGGTCTGGCCAATGACGCGGCGGCCCGCCTTCAGGAATGGCGGCGCGAACGGCGGCGTATCGCTTGCGGCGTCCATCATCGCCGTCATCGCACCGATGCCGTCCTCGCGCGCGACATCGCGATAGGCGGCGCCCGCCTCCTCCAGCGCGAGCCGCACATATTCGCCCCTGCCCTGGATCATCGGCCAGTAATACAGCTCGTAGCGCATGGGCCATCCTCGTTGCCTGTTCATCGCGGCACGCCACTATAACCACGCGCAAAGCAAAAGCGCCGCGGATTGCTCCGCGGCGCCCGATGTTCGTTCGACCTATGGCGTCAGCCGACCTGCTGGATCGCCGACAGCTGCCAGTCGGCGCCGGGGTGACGCAGGAAGGTCCAGATCTCCGTGACCTCCTGCGGCTGGTCGGAGCCGTCGACAACGCGGCCCGAGGCGCGCTCGATGGTCTTGTCGGCCAAGGTGAAGCGCATCGCGACCGTGGCGTAGTCGGCGCCATTCTCGCGCCAGGCCTCGGCGAGGTCGCCCTGCAGCAGCTTCACGGCGCTGACCTTGTTGACCACGCCGCGGGCCTGGTTCTGCTCGAGATCGCGCTCGAAATACGAGGCCATCTCGGGCGTCGAGAGCAGGCGCAGGCGGCCGACATCCTCGTTCGACCAGGCGGACTGGATCTCGCCGAGCAGCCGCTCGAACGCCTCATAGTCGGCCGGCTGGATCTGCAGCGGCGGCACAGTGTTGCCGCCGCCCAGGCCGCCGAAGCCGCCGAGACCACCGAAGCCGGAGCGGAAGCTCTGCTGGCCGTCGGCCGGCGCCGGGCCGGCGGCATAGGCCGGCTGGTTGCGGCGCTGCCACCAGGCCATCGCCATGCGCACCAGGAACACCACCAGCAGGACCTGGAGGATCAGGCCGATGATCGAGGCGAAGCCGCCGAGGCCGGAGA
Organism: Bradyrhizobium sp. HKCCYLRH2015; assembly: GCF_051168215.1. Classification (NCBI taxonomy): domain Bacteria; kingdom Pseudomonadati; phylum Pseudomonadota; class Alphaproteobacteria; order Hyphomicrobiales; family Nitrobacteraceae; genus Bradyrhizobium; species Bradyrhizobium sp. HKCCYLRH2015. The sequence goes on along the minus strand of NZ_JBNPUO010000005.1, from coordinate 34,205 downwards.
GCAGGCCGCCGCCGAACAGCATGCCGAACAGGCCGGCGCCGAGGAAGCCGGCGGCGAGGCCGCCAAGCAGGCCACCGGCGCGACCGCCGAACAGGCCGCCACGCGCGGGCGCAGCCGTGTTGAAGCCGCCAGGCTGGCCCGGCTGGGTGATCGTCCTATTGAACTGCGACGCCGATCCCGGCGCGGTCGTGGTCGAAGGCGGCGCCGAGAAGGTGCGCGTGCCGCGGGAGCCCGAGCTGGAGCCGCCGCCGATCCGGGCGTCGGCCGCCGAGACGGCGAGCACCGTCGGCAGCGCCAGTGAAAGGGCCACGGCCATCGCCTTGAGGAGGCCGCTTTTGCGCTGCATGAAGCTCATCTGTGTTTCCCATGACTCCCCGGAATGGGGATGCCCGTAAGATGGGCACAACCCGCGAAAAAGGAAGGCGGCACGAGGCCGCGCGGCTGCGGCGCTGGGTCGCGGGATGAACGCGCCCGGCCGGCTGGTCAAGGAATCCGCCAAGGAACTCCGGTAACCTATTGTGGCGCCATGGTTTCCTTGACAGCCGCCACGAGCTGGCTGAGCGTGAAGGGCTTCGGCAGGAACGCAAACTGCTGGTTCTCCGGCAGGCTCTTCTCGAACGCATCCTCGGCATAGCCCGAGACGAAGATGATCTTGATCTCCGGATTGCGCTCGCGCATCGCCTTGAGCAGCGTCGGCCCGTCCATCTCGGGCATCACCACGTCGGACACCACGAGATCGAGCACGCCGTCGCACTCCTCCAGCGCCTCCATCGCCTCGACGCCGTTCGACGCCTCGATGACGCTGTAGCCGCGCGAGCGCAGGCCGCGCGCGTTCAGCGCCCGCAGGCCCTCCTCGTCCTCCACCAGCAGGATGGTGCCCTGCCCGGTCAGGTCGGCGCGCGGCTTCGGCGCATCGGCGGCAGCCGGCTCCTTGGCGGCGCCGTTGACGGCCTGCGGCTCGACCTGGACCTCCGGCACGACGATGTGGCGCGGCAGGAAGATCTGGAACGAGGTGCCCTTGCCGACCTCGCTGTCGACATAGATGAAGCCGCCGGTCTGCTTGATGATGCCGTAGACGGTCGAGAGCCCGAGGCCGGTGCCCTTGCCGACCTCCTTGGTCGAGAAGAACGGCTCGAAGATCTTCTCGCGGATCTCGGCCGGAATGCCGGTGCCGGTATCGCTGATCTCGATGCGGACGTAGTCGGCGACGGGCATGCCCTTGTACGCGGCCTGCGCGACCTCGTCGGCCGAGACGTTGGCGGTGCGCACCGAGAGCTTGCCGCCATCGGGCATCGCGTCGCGGGCGTTGACCGCGAGGTTCACGATCACCTGCTCGAACTGCGAGACGTCGACCTTGACCGGCCAGAGGTCGCGGCCGTGAACCAGGTCGAGCTTGACCTTCTCGCCGATCAGCCGGCGCAGCAGCATCGTCAGGTCGGACAGTGCATCGCCGAGATCGAGCACCTGCGGCCGCAATGTCTGCCGGCGCGAGAAGGCGAGCAGCTGCCGCACCAAGGTCGCGGCGCGGGTCGCGTTCTGCTTGATCTGCATGATGTCCTGGAACGACGGGTCGGTCGGCTTGTGCGCGTTCAGCAGGAAATCATTGGCCATCATGATGGCCGAGAGCACGTTGTTGAAGTCGTGGGCGATGCCGCCGGCGAGCTGGCCGACCATCTCCATCTTCTGCGACTGGTTGATCTGGTTCTCGAGCGCGCGGCGCTCGGTGGTCTCCAGCATGTAGACGATCGCAGCTTCCGTCTCGCGCTCGTCCTCGTCGACCGCGGTGACGAAGAACTGGCCGAAGCGCTCCTTCGGCCCGTCCAGCATCACCTCGACCGGCGGAATGTCCGCCTGCCCCTCGGCCGCCTGGTTGATCGCGGCGATCAGCAGATGCCGGTCGCGCTGGCTGACGGCGCGGAAGATCGACTTCGCCGCCGCCGCATCGCCGCTGACGCTCTGCGCGAGCTTGGCGAAGCGGGCGTTGGCGCGCACCACGGCGCCGCCGCGGTCGACGGTCGCGATCGCCATCGGCGTATGGTCGAAGAAGCGCATGAAGCGCACCTCGGCGGCGCGCTCCGGATCGGAGCGCTCGTCGCGGGCGCGGCTGATGACGAGCGTGCGCGAGGCGCCTGGCTTGCCGTCGGCGCCGAAGGCGAGCTTGTGGTAGAGCCGCGCCGGCATGGTCTTGCCACCGCGCATCTTCAGGTCGATGTCGAACACCTCGGTGCGGACCTCGCCGGGCACCGCGACGATCGAGCTGAGCAGCGAGGCACCGTCGCCCGAGACGACGTCGGCGAGCTTCAGCCCGCCCGAGCCGATCTCGGCGAGATCATAATCGAGCCAGTTGGCGAGCGTGGCGTTGACGTAGACGAGGCTGCCTTCCGGATTGACCGAGAAGAAGCCGCACGGCGCATGGTCGAGATATTCGATCGCGTGCTGCAGCTCCTGGAACACGTCCTCCTGGCGCTCGCGATCCCGGGTGATGTCGGCGATCGACCACACCGCGTAGCGGGCATGGCGCTTGGTCTGGCCGAGCGGGCGCACGCGCATCCGCAGCCAGCGCCCCTGGGCGCCTTCGGCCGCGGTGATGCGGACCTCCTCCTGCTGCCGCTTGCCCTCGCGCGCCGCCTTGAGCAGGCGGAACACCGCTTCGGAGACATCGGGATTGCCGATGAAGACACGCTCGACGGGACGCGCCTCCTGCGCGGTCGCTGCTCCCGTCATGTTGAGATAGGCGGCGTTGGCGTAGACGACATGGCCGCGCGGATCGGTCACCGCGAGGCCATCGAAGGCGTGATCGGCGATCGCGCCCAACACCGGATCGTCGGTCGACTTGTCGGCGAAGCGGACGATGCCGGCGGCGAACGCGAACAGATTGAACAGGCCGACGGTGGCGAGCAGCGACAGCAGGCCGAGAATGTAGGGCTGCGCCTGGGCGCGGCCGATCGTCATCAGCGCGATCGCGACCGCGACGAGGCCGAACGCCACCAGAAGGATCAGCAGAATGCTGCCGCTGCGGCGCGGCCGCTCCGGCAGGCCCGCCTGATCCTGTAACCCATCATTGTCGGAATCGGCGCTCATGGCTCGGGGACGCGACCTGTCGGCTGGGAGCCCCAGCCCGTTCGCGCGGCTCCCCCTTCCACCTGCCTGAATCGACGGGTCAAGCGCAAGCCCGTCAAGCCGATATTCCATGATTTATCCGTATTTTGCGGTCCGTCCGGGGACCTGCTCGGTTGTCATTGCGGGCGCCCCGAGAGGTTGCGCCGCAGCCCCATCACGTAGCCGATGATCTCAGCAACCGCGTGATAATGTTCCACCGGGATCTCCTCGTCGATCTCGACCGTGGCATAGAGCGCGCGCGCCAGCGGCACGTTCTCGACGATCGGGATGTCGTGCGCCTTGGCGACCTCCCGGATCTTGAAGGCGATGTTGTCGACGCCCTTGGCGACGCAGACCGGTGCCGACATGCCGCGCTCGTAGGACAGCGCGACCGAGTAGTGCGTCGGGTTGGTGATGATCACGGACGCCTTAGGAACCGCGGCCATCATGCGCTTCTTCATGCGCTGCTGGCGGATCTGCCGGATGCGTCCCTTGACGTGCGGGTCGCCTTCCGACTGCTTGAACTCCTCCTTCATCTCCTGCACCGACATCTTCTGGCGCTCGTACCATTGCCGGTACTGGAACAGGTAGTCGCCGATCGCGACCAGGGCGAGCAGCGCGACCACCGAGCCCATCAGATGCGTCGTCAGCGAGATCGTGACGCCGAGCAGCTCGCTGACGTCCATATGCAGCAGCGATTCCAGGCGCAGCCGCTCCGGCCACAGGATCATGACCATGACCGTGCCGAGCAGCACGAGCTTGAACAGACCCTTGGCGAAATTGGCCGCGGCCTGCTTGCCGAACAGGCGCTTGGCGCCGGCCAGCGGAGAGATCTTGCCCAGGCTCGGCTTCATCGGCTCGCCCGACCAGACCAGGCGATGCTGCATCATGTTGCCGGCGATCGCCGCCAGCATCACCATCAGGATCGGCACGCCGATCGCCGCGATCACGGCGAACGACAGGCCGCGCGCCAGCGACAGCAGGCCGGCGCCGTCGGTCTGGATCATCCAGGAATTGGCGATCAGGTTGCGCATCGGCACCAGCACCGCGGTGCCGATCGAGCCCGAGAAGGTCGACATCACCAGGGTCGCGGAGGCGATCACGAACCAGGTGTTGAGCTCCTGGCTCTTGACGACGTCGCCGCGTTCGAGCGCCTGATCGAGCCGCTTTTGCGTCGGGTCTTCTGTTTTGTCTTCGGAATCGGCTTCATCGGCCATCGGTCAGGCCCCTCACCGCGGCATCATCTCGTGCATGACGCCTTCGAAATAGCCGAGAAACGTTCCCATCATCGCGGTCAGGACCAGCGCGAAGATCAGGAAGCCGATCAGGATCGAGAGCGGCGCGCCGACGAAATAGACCTGCATCTGCGGCATCAGCCGCGCCAAGACGCCGAGCCCGATGTTGAAGACCAGCCCGAACACCAGGAACGGCGCCGACAATTGCAGGCCGATCTTGAAGGCCGCGGCAAACGCCTTGGTCGCCAGCGAGGCGACGTCGCCGCTCGGGATCAATTCGCCGGGCGCGAAGATCTTGTAGCTGTCGCTGAGCGCGGCGATCACCAGGTGATGGCTGTCGGTCGAGAACAGCAGGGTCACGCCGAGCATGGTGAGGAAGTTGCCGATCAGGACGCCCTGCTGTCCCTGCGTCGGATCCACCGCGGTGACGAAGCCGAGCCCCATCTGCTGCGCGATCACGGAGCCCGCGACCTGCAGCGCCGACAGCGTCACCCGCGCCGTCGCGCCGAGCACGATGCCAATCACGATCTCGTGCACCATCATCACCAGCAGCGGCGACAACGCCTGCAAATCGACCTGATAGGCCTGACGGTGCAGCGGCAGCACGATCATCGTGAGCAGCAGCGCGGTCGCGAGCTTGATGCGGACGGGGATGTTGACCTCGCCGAGGCCCGGCAACAGCATCACCATCGCGCCCACGCGCGCGAAGGCCAGCATGAACACGGCGGCCAGCGCCGGAAGGAAGGAAATATCGATGCGCATCGTCCGCCGTCACGGCCCTTTCGACCGCATGCTGGTGCGGCACGGCGGTCTTTGAAGAGACAACCTGCGAATAGACAGCCTCAGACGAGTCAGCCTGCGAAGAGCTCGCCCGAAAGGCTGCCCGCGCACGGCCGAAAGCAGCAGCGCCCCCCGCACTGCTCCTTACGACCGCTCGCAGCGCCCTCACGCAGGCCTGCCCTGCCGCCCCGGACATTGCCTCATCCGCCGATGATTCGCGACGAGATCCGCATCATGTGCGAATGCAGCGCATCGGCCATGAACGGCAGCGCCAGCAGCAGCGTCACGAAGATCGCGATGATCTTCGGCACGAACACCAGCGTCTGCTCCTGGATCTGCGTGAGCGCCTGGAACAGCGAGACGACCACGCCGACCACGAGGCCGACCACCATCAGCGGCGACGACACCAGCACGATGGTCCAGATCGCATCGCGCGCCACATCGAGCGTTTCAGCTCCCGTCATGTCCTGTCGTTCCTCACTGTCGATCGGCTCCGGTCCGGCCCCCGCCTCAGCGCGCATCGCGCGCAGTCGCGGCAGACGGCAAATCCTCTGGGCGCATCAGGCACGTGGCGGCCTGAAGCGTTACGAGCTGCGCCTAGATCGTCATCTTCATCACGTCTTCATAGGCCTGGATCACACGGTCGCGCACCGACACCAGCGTCGACACCGCGACGTCGGTTTCGGCGACCGCCGTGACGACATCCATGACGTTTGCCTTGCCCGCGGCCATCGCGACCGCCTGACTGTCGGACTTGCGTCCGGCCTCCATCACGCTGCCGATCGCGTCCTTCAGCACCGCGCTGAATGACGGACCACCCTTGTCGGCGCCGTTGCCGCTACCGAGCACGTCGCGCACGCGCCCAAGGCTGCCGAAGGCACCGCTCGAGCCGCCGGCGTCGAGCACGCGGGCGGAATTCGCATAGGCATTCGCTGCGGAGATTGGGGAGGCCATGACTTTCGTTCCTGTCCTAGGTCTTCAGAATGTCGAGTGTGCGCTGGATCATGCGGCGCGTGGCGCCGATGATGTTCAAATTCGCCTCGTAGGACCGCTGTGCATCACGCATGTCGGTCATCTCGATGAGCGGATTGACGTTGGGGTACTTGACATTGCCGGACGCGTCCGCGGCCGGGTTACTGGGGTCGTATTTGACGCGGAACGACGACTGATCGGGCACCACCTTGCCGAGTGCCACCACCTTGGCGTCGAGCGCACGGTCGAGCGCCGAGGTGAATGTCGGGACCTTGCGGCGATACGGATCGCCACCCGCCTTGGCGGCGGTCGAATCGGCATTGGCGATGTTCTCGGAGATGACGCGCATACGTCCCGCCTGCGCACGCAGGCCGGAGGTCGCGATGCTCATCGAGCGCAAGAAATCGCTGGAGTCGTTTGCCATGCTTGTCGGTCTCCGTCCTTAAACCCGAGCTCAGCCCTTGCCGATCGCCGTCTTCAACAGATGCAGGCTCTTGCCGTACAGCGAGGTCGCCGCGGCGTAGTCCATCTGGTTGGCGGAGACCTTCAGCATCTCCTCTTCGAGGCTCACCGCGTTGCCGGCGGGCCTCGTCTGAAATCCGACCTTGCGGTTCTGGTCGAAGCTCGCGCTCTCGCCCGACGACGGTGCGATGTGCGCGGTGCTGGTCCGGGTCAGCGACAGCGGCGCAAAGCCGCCGACCGCCTGGCCGGTTGAATCGAACTTCGGCTCAACCAGATCCTTCGGCTTGAAGTTGGGCGTATCCGAATTGGACACGTTCTCGGACAGCACGCGCTGGCGCTCCTGATGCCATTGCATCTTGGTCCGCAACGCCGACAACACGGGGATATCGTTGATGGACATGGCGCTGCTCGGTTGTGTCCGACTACCGGACGGTTTGGGTAGGTAGAAATTGCCGTGCATATGGTTAACAGGGAGTTAAGAAACGGTGCGGTGACCCCCGGGATGATCCCGGTGTTTTGACGATTTCTTAGGAAAGTGCCGGGCTCCCGGCCGACCGATGCATCATTCCGGGACGGCACGGCTCGCCAAGAAGTCGTTTTGGCCCGGCCGATTCATGGGTTATTAAGAGGCCGAGCGGCAGTTCCTGCCGTCATGCGTTAACAGGTTGGTTCCGGTTCTGAAGCTCCGTTCGCTGCCGGCGATGCGTTGGACAGACGAGAGACTTCGAAAGGACGCGGTATTTGCCGGGGACAGAGATGCAGGCACTGACGTTCTTTTTTGCATTCGTAGCGGTGCTGGCGCTGATCGGCCTCGCCGCGTGGCTGGTTCGTCGATTCGCGGGGAATCGTCTCGGCACCAACCCGAATCGCGGCCGCATGCCCCGGCTCGCCGTGATCGATGCCGCCGCCGTCGATGGCCGCCGCCGTCTCGTGCTCGTGCGCCGTGACAACATAGAGCATCTTCTGATGATCGGCGGGCCCACCGACATCGTGGTCGAGTCCAATATCGTGCGCGCCATGCCGGCGCGCGAGCAATTGCCGCAGCGGCCGGGCATCAATGCCGAGCCGCCGGCGGCGCGCATTGCGCCACTGCCGGATGCGCCGTCCTGGGCCGACAACGAGCCGAAGACCGAGGCCGCCGAGCCTGCCGAGCTGCAGATGCCGGAGCCGCCGCAGCGCCCGATGCGGCCGTCGTTCATCGATGAGGTTCGCCGCACGGCGCCGGCTGCCGCAGAGCGGCGTGAGCCGGCACCGGCATTCCCGCCGGAACCACCGCTCCCTCCGCGCCGTCCCGATCCCCGCCAGGACCTCCGGGCGGACGTCCGTGGAGAACCGCGCGGCGGAGACGAAGCCCGCCTGGAGCCCCGCCCTGAGCGGGTGATCCGCGGCGAGCCGGGAATGCCACGCCCGCTGCGCCCCGCCGAGCCGCAACGCCAGGCCGAGGCGCCGCGCGCTTCCGAGGGGCCCCGGCTGCCGCCGGTGCGGAATGCTGAGCGCGCAGCCGAGCGCGTCGAACGCGTGGCGGCGCCGCCGCTGCCGCCGGTGGCCCAGATGCCGCCGCCACCGCCCCCGGCTGCCCCGCCGCCCGCAGCGGCCGATTCGAGCGCCGAAGCCAATCTGGCCGAGATGGCGCAACGGCTCGAGGCCGCGCTGCGGCGTCCGTCAGCCGATCCGTCGGCTGCTCCGGCCTCGGGTCCCCCGGCGCTCCGGGCGGCCACGCGCAACGAGCCGGCTCCGGCGCAAGCCGCGCCGGTCAAGACCAGCTTCGAGAATCTGGAGGACGAGATGGCCTCGCTGCTCGGACGTCCGAAGTCGTCGCAGTGAGATCGCTGCTTCCCCCGCGTAGAGTTGTCTTCATCGCTGTTCTGACTGCCGCCGGTTTACTGGCGGGACCTGCTGCTGCGCAGGACATCAGCATCAATCTCGGCGGCGGTGGCGGCGGCGGCGTCACTGAACGCGCGGTCCAACTGATCGCGCTGCTCACGGTGCTGTCGATCGCGCCGTCGATCCTGATCATGATGACGTCGTTCACGCGCATCGTGGTCGTGCTGTCGCTGCTGCGCACGGCGATGGGCACAGCGACCGCGCCGCCCAACTCGGTCATCATCGCGCTCGCGATGTTCCTCACGGCGTTCGTGATGGGCCCGGTGCTGCAAAAATCCTATGATGACGGCATCCGGCCGCTGGTCGAGAACCAGATCGGCGTCGAGGACGCGCTGCAGCGCGCCTCGGTGCCGCTGCGCGGCTTCATGCAGAAGAACGTGCGAGAGAAGGACCTGAAGCTGTTCATGGACCTCTCCGGCGAGCCGCCGCCGGCGACGCCCGACGAGCTGTCGCTGCGCATCCTGGTGCCGGCCTTCATGATCTCCGAGCTGAAGCGCGCCTTCGAGATCGGCTTCCTGCTGTTTCTGCCGTTCCTGATCATCGACCTCGTGGTCGCCTCGGTCTTGATGTCGATGGGCATGATGATGCTGCCGCCGGTCGTGGTGTCGCTGCCGTTCAAGCTGATCTTCTTCGTGCTGGTCGACGGTTGGTCGCTGGTGGCAGGCAGCCTGGTGCAGAGCTATGGAGGGTAAGAAGAACCATGGGGCCCGATCCGGGCCTCGCCCTTCGAGACGCCCGCCTATGGCGGGCCCTCAGGGTGAGGGGAAGTACTCCCTCCTGCCTTCGAGATCGACCGCAGCAACCGCTCTCCACCCTCTCAGGGGGGCTGTCGGAGTCCACAGCGACCTCATGGTCGTGTGCAGAGCCGTTCTCGGCGCTTGATCCTCTCCACGAGCACGCTGCTCATGGCCGGCGTGCCAGCTCCGGCATCGGAGCTGGCTCCTCATGGTGAGGAGCGCCGCATCACCAATCGGGCCATGACGAATAGTTAGAATAGCGGCGCGTCTCGAACCATGAGGCCACGATCCGGGCCCCGCCCTTCGAGACGCCCGCCGACGGCAGGCCCTCAGGGTGAGGGGAAGTAGCTTTCCCTGGCCGGCTTGGTCATCTGATTGGATCTCCCGCTCTGCGCTGAGATCAACGGCCGGCGATCGCCTGCTTGACACCCTGGATGCGCGGCAGGGCGCCGGTCGCCTCCGACGGGGCCTTCGCAGCATCCTTGCCGCCGTCCGGTCCTTTGCCGGTGGCATCCGGGAAGCGCGCCCGCATGTCGCGCAGGAAGCCGTCGAGCGTGTCGACGCTCGCCGCCATCTTCGCGATCTGGGCGAATTCGGCGCTGGAGCCGCTCGCCGGCTTGCTGGCGACGTCGAACGCGATCTTGTCCGCCTCGCCGGTCATCAGCGGCGCATATTTCTCGCGGAAGCGGGCGAGGCCGATGGCGTCGTCGGCGAGCGCATAGCCGACCACGGCCCGCAGGATGTCGCCGCGCTCGGCCGGATTGAGCGGACGGAAATCGCGCCAGCGATCGCCGTAGTAGAGCTCGATCTGCTCGGACGCCTCGCGCCAGCGCCGCGACGCCCAGTAGATGTCGGAGCGCAGCCGGATCGCCTCGCGGCCGCCGATGTTGCTGATGATGTCCAGCCCGAGGTCGTAACGACCGATGTCACTGTTGGCGCGCGCCTCCAAGAGCAGCCGCTGCTGGCGCAGCTCGCCCGCGAGATCGGCGATGCGGGTGGTGCGCAGCGCCTCGATGGCACGGTCCGGCTTGCGGTTGGTGAGGTAGACCATGGCGAGACGCGCGGCGACCTGGGCGCGCGCCGCACCTTCGAGGCGATGGTCGACCTGGTATTGCAGAAGCTCGGCGGCCTGGTCGAGCAGGTCGATGCCGACCAGGCGGTCGGCGAGCTTGCGGATCATCTCGTCGCCGCGGCGGCCGATCGGAGTCAGCTCGCGAAACCCGTAGAAGATGCTGAGCGCATCGACCGGCGGAAGCTCGTCGGCCTTGCCGCTCAGGAACAGCTGCGAGAACAGGCGGGAGGCTGCATCCTGGGCCTGCCGCGCCAAGTCGGAGTTGGGCATCAGGCGGGTGGCCTGGCGCGCGGCCTCGAGCGAGTCCGCGTAGCGCCCGGCCTCCTCATAGAGCTGCGCCATCATCTGCAACGTCTGCACCTCGATCGCATCGCCGCGCCAGATCGCCTGCAAGGTCTCCAGCTCCTTCAGCGCGTCGGACGGCTTGATCTCGCCGCGCTTCTGCAGGAGCTTGATCTCCAGCAGCTTGGCCTCGGCGGCTGCCGGGCGGTCGTCGGAGTTCACGGCGAAGCGATAGTCGTCGAGCGCATCCTTTTCCTGCGCCATCGCCTCGGCGAGCCGGCCGCGCAGCACGGCGATGTCGGGCTTCATGTCCGCGGGCACGCCGATCACGTCGATCTCGGCGCGCCGCTTGGCGGCACCGGCGAAATCCTTGATCTCGAGCGCCGACTTCATCGCATCCGCGATCACGATGCGCTGCAGGTCGAGCGGCAGCGAGGCGATGGCGAACTCGACGTTCTTCAGCTTCTCGCGCGCGTCCGCAAACTTGCCCTGCCGGGCGAAAGCGAGGCCCTTCCACATCTGGGAGTCGAAATTGTTGCCGATCGACGGCGTGGCGAGATCCTTGAGGCCCTGGTCCGGCCGGCCCATCAGGATGCTTGCCACCGCGTGGATCATCAGCATGGCGGTCTCGTCGGTGCGCGGATCGGCGTCGGAGATCATCAGATTGGTGACACCGCGCGCTTCCGGATACATCGCTCGCGCCATGTAGAAGCGCGCCAGCGCCAGCCGCGTCTGCGCCCGCCGCTCCGGCTCGGCGTTGGCCGCGGCCTTGATCAGGAGATCCTCGCGCGGCACGAACGGCTGGGTCTGGTTCTGCTGCCATTCGTCGATGTCGAACATCGGCCTGACAGCGGTCGGCGCCCGTTCCGGCGAAAAGCCGATCGACGACAGCGTCAGCCCGCCCGGCCGGCCCAGGATCACCTTGTCAGGCGCGATCTCGACGGCGATGTCATCCGAATTCGGACGCACCGCGATGCCGTGGATGGAATCGAGCAGCGACAGATCGACGAAATCCTGGCGCTTGATGAAGCCCCGGATCGGCGGCGGCGCCGTCACGACCAGCAGCGTGTCGCCGGCATCCGGGTCGGTCAGGCGGTGCAGCATGCCGGCTCCGGGATTGGCGAGCGGCACCATCACATTGGCAAGCGCGGGATCGGTGACGTTGCGCATCACCATCAGCGGCTGCTGATTGGCCTGGCCCTTGTCGGCGAACGACAGCGTCCAGCTGCGCCCGCCATCATCGCTGCCGAGCGAATGCATCTGCGGGCGGTTGAGCCGGATCCGGATCGCCTGCCCGTTATCGAGCGGCATCCTGTTGACCTCGCCGATGATGGCGCCGCCCTTGGCGCGGATGGGCTCGACGTCGACGGGCTTGGTCGAATCGAACACCATCCATACCGTATCGCCGCGGCGGAACAGCGCCGCCGGCGTGACCTGGCCGAAGCCGAAGGTGAGCCGCAGGCCCTCGCTGTCGCGCAAGGCCTCCAGGGTGGCGGCTCCATTGGCTGCCTTCTCGGCCGGCTTGGTTTCGGCAGGCTTGGTTTCGGCTGACTTGGCCTCTACAGCCTTGGCATCGGCCGACTTGCTCTCGACGGGCTTGGCGGCTTCGGCTTTGCCGGCCTCCGGCTTCATCGCCTCGGGCTTCGCCGGTTCGGATTTGGCCGCCTCGGATTTGACAGCTTCAGGCGCGGCAGCTTCAGGCTTGGGGAGCTCGGGCGCGGCTTCGGCCTTCGCGGCGGCCGGCGCGGCAGCAGCAGCTGCCGACGGCGCAGGCTCGGCCGCGGGCTCGGTGGCTGGCGCCGCGACCGCAGGCGCCGGCTTCGCCTCCGTCTTCATCTCCTTGGCGATGGTGTCGGAGGTCGGCGGCACGATCTCCGGCTGCGCAGCCTGCTTCGGCTTGTCACCATTGGGCTTGCTGCCGTTGGGTTTCTCGGCCGCGGCCGCCTTGGCGCCCGGCAGCGTGTCCGAGGAGACTGCGGAAACCTTCTTGTCCGGCTGCTGATAGGCGACGTCGATGTTGTAGTTCTTCTCCTCGCGGAAGGCGCGAACGTCGACCTCGCCGATCAGGCCGATCTCGACGACGGTCCTGCTGCCGTCGATGCGCTGGTTGATCGCGGCGACGTTGGGCGGCGAAACGATCTTGGCGTCGGCGAGATCGAAGGACAGCGGCGCGGTGAAGAACAGCGACAGCTTCTGGTCGTTGAGCACCGAGGAGATGCCGACGCCGTCGGGGATCTCGAACACGAAGCGCACGAAGGTTGGCTGCACCAGCGCGCGCACGCGGATCGGCGGCCGCTTCTTCGATTCCGCCTCGGCGCGCTGCAGCCGCAGCGCCTTCTCGGCGGCGCGCGCGCGCTCGGCGAGCTCGCGCACGACCTCGGCCGGCAGCGGCGGCGGCGGGCCGGTCCAGCTGTCGGGCAACAGGTCGATGAAGACGCGCTCGCCCGCGGTCATGGTGTTGACGCGGACCTTGCGCGACAGCGACAGCCGCAGCGCCGAGCCGTCGGGGTCGCCGCGGGCCGACGAGATGTAGTCGGGCGCCGCATCGACCCAGCGGTCGATCGGAACGGTGGCGGGGCGATCGAACCTGATCAGCAGAATCGAGCCGGCGGTGGTGACGTCGGCGCTGACGTCCTCGGCGAATTTCAGCACCAGCCGCGCATAGCCGTCCTGAGCCGACAGGCTCGCCTCGCCCGGCACCGGTGCAGCGCCCGCCGCGACCGTGGACAGCACCAGGCCGATGACGATGGCCGACAGCAGCGCGAGGCCGGCGCGCGCCCGTGCGCGGGCCTTCGACCGCAATCCAATGGGAGTCGTGCGCGCCATGGTCACAAGCTTCCGGTTCGACATCCGCAACTTGACGGATACGCCTGCCCCGCCACGCCGGAAATCTAGGTGCCGGCGTTTAAGGGCGCATTAAACATGCGGCTCAATTGCTCTTCACGGGCACGATCTTGCCTTCGATCTTCGGCAGCTCGGCGCTCGCCTCGGGCCGTTCGGCGCCGGCCCGGCGGGCGAGCTCGACCGTGAGCCGTTCGGCCGCCTCCGGCGTCATCAGGCCGAGAATGTCGGACATCTTGCGTGGCGCGATCTGCGAGGCGATCTCGATCAGCACCGACATCTCGAGCCGGTCGAACACCTTGGCGGCGTCCTTCGGCTTCATGCCCTCGTACATCGTGACGATGCTCTTGAAGCGGGCGTTGTCGGCCTCGGTCTTGGCGGCCTGCGCGCCGGAGATGCGGCCCTCGATCGCCTTCATCTCCTCGGTCTTGGACTGGATGCGCTGCTCGGCGGCGCGCAACAGGCTCTCGCGGATGTCGATCTCGCGCGCGCGCGCGTCGAGCTCCTGGCGGCGCGACTGCAGCCGCTCGAGGATCGCCTTCTCCGCCGGCGACACCTGCTGCTGGTTCTCCTCGGGCTTGATCACGACGCCCTCGGGCTTGGTGTCCGGAGCGGCGGGCTTGGGCGCCTCCTCCTTCTTCTCCTTCGGCGCGCCGTGCGTGGAGCCGGTGACGATGTCATTGTCCTCGCGGCCTGGATAGCCGAGGTTCTCCTGAGCCCAGGACCGCTTGGTCGGGTGAGGGTCGTAGTCGAAAACGTAGCCGCCATCGATCACCAGGCCGGCCACCTTCAGGACGGCGAGGCAGGCCACCGCGATCAGGACGACGGGAATGACGCGGATGTTACGAAACGCATTCATGCGGCAAGGCCACCAGTCCTTCGACGTTCGGAGAATGCCTGGGCCGCGGCGGCAACCGCCTTGGCACCGGAGACGCGCACCGGCTCGGTCGTGATCGCCGGCACAGGCGCCGGCGCCGGCTCGGGCGCGGCGTCAGGCGAGGTGATGGGTCGCGCGGCGCTGGCGATGCGCGAGAGACGGCGCACCACGCCGTCGCTCTCGGCGAGCTGCTTGCGCAACTGGTCGGACATCTGCGTCGCGGCGGCGAGCTGATTGCCGAGATTGTCGTTGACGTCGCGCACCGCGAGCTTGAGGCCGCCGATCGCGCGCTCGGCGATCTCGGTCGCGGTGATCAGCTCAGCGATCACGGCCTTGAGCGAATGCTCGTCGGCCTTCAGCCGCTTCAGCCTGGAATTCAGCAGCATGCAATAGCCGATGGTCAGCACCAATAGGACCGCCACCAGGCTTTCGATGATCAATCCGAGGGAGTGGTTCATTGGGCCTCCATCAACTTGTTCTGGCCTTCGGCGCCTTCGAACATCGCAAGCGTCGTATTCGGCTTGCGCAAATTCTTGGTGACACGGATCGCGACGCGGTCTCCGACCCGCCCCATCCGCCCCTCCGTCAGCATGGTGCTGCCGCAGCGGACCGCGACCAGCGCATCGGGACGGATGTCGAGCGGCAGGGTGTCGCCGACCTTCAGCTTCATGAGCTGCTTCAGCGGCACGTCGGCCTCGTAGAGCACGGCGTCGACGGCGATCTCGGCCTTGGTGATCTCGGTGGCGAAGTGGCCTTCCCAGACGGGATCGCGGCCGAACTTCTCACCCATGAACATCTGCAACAGCACCGGCCGGATCGGCTCGATGGTCGCGTAGGGCAGCAGCAGCTCGATGTTGCCGCCGCGGTCTTCCATGTCGATCCGCAGCTTCACCAGGATCGCGGCGTTGGCGGGCCGGCTGATCGCGGCGAAGCGCGGGTTGGTCTCGAGCCGGTCGATGGTGAAGCGCACCGGCGACAGCGGCCGGAACGCCTGCTCGGCATCGCTCAGCACCACCTCGATCAGGCGCTTGACCAGGTTGGTCTCGATCGTCGTGTAGGGGCGGCCCTCGACGCGGAGCTGGGTGTTGCCGCGGCGGCCGCCGAGCAGCACGTCGATGATCGAATAGATCAGGGTCGAGTCGACGGTGGCGAGCCCGAAATTCTCCCACTCCTCCGCCTTGAACACGCTGAGCACGGCGGGCAGCGGGATCGAGTTCATGTAGTCGCCGAAGCGCACCGAGGTGATGCGGTCGAGCGAGACCTCGACGTTGTCGGAGGTGAAGTTGCGCAAGGACGTCGTCATCAGCCGCACCAGGCGGTCGAAGACGATTTCGAGCATCGGCAGACGCTCGTAGGAGACCATCGCCGAATCGATGATCGCGCGAATGCCGGAATGGTCGTCGAGACTGACCTCGCCGGCGGTGAAGCCGAGGAGGTTGTCGATCTCCTCCTGCGACAGCACCCGCTCGCCGCCATTCTTGGTCGCGCCGAAATCGCGGCTGCCGTCCTCGACCATCGCGGCCCATTGCAGGGCCATCGATTCGGTGAGTTCGTTGGCTGCTGCGGCTTCCGCGGCCTCTGTGGGATCCTCCGAGTCGAGCGAGGCTTCCCATTGCGCGGCTATCGCATCTTGGTCGACTTGATCGTTGCCAGCCATGATCGTTGCGCTTCTTTGCCTTACTGGACCACGATTTCCTTGAACAACACCGCGTTGACCTGGTTGGGCGCCAGCGCGACGTTGACCCGCTTGGTGAGCTCCTCCTTGAGCCGGAACAGGCCCGCCGAGCCGTTGAGGTCGCTCGGCCGGAGCTCGCGCAAATACGTCTGGAAGATGTCGGTGACGCGCGGAAGCGTCGGCTTGATCGTCTCGACCTGCTTCTCCTCCTTCACCTCGAGCACGATCTTCACTTTCAGATATTGGACGCGGTCACCGGGATTGCCGACCAGGTTGACGAGAAGGTCCGGCACCTCGACGAAGGCCGGCGGCTTCGGCGGCGGCGCCGCCTCGGCGTGATGCTCGTCGTTCTTGTGGCTGAAGAAGAAGAAATAGCCCGCACCGCCGACGCCGAGCAGCGCCAGCGCGCCGACGACCATGATGATCAGCTTGAGCTTGCTCTTCGGCGAGCCTGCTTGCTCCTCGCCTTCGCCTGCTCCGGCTTCGTTCTCGGCCATAGCTTTCGGATCCTTCCGGAAAATCGAGCCGATGCCGCCAGAAAGCTTAATGACGCGAAACCAACGCTCCCAGCGCATCTGCGCTTTGTTGAGGGAACGCTACGGTAACAATGGTTAACGGAAGCTTTCTTTTGCCGAGGCGGTGGGAAAAACTTGCCGGGCAATTATGGTTAGCGAGACGTTATTGCCGGGTGTTCGGAACCCGCACTGAAATCCAAACCATTGATTTATCGATAGTTTCAGAGTTGGCACGGCTTTCGCTGTACCCCTTGCGAACCCGCCGGCTTGGGAGAGCTGAACGGTTCTGGAAGACCCGGTCGAGACCGCCTTGGGAGAGGTGCCGCGAACGGGATTCGTTAAGAGGGGAGATCGACCGGTGGAGAATGCGCTTCTCATCGGATTGTCGCGGCAGATGGTGCTGGAGCGACAACTCGACGTCGTTGCCAACAACGTCGCCAACGTCAACACCAACGGCTTCAAGGCCGATCAGCAGCTGTTCGAGGAGTATCTCTCCTCCGGCGCGCATGAGGACAATTTTCCGGTAGCCGGCCGCAGGGTCTCCTATGTGCAGGACCGCGGCACCTATCGCGACTTCTCGCAGGGCTCGATGCAGCGCACCGGCAACGCGCTCGACGTCGCCGTCACGGGCGACGGCTTCCTGACGGTGCAGACCGCGGCCGGCGAGCGCTACACCCGCGATGGCAATCTGCACATGAACAACCTCGGCCAGCTCGTCACCGCCGCCGGCGACCTCGTGCTCGGCACCGGCGGTCCGATCGTGTTCCAGCAGACCGACCACGACATCAACATCTCGCCCGACGGCACCGTGACGGTGGTCGAGGGCCTCAACCGCACCGACTCGATCCGCGGCAAGCTGCGCATCGTCAACTTCGCCGATCCGCAGGCCGCGCAGAAGCAGGGCAACAACCTCTACGCCGCCGCCGCCGGCGCCACCGCACAGCAGGACACCAAGTCGACCGTGCAGCAGGGCTACATCGAGAAGTCGAACGTCAGCGCGGTCGGCGAGATGAGCAAGATGGTCGAAGTGATGCGTGCCTACACCCAGGTCGCCAACATGCTGCAGGTCCAGAGCGACCTGCGCAAGAACGCGATCGAGAAACTCGCCGACGTTCCGGCCTGACAGATCTTGAAGGAGACGTGACATGCAGGCGCTTCACACCGCTGCGACCGGAATGGCGGCACAGGAACTCAACGTTCAGGTGATCTCCAACAACATCGCCAACCTCCGCACCACCGGCTTCAAGAAGCAGACGGTGGCGTTCCAGGACCTGATCTACGAGCACATGCGCCGCGTCGGCGCGCAGTCGTCGGACCAGGGCACGATCCTGCCCGTCGGCATCGACATCGGCGGCGGCGTCAAGACCGTCGGCACGCCGCGCTCGATGACCCAGGGCACGCTGTCGCAGACCGGCAACGACCTCGACCTCGCGATCTCGGGCGAGGGCTTCTTCAAGGTGCTGATGCCCGACGGCACCTTCCAGTACACCCGCGACGGCACCTTCCAGATGGACAATCAGGGCCGCATCGTCACCGCCCAGGGCAACCCGGTGCAGCCGACCATCACGATCCCGCAGAACGCCTCGGGCATCACGGTCAACGCGCAGGGCCAGGTCTCGGTGACGCTGCCGGGCTCGACCACCTCGAACATCATCGGCCAGCTCCAGATCACGCGCTTCATCAACAAGGCCGGCCTGCAGCCGGTCGGCAACAACCAGTTCACCGACACCCCCTCCTCCGGGCCGCCGCAGGACGGCGTCGCCAACCAGGACGGTCTCGGCAGCATCACCCAGGGCAGCCTGGAGCAGGCCAATGTCGACGTCGTCAGCGAGATGAGCGAGCTGATCGCCGCGCAGCGCGCCTACGAGATGAACGCGAAGGTCATCTCGGCCGCGGACCAGATGCTGCAGTCGACCACGGCGCTGTTCCGCTGAGGTTCGAAGGGAGATCACCGTCATGACCCGTACCGTCCGTCCCTTCCTTCTTGCGGCTGCCCTGCTCGCCTCGACTGCGCTCTCGGCGCTGGCCGGCGAGGCCGACGACCAGATCAAGGCGCCCGTGCTGCGCTCCACCGTGAACGTCACCGGCGACATCGTTCGCGTCGGCGACCTGATCGACAATGCGGGCGTCGCGGCCAACATCGCCGTCTACCGCGCGCCCGACCTCGGCACCACCGGCGTGCTGCCGGCCGCGCAGGTGATCGCGACCCTGCGCACCCACCAGGTGATCGGCGTCGAGGTCCGCGACATCAAGGAGGTCGCGGTCACGCGGCTGGCGCGCGCCGTCGATGCCAAGGAGATCGGCGCGGCGGTGGCCCAGGCGCTCGATCACCGCAACGGCCTTGGCGATGCCGCCAACCTCAGCATCAGCTTCGACCAGCCGGTGCAGGACCTCAAATTCGAGGCGTCGATGTCGGGCACGCTGGCGCCGACCAGCGTCCGGTTCGACCCACGCAGCGGCCGCTTCGACATCACCTTGGAGCTCGGCCAGGCCAATGGCGCTGGTACGACCAAGCTGCGCTACACCGGCACGGCGATCGAGACCGTCGAGGCCGTGGTGCTGACCCGCAACATCGATCGCAACGAGATGATCCGCTCCGGCGACCTGCAGACCGAGCGACGGCCGCGTGCCGAGCTCGGCGGCGGCGAACCCGCCTCGCGCGAGCTCGCGGTGGGCATGCAGATGCGCCGCCCGGCGCGCGCGGGCCAGGCGCTCAAGACCACCGACCTCGCCAAGCCCGACCTCGTGCAGCGCGACCAGGCGGTCACGCTGATCTTTCAGACCGCCGGCATCTATCTCACCACGCGCGGCAAGGCGCTGGAGTCGGGCACCGAAGGCGATGTCGTCAGCGTGCTCAATCTGCAGTCCAAGCGCACCGTGACCGGCCGCGTCTCGGGTCGCGGCCAGGTCTCCGTCGACATCGCCGTCGCCAAGCCGGCGCAGACCTCCGAAGCGGACATCGCCGCGCCCGTGGCCGTCGCCAGCCGCCTTCCCACCTCCGCCACCCCGAAAGCCGAGTAAGTTTCATGTCGAAGTTCAAGTTTGATGATCGGGGCGCATCGAGCCTGCGCCGGGTCGCGCTGATCTCGGTCTCCTTCGCGGTGCTGTCGATCGCCGGCGGATGCTCCTCGATCGACCGTCTCAGCCAGATCGGCGAGCGGCCGAAGCTGACGGAGATCGACAATCCGACCACGCAGCCGGGCTACAAGCCGGTACAGATGCCGATGCCGAAACCCGAGACCGTGTCCTACGCGCCGAACTCGCTGTGGCGTAACGGCTCGCGCGCCTTCTTCAAGGACCAGCGCGCCCGTCAGGTCGGCGACCTCCTGACCGTCACGGTCAGCATCTCCGACAAGGCCAATTTCGCCAACGAAACCCAGCGCAGCCGCACCAACAAGGAGGATTCGGGCATCACCGACTTCATCGGCGCGAAGACGCTCGGCGTGCAGGCGCAGAAGGTGCTGCCCGGCCGCATCCTGACCGCCGACGGCACCTCGTCCTCCGACGGCAAGGGCACCATCCAGCGGTCGGAGTCCCTGACCACCAGCGTCGCCGCGGTCGTGACCCAGGTGCTGCCGAACGGCAACCTCGTCGTCGAAGGCAAGCAGGAGATCCGGGTCAACTACGAGATCCGCGAGCTGATCGTGGCCGGCATCGTCCGCCCCGAGGACATCCAGAGCGACAACACCATCGACTCCACCAAGATCGCCCAGGCCCGCATCTCCTACGGCGGCCGCGGCCAGATCACCGACATCCAGCAGCCGCGCTACGGCCAGCAGGTCATGGACATCCTGCTGCCGTTCTGAGGCAAACCTCAGCATCAAGGACCGGACGGAGCGCCGCCCGGTCGCACTGGAAGCCGCCCATGCGATGACCTCGCAAGGCGCGAATCGAAACGAGGACCAGGACACACGACCGAAATCCCTCCCCAGGCGGGAGGGTCGGACAAGGGATTGGCCGAGCGCGATATGGGTCATGGCGCATGACCCCGCAGCCGCCGCCCTTCTCTGAAAACGAGCTCCCACATTGCCCTATGCGAACCTAGGCGCGGCGGGTGATGTATACGCGGCCTCCGGTAGCTCCCCTGCCGGAGGCCGTGTTCGTTTTAGTTGTCACACCCGAGCTGATGGACGCCAGCTCAAAGCGTTCCAGCGCCACCTCGGCTCACACCAACGCGGCCTCGACCACGCCGAGGCCGTCCAGCTCCATCCGTACCCGGTCGCCCGCGCCCAGCCAGATCGTCTTGACCAGGCTGCCGGTCAGGACGAGCTGCCCGGCCTCGAGCCCGTCACCACCCGCGGCGAGATGATTAGCAAGCCAGGCCAGCGCATGGACCGGATGTCCCAGCACATCCGCGCCTGTGCCCTCGCCGACCAGGGTGCCGTTGACGATGGCACGGCCCTGCACAGCGGCCAGGTCCGCCACGGCAGCGCGTGGGAGCGCCGGGCCGAGGACACAGCCGGCAGCAAAGAAATCGTCGGCGACCAGCGTCGGCGCTCCCAGCGTCTGCCATTGCACATAACGGTCGTCGACGATCTCGATCGCCGCATGACAGTCGCCGATCGCCTCGATGACCCGATCCATGGTGAACGGCGCGTCCAACGGCGGCAGGTCGTGCTCGAGCCGCACGGCGATCTCGCATTCGACGCCCACGCGGACGAAGTCGGCCGTGCGCAGTTCGACACCTGTCTGGTGAATACCGGACGCGAACACTCCGCCGGAACAGGGATGCGGAATGCCAAGATAGTCCTGCATCACCTTGCTGGTGCAGCCGATCTTGTAGCCGGCGAAGTCACCGGCCTGCTCGGCGAGCAGCCAATGGACTTCGCGCTGGATCTCATAGCCGGCCGCTTCATCCTTCGGCTGAAGCTGAGGCGGCAGAGCCCCCAGGGGCGCCCGCTGCTTGCGGGCATCCACGATCAGTCGCGCAGCGGCAAGGATCTCGTCTGCTCCCATGGCCCTTCAACTCCCCTGGCCCGCGGCCCGAACCGGCATCGCAGGATCTATGGTGAACGGATTGTTTATAAACGAGTTTTGGACTCCCATCTCAGCTTCATCAACAATTTGAGACGGCGCGGCCGCGGCGCAAGCGGCTCGTTCAACCGATTTCACGTTTCACGATACCGAGTTCGAGCAGACTTTCCGCAGTGGCGACGATCGCGTCCTCGTTGGAGCGTGGACTCCAGCCGAGCAGACGCCGCGCCTTGTCGGCGCTCGCCTCGCAATAACGCCCAAGCAGCGGCTGCACGGCGCGTAGCTGCGGCACCACCACGCCGAGCAGGCGCGCCAGCCAGTCAGGCAGCTCATGCCGTGGCACCCGTCGCCCGCCGACGCCCATCCGCGCGCGCAGGACCTGCGCGATTTCCAGCAGCGAGACGCTCCGGCCCGCCATCGCCAGGAAGCGCTCGCCGTTGGCGGCCGGGTCTGTCATCGCCCGCAGATGCAGGTCGGCGACATCGCGCACGTCGACGAGGCCAAAGCTGATGCGGGGCACGGCGGGGGCCTGGCCGGCCAGCAGCGCCTGCACCATCGCGATAGAGGTCGAGAAATCCGGGCCCAGGACAGGGCCGAGCACGGCGACCGGATTGATCGTTGCAAGCTCCAGCGCGCCGCCCTCGCGGGCGATGAACTCCCAGGCCGCGCGCTCGGCGAGGGTCTTGGACTTCGGATAGGGTTGAATGCCCGGACCATCGAGCCGGCTCCAGTCGGTCTCGTCGAACGGCCGGCGCCGCC
The DNA here is from genome assembly GCF_051168215.1 of Bradyrhizobium sp. HKCCYLRH2015. Taxonomy (NCBI): domain Bacteria; kingdom Pseudomonadati; phylum Pseudomonadota; class Alphaproteobacteria; order Hyphomicrobiales; family Nitrobacteraceae; genus Bradyrhizobium; species Bradyrhizobium sp. HKCCYLRH2015. The sequence goes on along the minus strand of NZ_JBNPUO010000005.1, from coordinate 12,041 downwards.
CCTCGTGGCCGTAGCCGACCGCGGCGAAGGATGAGGTCACCACCACGCGCCTGACACCGGCATCGCGCGCCGCCCGCAGCACCCGCAAGGTGCCCTCGCGGGCCGGCACGATGAGCTCGCTCTCATCCTTGGGCACGGCGGCTGGCAGCGGCGAGGCGATGTGCAGGACATAATCGCACCCGTCGACCGCGGCCGACCAGCCCTCGTCGCTGTTGAGATCGGCGGCATGAAACGACAGCGGCCCGGTGTCGGTCGCACCGCCGCGCCGGAGCATTGTCAAAACCTCGCTTCGCCGATCGGGACTGCGCAAGGTCGCGCGGACACGGTGGCCCGCGGCCAGCAGCTGCAGGATCGCATGCGCCCCGATGAAGCCGGAGCCGCCGGTAACCAGAACCTCGCTCATCAGAATTGCGTTCTCCGGGCAGGACTCCTGGGCGCAAGGATGGCAGTGCGCGATGGCAAGGCCATGTCGGGACCCGCTGCGCTTCGCGCGCCGGCGCTCAGCTCGCTTCCGTTGCGGCCACCGAACTCTCGCCAGGCGTCCTGAGCCAGGGCAGCTCGAACTGGCAGGTCAGCCCGCTCTCGGCAAACGTCCGCTGCAGATGCCTGACGGTGCGGGTCAGCAGCCGGCTGCCGAAGCCGACCACCGGCGGCTCTGTTGCCGGCGGGCCGCCGCTCTCCTGCCAACGGACATGCAGCGCGTCCTGCGCCAGCGACCAGCTGACATCGACGTGACCGTTGGGCGTGGTAAGCGCGCCGTATTTGCTGGCGTTGCAGGCCATCTCGTGGATGACGAGCGCCAGCTGCGTCGTCAGCTCGACCGGGACCAGGACGGCGGGGCCGCTGGTCGCGAGCTGATCCGGTGTGCCGGCGAACGGCGCGACCTGGCTCCTGATGAGCACGGCGAGATCGGCGCCCTGCCAGTCGTTCTCGGCGAGGCTGGTGTGCACCGTCGCCAGCGCATGCAGGCGCGAGGTGAAATCGCGGACCTTGGCGTCGTGGCGCGGCAGCAGCTGATGCGCCAGCGACTGCACCACGGCGAGGCTGTTCTTGACGCGATGGGCGAGCTCATGCACCAGCAGCTCGCGCTTGCGGTCGGCTTCCTTCGCGGCCGTGACGTCGATGTTCACGCCGATCATGTACGGATCGCCGCCGCCCTCGCCGCCCAGCATGCGGGCGCGCGCCTCGATCCACCGGATCGAGCCGTCGGGCAGCGGCACCCGCCATTCCGAATCGAGCTCCCCGGTGATCAGCGCCTGCTTGTTGTCCCGGTCGGCACGCGCCTGATCCTCGGGATGCACCAGCGCCAGCCAGGCGTCATAGGTCCCGGGGAACGTGCCCGGCGCAAGCCCATAGAGCTCTTCGATCTCATCGGACCAGTGGCTGGCGCCGGATCTGCCGTCCCAGGTGAAGGTGCCAAGCCGTCCGTATTTCGCGGCGAGCTTGAGCTGCCCGGCCGTGCGCGACGCATCGTCCCTGGCCTGGGCGAGCATCCCGAAATTCTCCTGGATGACGCGTGCACTCTCCGCCTGCGCCCTTTCGGCCGCAGCCAGTCGGGCGTTGAGCGCCCGGACCTCCGGGGGATCGGCGGGCGCGGCCTCGCCGGGGATGGCGCTCTTGACGGCGATGCTTTCGAGCGGCCGGGCGATGCTTCGGCCGATGCCGGCCGCCAGCAGCAGCGCCAAGGCACAGATCGTCGTCGCCACGATGGTCGCGGTCTGGACCGTCGAGGAGATCGCCTGGGCGAAGGCCGCCTGCTTGATGCCGACCCCGACCGTCCAGTCGCTCAGTTGGGGACGCGCATTGGCGTTGATGACCCGATCGCCCTCGATCGACGGAAACTCCGCAATCCCCTCGGCCTTGGCCGTCGCCCGCCAGCCGGCAGACGCCGGCTGCCCGGTCGTGGTCGCGTTCTTCGGGATGCGCGAAACGTAGCGGCCCTGGCCGTCCATGATGCCGACCAGCCAGTCGGCCGGCAGCTGCTGCTGGGCCAGCAGCCGGGTGTAGCTCGCGGCCGGCATGGCAATCGAAAGGCAGCGGAACGGCTTGCCGTCCTTGAAGACGGGGACATCGACGGTCGCCACCCACGCGCCGGAGTTGGGGCCGGTAAAGATGTCCGAGATCGACGGCCGCCCCGACTGAAACGCCCGCTCCTGCGAGCGCCGGCCCTCGGGAGTGCGCTCGCCGAGCGGCTTGCCCGGCGTTGCGATGGTGTTGAGCAGCAGCCGGCCGCTGGCGTCGGACACGATGATCCAGCCTTCGCCGCTGACCGCACCGACACGGCGCGCCTCTGCCTCGAAGCTGCTGAGATCGGCAGCGCTGAGATCAGGCGACTTCGCCAGCACCTCCGCGAGCGCGATGTAGCGCCGCAGTTCGGCGTCGACGGCACCGGAGATCGTTTGCGCGGCATAGGACAGGCCGCGCCGGATCGAGGCGTCGGCAGATTGCGCCATCGACACGATGACATAGGCGATCAGCCCGACGCAGGGCAGGAACAGAATGCCGGCCAGCAGAAGGAGGCGTCCCTTGATGCTCAGGACGCCGTAGGAACGCTGCATCGTTGCCAGCGCGCCTCTGGCTATGTTCGGCTCGCCCATGATTCCCCGCGGCGTTCCGAGATGGAACCGCAGATAATTCAGCAGACGCCGAAAAGTTCCGGATGTTTGGAGAACAAAGGCGCTTGCGTTCGCTCCCGCACAGCCTGTGCGGACCGCACGAACGCGTCTCGGCCGTCAACACTGCGGCCGCACCCGGCAAGCGGCCGCAATCCCTGCTCGTTCAGGTCAGCGTCGCGATCTACTCGTCGCGATAGACCTTTTCACGCTTCTCGTGGCGTTCCTGCGCCTCCACCGACAGCGTCGCGATGGGACGGGCCTCGAGCCGCTTCAGCGAAATCGGCTCGCCGGTCTCCTCGCAATAGCCGTAGGTGTTGTCCTCGATACGCTGGAGCGCCGCGTCGATCTTGGAGATCAGCTTGCGCTGGCGGTCACGGGCGCGAAGCTCGATCGCCCGGTCGGTCTCCGACGACGCGCGGTCGGCGAGGTCCGGATGGTTCACGTTCTCCTCCTGCAGAGCCTGCAGGGTGAGCTTCGATTCCCGCAGGATCTCCTCCTTCCATGCCAGCAGCTTGGCGCGGAAATAGTCGCGCTGGCGTTCGTTCATGAAAGGCTCTTTTTCGGAAGGTTTGTAGTTCTTCAACTTTTCCAAGGTCAGCCCATCTGTACGTGCTGGCGCCGGTTTCGGCACCGGCGGACGGAATACGCCCGTTCGCGGCCGCGTTATATAGCGGCCTCATGTGACAGACAATATTTCCATCGGCACGGGCGCCCCGCCGTTCGGGCCGTTGCACAGGCAAATTCGACCCCGGCCGGCGGGACGCCGTGGATGGCCTCAGTAACCGACCGTGAAACGGGCCCGCCGGTGCGCCGGACGCTCGATTTCGTCGGCCATCGCGACCGCGAAGTCCTCGAAGGTGATGAAACTCTTGCCGTCGGCATCGACCAGCAGCTGGTCCGTTCCGAGCCGGAACTTGCCGGTCCGGGCGCCGAAATCGATCATTGCCGAGGGCGACAGGAAGGTCCAGTCGAGCTCCTTTTCCTGGCGCAGACGGTCGAGGAACGCGGCGCCCTTCACCGCTTCGGCCTTGTAGGCGGCCGGAAAGCCGGGCGTCGTCACCAGCCGCACACCCGGCGCGACCTCGAGCGAGCCGGCACCACCGACCACGAGGTAACGCGATACGCCGGAGTCCTTGGCGGCTCCGATCAGGGTCTCGACATCGCTGACCAGGAAATGGATCGCGCTGATCGCGACATCATGGCCGGCCCACAGTTTCGCCAGCGCGGCGCGGTCGTTGGCATCGCCCTGCACCGCCGTGACGTTGGCGCGCTTCTCGATCTTGTCCGGGTTGCGGGCGATGCCGGTGACCTGGTGGCCGCGGCTGGCCAGCTCGGCGGTGATACGGGATCCGGCACGGCCGGACGCGCCGGCGACGGCGATCTTCATGGGGCAGCTCCTATGTTCGAGATCACGAGGTCGGATCCGAGACTGGACGCAGCCACCTCGGTATCCGATAGTGACTAGATAGCCGAACGAACGCTGGTGTTAAGAGCGCACTTTAAGATCACCTGGTCACGCCGGAGTAACCGATGAGAGCCGCGAACGTCTACGCCGCCGACTGCCCGACCCGCCAGATCCTGGATCGCGTCGGCGACAAATGGGCCGTGCTGATCCTGATCCTGCTGCGCAACGAACCGTTGCGCTTCAATCAGTTGCGGCGGACGATCGAAGGCATTTCGCAGAAGATGCTGTCCCAGGTTCTGAAGAGCCTGGAGCGCGACGGCCTGGTGCGGCGGCGCGCGATCGCGACCGTTCCGGTCACGGTCGAATATTCGATCACGCCGCTTGGGCTGACGCTCGCCGCTGCGGTCGATCCGCTGCGCGACTGGGCCGAGCGCCATCTCAAGGAGGTCACCGCGGCGCAGCGCCGCTACGACGCGCAGCAGCCGTCGAAGGCGGCTTGAACGCGCGCGATGCGTCTCAGCCCCGCCCGGCCTTGGCGAGCTCGACCTCGACGCGCAGCTCGATCTCGGAGAGGATCGCATCCAGTCCCGGGTCACCCGAGGTCTGCTTCAGGTCGGCCGCGGCATCGCGCAGCCGCAGCGCCATCGCGGTGTCGAGCCTGCCGGACAGCAGCGACAGCTTGAGATCATCGAGCACGTCGAGCGCGCGCTTGCCGCGCTGGACCGAGCGCTTGCGGCGCTCCGCCGGCTCCTCCTCGATGCCCTGCAGCGCCAGCAGCGCATCGATGTTCGCAGTCTGCTTCGGCGCGAGCGTCGCGCGCGTGTCCTGCGTGGTGCCGGCATCAGGCAGCCTGAAGCCGCCGGACGAGGTCTTCCGCGTCGCGCTCGTCGACGAGCCCAGCGTCGTGCCTTTCGGTCCGTAGATGCGCATCGATGGCTCCCGCAAGCTTCCGCCTCTCGACGGGGAGATTGGCTCCGTCGTGGTTAACGGTGCGTAAACGGCCCGGCAAATTCTGCCGGGGCGGCAGCTTCGTTCCCCCGGCGTACCCCGGGATCGCAACAAGGCTCGCGATTGATTTCACACTCTTTCAATGAGTTAGCCCGGAGCATCGCCCTGGCACGGTGCTCGCATAGTTGATGCCGATCATGCGGTCATGGGAGTGGCCGAGTGATCACTTGAAGTGTTCGAGGGGAGCATAGGATGCGACGCGTCCGAACTACGCGCCTGTTTCAGGTCGCCTGCGCCGCCGTGCTGGCGCTGGCATCTACCGTCATGTCTGCGAATGCGACCTCGCGGATCAAGGATCTCGCCAATATCGAGGGCGTGCGCCAGAACCAGCTGATCGGCTACGGCCTCGTGGTCGGCCTCAACGGCACCGGCGATACGCTGAACAACATCCCGTTCACCAAGCAGTCGCTGCAGGCGATGCTCGAGCGCATGGGTGTCAACATCCGCGGCGCCACCATCCGCACCGGCAACGTCGCCGCAGTCATGGTCACCGGAAACCTGCCGCCATTCGCCACGCAAGGCACGCGCATGGACGTGACGGTCTCCGCGCTCGGCGACGCCAAGAACCTGCAGGGCGGCACCCTGCTCGTCACCCCGCTGCTCGGCGCCGACGGCAACGTCTATGCGGTGGCGCAGGGCTCGCTCGCGATCTCCGGCTTCCAGGCCGAGGGCGAGGCCGCCAAGATCGTGCGCGGCGTGCCGACCGTCGGCCGCATCGCCAACGGCGCCATCATCGAGCGTGAGATCGAGTTTGCGCTGAACCGGCTGCCGAACGTACGGCTTGCCCTGCGCAACGCCGACTTCACCACCGCCAAGCGCATCGCCGCCGCGATCAACGATTTCCTCGGCGTCAAGACCGCCGAGCCGATCGACCCGTCGACGGTGCAACTGAGCGTCCCGGCGGAGTTCAAGGGCAACGTCGTCGCCTTCCTGACCGAGATCGAGCAGTTGCAGGTCGATCCTGACCTTGCCGCCAAGATCGTCATCGACGAGCGCTCCGGCATCATCGTGATGGGCCGCGACGTGCGCGTGGCGACCGTCGCGGTGGCGCAGGGCAACCTCACCGTCACGATCTCCGAAAGTCCGCAGGTCAGCCAGCCCAACCCGCTGTCCCGCGGCCGCACCGTGGTCACGCCGCGCACCAGCGTCGGCGTCACCGAGGAAGGCAAGAAGTTCGCGGTCGTCAAGGACGGCGTGTCCTTGCAGCAGCTGGTCGACGGCCTCAACGGCCTGGGCATCGGTCCCCGCGACCTGATCAGCATCCTCCAGGCCATCAAGGCGGCCGGCGCGATCGAAGCCGACATCGAGGTGATGTGATGGCGACGTCCTTCATCGACTCCTATCATGGCCGCGTCGCCCTCAGCATGCCGACGGCGGCGGCGGTCACCGCGCCGCGCACCGATCTCGATCTCGCCGAGGCGCTGACCAAGGTCTCGCCCAAGGCGCAGGCCAGGGCCAAGGCGACGGCGACCGACTTCGAAGCGATGTTCCTCAACAGCATGTTCTCGCAGATGACCAGCGGCGTGAAGGGCGAAGGTCCGTTCGGCGACACGCCGGGCACGGGCGTCTGGCGCTCGATGCTGACGGAGCAATATTCCAAGAACTTCGCCAAGGCCGGCGGCGTCGGCATCTCAAACGACGTCTTCCGCACTCTCATCCTGCAACAGGCCGGCAGCAGCTCCGGCGCCAACGGCAAAGCGTAGATGTTCGCGTGACAAGCGCGTGGGCGGCAAACGCTCGCGCCGAAGGGAGTTATGAAATGACCGCACAGGGCCAGGCGAAGAAGACGACCTACACCGCCGCCACCAGCGCCGCCGAGGCACGCGCGCTCGCCGACGAGATGGTGAGCGTCATGAGCGAGCTGATCGCCGTCATCGAGCAGGAGACCGAGCTGGTCCGCGCCGGCAAACTGCGCGAAGGCATGGCGTTCGGCCCGAGGAAGACCGAGCTGTCCCGTCACTACGTCACGGCCGTGGGCCGCCTCAAGGCGAGCCAGAATTTCATGAAGCAGACCGCGCCGGAGCTGCTCGCCACCCTGCACCGTCACCACGACACCTTCCGCGCCATGCTGCAGGTGAACCTGACCGTGCTGGCCACTGCGCACGCGATCTCGGAAAAGATCGTGCGCGGCGTCAATGCCGAGGTTCAGCGCAAGAACATCCCCAGCACCTATACCGCCGGCGGCCGCCGCGCCGCCCCGGGGGCGCGGCACCTCACCCCGCTCGCCGTCAGCCGGACGCTCTGAGCCTCACCGCCAGACCCCCATCTGCATCGCAGCGCCGCGCCGCCTCACGGGCCGCGCGGCCATCGCCGCTTAACGCTCGGATAAGCTTAAAAGGCCCGGGCGAATCACAACGCGCCGTTCATCCTATTTCCTAACATAACGTTGATTGGTCATCGGCATAGTTGCAAGCGGGATGGGTTGGGAATTGACTCGATGGCCATGAGGAGGCTGCCATGAGTTCCGATTTCAGCGTAAGACCGGTAGGGACGCCAGCGTCCGTTCCGATAATTCCACCGTCGAGCCAGGCGGTGGTGAGCGCTGTTCCAACGGACCTTCCTCCCAGCCAGACCGTGACCGCGGCCGAGCCCGGCGCCCCCGTGCGCAACGACATCCCGGTCAACATCGCGAACGATCTTTCGGTGTCGCGCCAGGCCTATTACGATCGCGCCGCTGCCGCTCTGGTGTTCCAGGTGGTCAACCGCAAGACCGACCAGGTCGTGACCCAATATCCAGATGAGGCCGTGCTGCGCCGCCGGGCCTACTTCAACACGCTCGATCTGCAGAAGGATCTGCAGAAGGCGGACGTGCCGCGCGTCGTGGCGACCGATCGCACAGCCTGAGCCCCCGCGGGATCGAGCCGCTTCATTCCGCCGCCTGCACGCCGCCCCACCGGGCGGCGTTGCCGTATCGAGCGGCGCAGCTCTGGCGGATCAACTGCTCCGTATCGCGTAGGCGGTGTCGAGATAGGTCTGGCCCGAGGCGGCGTCAGTGACCACGTTCTCGATCTAGGCCTTGCCGTTGCCGGGCAGCGTGAACTTCGTATCGCCGATCCTGAACGCATTGTGCTTGATCAGCATGTCCTGATACTTGTTCACGCCGTCGCGCTGGTAGCGAACCTAGGCGTGAAAGCCCTCGACGTTGGCGATCGAGACCGTGAACGACGTCCCGTTGGCATATCTTCCGCGCCAGCCGCCCTGATGGAGCTCGGATCGACGGCCACGTATCTGCTGTTGCTTCGCGCCGTATTGAACAGGTTCGACTTGTCGGACGCAGACGGGATGCTGGCGATATCGGTCGCGATGGCGCGCCTCCCGCCCCTGCCCCTGTGGTCAGCTCCGCCCGGACAATCCCGCGGCGATGTGGCAGTTGATGTCGATCAGCGACTTGAGCTTCGCCGGATCCGGATCCATCTGCATCTCGATCGTCTGCTTCATCACGAACACGCCGATGTTTGCGATGTTCTGGCGGATGTCGAGCGGATTCGGATTGTCGTCCGCCTCCATCGCGCTCATGAAGATCGTCCACAAGCGGCGATTGAAGAGCAGAGCCTTGTACATGTTGCGATCGGGGCCATTCCAATTGGCCTGGACTTCCTGCAGCTGCCGTGCCGCCTTCAACAGAGCCTGGGCTTCGATCTCCCGTGGTGATGCCGTCGTCTGCGACGTGCGGGCATAGGCTTGAGCGGCATATGACATCAACTACTCCGGACTGACGCAGGGACACGACCAAACTGCTCAGGTTTTGTACTTTGTGTGCCTTTAAAATATGGTTAGCGGCCGTTAGCGGAATTTGTTTCGTCGCGTCACGGAGCACCGCAAATCGCTTTGTTTGGTGCACCTCTTAATTTCTTGCGAACGCGCTGATTCAAAATGTCCGGACGAAGATCGTACGTTGTTCATCCAACCCGGCGGCGCGAACTACACGAACAACGGCGTTCTCGCAGAGCTCAACTACCGCTCCCCGACATCGAACGGAGACCAGTGCCGGCACGCTCGGCATGGCCAAACGCAGAAGCGGCGGGCAAGGCCCGCCGCTTCGATGAGATATTATTCCAGCGCGTTCGCGCTCAGCGCAGGAGCTGCAGCACGCTCGCCTGCGACTGATTGGCCAGCGCGAGCGCGGAGACCGCGATCGACTGGCGGGTCGACAGCGCCTGGCTGTTGGCCGCCTCTTCGTTGGTGTCGGCCAACGTCAAGTTCGACGAGCCGGTCTGCAGCACGTTGATCAGGTTCTTGTTGAAGTCCTGACGGACCTGCACGATCGACAGGTTCGAGCCGAGCGATGACGCCTCGGAGCGGATCGCCGTCGATGCGCTGTTCAACGTCGACAGCACCTTGTTGGCCGAGTTGCTGTCGAGGAAGTCGGTTCCGACGACCAGCGCCGACAGCCCGAGACCGGTGCTGTTGAAGGTCACGCCGGTGATGTTCAGCGTGGACCGTCCGGTCTCGTTGAATACCAGCTTGAGCGTATCGCCGTTCAGCAAATTGATGCCGTTGAACGAGGCGTCCTGCGCCGTGGTGTCGATCTGCGCCAGCACGTTGTTGTACTGGGCGATCAATCCGGCGCGTGTGGTCTGCGAGTTGGTGTCGGCCACCGGCGTGGATGCGGTCACACCATTGAAGGCCTGGCTTGCCGCCGTGGAGGAGCCGGCCACCGCGCCGATCGTCGACGACGCCGATTCGTTGGTCGTCAGGATCGTGAGCTGGCCGTTCGTGCTGAGGCTTGCCTGCAGATTGTTCGCCGCAAGCGCGGTGTTGAGCTGCGCCAGAGTCGATATCTGCGAGGCGCCGGTGCCGAACGTTATGTTCGTGGCGACACCGCCTCCTGTCGAGGCTATGGTCAGTGTCTGTCCTGACAATGCAGGCGGATTGCGCGTCGTGGTTGCGGCCGTCAATCCGAGCTTGGCCAGGGCCGTGCCCGAGACCGTCAGATCCTGCGCCGTGCCTGTCGCGAGAGTTATCTGGCCGCCGCTCACAGTGGACGGCGTCGCAGTCGCACCGGTCACGGAGTCGATGGCTGCAAGAAGGTTGCTGACGGTGTCGCCGACGCCGATATTGGTGCCGGCCGAGACCGAACCGGCCACGAAGGTGAACACCACGCCGTTGACCACGAGCGTGTCGCCGGTCGTGACGCTGCTCGCCAGGTCGTTCGAGGTAGAGCTCGCCGTGCCGGACAGCCTGGTGGAGCCAGTGATCGCGACCGCCGTGCTGGTGTTGTCGTTGTTGACCGCGGAGCCGGTCACGAACTTGTTCGAGGAGCTGCCGAGCAGGTTGTTGGCCGTCGCCCCCGGAATGACCGCGGAGGTCACGCTCGACTTTGTCGTGTAGCCCGTGGGAGCCTGGAGCACCTGGCTTGCGATCGACTTGGCGCTGTCGACCAGCTTCTGCAGCGAGGTGAGACCGGTATTCGCAGCCTGGAGAACCTGGACACCGTTACCGATGCTGTCGAGCAGGTTCGCAATGTCGCTCGCGCGGTTGTTGAGCGATTGCGCGGTGAAGAATTCGGTGGGGTTATCGAGCGCCGTGTTGACCTTGTTGCCGGTGGCCAGGTTGTTTTGAGTCGTGGCCAGCAGCGATGCGGTGTTTTGCAGCGCCAGCAGGTTTTGGCGAACCGAAGCCGAGAGAACGATACCGGACATGTGTGTGAAACCTTCCTAGTTATTCACCAGGAGGTTCTAGTCCACCCACTTTTAAAACATGGTTAATGGCGCTTTAAATTTCTTGCTTAACGACTGGTTGCGATCCCTCAGCTCCACTCGCGTCCGGTTCCAGACCAGTATTGATACGGGCCGGACGGCCAAACCAGGCGAAAAAAAGCGGCGGGGTTTCCCCCGCCGCCTTGGTCGTCGAGATGCGATGCGTGCGGATCAGCGCAGCAGCTGCAGCACGCTCGCCTGCGACTGGTTGGCGAGCGACAGCGCGGACACCGCGATCGACTGGCGGGTCGACAGCGCCTGGCTGTTGGCCGCTTCCTCGTTGGTGTCGGCCAGCGTCAGGTTCGACGAGCCGGTCTGCAGCACGTTGATCAGGTTCTTGTTGAAGTCCTGACGGATCTGCACCACCGACAGGTTCGAACCCAGCGTGGACGCTTCCGACCGCAGCGTCGAGCTCGCCGAGTTCAGCAGGGTGATCACCTTGTTCGCCGAGTTGTTGTCGAGGAAGTCGGTGCCCGAGGTGAGGTTCGACAGGCCGAGACCGCCGGTGTTGAAGGTCACGCCGGTGATCGACAGCGTCGACTTGGCGGTCTCGTTGAAGGTCAGCTTCAGCGTGTCGCCGTTGAGCAGGTTGACGCCGTTGAACGAGGCGTCCTGCGCCGTGGTGTTGATCTGCGCCAGCACGTTGTTGTACTGGGAGACCAGGCTCGCGCGCTGCGTCTGCGCCGTCGCGTCGGTCACCGGAGCCGCCGCCGTCAGACCGTTGAAGGCCTGGCTGGATGCAGCCGACGTACCACCGATCGCGCCGATCGTCGCCGACGCCGCGTCGTTGGTCGTGGTGATCGAGATCTTGCCGGTGGTATCAATCGAGGCCTGCAGGTTGTTGGCTGCGAGCTGGGTATTGAGGTCGTTCAGCGACTTGATCTGCCCTGTCCCGAGACCGAATGTGACACTCGTCGCCGTGCCACCTCCTGTGGCACCGATCGTCAAGGTCTGTCCCGACAAGCCATCGCCGACGGCAGTCAGCCCGAGCTTGGCCAAGGTGCCGCTGCTGCCCGAGAGCGTCAATCCCGCCGCCGGCGGCGTCAGGGTGATCGCACCCGCGGTGATCGACGCCGTCACGCCGGTCTGGGTCTGGATCGCCGACAGCAGGTTGCTGACGCTGTCGCCGATGCCGATGTTGGTGCCGGTCGAGGACGTGCCGGTGACGAAGGTGAAGGTGGTGCCGTTGACGACCAGCGTCTCACCCGACGTGATGCCGCTGGCGAGGTCGTTCGACGAGGTGCCCGACGTACCCGACAGCTTGGTCGAGCCGGTGATCGCCGCCGGAGTCGTATTGTCGTTCTGGACGACCGA